>NCGF01000002.1:299375-304669 GCA_002281485.1 Sphingomonas sp. 28-66-16
CATCACGAGGCCGTTTAGCACCGCTACGCCGGACAGCGCGATGAACCCCACCGCCGCTGTGATCGAGAACGGGATGCCGCGCAGCAGCAACGCGAATACGCCGCCCGCCAGAGCCATCGGGACCGCGCTGAACACGATCGCGGCGGGCACGAAGCCGCCCAGCGCCATGTAGAGCAGCCCGTAGATAGCAAGGAAGCAGATCGGCACGACGATCATCAGCCGCAGGCGCGCCGACTGCAGGCTCTCGAATGTGCCGCCCCAAGCGGTATACATCCCCGGCGGCAGATCGAGCTTGCCGATCTTGTCCTGCGCCTCGGTCACGAACCCGCCTAGATCACGGCCGCGCACGTTGACCTGGACGACAACCATGCGCTTGCCGTCCTCGCGGCTGATCTGGTTGAGCCCCCGCGTGTAGCTGAACCGCGCCACCTCGCGGAGCGGGATCGAACGCGCGACTTGCCCGTCCATCGCGGGGAGCATGACCGGGATCGAGCCGAGTGTCTCTAGATCATCGCGCTGTGCGTCCGAAAGGCGGACGACGACCGAGAAGCGCCGGTCGCCTTCGAACAGCAATCCCGCCTCGCGTCCGCCGAGCGCGGCGGCGACGGTGTTCGCCACTTCCTCGACCGACAGGCCGTAGCGCGCCACCGACTGCCGATCGATCTTCACGTCGAAGGTCGGCGCGCCATCGGTCTGTTCGGCGCTGACATCGGCAGCACCCGGGATTGCCCATAGCGTGGCCGCGATGCGCTGCGCCTGCGCGGTCATCTGGTCGAGGTCGTCACCATAGAGCTTGACCGCAACATCCGAACGCACGCCCGCGATCAGTTCGTTGAAGCGCATCTGGATCGGCTGCTGGATTTCGGTTCGATTGCCGATCAGCGGCTTCATCTTCGCTTCGATCCGGGCAAGAATGTCCGCCTTGCTGTGGACGCCCGTCGGCCATTCGCTCTCGGGCTTGGGGATGACGTAAGTGTCCGATGCGTTCGGCGGCATCGGATCGGTGCCGAGATCGGCATTGCCGTTCTTGGAGAAGACCAGCGCCACCTCGGGCAGCGTCTTCAGCGCATCCTCGATCCGCAACTGCATCTGCGTCGACTGGTCGATCGAGGCCGAGGGCACGCGGAAATTGGTGACGGTGATATCCTTCTCGTCGAGCTGCGGCATGAATTCCTCACCGAGCAAGCCGAAGCACAGCACCGCCGCTGCGAAGACGCCCGCGCCCCCCGCGATGAACGGTAAGGGGCGTGCCACTGCCCGCGCGAGCAGCGGCGCATAGCGATCTTTGAACCAGCGGATAGGCTTGACCTCGGTCTCGCTCACCTTGCCGGTGATGACGAGCGCGATCATCGCAGGCACGAAGGTGAGCGAGAGCACGAAGGCGGCGGCGAGTGCCACCATCAGCGTCGTCGCCATCGGCGCGAAGGTCTTGCCCTCAACCCCTTGGAAGGTGAGCAACGGCACGAACACCAAAAAGATGATGAGCTGCCCGTACAGGGTCGGCTTCACCATCTCCTGCGCGGCGAGCGTCGTCTCCGCCATTCGCTCCTCGCGCGTGAGGAGGCGGCCTTCATGTTCCTGTCGTTCGGCAAGGCGTCGGAGCGCGTTCTCCACGATGATCACCGCGCCGTCGACGATCAGCCCGAAATCGAGCGCGCCGAGACTCATCAGATTGCCTGACACGCCAAGCCCGTTCATGCCCGCCGCTGTCATCAGCATCGTGATTGGGATAACCGCCGCCGTGATGAGCGCCGCGCGGATGTTGCCGAGCAGCAGGAACAGCACAACGATGACGAGCAACGCGCCCTCGGTCAGGTTCTTTTCGACCGTCGCAATCGTCGCGTTGACGAGCTTCGAGCGATTGTAGACGGGCTCCGCGAAGACGTCGGGCGGCAGCGACCGGTTGACCTCGGTCAGCTTCTCGCCCGCCGCATTGGCGACGATCCGGCTGTTGCTGCCGACCAGCATCAGTACGGTCGAAATGACCGCTTCCGATCCCATCCGGCTGCCGGAACCAGTGCGGACGGCACCACCGATGACCACTTCACCGACATCGCTGACGCGAACAGGGTTGCCGGCGCGCGTCGCCACCACCGCGTCCTGAATGTCCTCGATCGACTTAAGCCTAGCATCGGCGCGCACGAGGAAGCTCTCGCCTGCGCGCCGGACATAGTTGGACCCGGCAGAAATGTTTGCGCGCTCGAGCGCATCGGCCAGTTCGGTTATCGACAGGCCGTAGGTGGCGAGCGCGTTGAGGTTCGGCTCGACCAGATACTGCTTCACATAGCCGCCGTTGGAATCGACGCCTGCGACGCCCTTCACGGTGCGCATCTGCGGGCGGATGATCCAGTCCTGCACAGTGCGCAGATACGCTGCCTTGGCGATTTCGCTCGTAAGGCGTTCGCCCTCGGGCGTCAGGTAGCTGCGGTCGGATTGCCAGCCGGGCTTCCCGTCGATGGCCTTGATGCCATTGCCGTCGGGATGATGGAAAGCGACCGAATAGAAAAATATTTCGCCAAGACCCGTGCTGAGCGGCGCGAGATTGGGCTGGATGCCGGCGGGCAGGCTGTCCTTCGCCTGCGCGAGGCGTTCGGTGACCTGCTGGCGCGCGAAGAACACATCGGTCGAATCGGTGAACACTGCGGTCACCTGGCTGAAGCCGTTGCGCGAGAAGGAGCGGGTCATCTCCAGCCCCGGGATGCCCGCAAGAGCGGTCTCGACCGGGAAGGTCACCTGCTTTTCGATATCGACGGGACCCAGCGTCGGCGCGAAGGTGCTGATCTGGACTTGGCGGTTGGTTACATCGGGAACGGCATCTATCGGCAGCAGCGTGATCTGCCACGCGCCAAAGGCAACGACGAGCAGTGTGAGGCTCACGACAAGCCATCGCATCCGGACCGAAAGCGATAGGATGCGCGCGATCATTCTGCCTGCTCCTTCTCAATCTCGGCCTTGAGAAGGAAGGCGTTGGTGGTGGCGATCGGCGTTTCGGGATTCAGGCCCGACGCAATCGCGACCATCCCGCCGCTGCGGCTGCCGACCTGCACCGTCTGCGCCTTGAAACCGCTGCGCGTGCGGACGAACACCACGCTGCGGTCCCCGATCGTCTGGACCGCGTCCTGCGGCACCATCACGCCCGATTTGGCAGCCCCGCCGCTGGCGAAGACGCGCGCCTGAACCAACTGCCCCGGCACGAGCAGGCTGCCGCCCGCGCTCGGCTCGATCACGATCGTCGCACCGCGCGTCACGCGGTCGACCACGCCCGTGGCCGAGCGCACCCGCCCTGTGATCATCTGTCCGTCGCTGGTGGTCAGTTCCACCCGGTCGCCGGTGCGGACGCGCGGCGCATCGGCTTGCGGCAGGCTGGCGGTGATCTGCAGGCGCGACGGATCGGCGACGCGGAACAGCTCAGTCTCGGCGGCAATGAACTGACCGAGGCTGGCGGTCGCGGCCGTGACGCGTCCACTCACCGGGCTGACGACGGCGATCGACCGGCCATCGCGCGCCAGCCGCACCGCACCCGCCGCTGCGCTGGCGCGTCCTGCATCGGCCTGAGCGACCGCAAGCGCGGCCTGCGCGGTTTCATAATCGGCCCGCGCCGACACGCCTTGCGCAAGCAAGGACCGCTCGCGCGCCAGCTGCTTCGAGGCCAGCGACACCCGCGCTACAGCAGCCGCGCGGTCGGCGGCAATCGTCGAGGCGTCGCGGCTTTCGACGAACGCCAGCGTATCGCCCACCCGCACCGGATCACCGATGCGCTTGAAGATGCGCGTGACGGTGCCGGGCGCGCGCGCGGTCAACACCGCTTCGGCATCGGGGGTCGCCTCCACCGTGGCGGACGCCGGGATCGCCGCGTCGAGTTCGCCCGAAGCGGCGGCCGCGACGGTGATCGCCGAAATGCGGATGCCGTCCGGCGTGATCTCGACCGCGTCAGTCGGCTCGCTCGGCTTCGTCGCCATCGCTTCGGGTGCGGGCGGCGTCGGCTGCGTAAGGCGCGCGGCACCGAAGCCGAGCGCGGCGGCAGCGACCAGGCCGATCGCGGCCCCGGTATAAAGGCGTGTCTTGTCGTTCATTGGACCGGGTCTCCGGTGATGGCCAAGCCGTTCAGGCTGGCGAGTTGGGCGCGGGCATCGAAGCGGGCGGCGGCTGCATCGGCGACGATGCCGCGCGCGGTGCCGAGGCCGTGACGCGCGACGAGGATTTCGCTCAACGGGGATTTGCCAGCTTCATAGGCGATGCGGGCAAGGCGGTAGGTTTCCTCGGCCGTCGCCATCGTTCGGTCGGCGGCGGTAACCCGGGCTTCGGCGGCCTCTGCCAGCGCGAGTGTGGCGCGGACGTTAGCAGTAGCCTCCAAACGAGCAGCGGCCGTCCTTGCCTCGGCGCCACGCACTTCGGCGTCCGCTGCGGCGATATTGCCCCTGTTGCGGTCAAACAGGCGTAGCGGCAACGAGATGCCCGCAACCAGCGCGGTTGCGCGGTCTTGATCTAGGCGGCGCACACCGATCTGCCCGGTAATGTCCGGAATGGTACGCTTGCGCTCCGACGCGGCGCGTTTTGCGGTAGCCTCCCGATCCGCCAGCGCGGCAAGATAACTGGTGGCTCGCAATGGATCGACCGGCCCATAGGCGGCACGTGGTTGCGGCGGATCGAGCAGCGAGTCCGAAACACCGGTAAAGGGCGTCTCCACCCCGGCCAGTGCGGACAACCGAGCGAGCGCCGCCGTGCGCGCTGCCCGCGTGCCCTCCAGCACGGCCCGGGCGGCATTGAGTTCGGTTTCGGCTTGCAGCGCGCGGAGGCGGGCTTCTTTGCCTGCTTCGACCAGGGCGCGGGCGAGTTTCAGGTCGGCCTCGCCCTCCTCGACTTCATCCTCAGCAATCGCGATGCGCCGATCGGCGAGTTCGACGGCGGCATAGGCCCGCGCAAGATCATAGGCAAAGGCGACGCGACCTTGCAGTCCTCGCGCCCGCGCCGCCGTCACCCCGGCTTCGCCAGCGGCGATGCGCGCAGATCGTTTGCCGCCCAGCTCGAACGGCTGGCTATATTGCAGCGTCGTCTCGGTCCGGTCGAACCCGGCATAGGGCGACGATCCGGCAAAGTTCTCAGCATAGACGCTCACGGATGGATTGGGGCGCGCCCGGGCTTGCTCGGACAGGCCCGTCGCACGATCGACGTCGGCCGCCAGCTCCTGGAGGCGCGGAGATTGCTCGGCTTGCTTGAGCAACAGAGCGAAAGGTGGCGCGGGGTCTGCCCACGCCGGACCCGCCAGCGTCACGCTCGCGAGTCCGCCGAACAGC
>NCGF01000051.1 GCA_002281485.1 Sphingomonas sp. 28-66-16
GCTCGCGCGCGTGGCGATCTCGGCGGCGGCCTCGACTTCGCTGCGGGCGTCCTCGATCGCGCGGATCAGCCCGGCGGCAGTCTGCGCCGCCTCGCGCATCGCCACGGCGGATTGTTCGGCGGCGGTCGCGACCTGGCTGGTCTTGCCGAGCATGCCGCGTGCCGAGGTCGACGCCCCCTTGGCCTGGACGCGAATACTGTTGCCGAAGCTCGCGGCACCCTCGATCGAGCTGGCGATGCTTTCGCGAAACCGGGCCGAACTGCTGCGGCGATCGGCGCGCGCGCGCTCGGCCTGGCAATTGCCGAGCCAAGACGTCATCGCCTCGGCCTCGACGATCGCCAGCCGCTGGACGACGTCGGCGAGCAGCGCGAAGCGCGCGGCATCGCCGTCGACTTTCTGCGCGAGGACTTCGATCGTCTTCGAATAGCCAGCGGCGAACGACGAGAGCAGCGATTCGATCGACACGCCGGCATTGGCATTGTCGGCGACCTGCTTGACCGCGACGCGATACCAGTCATCGCCGAACGGATCGCGATATTTGGACATCATGTAGCGCGCGCTCTTGGAGTTGCGCTGGGTGAGAAGCTCGTCGGTGAAGATCGCGCGCAGATGTCGGGTGTCGCTGCGGGTGAGATAGACCGACCAGAAGCATCGGCTGATGTCCTCGCTGCTGTCGGCGAGCAGCGTGACGAGCTCTTTGCACGCCGGGCCGATCTTTCCGTCCCAGTCATAATCGGCCACCCGGTCGCGGGTCGATCGCCCCTGCTGGCTCCAGGTGACGGTCGATTCGGGCAGGATGACGCTTTGTGCCGTCATGCCGCGACCTTGGCGATGAAATCCCCGGCGCTGGTCTTGAGCGACCCGAGCCGGCCGTCAAAGGCATCGAAGCCAAAGCCGACGCGGTCGATTTCGCTCGCGACGGTTTCGGTATCCTCGCGGATCGCGGCGATGGTGTTCGACATCGAATCGGCGGCGAGCGCGGTTTCGTCGACCGACGCGGTGATCGCGGTGACG
>NCGF01000022.1 GCA_002281485.1 Sphingomonas sp. 28-66-16
CAACCGCGACGCGACGATCCTGTGGCTGCTGAGCGCGCTGTTGCCGACGCTGGCCTATGCCTGGCTGCACGGCGTGATCGAGCGCACCGGCAAGCGCGGCCCTAAGGCGCTTGCCTATTACACGGCCTATGGGCGCAAGGGGGCGATCGCGGGGATCCTTTATGCCGTTGGCATCCCGCTCAGTTTCGTGACGCCGTGGCTCGGCATGGCGTGCGCGGTCACCGTCGCGATTCTGTGGTTTCTGCCCGCCAGCAGGATTGACCGGATGTTTCTGGCGGGTGGACATCGCGGCGACGTTGCGCCATCGTGACTGCCATGAGGACCTCGCTTCTCCTGTCTCTGCGACTTATCCGCCCTTAGGCGGATGCTACGGGCGAGCGCCCGACCGCCTGAGGGCATTTCACTGCGACGATAGACCCCAGCGCCCAAGCGAGATCCGATATGCTGCGTACCCCTTCCACCAAATACCGACCGTTCCCGCCGATCAACCTGCCCGATCGGCAATGGCCGTCGCGCAGCATCACTGCTGCGCCCCGCTGGCTCTCGACCGATCTTCGCGATGGCAATCAGGCGCTGATCGATCCGATGGATGCCGAGAAAAAGACCCGGATGTTCGACTTGCTCTGCAAGATCGGCATGAAGGAGATCGAGGTCGGCTTTCCGAGCGCGGGCGCGACCGAGTTCAATTTCATCTCGGGCCTGGTCGCCGAGGGGCGCATCCCGGAGGACGTCACCGTCCAGGTACTGACCCAGTCGCGCCGCGACCTGATCGAGACGAGCTTCGCCTCATTGAAGGGCGCACCGCGCGCGATCGTCCATCTCTACAACGCGGTCAGCCCGGCATGGCGCAAGATCGTCTTCGGCATGACGCGCGACGAGGTGCGCGGCATCGCGGTCGAGGGCGCGAAGATCCTGCGCGACTGCGCCGCCGCCCAGCCCGCGACCGACTGGTATTTCGAATATAGCCCCGAAACCTTTTCGACCGCGGAACTCGATTTCTCGGTCGAGGTATGCGCGGCGGTGATGGAGGTGCTCCGCCCGACCCCCGACCACCCGATCATCTTCAACCTCCCCGCCACGGTCGAATGCGCGACCCCCAACATCTATGCCGACCAGATCGAATGGTTCGGCCGCAACATCCCCAATCGCGACAGCGTGGTGATCTCGCTCCACACGCACAATGATCGCGGCACCGGCGTCGCGGCGGCGGAACTGGGAATCATGGCCGGGGCAGACCGGGTCGAGGGCTGCCTGCTCGGCAATGGCGAGCGGACCGGCAATTGCGACCTGGTGACAGTTGCCCTCAACATGTACACGCAAGGCATTGATCCGAAACTTGATTTGTCGGACATTGATGCGATCGTCAAGACGGTCGAATATTGCACCCGTATCCCGATCCATCCGCGCACCCCCTATGCCGGCGATCTCGTCTTCACCGCCTTTTCGGGATCGCACCAGGACGCGATCAAAAAGGGTTTCGCCGCGCAGGAAGCGCGCAACGATGATTACTGGGAAGTGCCCTATCTGCCGATCGACCCGGCCGATCTCGGTCGAAGCTACGAAGCGGTGATCCGCGTCAACTCGCAAAGCGGCAAGGGCGGCGTCGCCTGGGTGATCGAGCAGGACAAGGGACTCAAGCTTCCCAAGCGGCTTCAGGCCGATTTCAGCCGGCACGTCCAGGCGCTCGCCGACGAGGCCGGTCGCGAACTCAACGCCGCCGATATCTGGGCGCTGTTCGAGAAGGTCTATCTGCCCGGCGCCACCGATCGCTTCGTGCTGCGCGATTATGAGGAGAGCGGCGCCGCCGGCCAGCGCGTCTTCATCGGCCATGTCGCGATCAATGGCGAGGATCTGTCGATTTCGGGGCGCGGCAACGGCCTGATTTCGGGCGTCATCGCCGCGCTCGGCGACAGCACCGGGCCTGTGCTCGACGTCGTCGATTACAGCGAGCATGCGATTGGCCACGGCGCCGATGCGCAGGCCGCCGCCTATGTCGAATGCCGCACGGCCGCTGGACGGACGGTGTTCGGCGTCGGCGTCGACAACGACATCGCCACCGCCAGCGTCCGCGCGGTGCTGAGCGCCGCCAATCGGGCGTGAGAATTGCCGGCAGGGGGCGGCACTGCCACCGCAAGATCGATTGCGCTGCCGGTGTTTGAATGACCCTCCCGCGTGGCCGCCCTCCTAATGACCGCGCGTGACCCTCCATCGGCAAAGGCGCCCTGTGGCCATTCTTCCAACCGTCCGCGACGTCGTGCTCGATCTGCTGCGGGACAACGGCATGACGACCATCTTCGGCAACCCCGGCTCGACCGAATTGCCGATGTTTCGCGATTTTCCGGCTGACTTCCGTTATATCCTGGGACTGCAGGAACTGATCGTCGTCGGCATGGCGGACGGCTTTGCACAAGCCACGCGCCGGCCGGTGCTGGTCAACCTGCACAGCTCGGCAGGGGTAGGCCATGCGCTGGGGAACATCTTCACCGCCTATCGCAACTATACGCCGCTCGTGATCACCGCCGGGCAACAGGCGCGGTCGATCCTGCCCTTTCAGCCCTTTCTGTTTGCCGAGGCGGCGGCCGATTTCCCCAAGCCGTTCGTCAAATATTCGGTCGAGCCCGCACGCGCGGCGGATGTGCCCTTGGCGATCGCGCGCGCGATCCGCGTCGCGATGACGCCGCCCTGTGGACCGGTGTTCGTCTCGGTGCCGGTCGACGATTGGGATCAGCCGAGCGCGCCGATCGCGATCCGCCGGGTCAGCCGCGACGTCTCGGGCGACGCGGTATCGCTCGCCGAGGCAGCCGAGGCGCTTGCCGCTGCCCGCGCACCGGCGCTGGTGGTCGGCGCGGGCATTGCCCGCGACGATTGCTGGGATGAGGTGATCGCGCTTGCCGAGCGCCACGACGCCGCCGTCTGGGCCGCACCGTTCAACGCCCGCAACAGCTTTCCCGAAGATCATCCGCTGTTTGCCGGCTTTCTCCCTGCCGCACGACCCGGCATCGTCGCCGCGCTTGAGCCGCACGATCTCGTTGTGGTGCTCGGCGGACCGCTGTCGCTCTATCACACCGAAAGCGACGGACCGCATTTGCCCGAGCGGACGCGCGCGATCCTGCTGACCGACGATCCCGCGCTCGCCAGCTATGCGCCCGTCGGCGATGCGATCGTCTCGAGCATGCGGCCAGCGCTCGCCGCGCTGCAGGCGGGCCCAACCCCGGTCAGGCGCGCCGCGCCACCGCCCCGCCCCGCCCCGCCCGCGATCGATCCGGCGGTGCTGACCGATACGCTGCTGATGACGCGTATCGCCGCGTTACGCCCCGCCGATGCGATCGTCGTCGAAGAAGCGCCGACCACGCGCGGACCGATGCACGATTATTTGCCGATCCTGATCCGCGACGGTTTCTATACCTGCGCGAGCGGCGGCCTTGGCCACGCGCTGCCGGCGGCGATCGGCGTCGCCCTCGGCAAGCCGGGCACCCGCATTATCGCCCTGCTCGGCGACGGATCGAGCATGTACGCGATCCAGGGCCTATGGTCAGCGGCCCAGCTGAAGCTGCCGATCACCTTCGTGATCGTCAAAAACCGCCGCTATCAGGCGCTGGTCGAATTCGGCCATGTCTTCGGGCTGCAGCAGACCGTCGGCACCGAGCTGCCCGATATCGACTTCTGCACGCTGGCATCGGCACAGGGCGTCTCCGCGCAGACCGTCGACAGTCCCGGGGCACTCGACGCTGCCTTGCAGGCGGCGTTCGAAGGCGACGGCCCCAATCTGGTCGAAGTCTGCATCGTCTGACGGGCCGACGGCCGTCAGTCGTTCCAATAGAGCCGGTCGGGATTGTCGACCAGCAGCTTGCGCTGCAACTCGGCGGTCACCGCGATGCGGGGCAGCACATCGACCAGCTGACCGTCGTCGGGGATGCGGTGCTCCATGTTCGGGTGGGGCCAGTCGGTGCCCCACAGCACTCGGTCCGGAAAAGCTTCGACCACCGGGCGGATCACCTCGACGAAATCGTCGAAGGGCGGCCCCTGCGGCGACAGCCGCTCGGCCCCTGATACCTTTGTCCAGATATTGGGATGCGTTTCGAGCAGATGGCGAAACGCGGTGATGTCTTTGCCGTCGGGCCCTTGCGCGATATCGGGGCGGCCGAGATGGTCGACGACGATGATCGTCGGGATCGCCTCGAGGAAGGGGATCAGCTCATCGAGAATGTCCGCCTCGAAATAGACGACGACATGCCAGCCGAGCCGCTCGATCCGCCGCGCAACATCGAGGAATTTATCCTTCGGCGCATTGTCGACCAGCCGCTTGAGGAAATTGAAGCGCACCCCGCGAATGCCGCCGGCGTGCAGCGCATCGAGATCGGCGTCGCTGATCCCGGGATCGACCACCGCGACTCCCCGCGCGCGCCCGTTCGACTTGGCGATGCCGTTCAGGGTCGCGGCATTGTCGACGCCGTGGCAGCTCGCCTGGACGATGACGTTGCGCGAAAAGCCGAGCTTGTCGCGAAGCGCGAACAGCATTTCGGGCGTCGCATCCTCGGGATGGTATTTGGCCATCGGGCTGAACGGAAATGTCGCCTCGGGGCCGAAGACATGGACATGCGCGTCGACCGCGCCCGGCGGCGGGACGAAGCGAGGGATGGCGGGCGTATCGACCCAGGTCTTGATCCGGCTCATGCGAACACGCGTCCTTCCATCAGTTTGCGCGCGGTGCGCAGCAGCGCGACCGAGGCGATGCCGCCGGCATCGTCGAGATCGAGCAGACACGACATCTCGCCGGTCGGATGCTCGACCGACAGCGTCTTGCGTCTGCCCGGCGGGATCACGGCCAGCCCCGCGGCGGTCGAGCCGGGGATCATGCATGCCGTCGCGACGCTGACCGCCGCGAACACGCCGATCGTGGCGTGGACGCGGTGCGGGATAAGGCTGCGGGTCGTGATCGCCCCGCCATCCTTCGGCGCGGCGACCAGCATCATCTTGGGTACCGATTTCTCGGTAACGTCGCCCAGGTTCATCAGCGAACCCGCCTGCAGCCGGATCGCCTCGATCCGCGCTTTCATTGCGGCGTTGGCGTCGAGCGTCGCGCGGTCCTCATAGCCGGTGATGCCCAGATCGGCGGCGCGCATCACCACGCACGGCATGCCATTGTCGATCAACGTGCACGCGATCCCGTCGATCACGTCGGATGCCCTGCCCGTCGGCAACAGCGCGCCACAGCTCGACCCGGCGGTGTCGGTGAATTCGAGCGGGATCGGCGCGGCAGTGCCCGGCACGCCGTCGATCCGGGCATCGCCCTCATAGCGCGGCATGCCGCCCGGCGTCTGCAGCGTTGCGATCGCAGTCTGGCCAGTATTGACCATGAAGATCGTCACGCGGGTTTCGCCGTCCCCACCCGCCACCAGCCCGCGCTCGATCGCGAACGGGCCGACGCCGGCGAGCATGTTGCCGCAATTCTGGCTGTCGCTGACGATCGGCTGGTCGACGAAGACCTGCAGGAACAGATAGTCGACATCGATTCCCGCGCGCGACGATCGCGACACCACCGCCACTTTCGACGTCAACGGATCGGCGCCGCCCATGCCGTCGATCTGGCGCGGATCGGGCGACCCCATCACGCCGAGCAGAAACGCATCGCGCGCGCCCGGATCGGATGGCAGATCGTCGGCGACGAAAAACGCGCCTTTCGAGGTGCCGCCGCGCATCCAGATACAGGCGACGCCCTCACTCATAGGTTAGCCCCAGCGCGGCCAGCTTGCCGCGCATGTCGTAGAGATCGAGGCCGAGTTCGCCCGCCGCGAGCCGTTGCCGCTTCGATTCCTCATTGGCTTCGCGCGCCCGCGCCTTTTCGAGCACCGCGGCCGCATCCACCTGCTTGACGACGCAAACGCCATCGTCATCGGCTACGATCACGTCGCCGGCATCGACCGCCGCCCCCGCGCACACGATCGGGACGTTGACCGATCCCAGCGTCGCCTTGACGGTCCCTTGCGCGAAAACCGCCTTCGACCAGACCGGGAACCCCATTGCCGTCAGGTCACGGACGTCGCGCACCCCGGCGTCGATCACCAACCCGCGACACCCGCGTGCCATCGCCGAGGTCGCGAGAAGATCGCCGAAATAGCCGTCTTCGCAAGGGCTGGTCGGCGCCAGCACGAGGATGTCTCCCGCGCGTAACTGCTCGATCGCGACATGGAGCATCCAGTTGTCGCCCGGCGGGGCCGATATCGTCACCGCAGAGCCGGCGATCCGCGCGCCCGGATAGATCGGTCGCAGCCGCGCGGCCATCAGCCCGATCCGCCCCTGCGCCTCATGGACGGTGGCGACCCCCGCGGCGGCGAGACCGTCGATGATCGCGGCATCGGCACGGGCGATGGATCGTACGACGCGTCCGGACACAGATATTCCCCTCGAAGATGGCGGGATCGGGATGGCGGTTGACCCCTGCCCGCACAACTAACAATTGCGGTCAGGCAATAAGTTTTTACGATAGGTCTTGCATGAGCCTCAATCCTTTCGACCTCAATCTGCGCCATCTGCGGTCGCTCGCGTCGATCGTCGCGCGGGGCAGCATGAGCGCTGGCGCCGAAGCGGTCAGCCTGTCGCAACCCGCGCTGACGCAGGGACTGGCAAAGCTCGAACGCCAATTGGGGGTGCGCTTGTTCGAGCGCCGTTCGGATGGCGTGCTGCCGACCAGCGAAGGCACCATCCTCGCCGATCGATCGTCGGCCGCCTTTGCCCATCTCGCCCATGCCGCGCGCAGCGCGACCCGCGGCTCGCGCGGTTTTGCCCGCCCCGAACAATTGATGACGGCCACCCAGCTGCGCGCGCTGCTTCGGCTTGCCGATGTCGGCAGCTTCGTCGGCGCGGCACAGGCGACCGGCCTGTCGCAGCCCGCGCTGCACCGCGCAGTGCGCGATCTCGAACAGATATCGGCGGTCGCGCTTATCGAGCGGCGCGGGCGTGGCGTGGTGCTGACGGTGGCGGGCCGGCGCCTCGTGCGCGGGGTGCGACTCGCCGCCAACGAGATAGCCGCCGCGCTCGTCGAAATGCGGCCTGATCTGGCGGAAGGCGGCACGAGGATCACGATCGGCGCCATGCCGCTGTCGCGCGCGCTGCTGCTCCCGCGCGCGATCGCCCAGCTCGCCAAGACCGCGCCGCATGTGACGACCGATATCGTCGAGGGCGCGTGGCGCGAGCTGGTCGAACCGCTGCGCGACGGCGTCATCGATCTGATGATCGGCGCACTGCGGCCCGAACCGCTCGCCGATCTGGAACAGCGGCCGTTGTTCTTCGATCGACTGGTGGTGGTCGGACGGGCCGGTCACCCCCTGGCAGGCATCGCGGCGCCATCGCTCGATCAGCTTGCCCAATTTCCCTGGATCGTCGGCCGCCCCGGCACCCCGCTGCGGCTCCACTGGGAGGCAATGTTCGCGGGCCGGCGATTGCCGCTGGCGCCGGTCGAGTGCGGATCGGTGATGATGATCCGCGGCGTTTTGCGGGACAGCGATTTCCTGACCCTCGTGTCGCCGGCGCAGGTCGCGCTCGAGGTCGAGGCCGGCATCCTCGCCCAGCTGGGCCCGGCGATCGCCGACAGCGTCCGCAACATCGGCATCGTCACCCGCGCGGGCTGGAGACCGACCGCAATGCAGGCGCATTTTCTTGCCCTTGTGCGGGCAGCGGCCAATCCATCGGCGCCCCCCTCCAGCAGCGCTAGCGACGAAAAATGAATATCAAAGACCGCATTCCGATGGGCGATATCGCGCCGCCCGGCCTAGCGAGGCTGGCATGGACGGGATTGTTGCGATCATCGGCTTCGGCGAAGCCGCCAGGGCGTTCGTGCCGGGCTGGCGCGCCAGAGCGACGATGCTGTCGAGTTACGGCATCAAGCTCGATCGCGCCGACAGCCGCAGCGCCATGCTCGATGCGATGGCGCAGCACGGCGTCGCGCCGGCCGGCGATCTGGCCGAGGCAGTGTCGGGCGCATCGCAGCTTTTCTCGCTCGTCACCGCCGATCAGGCGCTGCCGGTAGCGACGGCGGCAGCCGCCTCGATCTCGACCGGCGCGTTGTGGTTCGACATGAACAGCGTGGCGCCCGATACCAAGCGGGCGGCTGCATCGGCGATCGAGGCCGCGGGGGGGCGCTATGTCGATGTTGCGGTGATGGCGCCGGTCGATCCGGCGGGCGTCGCCGTGCCGCTGCTGGCGAGCGGGCCGCATGCCGCGACCGGCGCTGCGGCACTGGCGGCCATCGGCTTCGCCAGCGTCCGGGTGATCCCAGGCGACGTCGGGCGTGCCTCGTCGATCAAGATGATCCGCTCGGTGATGGTCAAGGGGATCGAGGCACTGACCGCCGAATGCGTGCTCGCCGCGGAACAGGCGGGCGTGCTCGACGAGGTGATCGGCTCGCTCGATGCGAGCTGGCCAGGGGCCGACTGGCGACGCCGCGCCGACTATAATCTCGATCGCATGCTCATCCATGGCACGCGCCGCGCTGCCGAGATGGATGAAGTCGTCGAGACGCTCGACGCGCTCGGCACCGGCAGCGCGATGTCGCGCGGCACCGTCGAACGGCAGCGCGCGCTGGGCGGGCTCGGCATGGCGCCGCCCGCGACGCTCGTCGAAAAATTGCAGCGGCTGCTCGGCCGACAGAGGAGCGATGCCGCATGACGATGATTATCGACTGCCACGGCCACTATACCACTGCCCCGCCCGCGCATGATGCCTGGCGAGAAGCACAGAAGGCGGCGTTCAAGGCGGGCACCCCTGCCCCGCCCTACCCCCAAATCACCGACGACGAGATCCGCGCGACGATCGAAGCGAACCAGCTCAGGCTGCTCAAGGAACGCGGCGCGGACATGACGATCTTTTCGCCGCGCGCGTCGACGATGGCGCATCATATCGGCGACGAAGGCGTCAGCCTTGCCTGGGCGCGCGTCTCGAACGATCTGATCGCCCGGGTATGCGGCCTCTACCCGGATGTCTTCGCAGGCGTCTGCATGCTGCCGCAGTCGCCCGAGGCCGATCTCGCCGGGTCGATCGCCGAGCTCGAGCGGTGCGTGACCGAGCTGGGCTTCATCGGCTGCAACCTCAATCCCGATCCCGGCGGCGGGCACTTCACCGCGCCGGCGCTCACCGATCGGTTCTGGTATCCGTTCTACGAAAAGATGGTCGAGCTCGACGTGCCCGCGATGATCCACGTCTCGGGCAGCTGCAACCCGGGGCTCCACGCGACCGGCGCCTTCTACATCGCCGCCGACACGATCGCCTTCATGCAGCTGATCCAGGGCGATCTGTTCGCCGATTTCCCCACCTTGCGCTTCATCATCCCCCATGGCGGTGGAGCGGTGCCTTATCATTGGGGGCGCTATCGTGGGCTAGCCGACATGCTGAAGCAGCCGAGCCTCGATAGCCACGTCATGAACAACGTGTATTTTGACACCTGCGTCTATCACCAGCCCGGCATCGATCTGCTCGCCGAGGTGATCGACACCAAGAACATCCTGTTCGGCAGCGAGATGGTCGGCGCGGTGCGCGGCATCGATCCAACCACCGGCGAATATTTCGACGACACCAAGCGCTATGTCGACGCGCTGCCGATATCGGACGCCCAGCGCCACGCGATCTTCGAGGGCAATGCCCGGCGGGTATTCCCGCGCCTTGATGCCATACTGAAGGAGAAAGGCCGATGACCGGCCCCACCGATATCCACGATTACCTCGCGGAGCTCGAGGATATTCCCGGCACGCGCGTCTTCACCGCCAAGCGCGCGCGGCAGGGCTATTGGATGAACCAGTTCGCGATGAGCCTGATGACCGACGCCGCGCGGCAGAAATTCAAGGCCGACGAGCGTGCCTATCTCGACGAATGGCCGATGAGCGAGGAGCAGAAACAGGCGCTGCTCGATCGCGACTATAATCGCTGCCTCGATCTGGGCGGCAACGTTTATTTTCTCGCCAAGCTGTTTTCGACCGACGGCTTCTCCTTCGCGCAAGCGGTCAGCACGATGACCGATATGAATTTCGAGGATTACACCAAGATGATGATTGCCGGCGGCCGCTCGCCCGACGGGCAACGCTCGATCAAGGCCAATGCTGACGGCGCCAGCGAAGCGAGCCGCTGAGATGGCCCGCATCACCGCCGGCGTCGCCTCCAGCCATGTCCCCCTGCTCGGGGTCGCTGCCGATTTCGGCAAGGATCGCGACGAGTATTTCAACCCGATTTTCTCGGGGTTCGACTGGACCCGGGCTTGGGAAGCCGCCGAAAAGCCCGATGTCGTCATCCTCGTCTTCAACGATCACGCCTCCGCCTTCGACATGAAGATCATCCCGACCTTCGCGATCGGCTGTGCCGAGCGTTACAAGCCGGCAGACGAGGGCTGGGGGCCGCGCAAGGTGCCCGATGTCGAGGGGCATGCCGATCTCGCCTGGCACATCGCGCAGAGCCTGATCCTCGACGAATTCGACATGACGATCATCAACGAGATGGACGTCGACCACGGGCTGACCGTGCCGTTGACGATGATGTTCGGCCAGCCCGAGGCGTGGCCGTGCAAGGTCGTGCCGCTCGCGGTCAACGTCGTCACCTATCCGCCGCCCTCTGGCAATCGCTGCTGGGCACTGGGCGAGGCGATCCGCAAGGCGGTCGAGAGTTTTCCAGAAGACCTGAACGTTCAGGTCTGGGGCACCGGCGGGATGAGTCACCAGCTGCAGGGTCCCCGCGCCGGGCTGATCAATCAGGCATGGGACAACCGCTTCCTCGACGGCCTGATCGGCGAGAGCGATGCGCTACGCCACATCCCGCATATCGAATATCTTCGCGAAACCGGCAGCGAAGGCATCGAAATGGTGATGTGGCTGATCATGCGCGGCGCGATGGGCAAGCGCACGCGCGCGCTGCACCGCCACTATCACGTGCCGTGCAGCAACACGGCGATCGGCCATCTCGTGCTGCGCCCCGACAATGGCGAGGGGCTCGACATGACCGGCAGCGAGACCACCGCGATCGCCGCCGAATGATCCATCGTCCCAAGCTAGCTGGAGCAATCGCATGAAAATCGCCCTCGCCGGTGCCGGCGCCTTTGGCGAAAAGCATCTCGACGGCCTGAAGCGGATGGACGGCGTCGACGTGGTCTCGCTGATCGGGCGGCGGCTCGAGCCGACGCAGGCGATCGCCGACAAATACGGCATCGCCCACGCCTGCACCGATCTGGCCGAGAGCCTGGCGATGCCCGAGGTCGACGCGGTGATCCTGTGCACGCCGACCCAGATGCACGCCGATCAGGCGATCCAGTGCATGGCCGCCGGCAAGCACGTCCAGGTCGAAATCCCGCTCGCCGATAGCCTCGCCGATGCCGAGGCGGTGCTCGCCAAGCAGCAGGCAACCGGATTGACCTGCATGGTCGGGCACACGCGGCGCTTCAATCCCAGCCACCAATATCTCCACCGCCGCATCGTCGCTGGCGAGCTGGCGATCCAGCAGATGGACGTGCAAACCTATTTCTTCCGCCGTCAGAACATGAACGCCAAGGGCGAAGCGCGCAGCTGGACCGATCATCTGCTGTGGCACCACGCCGCGCACACCGTCGATCTGTTCGCCTATCAGGCCGGACCGATCGTTCAGGCCAATGTTCTCGAGGGGCCGCACCACCCCGAGCTGGGGATCGCGATGGACATGTCGATCCAGCTCAAGGCCGAAAGCGGCGCGATCTGCACGCTGTCGCTGTCGTTCAACAATGATGGGCCGCTCGGCACGTTCTTTCGCTACATCTGCGACAACGGCACCTATCTGGCGCGATATGACGACCTGTTTACCGGCCGGGACGAACAGATCGACGTCAGCAAGGTCGATGTGTCGATGAACGGCATCGAGCTGCAGGACCGCGAATTCATCGCGGCGATCCGCGAGGGCCGCGAACCCAATGCCTCGGTCGCGCAAGTACTGCCGTGCTACCGCGTGCTCGGTGCGCTCGAGGAGCAACTGACCGGTGGCTGATCAGGCAGCGGGCATGGCGGGCACCCGGCGTGGTTGAGACGTCGGTCGCGATCATCGGCGCCGGGCCGGCCGGCCTGATGCTGGCGCTGTCGCTGCACGCCGAAGGCATCGACACCGTCGTCGTCGAGCGGCAGTCGCCCGCGCATGTGCTCAGCCGAATCCGGGCGGGCATCCTCGAGCGGACGACGACCGATTTGCTGCACCGCATCGGCGTCGCCGATCGGCTCGACATCGAAGGCGTGCCGCACCAGGGCTTCAACATGATCGACGGCGACCGCCTGGTCCATATCGACTGCCTCGGGCTGACCGGCAAATCGGTCACCGCTTATGGCCAGACCGAAATCACGCATGATCTGATCGTCGCGGCGGAAGCGCGGGGTATCGAGATATTCTGGGAATCGCCGGTCACCCGAATCGAGGGCATCGACGGCGACGGCGTGACGATCACCCACGGCGACGGCGCAACGATCGAGGCCGATTTCGTGGTCGGCTGCGACGGCTTTCATGGGCCGTCGCGCCAGGCGATCCCGGCGGCCGTCCAGCGCAGCTATGAACGCGCCTATCCATTCGGCTGGTTGGGGGTACTCGCCGACGTGCCGCCGTGTCGCCACGAAGTGATCTACGCCAGCCACGATCGCGGCTTCGCGCTCGCCTCGATGCGTTCGCCGACGCGCAGCCGCTATTATGTCCAGGTGGGACTCGATGAACGGATCGAGGATTGGCCCGATGAGCGCTTCTGGGAAGAATTGACGCTGCGGCTGGGGCCGCAGGTCGAGCGCGACGTGATCGCCGGGCCGTCGATCGAGAAATCGATCGCGCCGCTGCGCAATTTCGTGTCCGAACCGATGCAGCACGGCCGCCTGTTCCTGGCGGGAGACGCCGCGCATATCGTGCCGCCGACCGGTGCCAAGGGGCTCAACCTTGCCTCCTCCGATATCGCGTATCTGGCCGAAGCCCTGATCGCCCGCTACCGGCGCGACGACGAGACCGGGCTCGCCGGCTATGGCGAGCGCGCGCTGGCAAGGGTTTGGAAATCGTCGCGCTTCAGCTGGTATCTGACCAAGTTGATGCACCGTTTCCCCGATGATGGCGATTTAGAGCGCCAGATGCAGCGCGCCGAACTCGATTACATCGCCAACTCCACCGCGATGCAGACCGCCCTCGCCGAAAATTATGTCGGCCTGCCGCTCTGAACGGGCGTGCCGCGCAGGGCGGCGGATGATCGCCGTTGCGCAGCGGCAGCGGGCGACATAGGGCGTGCGGGGTAAAGGAAGTCACCCATGAAGACCCGCGCCGCCGTCGCATTCGAAGCAAAGAAGCCGCTCGAAATCGTCGAGCTCGACCTCGACGGGCCCAAGCCCGGCGAAGTGCTCGTCGAGATCATGGCGACCGGCATCTGCCACACCGACGCCTATACGCTCGACGGATTGGACAGCGAGGGGCTGTTCCCCAGCGTGCTCGGCCATGAAGGCGCCGGCATCGTCCGCGAGGTCGGCGCAGGCGTGACGAGCGTGAAGCCCGGCGACCACGTCATCCCGCTATACACCCCCGAATGCCGCCAGTGTAAGTCATGCCTCAGCGGCAAGACCAATTTGTGCACCGCGATCCGCGCGACGCAGGGGAAAGGGCTGATGCCCGACGGCACCTCGCGCTTCAGCTACAACGGGCAGACCATCTTTCACTATATGGGCTGCTCGACCTTTTCGAACTTCACCGTCCTCCCCGAAATCGCGGTCGCCAAAATTCGCGAGGACGCCCCCTTCAAGACCAGCTGCTATATCGGGTGCGGCGTGACGACGGGCGTCGGCGCGGTCGTCAACACCGCCAAGGTCCAGGTCGGCGACAACGTCATCGTCTTCGGGCTTGGCGGGATCGGCCTGAACGTGCTTCAGGGCGCGCGGATGGCCGGCGCCAGCATGATCATCGGCGTCGACATCAATCCTGCCCGGGAGGCATGGGGCAAGCGCTTCGGCATGACCCATTTCGTCAACCCGGGGGAGGTCGACGATATCGTCGCGCATCTGGTCGCGCTGACCGATGGCGGGGCCGATTATACGTTCGATTGCACTGGCAACACGACCGTGATGCGCCAGGCGCTCGAGGCCTGCCACCGTGGCTGGGGTACCAGCGTCATCATCGGCGTCGCCGAGGCGGGCAAGGAGATCAGCACGCGCCCCTTCCAGCTGGTGACCGGCCGCAACTGGCGGGGCACCGCCTTTGGCGGGGCGAAGGGCCGCACCGACGTACCCAAGATCGTCGACTGGTACATGAACGGCAAGATCGAGATCGATCCGATGATCACCCATGTGCTCAGCCTCGAGGAGATCAACAAGGGCTTCGATCTGATGCACGCTGGCGAGAGCATCCGCTCGGTCGTGGTGTTCTAAGCCGCCTCGGGCTGCTCGTCCGGCTCGAAATTGAATTTGAGTGTCGCGATCAGCGCGGCGGCGACGAGCGACCCTGCCCCCATGGCGATGCCGACATATTGCAGGCTGAACCCGGACTGGAAGAGCCAACCGGCGAGGATCGGCGACAGCGCGGCGCCGCCCCGGCCGATGCCGATCGCAAAGCCGGTGCCGCTCGCGCGGACATGGGTGGGAAACGCGCGCGCGAAGATGGTATAGAGCCCGACGATCGCGCTGTTGGTGAACAGCCCGCCGGCAAAGGCCAGCGCCGAGAGCTGGACGAGCGTGCTGTTGGCACCGCTGCCAAACACGGCAACCGCGACCGCCGACCCGATCAGCGTGATCAAGGTCAGCGATTTCAAGCCGACGCGCCCCGAAACAAACCCGAAGATCGCGCCCCCCAGCGCGCCGCCGACATTGGCCCAGACGAGCACGCCCGCCGCTGCGCTGGGCAGATATCCCATGTCGACGACGATCTTGGGCGACCATTTGAGGATGAAATAGAAGCAGATCGCATGGGCGAAATAGGCGATCGACAGAACCAGCGTGATCCTCAGCAACGCCGGGTTGAAGATGTCCCCCGCCGATTGCTTGGATTCGCGAACCGTCACCGCAGGCAGCGCATCGATCATCCCGTGCCCCATGCGCCGGAGCGCATGATTGATCCGCGCGACCGCATCGGCGGGGCGTCGCGCTGCCAGATAATGCACGGTTTCGGGAACGAAGAACCACACCAGCGGAATGAAGATCGCCGTGGTGACGGCACCGAATTCGAACACCGATCGCCAGTCCCCGCTCTTCAGCAGCACCGCCGCGACCGACCCGCCGATCACGGCGCCGAGCGGATAGCCGATCACCATGATCGCGAGGCTGAGATTGCGGTAACGGGCATTGGTATATTCGGCGGTCAGCGCATTGACCGCCGCGAGCATGCCGCCGATCCCGAGGCCGGTGAGCACCCGCCACAACGACAGATCGGTCAGGCCATGGGCGCGCGTCGCGCCGGCCATGCCGATGCACATCACCGCCAGGCAGCCCAGCACTGTCAGCCGGCGCCCGATCCGGTCGGCGACGCGGCCGAGCACCACCGAGCCGACCGCCATGCCGATCAGCTCCATCGACAGGACGACCCCCAAAGCAGCGCGATCGACGCCCCATTCCTTGGCGATACCGGGAGAGGCGAAGCTGATCGACAGCACGTCGAAACCGTCGAGCGCGTTCAGCCCGACCGCGATCGCGACGGCAATGATTTGCAGCCGGCTCATCGGCCGCTCCGCGATGATCGTGCGCGGATCCTGTGCCATCATGCCTCCCCGATTGTCCTGATCGTGGCGGGCCTTGTCCCGGCCTCAACCAAAATGAAATGTCGTTCGCACGGCCCGGCCGATGGCGCTCACCGCATCTACAAGCGGCGCATACCACGCTCCCGGGCAAGCGCCAGCCGCTATAATCGAGCCGGTCGCTCGCGAGACCCGCCGGCCGACGCAGCGCCGGCAGTCCCGGCCCTACCCTTTTTGCTCGACCGTGGTTAGAATGAGGCATGACCACGCTTCCCACGCGCGCGATCGGCGCGCTCACCACCTCCGCCCTCGGGCTCGGGTGCATGAACCTCAGTCACGCCTATGGCACCCCGCCATCGGAAGAAGACGCGATCCGCCTGCTCAACCATGCGCTCGATCTCGGGATCACGCTGCTCGACACCGCCGCGCTATATGGCTTTGGCAGCAACGAGCGGCTGATCGGCAAGGGCGTGATGCATCGCCGTGCCGAATTCACCCTTGCCAGCAAATGCGTGCTCGACGTGATCGACGGCAAGCGCGGGCTGGACGGATCGCCAGCCGCGATCGCCCGCACGCTCGACGGCGCGCTCGAGCGGCTCGGCACCGATCATATCGATCTCTATTATCTCCACCGGCTCGACAGGAACGTGCCGATCGAGGAGTCGGTCGGCGCGCTCGCTCGCGCGAAGGAAGCGGGCAAGATCGGCGCGCTCGGCCTGAGCGAGATGTCCGCCGCGACGATCCGTCGCGCGCACGCCGTCCACCCGATCACGGCAGTGCAGACCGAATATTCGCCGTGGGTCCGCAACCCCGAACTCGGCGTGCTCGATGCCTGCGCCGAACTCGGCATTGGTTTCGTCGCGTTCTCGCCGGTCGCGCGCGGCTTTCTGGCCGATGCGGTCCATGAGCCGACCTTCGAAAAGCACGACATTCGTAACTTCATGCCGCGTTTCGCCGCCGAGAATCTGCCCCACAACCTTGCCCTGCTCGATCGCTTTCGCCGCGTCGCGCAAGATGCCGGTTGTACCCCCGCCCAGCTCTCGCTTGCCTGGGTGCTGGCGCAGCGCCCCGATATCGTGCCCATTCCCGGCACCCGCAGCATCGCTCATCTCGAGGAAAATGTCGCCGCGCTTGAGGTCACGCTCAGCGCCGACACCATCGCGGCCGTCGATGCGATCTTCACGCCGGGCGCCGTCGCCGGCACACGCTATGCACCGCCGATGCAGGCGCAGATCGATACCGAATTGCTTCCCGAGGAACTGGCCGAGGCCGACGCGGGCTGAAACGCCCGTCGCCGGCACCGCTTGCACTGCCCGGATTGCGCGCGCCCCGCCGAGCGATCATCTGGGCGCCGACAATCAAATGATGAGGAGACGCGCGTGAAGAGCTATCTCAAGCAATATATCGACGGGGCCTGGATCGAGAGCGACGGCGGCTCCCGCCATGTCGTGATCAATCCGGCGACCGAGGAAGCCGCCAGCGAAGTGACCCTCGGCACCCCCGCCGATGTGGACAAGGCGGTGATCGCGGCTCGCCGCGCCTTTGCGAGCTACAGCCAAACGACCCGCGAGGAGCGGATCGAGCTGCTCGGTCGCATCCTCACCGAATATCAGAAGCGCATTCCCGACATCGCCAAGGCGATTTCGGAGGAAATGGGCTGCCCGATCTCGATGGCGCAGACCGGCCAGGCCGGCGCCGGACTCGGCCATCTCGCCTCGACGCTCCAAGCGCTCAAGAACTTCGCCTTCGCCGAAACGGCGGGCAAGGCGCACGTCGTTCACGAGCCGATCGGCGTCGTCGCGCTGATCACGCCGTGGAACTGGCCGATGAACCAGATCGTCGCCAAGGTGGCGCCGGCATTGGCGGCGGGCAATACCGTTATCCTCAAGCCATCGGAACAGACCCCGGGCTCGGCCGCGATCTTCGCCGAGGTGATGGATGCCGCGGGCGTCCCCGCAGGGGTCTTCAATCTCGTGCAGGGCGACGGCCCCGGCGTAGGCACCGCGCTGGCCCGGCACCCCGATATCGACATGATCAGCTTCACCGGATCGACCCGGGCGGGGATCATGGTCGCGAAGAACGCCGCCGACACCGTCAAGCGGGTGCATCAGGAACTCGGCGGCAAATCGCCCAACATCATCCTGCCGGGATCGGACCTCGACAAGACCCTGCCCGGCGGGGTCGGCGGCTTGCTGCTCAACTCGGGACAAAGCTGCATCGCGCCGACTCGGATGCTCGTCCACCGCGATCAGTATGACGAAGCGATCGAGAAGCTGTCGGCGATTTTCGCTGCGAAGGAAGTCGGCGATCCCGCCAAGGAAGGCCGCCATATCGGCCCTGTGGTCAACAAGGCGCAGTTCGACAAGATTCAGGGGCTTATCCAAAAGGGCATCGACGAAGGCGCGGTCGTCGCGACCGGCGGCCCCGGCCTCCCCGAGGGCATGACCAAGGGCTATTACGTCCAGCCGACGGTGCTCGCCAACGTCTCCAACGACATGACCGTCGCGCGCGAGGAAATCTTCGGCCCCGTGCTCGTCGTCATCCCCTACGACACGCTCGAAGAAGCGGTCGAAATCGCCAACGACACGCCCTATGGCCTCGGCGCCTATATCGCCGGCGATCCGGCCGTCGCCAAAACGCTCGTCTCCAAAATTCGGGCGGGCAGCGTGTTCATCAATGCCGGGGGCATGGACTTCGCCGCGCCGTTCGGCGGTTACAAGCAATCGGGCAACGGCCGCGAGTTCGGCAAATATGGCCTCGCCGAATTCATGGAAGTGAAAACGGTGATCGGCGAATTCGCCTGAGGCGAAGCGATGCGGGCGCAAACCCTCTCGCCCGCATCGCGCCGTCGCTGGTTCGATCAAAACCCTGCGCGCTTCCATATTTCCTCCACGATCGCATCGCAGCTTGGCATCGATGAGGTGGTAGGCGGGGTCGACAATGGAGAGGACGCGGATCAGCAGTTTGGTCTCGGCGCTATCGATGGCATCGTTGATGGCAACGCTCGGCGGTTGCGGCAGCAACGGATCGACGGCGAGCACCGTCACCACGGTGGCGACGACGCCAACGCCAAGCCCCACCCCAACGCCCACGCCCACTGTCACGCCAACCCCGACGCCGACGCCGACCCCGACATCGTCGGTCACTACCGCTGCGGTCGATTGCCCCTATAGCGGCAGCTATACCGGCGCCTACAGCAGCGCCGGCACGCTGACCGCGACCTGGAGCTGGACGTGCAGCAGCACGAGCCGCTTGCTGACCGGCAACGGCCTCCCCAATCATGCCGTCGGCGCTTTCCCCAATGCGGGCAATCCCAACACGATCGCGACCCAGTCGATCAATGCGTCGATGACGCTGACCCCGACGATGAACACGACGACGACGATGATCGGCGGGCCCGGGGGCGCCAACGTCTATGCCCGCAACAGCGTCAAGTTCGACCCCGGCACGGCAGGCACATGCCCCGGCAGCGCGACGACCGCCTCGAACTGCAATCTCGCCAATGGCACCGACACGTGGCGGATCGAGGCGCTCGGCCAGACGACGTTCGATTTCGGCGTCGATGCCAACAATGCCCATGTCCAGCCGGGCGGCCAATATCATTATCACGGCATGCCCGAGGGGCTGCTCACCAACGCCGGCGTGTCGGACACCAATCGCCGGATGGTGCTCGTCGGCTGGGCGGGCGACGGCTACCCGGTCTATGCCCGCTATTGCTACACCAGCGCGATGGACGCGACGAGCGCGCTCAAGGTCTGCCGCGGCAGCTACACGCTCGACACGGTGGCCGATTCGGGACGTCCCTCGACCGCATTCGCGCCGCTCGGCGCGTTTCAGTCGGACTGGAACTATACCGCTGGATCGGGCGATCTCGACGAGTGCAATGGCCGGACCGGCGTCACGCCCGAATTCCCCGGCGGCATCTATTATTACATGGCGACCGACAGCTATCCCTATTTCGGTCGCTGCCTGAAGGGACGGATCGGTTGAGCGTCGCGCGCACCAGACTGGCCGGCGGGATCGGCGCGACGCTGATCATTGTCGGCATCAGTGCCGCAATTGGCCAGTCGCCGCGCGATGGCGACGCCCCTCCGCCCGGGCCGGCTCGCCCCCCCGAGGCCGCGCTCGACGCCTGCCGCGCCCTCGCCGCGGGCGCGCGGTGCAGTTTTGCCGGGCGCGATGGTGCGATGACGGGAAGCTGCTTTGCCCCACCGGGCCGGCCGCCGGCGTGCCGACCGGCGGGCGCGCCGCTGTTCGACGACGATCGCGGCAACGACCAGCGCACGGCAATCGCGGGCACTGCCGTCTCGACCGCAGCCATCGCTTGCACGCGCAGCCATGACGCGTTGAACCCCGGCCTGAACCTGCTCAGCCGCTATGCCTGGAGCTGCACCGGCAGCGAGCGCCGGCTGACGGGGAATGGTATCCCCGATCACGTCACCGGCAGCTTCCCCAATCGGGGCAATCCCAACCGGATCGCCGAACAGGATGTCCGCTTCACGACCGCGCTCGTGCCGCAACTTTACGCCGGCGAAGGCCAGCGGGTGAAGCTCAGCGGTTATGCGCTCAACGGCATCAAGTTCGATCCCGGCACCGCGCAGACCTGCACCGAGGGTTGCGCGAACGCGGGCCGCAGCCATGATGGGCAATGGCGGATCGAGGCGCTGGGCCAATCCTATTTCGATTTCGGCGTCGATTCGAACAACGCACATGTCCAGCCGGGCGGCGCCTATCATTATCACGGCGTGCCGACCGCATTGGTCGAGCGGCTCAAGGGGCGCGGCGGGATGGCGTTGATCGGCTTCGCGGTCGATGGCTTCGCCATCTATGGTCCCGAGGGGCATGACCGGCCGATGGACGCGAGCAGCCCGATCCGGACGATGCGGCCAAGCTATCGGTTGAAGGCGAGGCCCGATGCCGGTCGCCCCCCGGTCACGCTCGCGCCGATGGGGACGTTCGTGCAGGATTATGAATATGTCGCCGGTCTCGGCGATCTCGACGAGTGCAACGGTCGCACCGATGTGACCCCCGAATTCCCGACCGGCGCCTATCATTATTACGCCACGCGCGCCTATCCGTATCTCCAGCGCTGCGTGAAGGGCAGAGCCTATCCCGGCGCAGACGAGAATCGCGGCCCACCGCCCGGGGGCGGCGCGCGCGCGCAGCACTCGTGAGGATGTTGCTTGTCGCGGCGCGGGTTTTCGCGCTCGCGCTGCTGATGCTGCCGGTGCCCGGCGCGGCGCATCTGCTGCCGAAGCAGAATGCGACGCTGCACATCGTCGCGGACAAGGCCTATCTGGTCGTCTCGGTGCCGATCTCGGCACTGCCCGGGGTCGATGAGGATCATGACGGCAAGCTTGGCCCGGAGCAACTGACCCGGCATCAGGCCGCGATCAGCCGCCAGTTCATCGCGCGATTTCACCTTCGCTCTCCCGATGGCGATGCGCCGATCGCCTTCGCCTGGGTCGCCGAGCCCGAGGATTTTGCCGCCGCCCCGCAAGACGGTCCGGCGACCTCCTACGTCGTCATTCTCGCCGGCGCGCAGTTCAGGCGGGCACCCGCGAGCGTCACCGTCGCCACCGACCTGTTCGGCACCGGCAGCGACGATCGCCAAATCACGATCAAGGTCCACCGCGACAGCGACGTCGCCCATAGCGAAGTCGGCGTGCTCACCGCGCAATCGCCCGAGCAAAGCTTCTTTCGCGGCGGCTGGTCGATCTTCGCCGATTTCGTCCGGCTCGGGGTCGAGCATATCCTGCTCGGCTATGATCATCTGCTGTTCCTGCTGACGGTGATCGTCGCCGGCGCGGGCTGGCGCTATTGGCTCAGCGTCACCTCGGCCTTCACCGTGGCGCACAGCATCACGCTGACGCTCGCGGTGCTCGGCGTCGTCCGCGTCAGCCCCGCGCTCGTCGAACCCGCCATCGCGCTCAGTATCACCGTCGTCGCCGCGCTCAACCTGTTCGGCGGGCGCAGCGGCCTGGGCTCGCGGGTCGCGATCGTCTTCGCCTGCGGTCTGCTCCACGGGCTCGGCTTCGCCTCGGCCTTGGGATCGATGGGGCTGGTGGCGGGCAACCGGCTGGCGACGCTGGCGGGCTTCAACATCGGCGTCGAGATCGGCCAGGGGCTGTTCCTGCTCGCAGCGCTCGGCATCGGCGCCGGCATGGCGATGCTGACGCGCCGCTCGGTCGGGCAGGTCGGCGCGCGGCTGGCATCGGCGACGGCGCTCGCGCTCGGGCTGGTGATGTTCGTCGGGCGGGTCCTGCCGCTCGGGCTTTGAGCGCGCTCAAGGATCGAAGCGATAGCCGACCCCATAGACCGAGACGAAACACGCCGCCGCCCGATCGACGCTCGCGACCTTTTTGCGGATGTTCTTCATATGACTGTCGATCGCCCGGTCGGAGCGGTCGTCGCCGCGCTCGGCAAGGCGATCGAGCAGCTGATCGCGCGAAAAGACGCGGCCCGGCTGCTTCATCATCGTCGCGGCGATCGTGAATTCCGCGGGCGACAACGCCAGCCATTGCCCGCGCCACGCCACGCGCTGGCCTGGCAGGTCGATCGCATAGGGACGGCCGATCGCCTGATCCTGGGTCACGCGGCCTTCGGATCGCCGGATCATCGCGTTGACCCGCGCCATCACCTCGCTCGCGCTGAACGGCTTGCAGACATAATCATCGGCCCCGGTATCGAGCCCGGCGAGCCGATCGGCTTCATCGACCCGCGCGGTGAGCATCAGGATCGGCACATCGCTGAAACCGCGCAGCCCCCGGCAGATCGCGATGCCGTCCATCCCCGGGAGCGACAGATCGAGGATGACCGCCGAGGGCGGGTCGTCGCGCACCGCCGCGATCACCGCACCGCCCTCGTGGAACAGTCGCGGCGCATGGCCGCCCGCGATCAGATAGTCGCGCAGCACTGCAGCGATCTTGCGGTCATCCTCGACGACGAAAACAGTGCGAGTTTCGGGCGATCCGGTCATGCCGCGCGCGCATCGATCGGGAGGGTGATGACGATCGCCACGCCGCCGAGCGCCGAAGGCGCGGCCTCGATCCGGCCGCGATGCGCCGCGACGATGCTCGCGCTGACCGAGAGGCCAAGCCCGCTGCCGCCGGTCGCCCGGTCGCGGGTGGCGTCGAGGCGGTAGAGTGGATCGAACAGGGCGTGCAGCGCCTCGTCGGGCACGCCCGGCGCCGAATCGGCGATCGACAGCTGCACCACGTCGTGCGCGATGGTCACGGCGACGACGATCGTGCCGGGCGGATCGGTGTAGCGCAGGCTGTTGGTGAGGACATTGGCGAGGACCTGGTCGATGCGGCGCCCATCCCAGACGACCGCCACCGACGACGGTCCCTCATCGCCCAGCCTGAGCGACAGGCCCGCCTGGTGCGCCGACCCGGCGAAGCGCGACACGACGGCGCGGCACAGCGCGATCGCGTCCGCCGGCGCGAACGTACAGGCCGGTCCCGACAGATCGGAGACCGCGAGGAAGTGCAGATCCTCGACTAACCTGCCCAGCGTACCGACCTCTTCGTGGATCGACTCGATCGCCGCCGGGGTGAGCGGCCGGATACCCTCCACGAGCGCATCGACCTCGCCGCGCAAGCCGGCCAGCGGGGTGCGCAGTTCGTGGGAGATTTCGGCAAGCCAGCGGCGCCGCGCGGTTTGCAGTTTGTCGAGTTGGCCGGCCATCTGGTTGATGTCGTCGGTCACCGCCGAAACCTCGCGGATCGCGCTGGCCGGGGCGGGCTGGTCGTAGCGACCCTGCGCGATCGCCCCGGTCGATGCCTTGATCGCCGCCACCATGCGCGCGCCGGCACGGGCGACGATCCACGCCGGGAGTAGGCTGAGCAGCATTAGTGCCAGCACCATGAACCCCGCCGTGCGATACTGGCTCGCCAGAAAGCGTGCATCGATGCTCCGGGGCGCGGGACTGCGCGGGAGCAGGACGAGCGCGCCGATGCGCTTCCCGCCGATCACGAGGTCGTGTCGCAGGATATGGGGCGGCCAGCGGTCGCGCGGTGGCAGCGGGGGCCCGAACAGCGCGCGTCCGGCGCGGTCGAGCAGGATCAGCCGCGCCTCGAAGCGCTCGGGCGGCCCGAACGAGCGCGGGGGCGGCCCCGCCCCGGGCGCCGCATCGTCGCGCGGCGGCGGGGGTGGCAATCGCAACGGCACCCTGACGGCGCGCTTCACGGCCAAAGCGAGATCGAGCGTGCCGCGATCGATCGCGTCCGGTCCGCCGCCTCGATCGACGGCGTCGATCACCGCCGCCACCGCGCCCTCGAGCCGCTCGCGATCGCGCGCCTCGAGATAGGCGTTGAAGCCTTGCTTCAGGTTGATCGACAGCGCCCCCGCCATCGCGATCGCCCCGATCAGGCTGGTCGCGGCAATGGCAGCAAAGACGATGACGGCGAGCCGGAATTTCATGGACACGGACGATACTCGATGGGCCGCCGGTTGCTATCGCGCGATTGTGGAGGGAATATGGGTCGATCGCGCACGCGCCACCGGCGGTCGCCCCCTCGGCCGCCGCCTGCCGAGCGGCGCGATCTCGCAGGGCAGCATGCGGCGCGGATTGTTGCTAGGGCGTTCGTCATGCCGATGATTTCCCCCCGCCCCTTTGCCGTCGTCGCTGGTCTGGCCATCCTGGCGATGGCGGGGGGTGTCGTCTGGCTGCTGGCGCCGCGCTGGTTCTCGCCTCCGCCGACGCAATTCGGTTGGCCGGCAACGATGACCACGATCGCCGGCGATGGTGGTCGGGGCGGTGTCGACGGCGTTGCGGGCCGTGCGCGTTTCGGCGATCCCTTCGCGCTGGTGATCGACCGGCGCGGGGCACTTTATGTGGCCGACGCCGGCAATACCGGGCGCATCCGCAGGATCGACCCCGATGGCAGAGTATCCACGCTGCCCGGATCGTTCGGCACGCCGTCGGGGCTGGCACTCGATCCTGCCGGCAACCTGTTCGTCGCCGACACCAGCGCCAACGCGATCCGCAAAATGACGCCGGCCGGGGTGATTTCGACCGTCGCCGGGGATGGCGTTGCGGGATACCGCGACGGCCCGGCGGCGCAGGCGCGCTTCAACGGGCCGATCGGCGTCACCGTCGACGGCAAGGGCAACGTCTATGTCGCCGACAGCTACAATGATCGGCTGCGCGTGATATCGTCGGATGGTCAGGTGCGGACGCTCGCTGGTGGCGACGCCGCCGGCTTCGCCGACGGAGACGGCGCGGCCGCAGCTTTCGACACGCCGACCGGAGTCGCGCTCGATCGGCACGGCCTGTTGCTCGTGGCCGACAGCGGCAATGATGCGATTCGGCAAGTGACGCCCGACGGCCATGTCTCGACGCTGGCGATGACCGATCCGAACGACGGCGCGGGCTTGCTGCAGGGGATGGTCGGGTTGGCGCCGACCTGGGACGGGTTCGTCTATGTCGCTGCCTATCGGCGCGGGCGGATCGTCGAAATGGCGCCCGGCGGCGCGTTGCGCGTGCTCGCAGGGGCGGGATCGACGATCGACGGCAACGCCGCGCTCCCGCTCGTGGGCCCGGCGGGACTGGCGGTCGCGCGGTCGGGCGCGCTCTACGTCGCCGACGCCTCGGCCTATGCCGTCCGCAAGCTCTCGCGGCGGGGGCCGGGCGACGCCCAGATTGCCAAAGCCCTTGCCGCGCCCGCGCTGCCCGCGCTCGTCCACGCGCCGATCGTCCCCTGGCCGCTAAGGCCGCAAGCCGGCTGGCACGAAGTGGTCGGCGATATGGGCGAAGTGCGCGGGAACTATCAGGGCGACGCGCGCGACCACCTCCATGCCGGGCTCGATATCAGCGCGCCTATAGGCGCCACGGTGCTGGCCTCTGCCGCCGAGACCGTCCGCGATCCGCAGCCCAATTGGGAGGTCGAGGGTCTGAGCGAAGGCCTGCGGATCGATCAACTGACCTACATCCATATGCGCGTCGGCCGCACGCCCACCGGCGAACCGCTGGACCCGGCACGGTTCCAGATCATGCGGGACGGCGAAGGCCGCGTCGTCAGGGTCCGGGTCAAGCGCGGGACCCGCTTCCGGGTCGGTGATCCGCTCGGCACGATCAACCGCATGGCGCATGTCCATCTCGAACTGGGATCGCCCCGCGCCAAGGTCAACGCGCTGTCGCTGGCCTTCCCCGGTTTTGGCGATCATGTCGCCCCGCGCATCGACGATGTCTATGTGATCGACGGCGCGGGCCGGCGCCTGAGCGAGCGGGCAAAGGGGCGGCTCGTCGTTTCGGCGCGCGCCGGGAAGCTCGGCATCGTCGTCGAGGCGTGGGATCAGGTCGACGCCAATGCCGCGCGGCGGCGGCTTGGCCTGTACGAGGCCGGATTTCAGATACTGGCGGCAGACGGTAGTGCCGCGCCGGGATTCGCGCGGCCGCGCGTCACGATCGAATTCGATCGCATGCCGACCACGCCGGACGCGGCAAGGATCGCCTATGCCCCGGCGAGCGGTGACGCGGTGCACAGCGACCAGCGCACCCGCTTTCTCTATGTCGTCAGCAATCATATCCGTCACGGTCGCGCCGCGCCGGGCGGCTGGGACCCGGCGGACCTCCCGCCCGGCGACTATACGATCCGCATCTACGCCGCCGATCGGGCCGGTAATGTGGCGTCGAGCGGCCGCGATCTGCCGATCACGATCCGCTGAGCCACGGCAGACCGATGACCCGGCGCCGGATTATTGCGCTGCGTGCGAGTCCGGCCCGCCGCCGACAGCGGGCGGGCGTCTGTTCGCCAAGCCCCCCATCGCCTCGATCATCGCGGGCAGGAACAGCAGCACCAGCGGCACGGCAGCGACCAGTCCGAAGATGATTGCGGTGGCGAGCGGCTGTTGCAGCCCGGCACCGCGGCTCAGTCCCAGCGCGAGCGGGCTGAGCGTCAGGATCGCGATCAGCGCCGACATCAGGATCGGGCGCAGCCGTTTGCTGCCGGCCTCGCGCAGATTGGCGATGTCGATGGCTCTGGCAAGATCGATTTCGGCGAGGAAGAAGATCACAAGTTCGGTGACCATCCCGACCACCATCGTCAGCCCCATCAGCGCCGAGATGTCGAGCTCGATCCCGGTCAGCCACAGACCGCACAGGACTGCCGCTGCCGACAGCAGCACCGTCGCGATCGCGGCCAGCGTCCAGGCGAGGCGCTCGAACAAATAGGTGAGCAGCAACGCGGCGAGCAGCAGCGCGGCAGCGAACACCAGCGTCAGATCGGCGAAACTCTGCTGCTGCTGCGCGTAAAGGCCACCATAATCGACGCGAATCGTCTTCGGCAGGCCCAGCCCGGCTACTGACTTGCGAACGTCCTTCATCGCCGATCCGAGATCGCGCCCCTCGAGCCGCGCCGTCACCGCGACGAAGGGGGCAAGGTCTTCGCGGGTCAATTGCTTCTGGCCTGCCGCGACCGTCACGCTGGCGATCTGCGCGACGCGAACGGCATGGCCATCGGGCGCGGTCAGCACCAGGCGGGCGAGATCGGCGGCGCGCGCGCGCAGGTCGCCGGGCGCGCGCACGCGCACCGTGACGAGCTGTTCGGCGATGCGGACCTGCGTCGCCTGCGTTCCCCCGATCAATGCCTCGAGCTGGGTCGCGACCGCGTCGGGGTCGAGGCCCTGTTGCGCGGCGGCGCCGGGATCGACCTTGATGCTGATCGCGTCCCCTGCCACGCGGAGCCCGTCGACGACTTCGACGACGCCGGCGATCTTGCCGATCGCCGCGCCGACGCGCTTCGCTGCGCCTTCGATCGCGGCGGGATCGTCGCCGAACAGTTTGACCTCGATCGGCTGCGGCACCGCGGTCAGATCGCCGATCAGATCCTCCATCAACTGTGCGGTCTCGACCGCGATGCCGGGAACCTTCGCCTCGACTTGCTGGCGGATGTCGCTCATCACCTGATCGATCGGGCGGCGCGATCCGCCCTTCAGCCGGATGAAATAGTCACCCTCATCGGCCTCGGTCAGCCCGCCGCCGAGCTGGACGCCGGTCCGCCGCGAATAGCTCGCGACCTCGGGCGTCGCGATGATGATCTGTTCGATCTGGCGGAGCAGCCGGTCGGTATCGCTGAGCGCCGCGCCGCTCTGTGCCTTGTAGTCGAGGATGAAGCCGCCCTCGTCCATCGCCGGCATGAAGCCCGAAGGGACGTGCGACCAGGCCGCAACGCCGAGCGCTGCCATGCCGATGCCGAGGACGGCGGCAAACAGCGCCGGCCGGGCAAAGGCGCGGTCGCCCGCGCGTTCATAGCCACGCGCGAGCCCGGTCATGAAGCCGCCGGCGCGTTCCGCTGCCTCGGCATCCTTGTCACGCAGCCAGTGCGCCGAAACCAGCGGGATCACCAGCCGCGAATAGAGCAGCGACAGCCCGAGCGCGGCGACCATCGTCAGCGCGAGCGCCTTGAAGAAGCCGCCGGTCACGCCCGAGATGAACGCCAGCGGCAGGAACACGATGATCGTCGCCGAGGTCGATCCGATCAGCGGCCGGCCCATCTCGGCGGCGGCGTCAAGCAGGCCCTGCGCGCCCTTCGCGGTGCCCTCCTGCATCCGGCGCATGATATGTTCGAGCATCACCACCGCATCGTCGACGATCAGCCCGACGGCGGCCGCCATCCCGCCCAAGGTCATCATGTTGAAGCTCATGCCGAGCGCGTAGAGGATCAGGCAGGTGCCCGCGAGGACGGCGGGGAGCATCAGCCCGGTGATGACCATCAACCGACCCGACCTGAGAAACGCGAACAGCACGACCCCCGCGAGCACCGCGCCGAGCAGGATGGCATCGCGCACCGCATTGGCGGCACCGGTGACGAGTTCGGATTGATCGTAGAAGGTGCTGACGGTGACGCTCGGCGGCAGGCCGATCGATTGGAGCCGGGCGTTGACGTCATGGACGATCTTGACGGTATCGCCCGCCAGCGACTGGCGGATATTGACCAGCACCGCGTCGCGCCCGTTCGAGGTGACGCGGGTGTAGCTGGGGGCTGCCGAGGGCTTGATCGTCGCGACCTGAGCGAGCGTCACGACCCCGCCCGTCCCCGCCTTGATCGGCGTCGCGGCGAGATCGGCGATCGTCGCCAGCCGGTTCTGCGCGAGTACGAGATAGAGCCGGTGGCGGTCCTCGATCCGGCCAGCGCCGCGCACGTCATTGGCCTTGCCGATCGCCGCCGCGATATCGGGCAGGCTGAGGCCGATCGCCTGGGCCTTGGCGGGATCGACATCGACCGCGAATTCACGCGGCGACCCGCCGAGCACATCGACTCCGGCCACCCCCGCAACCGCCGTCAATGCCGGACGGACGCTGAGCTCGGCGATCTGGCGCAGCGCCTCGCTGTCGAGCGATTGCGAGGTCAGCGCGATGCCGATCACCGGGAACAGGGTGGGGTCCGATCGCCGCACTTCGAAGCGAGTCCCCGTCGGCAGATCGGGGAGCAAGGTCGCCAGCGCGCCCTGCGTCGCGAGCGTTGCCGAGACCATGTCATGGCCCCAGTTGAAATTGAGCGCGACCTCGGCCGAGCCGCGGCTGGTGGTCGAGCGGATATGGGTGACGCCCGGCACCGCGCGCAGCGCGATTTCCATCGGCCGGGTGATCTGCGCCGCCATTTGCTGCGCGTCGCGCTCGCCGGCATCGACCGCGACCGTCACGCGCGGATAATCGATCGGCGGGAACAGGCTGACCGGCAGGTTGGTGGCCGCGAACACCCCGCCCAGCGTCAGCAGCAGCACCGCCAGCCACAAGGCGCGGGCATGATCGGTGAGCAGGCGCGTCACTTGGTGCGCACCTTCATCCCGTCTTCGAGCGCGGTGCCGCCTTGGGTCACCACCCGGTCGCCGGCCGCGAGCCCCTTGACGATCGCGATCCGGTCGCCCGTCGCCGGGCCGGTCTCGACATCGTGGCGATGCGCGATCCCGCCCTTGGCGACATAGACGAAGGGCTGGCCGCCATCGTCGAGCAGGGCGGCATAGGGAATGGTGAGCGCGGTGCTGCTCGCGCCGACATCGACATGCGCCTGCAACGTCTCGCCCAGCGCGATGCCGGCTGTCGCGGGCAGCCGGGCGAAGACCGAGGCAAGCCGGGTCTGCGGATCGACCGCCGAATCGATCGACTCGACCGGCACCGTCAATGGCGCGCGCCCAGCGCTCGGCACGATCCGGATCGGCGCCCCGCGGCGAAGCCCATGAATGATCGCCGGATCGGCGCCGAACCGGGCGCGGACGTCGTCGGGTCGGCCGATCGTGGCAATCGCGGTGCCGGCGGTCACGAGCTCGCCGGGGCTGACCGGCACCGTTTCGACATAGCCCGGCGCGAGCGCGCGCAAGGTGAGAGCCCCCGCACGGCCCGACAGACTGGTGCGCGTCGCGTTGGCGCTGGCAGCGGCGGCGCGCGCGTTTTCCACCTCGGCATCGCTCGCCAGCCCGTCGGCGCGCAGCCGCTGCGCCCTCGCGAAAGCGGCATCGGCAGCGCGCGCGTCGGTGGCGGCTTTGACGATGTCGAGCCGCGTGGCCGGTGCAGGCGACAGCGCGACGATCACGTCGCCGCGGCGGACGCGCGTGCCGACGGGGGCGATGATTCGCGTGACGACGGCATCGGCCGGTGCGGCGAGCGTCTGCTTGCCCGTCGCGCCCGCTTCCGCCGTACCGAACAGGGTGACCTGTTCGGTGACGACGCCCTGTTCGGCTCGGCCGAGCGACACCAGCGCGACCGGATCGGCGGGCGAGTCGCCTTCGCCCCCGGCGCTGCACCCGGCGAGCATCAGGGTGAGAATCAAAAGCAGGGATCGGGTCATCGGGGCCATGTCTCTTTCGGAGTGCCGGTCAGCAATTCGAGCGCGATCATCTGTTCGGCGATCGCCTGATCGGATTGCGCGAGCAGCAATTGCTTGTCGCGCAACGCCTGTTCGGCGGTCTGCGCGGTGGCGAGCGACAGGTCCCCGCGCGTCGCGGCGCGACGGCTCGCCCCGGCAAAGCGGGCCATCGCGGGCAAATCGGTCTCGATCGCCGCGCGCTGCCGCCGACTGACCGCGATGCCGCTCACCGCAGCCGCGATCTCGGCGCGGGTCTGGAACAGCCGCGCATCATATTCGGTGCGCAATGCGTCGCGCGTCGCCCGTTCGATGGCGATGCCGCCGCGATTGCGGTTCCAGAGCGGCAACGTGAAATCCACTGCCGGGCCAAGCAAGGCATTGCCCGCCGAATCCCGCGCGCTGTTCACCATCAGCGTCAGATTGGGGAACTGATCGAGCACCGCCTTGTGGACCGCCGCTTCCTGCGCGGCATAACCGGCCTGCAGCGCCTGCAGATCGCTGCGGCGTTGCTTGGCGAGCTCGAATAGCGGCGCGGCCGCGGGCGGGGCTTCGCTGGAAGCGAGCGGGGCGAGCGCGAGGCCGGTGGTCGGTGGCAGGCCGAGCAGTCGCGTCAACTCCAGCCGCGCCGTCGCCAGGTCGCGTTCGGCACTGCGCTGGCGGTCCTGCGCGTCGAACGCCGCCAGGCGCGCCGCCTGCACCTGATCGCCCGCGAGATCGCCACGCCCCGCCGCGCGCAAGGTGCGATCGAGCAACGACTCCGCAGCATCGCGGCTTGCGGTGACGATCGGCATGATGTGTTCGAGGGAGAGGATCCGTGCCGCCTGAATCCGCGCCTGCCCCGCCGTCTGCCATTCCGCCCAGGCAAGATCGAGCCGCACCTGCCGCGCCGCTGCCGCCGCTCCCGCGCGCCGCACCTTGCTCGTGCGGAGCGCGTTGATGTCGAGCCCCAGCGCGCCGGCCAGATCGAGAAACGGATCGGGGCCGGTCAGCACCTTGTTCGCGCCCAAGCTGAAGGTCGGATCGGGCAGCAGCCGCGCGGCAAAGGCCTGCGCATCGGCAATCGCCGCGCGCGCGCGCAGGGCCTTCAGATCGGGATTGGCGATCACCGCGATGGTCGCGATCGCGTTCATGTCGAGCGGCTGCGCGAGATCGATCATGGTGGGGGTCAGGAAGGGCCGGTCGATCCCGGCAGCGTCGCGCGAGAGCGCTGGATCGGCCACCGCCTGACCAAGCGGGAGCGGCGCATAGCTCGCGCAGCCGGCCAGCAGGCAGGCAGCGAGCGGCAGGAGGCGATTGGCTGTCACCGCGCCAGCCTTGGCACGATACGCTCGACGCGCAAGCCCGGTCGACGGGCGTCGACCGCGGATTTCCGATCTTTCGCGCCGGCTATCGCTGCGCCGCGGATGCCCCGCGGGCCGCGCCGGGGGGCCCTCGAAACCCGTCGTCGCCGCCGCCCTTCATCCGGATCGATCGGGGTTCTCGCTAGGTAGGTCAGAATCGTGCCGATCGGAATTGCGATGCGGATCGCCTTAAGCGAGACCGCCGGTCGCAATCTATAAATCTTGCCAATGTGGTGCTGCGCGGGAGATCGCTGCTGGCGCGACCGGGCCGCGACCGGCATTCTCGACGCCTTCCCGTCCCTGTCAAAAAAAGCGAGAGCCCCGATGCGCCCTACCCGCTTGCCCTATCTGCTCGTGTCGATTGCCGCCATCGGCCTGGTCGCTGCTGCGGCGGCGCCCGCTTATCGGGTGACGGGAGCGATTCCCGGCCCCGATGGCGGCTGGGACTATGCCGCCGTCGATGCGACGACCCATATGCTGTATGTCGCGCACGGCAGTGCAGCGATGGCGGTCGATCTCGCGCACGGCAACGCGGTGCGGTCGCTGGGTACGATCGCCAGGGCGCATGCCGTCGTGCCGATTCCGGGCAAGAATCTGCTGCTCGTCTCCAGCGCACAGGACGACAGCGTCCGCCTGCTCGATACCGCCGATGGCCATGAGGTCGCCAACATCGCCGTCGGCAAAGACCCCGATGCCGCCTTTTACGATGCCGCCAGCGGCCGGGCGGTCGTGATGAACGCCAAGGGGGGCACCGTATCGGTCATCGACGTCGCTGCCCGACAGGTGGTCGGCACGATCACGCTCAAGCCCGGGCTGGAGTTCGGCGTGATGGGCGAAGGCAAGACGTTGTTCGTCAACAACGAGGATGAGAACGAGATCGAGACTGCCGATCTCGCGACGCGAAAGCCGGGGGCGGCGATCGCCATGCCGGGGTGCGAAGGCCCCACCGGGCTCGGCTATGACGCCGCCACCCATCAGCTGATCAGCGCCTGCGCCAATGGCAAGGCGGTGGTGATCGATGCCAGGACCCGGCGGCTCGTGCGCCTGATCGATATCGGCAAGGGGCCCGACGCGGTGATCATGGATACCGCGCGCCGGCTGGCGTTCATCCCCTGCGGCCGCGACGGCACGATCAGCGTCGTGGCGCTCGACGGCGCCGGCGGGGCGCAGGTAACCGGCACCATCACCAGCGAGATCGGCGCCCGAACCGGCGCGCTCGATTCGGCCACCGGCACGCTCTATCTGCCTGCCGCGCGTTTCGGACCGCCCGCCAGCCCGGGCGGTCGTCCGGTCGCGGTGCCCGGCACGTTCCACATCGTCGTGGTCGGACGCGAATAATCCGGTCACCGAAGCGCGTCGCCGACCGGACAGGCGACGCGCTGTTGACGCGCGCGCGCTGCCGTGCCGCGAGCCGATCAGGCGCCGGCGATATGGGCGTCGATCAGCTCCTGCCGCGCCGCATCGAACTTGGCCTTGAACGCCGCATTGGCGAGCAGCTTCGCACCGAGCAGCGTCCCGAGCGCGTGCGAGGCCTCGATGTCGGACGCGAAGTGCACGCCACAAACCTCGCGGCTATAGCCATAATCCGCCGCCCGTCCCACAATCTCGGTGGCGCGGCCCGGCAGCAACTGCGCGAGCACATACCCCGCCGAATAGCCCAGAATGGCGTGGCCGCTGGGATAGGAATTGATCGGCTTGTGCTCCGGCGCGCGCTCGCAACTCGCCAGCGTCGGATCGACGCCCCAGGGGCGCGCCCGATGGAAATAGGCCTTGCTCATCGCGACCGCAGCGCCGGCCTCCTCGCGGACTTCGCTCAGCAACGCCCAGGTGAGTGGCAGCTTTTGAAGCTCGATGCCGAGCGTCTTGTCGAACAGCGCAGGATCTTCGTGATCCTGATCCCACCGCGCCTGATCGAGCCGGGCCGGCGAACTCGCCTCGACGATGGCATGGAGCGCCTTGAGTTCGGCCTTTTCCTGAATCGATCCCGGCGCCGGCGGTGGCGGCAGGACGCTTGCCGCCGAAAGCTCTTGTGCGGTCAGATAATGGAGCTGGTGGGGCGCCGCCGAAGCGACGCCCCCGATGATCAGCGCGACGACGCCGAACGACGCCAGCAGGGCATTGGCACGCATGGTGATTTCCTTCGCTCGACGCCGATCAGTAGGTCACGCGCAGAGTGACCAGCACCTGGCGCGGCGCGTTGACGTTGAACTGATCGTCCACGCCGTAGGTCTTGCCGGCGGCGATGGCGTAGATCGAGCGATCGTCGAACACGTTTGAAACCGTTGCGCCGAGGCGGAAGTTCTTCAGGAATTGATAGCTGATCGCGAATTCGCCCAGGCTGTAGGGGGCAATCCGATAGTTGCGCGGGCCGGCACCCGAATATTCGGTGGCGTAGGATGGTCCGGTGAACTTCTGGCTGAACGAGGCCCGCAACCCGCCGCTGCTGTAGATGGCGCCGATCGCTGCCGTCGAGAAGGGTGCCTTGGCCACTTGCGCCCCGCTCGTCACGCTGCGCGCTTCGTTATACGAAGCGTTGCCGAACACCGTCAGCCCCCGGAAAGGCGACACGGTGATGCCCCCCTCGACACCCTTGTAACGAACCTGCCCGATGTTGATCAGCAGCGATGTGTCGCAGCCGACCGTGTTGCAGGTACCGATCTTGTTGCTGACGTTGATGATATAGCCGTCGGCATCGATCGAGACGCGGCTGCCATGCCAGACGGTGCCGATCTGGTAATTCGTCGTCGTCTGCGGCTGGAGGTTGCTGAGCGATGTGCCGAGCGACGCCGAGCTCGAATAGAAACTCGACAGATCAGGGACATAGAAACCTTTGGCATATTGGCCGTAGAATGCCCAGTTCGGCATCACCTGCCAGTTGACCGTGGCGAAGGGCAATGTCTGCGTCCACGTGGCGTTGGTGTTGAGCGGCGACCGGGCCTTCTGGTTGACGAGCGCGCTGATGCCTCGCGTGAAGTGGATATATTTGACCCCCGGCGTGATCGACAGGGTGCTGACCGGGCGGAACTCGAACTCGCCGAACAACTGATACTGGTCCCAGTTCGACTGCTGATCATAGGCGATGTCGGCCAGGCCGATCCCGGGCAGCGCCGACTGGGCAGCGGTGCCATTGCCGTTGTTGAAATTTTCGTTGTAGCTCGGCCGCCCGGTGGTGCGATCGAGGTCATAGGTATGACGATCGCTGTCCGAATGCTCGTACCAGGCGCCGACGCGGACCTTGCCCATCGAGAATTCATAGTTGATCTGGCCGATATAGCCGTAGTTGCGATAGCTGTTCAACTTGTCATAGCCCTGAATGTCGGTCGCCGGCCCGGTGATCCGGACATAAGGCGACGCTGCCGTCCCGGCGCCACTGAAACCCGTGTAGATCTTGCCCTTGTTCTGCGTGAACGTCGTGACGCCGCCGACCGTGGATACAGTGGCTAGGCCGTTGCCCGAAAATGTCTGATTGCTGTACTGGTAGGTGTAGAGCCGGTTATCCATCGAGAAGCCTGAACCAAGCTCGCTCTGCAGACGGACGATTTCGAAATCGGTATTCTTGTCGGTGCGGTTATAGCCGAAATAATCGGTGCGGGTCGGATCGTTGCTCAAGCCATAGTTGAGACCGAAGCGGCCGATGTCCGACGTCGGCGAACAGTTGTTGATCGTCAGCGTCGAGCCCGGCGCCGCCGGCGCGGCCGCCGTGAAGCCGCCGCAGGTCGAGCCCTTTTGCACGTCTGACTGATAATAATAATTGCGATTATAGGTCGCCAGCAGGGTCAGCGTGTTGCGCGATCCGATCGGAATCACGGCCTTGACGAAAAGGTTCTTGTCCTCGACCGGCGAATAGGAGAGCGCGCCATCCGAGCGGAGATATTGGCCGCTCACGACGAATTTCGCGTCCCCGAGTCCGGCGACCTTGCCGCTTTGCAGCGTCAGTCGACCGATGAAACTGTTGAAGCTGCCCCCGATCAGATCGGCTTCGATACCGGTGGCATCGCTCACCGCGCGTGAATAAAGGTTGATGTTGCCGCCATAGGTCGCCTGGCCGAGCTGGCTGGCATTGCCGGGACCGCGATCGACGACGATCGTCTCGATCGTGTTCGACGGGAAGAAGCTGGTCGAATGGTGGGTCGGGTTGTTGGTGTCGGCGAACGGGATCGAATCATAGGTGACGTTGTATTCGCCGTCCTGGAAGCCACGGATCTGCGCCTTGGTCTCGGTGAAACCCGCGCCGTTGTTGTTGCCGGTAAGCGACACGCCGGGAGTCAGCGCGATCAGCGAGAAGAAGTCGGAGCCAGCGTTGGCGTTGTCGATATATTCGCGGCTGACGGCCGCTTGCGGCTGGGTCGTGGTGAGCGACACGCTGACCGGCGCATCCTGTGCCGATTGCGATCCGATGACGATGATGTCGGATGAGGTGAGCGACTGCTTGTCGTTGGCCTGCCCTGCCTGACCGGCGCTGCTGGTCTGCTGGTCGACATCGGCCGCCGGCTTGTCGGTGTCGGCCGTGACGACGGGGGCAGCGGCGGGAGTTGTCGCGACCGGTGCCGCCAGCGCGGGGGCTGCAAGGCAGCTCGCGACGCTCGCGAGCAACGAACAACGGATGTAATGGCGCATGATGTGCACTCCCTGACTGATCTGGCGGACGCGCGGGAACGGCCTGAGCGCTGCGGCACGCCCCGGCACGATCTCTTCTGGTGGATGCCCCCCTGTGGCCCCGACGCTGCTCAGGGCCTTAGGCGCCGGGCGTGACCCTTCGGCGTCGGATTGATGGCCGCTCGGCGTCGCGCGATTAAATTCGAGTTAATGTTGCGCGGTCAGGCCGGGGTCAGCGTCGCCACGCAGCCCGGTGCGCCGCCTACCCGGAAATCGAGCCGGTGCAGCCGCGCGATCGCCGCGACCAGCGCGAGGCCCAGGCCGTTGCCGGGCAGTTGCCGGCTTGCCTCGACACGGTGGAAGCGTTGGGTGACGCGGTCCTGTTCGTCCGCCGGAATGCCGGGGCCGGAATCGCTCACGCGCAGCACGGGGCCGGCCGCGAGGTGGACGTCGATGCGGCCGCCATCGGGCGTATATTTGATCGCATTGTCGAGCAGATTGCCGACCGCCTCGAACAACAGATCGGCATCGCCCTCGAACGGCAGATGCGCCGGCATCGCCCGGGCGATGGTGATGCCCCGCTCGATCGCCGCAACTTCGTGATAATCGGCGACGTCGCCGACGACCTCGGCAAGATCGATCGCGCGAAACCCGGTTCGGCGCGCACCTTCGTCGATTTCCGCGATCCGCAGCAATGCGTTGAACATCGCGATCATCCCCTGCACCTCGTCGACGGCCTCGCCGATCGACGCCGCCACCTTTGCCGGGTCCGCCTCGGGCGTGTTGACGCGCTGGAGATTGGCGAGCAGCCGGGTCAGCGGCGTGCGCATGTCGTGGGCGATATTGTCGCCCGCCGATTTGACCTCGAGCATCAGCCGTTGCAATTCGTCGAGCGTGCGGTTGACCTCATGAGCGAGATCGTCGAGCTCGTCGCGCCGGCCCGACCGCGTCAGGCGCGCGCCCAGCTTGCCCGCCATGATCTGGTGGAGACTTCGGGCGAGGTGGCGGATGCGCCGCTCCTGCGCGGCAGCGAGCGTCAGTGCCCCGGCCACGCCGAGCACTAGGGTCGCGGCGGCCGCCCAGATCATCGCGCTGATCAGCTCGGTCGCAAAGGCGCGGGTCTGGCGGAGATCCTGGGTCGCGACGAAGCGATCGCCATTGTGCAGCCGGTGGACCATCAGTCGAAGCGGGGCAGGACCGGTGCGGGTCGGCGCGACGAGTTCGATCGGCGTATCGAGGACGATGTCGCGCGGGAGCGAATTCATGTCGCCGGCGACATGGCGGCCGGCGGCGTCGAACAGCGCGAAGGTCCGCTGATGCTTGATATCGCGCGCGTTGTGGCTGGCGACCCGCTCGAGCGCGGCCGCGCGCTCGGTGGCGGGGTCCAGGTCGCGGCGCGTTTCGCGGGTCAGCCAGTCGTCGGTCTGGGCGTTGAAATAGGCGATCGCGCGATAATAGACGAAGCCGAACAGCAAAGCCGAGGTCGACCCGAACAGCAGCAGGAACAGCAGCGCGAAGCGCGCGCTCGAGCTACGACTCCAGCGCCGGATGGCCGCGATAGACATAGCCTGTCCCCCTCAAGGTTTCGATCAGCGGCGGCGCATCGGCCCGCTCGATCTTGCGCCGCAACCGGGTGATGTGCACGTCGATGACATTGGTCCTGGCGTCGAAGCGATAGCCCCAGACGTCTTCGAAGATCATCGCGCGCGTTACCGGCCGATCGGGTCGCCGCACCAGATATTCGAGCAATTGAAGTTCGCGCGGCTGGAGGTCGACCATCACCCCGTCGACCCAGGTCTGGCGGGCGATCAGGTCGATCCGGACGCGACCGGCATCGACGGTAGTAGCGCTGTCTTCCTTTCGCTTCCGGCGGACCAGCGCGGTCACGCGTGCCGCGAGCTCGATCGGTTCGAAGGGCTTGGCGAGATAGTCATCCCCGCCCGCGCGCAAGCCGCGCACGCGCTCCTCCAGCGCCGACAAGGCACTCAGGATCAGCACCGGAGTCGTCACGCCGGCGTTGCGCAACATGTCGAGCACCCCGATACCGTCGATCCCGCCGGGCAGCATCCGATCGAGCACGATCCCGTCAAAGCCGCCGTCGCGGGCGAGCAGGAACGCCTGCACGCCATTGTCGACGAGCGACACGTCCATCCGCTCGTCGCGCAACACCCCGGCGATCGCCTCGGCCGATTTGATATCGTCTTCGACAACAAGAATTTGGGGCATTGGCGGCGCTCACAAGGGGCTTCGACGCTCGTGGTCTCGCAACATGAAGCTTTGATGACGCCCGTGCCGAGCGCACCGGCTTTCGCAGAGAACGCCACGCCATGCAGCAGCAGCAGCCGGCGATCGAGGCGGCCGGCCCATGTCGACAAGCGATAGGAAAAAATGGTGCACCCGGAGCGATTCGAACGCCCGGCCCTCAGATTCGTAGTCTGATGCTCTATCCAGCTGAGCTACGGGTGCGCCGGAAGCGGTGCCTTAAAGGGGGTTTCCGGATTGTGCAACCCCGTTGCGCACGTGTCGTCGCCGGCATAGAGCGAGGGCGATGAAACGCCTGCTCCTCCCGCTCCTCCTGCTGGCCGCCGGCGGCTGTGCGACGCACAATGGTCGCTATCCCTCGTTGCTCACCCGGCCGATCGAGGGCCGCGACGAATCGGAGCCGGTCAGGCCGACCGCTGTGGCCGTTGCCGATCCGGCGCTCGACGCGCGACTGGCCGAGCTGACCAAGGCCCTTGCCGAATCGGCAACATCATTCGCGCCTGCGGGCGAACAGGCGGCGGCGCTTACGCTCGCCGCCAATGGTGCGGCGATCGGCAGCGATGCCTGGCTTGACGCGCAGAACCGGCTGGCGAGGCTTGATCAGCTGCGCGGGCAGAGCCTGTCGGCGCTCGCCGATCTCGATCGCTTGGCGATCGACCGTGCCAGCGCGGGCATGCCGCCCTATCGCGCCCTCGAGGTGCTTCGCCGCACCGCCGCCGAGCAGGCCGATGACCAGACCCGCAAGATCGACGCGCTTCAGGCGCAGCTGCCGCAAGGCTGACTGGGTTTATTTGAGCAGCGGCAGGATCGTCGCATAATCGTCGCTCCACGCGGTCACCATGTGCGCCGGGGCAAGCGGGCGCCAGCCGGCATCGCGCGCCACCAGCGCGGCGATCGATCCGCGATCATGCGACAGCGCCACCCAGGCCGAGACCGTCTCGCCCTCGGGCGCGTCCGGACCCGGTCGGTAGACGAGCTCTCGGGCGTGCCAGCGGCCGGCAATGGCAGCGGCGGCGATCACTGGTTCGAGATCGAGGAAGCGGTTCGAGATGTGCACCAGCACCAGCCCCCGACCGCTGATGACGTGTTGGTAAAGCGCAAAAGCCTCGCGCGTCATCAGATGCATCGGCACCGAATCCGATGAAAAGGCATCGAGCACGAGCAGATCGAGCCCGGCAGGCTTGGCCGTCGCGAGCGCCAGCCGGGCGTCGCCGATGACGATCTCGGGGCGCGGCAGGCAGCGCGACAGGAAGCTGAACTGGCCGGTATCGCGTGCGATGCGGACGATCGCCGGATCGATTTCGTAGAAGCGCCACTGCTGGCCCGGGCGCGCATAGCAGGCGAGCGTCCCCGCCCCGAGCCCGACGACGCCGACGCGCGCCCCCGGGCCATAGAGCCCGTCAAGCGCCTGCATCGCCTGGCCAACGCCCGAACGCGGGACATAGTAGGCCGTCGGCGTCTGCTCGCGCTTCACCGTGCCGATCAATTGCGTGCCGTGGACGGTGGTACCGTGCGAGAGTTGCTGGACGCGCGGATTGCCGCGCACGGTATAGACCCCGAAATAGCTCCGCGTACGAGCATGGCCGTCGAGCGAGAGCATCAGCGAGCGATAGCCGCCGAACACCACGAGCGCGCCCGCGAGGACGATCATGAACGCCGTCCGGCGCCCCAGCGCGATCAGCCCGAGCACAACGATCGCGGCGAAGGCGGGGCCCCTGCCCGCCCCTTGATCGAGGCTGGCGGCGTTGCGCATCGCGACGACGATCAGCAGCATCACCGCGACCGCGATCGCGAGCGTCAAGATCCGACGATGCCGGGCGTCGACACGCCACAGCCGCTCGACCGACGCAATCACGAATCCCGTGGGCGCGAGCAGCCCGGCGGCAAGCACCAGCAGCGGATATTCCCATGTCCAGTCGAACAGGACCGGCGCGATCAGCCCCGAAAAAATGCCGCCGAGCACCCCGCCGAACGACATCGCCAGATAGAAACCGGTCAGCCGGTCGGGCGCGGGCCGCCGCTCGTACATCACGCCGTGGAGCGCCACCGAGACGATCAGCAGCAGCAACAGCGCCAAGCCGGCGTTGAGATAGGGGCGCTCCTGAAAGCCGCCGACCATCACCCCGCCGAACAGCAGGATCGCCAGCGGCGCGATCCGCATCAGCAGCCGGGCGGGCGCGCGCTTGGCGGCAAAAGCGATCGAGAAGCTGAGCAGATAGAGTCCGAGCGGCACCACCCACAGCAAGGGCATCGCGACGATATCGGTCGTTATGTACGTCGTCGTCGCGAGCATCAGCCCCGACGGCACCAGCGCGAGCGCCACCCAATGCGCGATCCGCCCCGGCGTCGGCGCCGCGCTGACGGGGTTTGCCGGCGCTGACTGACCCGCCGTCGCCTTCGGCAAGGCCAGCGCGCAGCCGATCACCAGCAGGATCACCAGGCCATAGCCCGCGCTCCACAGCGCGCTCTGGGCCCTGAGCGGCAGCATCGGCTCGACGAGCAGCGGATAGGCGATCAGCCCGCCGAAACTGCCGAGGTTTGACGCCGCATAAAGCGCATAGGGATCACGACCGCCGCTCGCGCAGCTGAACCAGCGCTGGAGCAAGGGGGCTTGCGCCGAGATCGCGAAGAACAGCGGCCCGATCGACGCGCCGAGCAGCCACGGTACCCAGATCGCCGGCTGCGCATCGGCGGGCATCGTCATCGCGATCAGCCCGATCGGCAGCCACAACGCCGCGAGCAGCAACACGCTGAGATGGACCACCGCCTGCCGCCGGGGCGCGAGCCGACCGAGCAGGTGCGCATAGCCATAACCGCCGAGCAGCAGCGCCTGATAGACGAGCATCGCCGAGTTCCAGACCGCGGGCGCGCCGCCCAAGCGCGGCAACGCCATCCGCGCGACCATCGGCTGGACGAGGAACAGCAGGAACGAGCCGGCAAGGATCGCGCCGATAAACAGCAATGGCATCGCGCGGCGCTGGGGCTGAGCCGCGATGATGGTGCTTTCGTACATCGCTTTCCCCGCGCGTGTCGCGCCGGTGCGGGCACGTGGGGCCGTTGTTACCGAATTTGGTTAACAAAGCGTCGATCGGGCGGCCGGTCGGCGACGTAGGTGATGTGCCGCTTGAAAGGGCTGTCGTCTTCGACCGCAGGATGGTCGAAATCGAGCTGGGCGACACGGCGCAGCCCGAGCCGCTCCATCAGCCCCCAGCTCGCGCGATTGGCGCTTACGGTGATCGACCAGATATCGGGGGTGTCGATCCGGTCCCACGCCCAATCGAGGCACGCCTGCGCCGCCTCGCGCGCATAGCCCTGCCCCCAATAGGGCCTGCCGAGCCGCCAGCCGATCTCGACCCGGCCATCGATCGGGGTGCCGGGGGAGCCGCGCTTGAGGCCGCACAGGCCCATCGCGGCGCCATCGTGCTTGCGGGCCAGCACCCAGAAGGTGAAACCCCAATCGGCCTGCCATTGATCGAGCCGCGCGAGCTGCGCCTCGAACGCGGCGGCATCGGGGATCGGGATCAGATAGCGCATCACCTCGGGGTCGGCGACCTGGGCGCGGAGCGCGGCGCGATCCTGCGGCTGCCAGCGCCGCAGCATCATGCGATCGGTTTCGATCATGCCCCCAGCAGGCGCGCCGCATGCAGCGCGTGATAGGTCAGCACCCCCGAACATCCCGCGCGCTTGAACGCCATCAGCGTCTCGAGCACCATCGGATCGCGCTCGGCGGCACCGGCAGCGACCGCCGCCTCGATCATCGCATATTCGCCGGAAACTTGATAAGCGAAAACAGGTACTTCGAACGTCGCCTTCACCCGACAGATGATGTCGAGATAAGGCAGCCCGGGCTTGACCATCACGCTGTCGGCGCCCTCGTCGAGATCGAGCGCGACCTCGCGCAGCGCTTCCTCGGCATTGGCGGGGTCCATCTGATAGGTCTTCTTGTCGCCCTTGAGCAGCCCGCGCGAGCCGACCGCGTCGCGGAACGGCCCGTAGAAGGCGCTCGCATATTTGGCGGCATAAGACATGATCTGGACGCCCACATGGCCCTCCATCTCGAGCGCCTCGCGGATCAGGCCGATCCGCCCGTCCATCATGTCGCTCGGCGCGATGATGTCGGCCCCCGCCGCCGCCTGGTTGAGCGCCTGCGCGACCAGCACCTCGGCGGTCTCGTCGTTGAGGACATAGCCGGCGGCGTTGATCAGCCCGTCGTGACCATGGCTGGTATAGGGATCGAGCGCGACATCGGTGAGCACGCCGATATCGGGCACCGCATCTTTCAGCGCGCGCACCGCGCGGCACATCAGATTGTCGGGATTGAGCGCCTCGGCGCCGTCGTCGCTGCGCAGGTCGCGCGGGGTGTTCGGGAACAGCGCGATACAGGCGATGCCGGCGTCCCGCGCTTCCTTCGCGCGCGCAACGATGCCATCGACCGACCAGCGCGACACGCCGGGCAGGCTGGCGATCGGCTCCTCCACCCCCTGCCCTTCGGCGATGAACAGGGGCCAGATCAGATCGGCGGGGGTGAGGACGGTTTCGGCATGGAGCCGGCGGCTCCAAGGCGTCGAACGGGTGCGGCGGAGGCGGAGCGCGGGATAGGAGGTCATGGGCGGGTTTGTGGAACCTTCGACGCGGGCGCGCAAGTCTTGAAACGGCTGGTTCCGGCTCAGGCCGCCGGGGTCAGCGTCGCCGCAGGTTCGCCGACCGCCTGGGCGTGCGCCTCGGCCACGTGATGCGCAGCCGGCACCACCAGCCGCCCTTTGCGCCATGGCCCAAAGCGATAGAACAGCGCCGCCAGCACGAAGGTCGTGACCGATCCGAGCGGGAAGGACAGCCATAGCGCATCGACCCCGAGCACTGGCTGCATCAGCGTCGCGAAGGCGAGCCGCACCGGGAACATCGCGACGAACAGGATGGCGAGCGGCCCCAGCACCGCCCCATTCGCACGCACCACGCCGAACAACACCATCGTCATGCCGAACAGGATGAAGTTCCACGTCGACAGCAGCTGGATATGCCGCGCGATCGGCAGCGCGGGGCTGTCCCCGCCCAGGAACAAGGCCATCACCGGCCGGTCGAACACCAGCAGCGCGACGACCATCGTCGCGGTGATCACGGTCGCGAACAACAGCCCCCAGCGCGTCGTCGATTCGACCCGGTCCCATTTGTTCGCGCCGATATTCTGCGCCGCCATCGCGCTGACCGCCGCGCCCACCGCCATCGCCGGCATCTGGACATAGGCCCAGAGCTGGAGCGACACGCCGAACGCCGCCGTCGTGTCGACGCCCTCGCGGTTGACGAGCCCCATCATCGTCAGACCCGCCACCGCGATGACGATCATCTGCGCGCCGATCGGCACGCCCTTGGTGACGATCGCCCACACCACCTCCCGGCTCGGGAACAGATAAGCGAGTTCCGGTCCGCGCAGCCGCAGCGTCAAGTCCTTGGCGTAGATATAGAAGACCAGCCCCGTCACCGACACGAGATTGGCGATCAGCGTCGCGGTCGCCGATCCGGCGATGCCCATGCGCGGGAACGGGCCCAGCCCGGCGATGAGCAGCGGATTGAGGATCACGTCGAGTACCGATGCCAACAAGCCGAACCAGAGCGGCGTCATCGAATCGCCGGTGCCGCGCAGCCCCATCATCATCAGCACCATCAGCATCGACGAGGGCAGCGCGACGAAGATGATCCGCAGATAGGTCAGCGCGAGCGGCATCGCCTCGCCCGGGGTCGCCAGCAGGTGGAGGATTTGGGGGGCGAGCACCCATCCCGCGATCGCCACGACGATCGACGACCAGAAGATCAGCCCGACCGCCGACCCGAAGGCCCGTCTCGCGCCATCGATATCGCGCCGGCCAAAGCTCTGCCCGACCAAAATCGTGGCGGCCATGCCGAATCCGAAGACGGCCGCGAACATCAGGAACATGATGTTGTTGGCATTGGACGTCGCCGCCAGCGCGCTCTCGCCGAGGAATCTCCCGACCCAGACCGCGTTGATCGATCCGTTGAGCGATTGCAGGATGTTCGACGCCATCGTCGGCAGCGCGAACAGGATCAGCGTCTTGCCGATCGGCCCGGTGGTGAGATCGCGGGCGCCGGGACGGGCGGGAGGTTGGGCCATCGTCTTACCTTGCTTCGTCATCCGGCGAGGTCCGCCGTGACATCGCCGCTCGCCGTGTCGACCGCCACAAGGATTGTATGGCCGAAGAACAGGTTGCCGTCTTCGAAAAAGAACGTGGCGGTGCCGTCCGCAAAGATCGTAGCACCTTCCAGGGTCAGTGGTGCGACCAAGGTCTCGGGCGTGTAAGGTGCCGCGTCGTGCTCGGGATCGAACCATTCGCCGTTCTTGAGATCGAGCAGATCGCGAACCACCGCCTCCATCATCCGGGCCTGCCACGTAGTCTGGCCCTCCAGCAGCGCCTTTGCCGTCGCTGCGGCGCCCGGAAGATCGTCAACCTGCTCAACGGACAACGACATGCTCGCGCTGGCGCCGCACCACTGGACATCGGCATCATACCACCCGAGTTTTGCGTTGTAGCGCAACTCGCCCAGCACGGAATCGACCAGCGGCTCCACCATCATCCCAGCCGCGCCAGCGCCGCCGACAACCGCTCTGCCTCCGCAGATTTCTCGGCATGGTCTGCCCGGGCCTTCTCGATCGCCTCGGGCTTGGCGCGCTCGACGAAGCTCGGATTGTCGAGGCGGGCGGCGAGCGAATCGCGTTCCTTCTCGGCGGCGGCGATGCCCTTGCTCAGCCGCGCGCGTTCGGCGTCGAGATCGATCACGCCTTCCAGCGGCAGGACGAAAGTCGCTTCATCGACGACGATCTGTGCCGCGCCGCCGGATGGTGCATCGCCCGACGCAGTGTCGACCCGCGCCAATCGAGCCAGCGCCGCCCCCTGATTCTCCAACCGCGCCAGGGTGGCGGGCGACGCATCACGAACGTGGATCACCATACGCGCACCGGGCGAGATCGTCAGTTCGTTCCGGGCTGCGCGGATTTCGCTCACCAGTTTGATCAGCCAGTCGATCTCCTTGCTCGCCTCATCATCGATCCCGCCCGCATCGACCACCGGCCATTTCGCGACGATCAGCTCATAATCGCGCGCGCCCATTTTCGACCACAGCTCTTCGGTGATGAAGGGCATGAACGGGTGGAGCAGGACCAGAATCTGGTCGAGCACCCAGCCCGCGACCGCGCGCGTCTCGTCGGCCTCACTAAGCCCCTCCCCTGAAGGGGAGGGGTTAGGAGTTAAAATCGGCTTGATCAGCTCCAGATACCAGTCGCAAAACTGGCTCCAGACGAACTGATAGATCGCGTTCGCCGCCCCGTCGAAGCGCAGGTCCGCGAGTGCCGCGTCGACAGCCTGCACCGCGCGAAACGTCTCGCCGATGATCCATTTGTTGACAGCCAGCGTCGCCGCCGGGGCATTCGGCGACCTGCTTGCGACAATGCCGTTGCCCTGCGCAAAGCGCGCCGCGTTCCACAGCTTGGTGGCGAAGTTGCGATAGCCCTCGACGCGCTTCTCATCCATCTTGATGTCGCGGCCCTGGCTCTCCATCGCCGCCATGAAGAAGCGCAGCGCATCCGCGCCATATTTGTCGATCAGGCCGAGTGGATCGACGGTATTGCCCTTGGACTTGGACATTTTCTGCCCGTCGGCGGCGCGCACCAGCCCGTGCAGGTACAGCTTGCGGAACGGCACATCACCCATGAAGTGCTCGCCCATCATCATCATCCGCGCATCCCAGAAGAACAGGATGTCGAAGCCGGAAATCAGCACGTCGTTGGGGTAGCGGCCGTTGAGGCTGTTAAGCCCCTCCCCTTCAGGGGAGGGGTAGGGGGTGGGGGCTGTCAGTCTCACCGAGTCCGCGCTTGGGGAGAGCCCCCACCCCAACCCCTCCCCTGAAGGGGAGGGGCTTGAGTCAGCATCGCCCGGCCACCCCATCGTCGCAAACGGCCAGAGCGCGGAGGAGAACCAGGTGTCGAGAACGTCAGGGTCGCGCCAAATTCCAATCCGCTTGTCGCTGGCAGGTCGTTCACCCGGACCACCCCAGTTTACGGACCGGACCGCCGAGAGAGAATCGTCATAAATTTCAACATCATCTGCCGTGCGCCCGGGATAGTATTCGGCAAATTTGATCTTTGCCTGATCATCAGTTTCGGCGACGAAGAAGACGAGATTATCGCCATGAACGAGTCGAGACTCGGGGGATTCGGTTGGAACCGATCGAAGATCGATCGGATCACCCATTTGGTTTCGCTTAAATCCATACCAAACCGGTATCCGATGCCCCCACCACAATTGCCGACTCACACACCAGGGCTGGATATTCTCCATCCAGTTGAAGAACGTCTTCTCCCACGTCTTCGGCACGATCTCGATCGCGCCCGATCGCACCGCCTCGATCGGCGCCTTCGCCAGCGTCGCTGCATCGACATACCATTGGTCGGTCAGCCACGGCTCGATCACCACGCCGGAGCGGTCGCCCATCGGCGTCTGGATCGTGCGGGGTTCGGCGTCGTGTTCGACGCCTTCCTTGTCGGTAAAGGGGATCAGGCAGCCAAGCGCCTTCATCTGCTCGACAACCGCCTCGCGCGCGCCGGGCACGCCATCCTTCTTGAAGCGGTGCAGGCCGATGAATTCTTCCGGGATGCCCCCGCACTGGACCACATTCGCCTTGGCATCGAGCATGTTAAGCATCTCACCGGCCTTGAACCCGGCCCGCTTGCCCACCTCGAAATCGTTGAAATCATGCCCCGGCGTGATCTTCACCGCGCCCGATCCCAGCTCGGGATCGGCATGGTCATCGGCGATGATCGGAATCCGCCGCCCGGTGATCGGTTGTTCGATGAATTTGCCGATGACGCTCTGATAGCGCGCGTCCGCCGCGTTCACCGCGACCGCCATGTCGGCGAGCATCGTCTCGGGCCGCGTCGTCGCCACCACGATATGGTCGCGCCCATCGGCCAGCGTCACGCCGTCCGCCAGCGGATATTTGAAGTGCCAAAAGCTGCCCTTCACCTCATGCGTCTCGACCTCTAGATCGCTGATCGCGGTGCCGAGGCCGGGGTCCCAGTTCACCAGGCGCTTGTCGCGGTAGAGCAGGCCCTGATTGTACAGGTCGACGAACACCTTGATAACGGCCTTGGAAAACCCCGCATCCATCGTGAAGCGCTCGTTGGCCCAGTCCATCGAGCAGCCGAGCCGCCGCAATTGCTGCGTAATTTCGCCGCCGCTCTCGCGCTTCCACTCCCAGACCTTCTCGACAAACGCCTCGCGCGTATAATTGGTGCGCTTGTCCTGCCTGGCCGCGAGTTGCCGCTCGACCACCATCTGCGTGGCGATGCCGGCATGGTCGGTGCCGACCACCCACAACGCATCCTTGCCCTGCAGCCGCGCATGGCGCGTGAGAATGTCCTGCAGCGTGTTGTCGAGCGCGTGGCCGATATGCAGCGATCCCGTCACATTGGGCGGCGGGTTGACGATCGT
>NCGF01000039.1 GCA_002281485.1 Sphingomonas sp. 28-66-16
AAGGCACAGTTCGCCGTCATCTTCGGTGAGCGCTTTATCAGGGCCATGGCGGCGTAATGTTCAACCGCCCGCCCACACACGGAAATCCTGACAGTCCCGCGCGAAGCGCTCGCGGCGAGCCCCCTCACCCAGCTCCGACTAGGCGGCAAAGCCGCCAAGTCTGCGCAACCCTCTCCCCGATGGGGCGAGGGATGATGAAAAAGGAGGAGAGCCAATGCCATTCGATTTCACCAACAAGAACGTCATCGTCTTCGGCGGCACCTCCGGCATCAACCTCGGCATCGCCAAGTCGTTCGCGCGCGCCGCCGCCAACCTCGGCGTCGCCAGCCGCAGCCAGGACAAGGTCGATGCCGCCGTCGCCGCGCTCCACGGCGAGAAGCAGGCGCTCGGTTACAGCCTCGACGTTCGCGATTTCGACGCGGTCAAGGCCGCGATCGAGCATTTCCGCAATGAACGCGGCACGATCGACGTGCTCGTCTCGGGCGCGGCCGGCAATTTCCCCGTCCCCGCCGCCGGGCTCTCCCCCAATGGCTTCCGCTCGGTGCTCGAGATCGACACGCTCGGCACCTTCCACGTCATGCGCGCGGCCTATGAGCACCTCACCAAGCCCGGCGCGAGCGTCATCAATATCTCCGCCCCCCAGGCCTGGATCCCGATGCCGCTGCAAATCCATGTGTGCGCCGCCAAGGCGGGCGTCGACATGATCACCAGGACGCTCGCGATCGAATGGGGGCGCGAGGGCGTGCGCGTGAATTCGGTGTCGCCCGGCCCGATCGACGGGACCGAGGGCATGGACCGCCTCGCCCCTACCCCGGAGGCCAAGGCGGCGAGCGCCCGCGCGGTGCCGCTCGGGCGGCTGGGCACGGTCGATGATGTCGCCGATGTGTGCCTGTTCCTTGCCAGCGATTATGCGCGCTATGTGAGCGGCGTGGTGCTGCCCGCCGATGGCGGCTGGACGGCGGGGCGCGGATTTGGAGGATTGGGCTGAAATGAAACCTTCTCCCCGAAGGGAGAAGGATACAGAGCCTTGGGAGCGAAGCGAGCTGGGCGTAGTTGGATGAGGGTGCACGTGGCGGGTCGGACGCGAGACGCTGGCGTCGAACCCCCTCACCCAGCTTCGACTAGGCCCGCGTAGAGAAGGCGGACCAAGTCTGCGCAGCCCTCTCCCCGCCGGGGCGAGGGGAAGACTCAGGAGAGCAAAATGCCCGGCAAATATTACGACGAATGGCAGATCGGCGAGACGATCGCGCACCCGCTGCGCCGCACCGTGACCGAAACCGACAATCTGTTGTGGTCGACGATGACCCACAACCCACAGCCGCTCCACATCGACGCGGAGGCCGCGCGCGCGAGCGAGTTCGGCCGGATCCTCGTCAACGGCACCTTCACCTTCAGCCTGATGGTGGGCATCACCGTTGCCGAGACGACGATGGGCACGCTTGTCGCCAATCTGGGCTACGACAAGCTCGTCATGCCCAAGCCGGTGTTCATCGGCGACACGCTCCACGCGACGAGCGACGTCATCGAACTGCGCGAGAGCAAATCGCGCCCCGAGGCCGGGCTGGTGACATGGAAGCATCGCATGATCAACCAGCGCGGCGAGACGGTGTGCGAATGCCTGCGCACCGCGCTGTTGAAAAAACGGCCCGCCTGAGCGGCGCTATACCGCGCTGCGCCCGCTGATCAGACGGAAGAGGACCACCACGACGGCGACGACCAGCAGCAGATGGATCAGGCCACCGGCAATGTGCATCGAAAAACCAAGCAGCCAGAGCAGCAGCAAAATACCCACAATCGTCCAAAGCATAATCGTCCTCCCGTTACGGTGCCGTGATTGGCAACCGATCGCAGTAAGAACGTTGCGGGACGGCGAACTGTTCCGTTACGGCGACGCGACGATTTAAACGGTAAAGCTTTCCCCGCACCCGCAGGCGCCCTTGGCATTGGGATTTTCGAAGGTGAAGCCGGCCGCGAAATCATCCTCGACCCAGTCCATCCTGCTGCCGACGAGGTACAGGATCGACCCGCCATCGACAAACAACGTGCCGCCGGGCGTGTCGATGCGCTCGTCGAACGGCTTTGCCTCGCTCACATAATCGACCGAGTAAGCGAGCCCCGAACAGCCGCGCCGCGGGGTCGAGAGCTTGACGCCGACCGATCCTTCGGGCGCGCGCGCCATCAGATCGGCGATCCGCGCTTCGGCGGCGGGCGTCAGGTTGAGCGCGGCGGGGCGCTGGCGGGTTTTCACGTCGGTCATGTTCGTCTCCTTAAGCCCCTCCCCCTCAAGCGAGGAGCTTAGAAATTACAGCATCCCCATTTCGAGCCGGGCCTCGTCGCTCATCTTGGCGGGGTCCCAGGCGGGTTCCCAGACGAGATTGACTTCGGCCGAGCCGACGCCGGGCACCGCGCCGACGCGGATCTCGACCTCGGCGGGCATGGTCTCGGCGACCGGGCAGTGCGGCGTCGTCAGCGTCATCGTGACGACGGCATGGCCATCATCGGTGACGTCGACACCATAGATCAGCCCCAGGTCATAGATGTTCACCGGGATTTCGGGATCATAAATGTCCTTCAGCGCGGCGATCACCGCTTCATAGGTCTCCCCGCCTGGTGCCGACGGCGACGGCGCTTCGGGCTTCTTGGCGAGAAACCCCTCGAGATAGTCGCGCTGGCGTTCCCCCCCGGCCCCGGCGTCCTCGACGCGGGCGCGCGGCGGGGCGTCGACCGCGCCCACTTCCTCGACCTCGATCTTGCGTTCTTCGTTCATCCGAAAATCCTCGTGACTCGCTCGATACCCTTCACCAGCGCCTCGACGTCGCTGGCATCGTTATACATCCCAAAGCTGGCCCGCGCGGTCGCATCGACCCCGAGCACCGCCATCAGCGGCTGCGCGCAGTGGTGGCCTGCGCGGATCGCCACGCCTTCTTCGTCCAAGATGGTGCCGATGTCGTGCGGATGCACCCCCTCGATCATGAAACTGACGATGCCCGCCGAGTCGTCGGGCCCGAACAGCCGGACCGAATTGATCTGCGACAGCGCGGCGCGGGTCTGGCGCACCAGATCGGTTTCGATCGCGTGGATGCGCGCCAGCCCGACGCTCTCGACATAATCGATCGCGGCGTGGAGACCGATCGCGCCGACGATATGCGGCGTCCCCGCCTCGAACCGGCCGGGCGGCGGAGCAAAGGTGGTTTTATCGAACGACACCCGGTCGATCATCGCGCCACCGCCCTGGTAGGGGGGCATCGCCTCGAGCAACGCGGGCCGCGCCCACAGCACGCCGAAGCCGGTCGGGCCGTAGAGCTTGTGCGCCGAGAAGACGTAGAAATCGCAGTCGAGCGCGGCGACGTCGACCACCAACCGCGGCACCGCCTGGCAGCCGTCGAGCAGGAGCTTGGCGCCGACGCTATGCGCGATGTCTGCAGCCCGTCGCGCATCGAGCACCGAGCCGAGCACGTTCGACACATGCGCCAGCGCGACCAATTTATGCGCAGGGGTAATCATCGCCGCCATCGCGTCGAGATCGATGCGGTGATCGTCGGTGAGCGGGATGACGTCGATCTGCGCGCCGGTCTTCTCGGCGATCATCTGCCACGGCACGATGTTGCTGTGATGCTCGAGCTCGCTCAGCAGGATGCGGTCGCCCGCCTGCAGCTGCTCGCCCGCGTAAGCGGTCGCGACCAGATTGATCCCCTCGGTCGCGCCGCGCACGAAGACGATCTCGTTCTCGGACGCTGCGCCGATGAACCCGGCGACGCGGCGACGGGCGGCTTCATAGGCGAGCGTCATGTCCGCGGAGCGTTTGTACACGCCGCGATGGACCGTCGCGTAATCGGGCCCATAGCCGCGCGCGATCGCGTCGATGACGCATTGCGGCTTTTGCGCGGTCGCTGCGGTGTCGAGATAGTGCCAGTCGCCGATGCCGGGGAAATCGGCGCGGACGGCGAGCCGGGCGTCTGGGGGCGAAATAGCGGTGGCTGCGTTCATAAACCAGACCTCCTGCCGTCACCCCGGACTCGTTCCGGGGTCCACAGTTCAACAAGTGCCCCCAGCGATTGGTTCGCGGTAGACCCCGGAACAAGTCCGGGGTGACGGTTGGGGTAAAGGGCGGCTCGGTTCACAGCATCCGCTCCAGTGCCGCGCTCGCCGCCGCTTCCAGCGATTCCCGCGCGGCGTCATCGGCCACATCGTCGAACACGCCCGCGATGAACCCGCGCAGCAGCAGCGCCTTGGCCTCGGCCGGCGCGATGCCGCGGTTCATCAGGTAGAACAGCGCGTTGGCGTCCAGCTCGCCGACAGTCGCGCCATGCGCGCATTTCACGTCGTCGGCGTAGATTTCGAGCTCGGGCTTGGCATTCGCCGTCGCGGTGCGCGCGAGCAGCATCGCCTTCACGCTTTGCGACGCATCGGTCTTCTGCGCATGCCGTGCGACCGCGACCTTGCCGAGATACGACCCCGTCGCCTTGCCGCCGAGCACCGAGCGCACGACCTGATTGCTGGTCGCGTTGGGTTCGACGTGGCGCATCGTGGTGACGATCTCCAGCGTCTGCCCCCCCCCGCCGAGCATCGCCGCGCCGAGCTCGAAATGCGCGCCGTCGTGGAGCGTGACGTCGATCGTCACCCGCCCGAGCCTGCCGCCCGTATTGAGGACATGGAACGTCGCCCGCGCGCCTGCGCCGAGCACCACCGCATAATCATGGATCGCGACGACATCGGCGTTGGCGTCCTGCACGATTACGCGCGCGATGCTGTCACCTGCCGCAACCTCGATCCGTTCCGGCGCAGCGATCGGCCAGACCGAGGCGACAGCCTCCAGATCGGAATAGCGCCAGGATTCGTCGCGCCGGTTGGGAAGGGCGAGCGCTAGGCTCACGCCGTCACCCCCGCATAGCCATCGGCCTCAAGCTCCAGCGCGAGTTCGGGCCCGCCGGTCTTCACGATCCGGCCATCGCTCAGGATATGCACGAAATCGGGCCGGACATAATCGAGCAGCCGCTGGTAGTGCGTGATCAAGATCACCGCCTTGTCGGGGGCGCGCATGATCCGGTTGATGCCGTCGCCGACCGCGCGCAGCGCATCGATGTCGAGCCCGCTGTCGGTCTCGTCGAGGATCGCGAGGCGCGGCGCGATGATGCCCATCTGCACCATCTCGTTGCGCTTCTTCTCGCCGCCCGAAAAGCCGACATTCACCGGCCGCTTGAGCATCTCATAATCCATGCCCAGCCCGGCGGCCTGCGCCTTGGCGAGCTTCAGAAACTCGCCGCCCGAGAGCGGGGCTTCGTCGCGTCCTTTACGCTGCGCATTGAGCGCCTCGCGCAGGAACTGGACGTTGGAGACGCCGGGGATTTCGACGGGGTATTGGAAGCCGAGGAACAGGCCGGCTGCCGCGCGCTCGTGCGGGGCGAGGGACAACAAGTCCGCCCACTCCCCTTCTTCGTCACCCCGGGCTTGACCCGGGGTGACGGAGGTGGCGCGAAATTCCACCGTCCCCCCCGTCACCTCATAGCCCGGCCGCCCGCCGAGCACATAGCCCAGCGTCGACTTGCCCGCGCCGTTCGGCCCCATGATCGCATGCACCTCACCCGCATTGACGCTGAGCGAGAGGCCCTTGAGGATTTCCTTGCCGTCGATTTCGGCGTGGAGGTTAGTTATTTTGAGCATGTTGCAATCGCGCTCCACTGTTCGACAGTCCCATGCGGGACTTCAAAATACATTCTATTCAGCGCTAGGCCGAAGTTGACGTCCAAAACCGGAAAAGGCGCCGCATCGCCAATAAGCGTGTCGAAACTGCAAACGGGACAGAAGCCCGTCCGGTCACTGTCCCGCCCTTCGGTAACCAGCCATTCCCAGATGAGGTGGACCGGAAAAACATGAGCGCAAGCTATGCAAAGTGCCTGATCGCTTGAAAGCAGCTCGCGTTCATTGGCAAAACAATGCTTGTGCGAATCCTCAAGAAGCTGCGTCGGCCAAGTCACGCTGCCCTCCCCTCAAGCCAAATCCCCAGCAGCTTCTGCGCTTCCGCTCTCTCAAGCCCCTCCCCTTCAGGGGAGGGGTTGGGGTGGGGGCTTTCCGTACGCTCCAACGCCTGCAGGATCGCGACCTTCACGCCCTCGACATTGCGCGTCACGTCTTCGTTGGTGAAACGAAGCACCCGATAGCCCCGTCGCATCAACACAGCGTCACGAGCGGCATCCGCATCGGCATCGTGCGTATCGCCATCGACTTCCACGATCAGCTTGGCCGACGGGCAAACGAAGTCGGCGATAAACCAGCCAATCACTTGCTGGCGGCGGAACTTCCAGCCGCCGAGTTGTCCGTTCGACAGGTTCCGCCACAGCCGCTTTTCCGGCTCGGTTGGATTGTTGCGCATTTGGCGAGCGCGCGCGTGGAGTTCGGCGAGGGTGTTTGCGGATAGCCCCCACCCCAAACCCCTCCCCTGAAGGGGAGGGGCTTTAAGGCGCTTGGCCGTGTCGGTTGGGGTCAGGTTCATCCAACCGACCCTTCCAACGAAATCCCCAGCAGCTTCTGCGCTTCCACCGCGAATTCCATCGGCAGTTGCTGGAGCACTTCCTTCGCAAAGCCATTCACGATCAGCGCCACCGCCGCTTCCTGATCCAAGCCCCGCTGCATCGCGTAGAACAACTGGTCATCGGAAATCTTCGATGTCGTCGCCTCATGCTCGATCTGCGCGCTCGGGTTGCGGACTTCGATGTACGGCACGGTATGCGCGCCGCACTGGTCGCCGAGCAGCAGCGAATCGCATTGGGTGAAGTTGCGCACGCCTTCCGCGGTGGGCGATACGCGCACCAAGCCCCGATAGGTGTTGTCCGAACGCCCCGCCGAAATCCCCTTCGACACGATCGTCGAGCGGGTGTTCTTGCCGAGGTGGATCATTTTGGTGCCGGTATCGGCCTGTTGACGATTATTGGTCACCGCGACCGAATAGAATTCGCCGACCGAGCCATCGCCTGCGAGCACGCAGGATGGGTATTTCCAGGTAATCGCGCTGCCGGTTTCGACCTGCGTCCAGCTGACTTTAGAGTTCTTGCCCTGGCACAGCGCCCGCTTGGTCACGAAATTATAAATCCCGCCCAGGCCATTCTCGTCGCCGGGATACCAGTTCTGCACGGTCGAATATTTGATCTCGGCATCGTCCATCGCGACGAGTTCGACGACGGCCGCGTGCAGCTGGTTCTCGTCGCGCATCGGCGCGGTGCAGCCTTCGAGATAGGAAACATACGCGCCCTTGTCGGCGACGATCAGGGTGCGCTCGAACTGGCCGGTATTCTCGGCATTGATGCGGAAATAGGTGCTGAGCTCCATCGGGCAGCGCACGCCCTCCGGGATGTAAACGAACGTTCCGTCGCTGAAGACCGCGCAGTTGAGCGCGGCGAAATAATTGTCGTGCATGGGGACGACCTTCCCCAGCCACTTCTTCACCAGATCGGGATATTCCTTGATCGCCTCGCTGATGCTGCGGAAGATGACG
>NCGF01000023.1 GCA_002281485.1 Sphingomonas sp. 28-66-16
CAAGTTAAGCGATATCAGGAATTGGCTAGCTCATATGCTCTTACGGCGCATGAGATAACCTTCGTAAAAGCCAATTTCACAAGAGCAAATGTGGAAGAACTATTCGGAAGGTATGTCGCCGACGCCGAGAACGCCTTCTCGCGTGAACACACCCAATGGTCAGCACGTAAGGACGTAGGCGCATAGAGCGGAAATTACGGAAATTATGGTGCTAGTTTACTAAATTCACCAACTGGCAACTATCACGACGCCCCATACCGCCAAATTAGTCAACCCTTGATCCCCCGCCCCGCCGGGGGCATCCTCGCTGCATGCCCATGACAGTTCCGGGGAAACCAGTTCCGGGGACACAATACTTGACAGTTCCGGGGACACGACAGTTCCGGGGACACGACAGTTCCGGGGACACAATACTTAAATCGCAACCAGCGACCTCTGCCCCGAACCACGCCGCTCACCGCCAATAATCCGCCCGCTCGGCCCCGTCGAAACCGACCCGATGTCATGCAGCATGCCTTGAAATCTCTTCCCCGAACCGCACGGGCACGGGTCACGCCGGCCGAGCTTTTCCAGCAGCTCCACTTCGCCGCCGCGCACGGTGCGCAGGCCGCGTTTGACGTTGGTCTCGCTCGGGAAGCCCTTACGACGCTTTGAGGTGACCTCGAAAGCACGGGCGGTCGTCTTGATCGATACGGGTCATGGTCGCCTCCTCTTGATGCCGGGTCGGTGCCGACCCGATGCTTGCCCATACACAGGCGCGCTCGCCTTGAGCAAATCCATTGGGCAACGCAGCCGAACCGACCCGATCGATGACGTTCAGCGAACCTCAACCCCTGATTGACTATTATCCCCCAGACACCGATATTTGCATCGATGAAACAGGAGCAGAACATGGTTGCGCTGAAAAAGCCCGATGCCCGCCCTGTCCGCCGGGCGCGTCCGACGGGAGAGAAATTCGACCCCGTCGAGGCCCACAAGCAGGCGATGGACTTGTACCCCAAAGTGATGGCCAAACTCGCCGAGTGAGTGAGCCGACCTGGATCGACGCAGAAGACCTCATCGAGTTCAACAATCTGCTCGTGTCGGCGTCGGGAGAGCCATTCGCGATTATCAGTCCCGAACTGGTCGATAGCGCCGTTTACCGGCCCCGCCATATCTTGCGTTACGACGGCGATGCTGATGTCGTCCGGCTGGGCTGCGCCCTCGCCACATCGATCGCCCGGAACCATCCGTTTCAGCAAGGCAACAAGCGCACCGCACAAGCCGCTTTATTCCGCTTCCTGTGGATCAACGGCTTCACCTTTACCGATCCCGACAATGCCGAGCTCGCAGCGGCATTGATTGACCTTGTCGACCACAGCATCTCCGAAGAGGAATATATCGAGGTTATCGATCGGCATGTGATCGAGCGATAGGGCCGCGCAGTACGTCGGATCGGGCTGCGCCCGTCCGTCGCCCGGTGTTCGGGCCGCGACGCGGATCAGCGGCTAATCCGCTGGCCGAAGCGCTGTCCTACACGCCGAAAAAGGTATAACTGGTTCCGCTCCTGAAACATCGGAGGAGCGCACCAATGACCCGACGCCGCCGCGAAGCACGCGAAATGTCGAACGAGGAGTTCGATGCCTGGCTGGCCGCCAGCGACCGGATCGACGCCACCAAGGCAGCCGCCAATGAGGAGGGCGGGCCGCGGCTGTCGCTCGTCCAGATCGTCGAGCGCGCTGTGCCCGTGCCGACCGACCTGCTGCCGCCCGCGCCCCTGGCCGACGCCCCGCCCGCCGATCCGGACGCCACCGCCACCGCCACCGCCCCGCCCGCTGCCGAACCGCTCGACGGCATCATCCTCCCCGACAGCCGCAAGCGGCTGACCGGCTGGAGCGCGCAGCGCCAGCGGCTGTTCCTCGATGCGCTTGCCGAGACGGGCTCGGTCCATGCCGCCGCCTGCGACGCCGGCCTGTCCGCGCGCAGCGCCTATCGCCTGCGCGCGCGTTCTCCAGCCTTTGCCGCCGCCTGGGACACCGCCGATCAGCTCGCGGTCGGCCGCCTGACGGCACTTGCCTTCGACCGCGCTATCCATGGTCGTACCGAACAGGTTTGGGAGAATGGCGAGCTCGTCGTCGAAAAGCGGCTACCCAGCGACAAGCTGCTGATGTGGCTGCTCGCCCGTCTCGATCCGCGCCGCTTCGCCGCGCCTTGGGAAGTGCGCAAGGACGGTGCCGCCGACCCTCAGACCGCCGCCCGAGCCGCCTTCCCGGCGCAACTGGAAAGCCTCAGCGACGTGGCGGCGGATCAGCGTCCCGGCACGTGCCCATGATCACAGGGAACATTGGGGAACATTCGCGCCCCGAACAGACCGCGCGTTACTTCTTCTCTTCGGGCTTGCGATAGTCCTTGTGACACGCGCCGCAGGTCTTGCCGAGCGCGCCGAACTGGGTCGCGAAGCCCGCCGTGTCACCGGCCTTGCCGAGATCGGCGAGGGTGCGCGCGGCGGCGCTCATGTTGGCGGCGGCGGTCTCGAAGCCGGCGCGGTCACTCCAGACGGTCGGCAGCGCGTCGCTTTCGGGGGTGTCGGTGCCGGGCGGGAACATCGTCGGGATCGCCTTGCCCCAGCCGGCGAGCGCGGCGGCGGGCAGCGCCAGCGTCTTGACGTCGTCGCCGCGCGCAATCCCCGCCTTGATCCCGAGGAACGAGGCAACCGCTAGATGAAAGCCCGCCTGCCGCGCCTGGACGATGCCGGCATGCATCATCTTTTCATGCTCGGCATGCATCGCCTTCATCTGGTCGGGACTCATGCCCTTCATGCTGTCCTGCGCGGCAGCGCGGGGCGCCGTCAGCGCGATGCTGCCAGTAGCGGCGAGTGCGGCGGCGGCGAACAGAATCGTGGTGGCGCGCATCATCAGGTCTCCCTCGGGGCAGGCAAGTGCGCCGCAAAGGCTAGCCCAGCGGCCCACGCCGCACAAGCCGTGCTGACAGTGCCCGGGAGACGGCAAGCGTGCGATTAACCCCGCCCGCCAAGGGTCGCTTAACCCGGCGCATGACAAGATGCCGTCATGCCGTTCGCGAAACTTTTCCGCAGCCGATGGTCAGCGCTCCTGTGGGCGGGCGGAATCCTGTGGACGGCTTATGACGTTGCCGGTGCCGCCCCCTCCCCCGTGGCGGTGCCGGCAAATGGGCAGGCGGCGAATGCCGATGCGCCCGTCGACGTCACCGGCACGCCGGTATCGAAGGAGGATCTCGCCGTGCTTGCCCATTTCGGCGACGGCGGCAGCGGGAACCATTGACCGGGGCTGCCGTGCCGGTTCAGCAACTCTCATATTTCCAATGCCGCTTCTTGCCCTCGCGCAGCCACAGGATCGCCTCGGCGGTGCGCTTGTCGCGGGTTTCCTGCCGCTTCGCTTGGGCGATCCACTCGATATAGTCGCGGCGACCGCTCGGCGGGAAGCCATCGAAGGTCGCCTTGGCAGCGGCGTCGCCGGCAAGCGCGGCGGCGAGTTCGGGCGGGATGACGGGTTCGGACGTCGCCGAAACGGCCGGCTTGAGCGTTCGCTTTCGCGCGCTCGGGCCGGCATCGATCAGCGCGATCGCCGCCGTCACCAGCGTGGCGAAAGCGGCCGGCTCGGGCAGATCGGCGATGCCGGTCAGCTTGCCGAATTGCCCCATCGCCTCGCCTTCCTGGCCGGTCGGCGAGGCGTCGCGCCGCCACAAGCCGAAGCTCGCATGCTGCTTGAACGCGGCCATATTGGCGAGCAGCGCGCCGTCGATCGTGAAGAACGGCATGCTCCACTTGATCGTCTCGCCGACGCGCGGATCGACGGCATGCATCCGGTGGCGGAGTTCGATCAGGATCGGCCGGGCGAAATCGGCTTGGCGGGCGATATAGGCATCGACGAGCGGGTCGGTCGGCATCGGCAGTCTCCTGCTCGGTTGCCGCCATCGTCGCGCGCCGTCCGCCAGGCGTCAAGCACGATGCCCGCCGCTCCCGGCGGACTGGCTCAACCGTCGTCGGTATCGACGATCCGGTCGCCGTCCTCTTCGTCGTCCATGCCTTCGTCGGGCTCTTCGCCGCCCAGATCGGTCACCAGATCGGTGATGATCGTGCCGTGGCCGGTCTGGGTCGCCTCGAGGATTTCGGCGCGCTGGCTTTCGTCATAGCCGTCCTCGTCATAGCCATCGTCGCTCGTGCCCGAGCCCGGGGCCTTTCTGTCGCCACTCATCATCGCATCGTCTCCTGATCGCCGTAAGATGCCGATCGCAGCGCCAACGACCGCAACGGGCGATGGTTCCGCTGGTCGCCCAGCCCTCAGGTCGGGCGGAAAAGCCGCCCGCGCTCGGTCACCGCGACGATCGCCAGCGCGACCAGCGCGGCCGCCATGAACCCGGTGTAGAGCGGTACCGTCGTTCCGTTGAACGACTGGCCGATCAGCGCGCCGAGCACCGCGCCGGCGGTGACGGTGATGAAGCCCTGCACGCTCGAAGCGGTGCCAGCGATATGCCCCATGTTCGCCATTGCCATCGACGAGAAGTTGGCGGTGGCGAGGCCGAAGCACCCCATCGCCATTGCCTGCAGGATGGCGAAGCTCCAGATCGTCTCGGCCCCCGCCTCGGCGATCACGAGGTGAATCGCCGACACCACGACCAGCACGAGCAGCGCCCCGTGCGATATCCGCCGCATGCCGACCCGCATCACGATCCGCGAATTGAGCAGATTGGCCAGCGCCATCGCGCTCGCCACGCCCATGAACACCGGCACGAGCAGGCGCTGATCCTGAGTCAGCTGGAAAACGATCTGCTGCACCGAATTGATGAAGCCGTAAAGCGCGCCCATCAGCGACGCCGCCGCCAGCGTATAGCCGATCGACAAGCGGTCGACGAGCGTCGCCCGCCACCCCGCCACGAGCCGCGCGATCGACAAGGGCGTGCGATCGGCGGGCTTGAGCGTCTCGGGCATGCGGATCACGAACCAGATCAGGATCGCCGCGCTCACCGCCGCGATCATCACGAAGATCAGCCGCCATTCGGCGAACAGCAGGATCAGTTCGCCGAACGAGGGCGCCAGCACCGGCGCCGCCATGAACACCATGAACGCGAGACTCATTACCCGCGCCATCGCCCGCCCCGAATAGCAATCGCGCACCAGCGCCACCGTCACCACCCGCGACGCGGCGATCGCCAGTCCGCCGACAAAGCGGGCGATCAGCAGCAGCACGAAGCTGCTCGAAAACGCCGCGACCAGATTGGCGACGACATAAAGGCTCAGCGCCGCCACCAGCACCGGCCGCCGCCCATAGCGATCGGCGAGCGGGCCGTGCACCAGCTGGGCGAGCCCGAAGCCGATCAGGAACGCGCTGATCACGAACTGGCGCTGGTTGGCCCCGGCGACGTCGAGCGCCTGACCGATTGCCGGGAGCGCGGGCAGCATCGAATCGATCCCGAGCGCGGTCAGCGCCATCAACGCCGCGACGAGCGCCACGAACTCGACAAAGCCGAGCGGCGCGCCGCTCATCTCTTCGACGGCTGGCGCAACGGATTGCTGGAGATTCATGCGCGGCCCATGCCCGATGCCGCGCCCAGCGTCACCCCCGTTGTTGCGCATGCCCCCGGTCCCGCCCCTTGCCTTGCGCGGCGAGGCGTATTAACGAACCAATACACTATCGGAGGAACCGCCATGACTCGTCCTGCCCTTGCTCTGGCCCTGCCGCTGGCGCTGCTGGCGCTTCCCCTTGCCGGTTGCGGCGAAGGGCATGACGGCGAAGGCACGACGATCACGCTCAACGCGGGCGACAAGGACGGCAATTTCACCGCGGGCGTCGACGGCAATACCGGGCAGGTGGCGATCGACGCGCCGGGCTTCACGGGCAAGCTCACGTTGCCCAGGTTCATGCTGTCGGGCACCGATGTCGATCTCAACGGCGCCAAGCTCTATCCAGGCTCGAAGGTCACCTCGATGAACATCAACGCCGGCGGCGACGACAAAAGCAGCGTGCGGATCGTCTTCGACAGCCCGGCTGCGCCCGAAAAGGTCCGCGACTGGTTTGCCGACAAACTCGCCAAGGCCGATTTTTCGCTCAAGAGCCAGGGCATGGCGCTGGTCGGCACCGACAACGAGCACAAGCCTTTCCGGCTCGAGATCACGCCAGCCGGCGCCGATCGGTCGAAAGGCACGATCACCGCCGGGAGCTGAGACGTCGGGTGCGGTGGTGGCTCACATCCGTGCCCTCAACGGGCGGGTGATTGACGCAACGGGTGGCGCCCCGCACACATTGATCGCCGTCATCCGGAGCTGACCATGACCCGAACGATCCCGATCGTGCTGGCGCTCGCCCTGTCGCAGGCTGCTTGCAGCGAACGGGCCGCGACGCCCCGCGCTGTCACTGTCGATTGCGGCATGACGCCGGGCGATGCGATGCCGATGCCCGATGGTGCGATCGCCAACATCGCGATGGTCAGGCTGCCCCCGGGGGCAGTGCTGCGGCGGAGTATGAAGATCATGCCGCACGAAATCGACGATATGACGAGCATCAGTTTCACGGCGCCGGCACCGCCCAAAGCGGTTCGTGACTGGTTCGCCAGCGAGCTGGCGACCGAGCATTATGCGCTCCGTGAAAGGGGCAACAGCCTGATCGGCACCGACGATCGCGGCAAACCCTATCGGCTCGATCTGATGGCGACGCCCGACGGGCACACGATGGGCGTCATCAGCAGGAGCTGATTCAACAAGCATCGACTCTGTTCGATCGCGACGGGGGCTCCTATGTGAGTCTTTCAGTTCCGCGCAATGGATCAATTGACGATGCTCGATACGCCGACCGCCTCCAAGACTGCTCAGGTCCCTGCCCTGTCGCTGACCCAAGACGCGACCGACCCGGCGGGCTTCGCTGCCGCGATCGGCGGCTCGTTCGAGCGCTTCGGCTTCGCGGTGATCGCCGATCACGGCATCCCCCAGCCGCTGATCGATCGCGCCTGGGCCGAGACAAGTGCCTTCTTCGACCTGCCCGAGGCCGAGAAGCGCGGCTATTTCACCCCCGCCGGCGGCGGCCAGCGCGGTTATACGCCGTTCAAGACCGAAATCGCCAAGGGCGCAAGCGCCGTCGACCTCAAGGAATTCTGGCACGTCGGCCGCGATCTTCCCGCCGGGCACAAATTTGGCGATGTGATGCCCCCCAATATCTGGCCCGCCCGCCCCAAGGGGTTTCGCGATACCTTCACCGACTTGTTCGCCGCGTTCGATCGGGCGGGCGACGTCATCCTGTCGGCGATCGCCCGGCACCTCGGCCTTGCCGATGCCTGGTTCGACCCGGCGGTCAAGGACGGCAATTCGATCCTGCGGTTGCTCCACTATCCACCGATCCCCGCCGATGCAGAAGGCGTGCGCGCCGGCGCGCACGAGGACATCAACCTGATCACATTGCTGCTCGGCGCCGAGGAAGCGGGGCTCGAACTGCTCGACCGCGACGGCGAATGGCTCGCGATCAAGCCGCCCGAGGGCGCGCTGGTCGTCAATGTCGGTGACATGCTTCAGCGGCTGACCAACCATGTCCTGCCGTCGACCACCCACCGCGTCGTCAACCCGCCGCCCGAGCGCCGCGCCGTGCCGCGCTATTCGATGCCGTTCTTCCTGCACCCCGCGCCCGATTTCCTGATCGAGACGCTCCCGGGCTGCATCAGCGCCGCCAACCCCAATCGCTACCCGACGCCGATCACCGCACATGACTATCTCCACGAGCGGCTCGTCGAGATCGGGCTGGTGAAGAAATAGGCGCCACCACGGCGCAACGAAAACAAGCACCGTCGTCACCCTGAACTTGTTTCAGGGTCCATCGTGTCGCAAGGGCACTGCGGTCCGTGCCTGACGCACGGTGGATGCTGAAACGAGTTCAGCATGAGGACTGGATGGGGCCCGCCATGACCAAACCGCTTCGCATTGCCCTTGCCGGACTCGGCACCGTTGGCGGTGGCGTCATTCGGCTGATCGATGCCAATCGCGATCTGATCGCGCGTCGCGCCGGGCGGACCATCGAGATCGTCGCCGTCTCCGCGCGTGACCGCGCCAAGGATCGCGGCGTCGACATCGGCCGCTTCGCCTGGGTCGACGATACGACGGCGCTGGGGCGGCTCGACGAGGTCGACGTCGTGGTCGAGCTGGTCGGCGGATCGGACGGGCCCGCGCTGACGCTCGCGCGCGCGACGCTCGCCGCGGGGAAGGGCTTCGTCACTGCCAATAAGGCGATGATCGCGCACCACGGCCTCGAACTCGCCCGTGCGGCGGAGGCGGCCAAAGTCGCGCTGAAGTTCGAAGCAGCCGTCGCGGGCGGCATCCCGGTGATCAAGGGCCTGCGCGAGGGCGCTGCCGCCAACGAGATCGCGCGCGTCTACGGCATCCTCAACGGCACCTGCAATTTCATCCTGTCGAAGATGGAGGCGGAAGGGCGCGACTTCGCCGACGTCCTCGGCGAGGCGCAGGCGCTTGGTTTTGCCGAGGCCGATCCGAGCTTCGACATCGACGGCGTCGATGCCGCGCACAAGCTCTCGATCCTTGCCAGCCTCGCCTTCGGGACCCAACCGGCATTCGGCGACGTCCGCGCGAGCGGGATTCGCGACGTGCTCGCCGCCGACATCGCCGAGGCGGCCGCGCTCGGCTATCGGATCAGGCTGCTCGGGATCGCCGAATCGACCCGTGACGGTTTGTTCCAGCGGGTCCACCCGCATCTCGTGCCGACCGGCCACCCGCTCGCGCACGTCATGGGGGCGACCAATGCCGTGGTGGCCGAGGGCAATTTCGTCGGGCGGCTGCTGTTCCAGGGCGCGGGCGCGGGCGACGGGCCGACCGCGAGCGCGGTCGTCGCCGATCTCATCGATATCGCCCGCGGTGAATATGGCCCGCCCTATGCGATGCCCGCCGCCGCGCTCGTCGCGCAGCATGCGGCCGATACCGGCGACCGGCTCGGCCGCGCCTATGTGCGCTTCACCGTCGCCGACAAGGTCGGCGTCCTCGCCGAGATCGCCGCGGCGATGCGCGATGCCGGCGTTTCGATCGAAAGCCTGATGCAGCGCGGTCGGGTGACCGACGGCAGCGTGCTCGTCGCGATCGTCACCCATGAGGGGCCCGAGCGCGCCATCGCCCGCGCGCTCGAGGCGCTGCGCGGTTCGCCCAGCCTCACCGGACAGCCGCTATGGATGCATATCCTGAGCTGAGCGTCAGCGGGCGAGCGGCCGCAGACGGGCACCGGTGATGCCGTCGCCCCCGACCCGCGTCGAAGCATGGACCCCGACCGAGCCGCAGCCGATCAGGAACGGTCCCCGGTCCTGACACGGCGTCGTCCGGTGCTGGAGCCGCTGGCGTTCGGCTTCGACGCCTTCATGGCGGGGGTCGCCAAGGTCATAGTCGACGAAGGGCACGCGGTAGCGATCGGCGCGGCGGGCGCCGCAGACGATAATCGCTTCCGAATCGCCGGGCCGTTGGCATTCGACATCGGCGCGGGTCTTGGCGCGATAGGCAGCCAGCACGCCGGACGCATCGGCCTCCGCCGCGATCAGAAAAACGAGTTCCAAAAGCATCAGCCGCCCCCCCGCTACCGCGCGAACGTCGATCGCACCCGACCATGCCGGAAATCGCTGCAAACTCAACCCGATTCAGTCGATCGGCGCGATCCCCAGCCGGCGCAGCTCGATTGCCGGACAGCGGTCCATCACGACCTGCAGCCCCGCCGCCTCGGCGCGCGCCGCAGCGGCCTCGTCGATCACCCCGAGCTGCATCCACACCGCCTTCGCGCCGATCGCGATCGCCTGATCGACCACAGCCCCCGCCGCCGCCGACTTGCGGAAGATATCGACCATATCGATCGGATCGCCGAGCTGGGCGAGATCGCGGAAGATGAATTCGCCGTGGAGATGTTCACCGGTGATCTGCGGGTTGACCGGGATCACCCGATAACCATGCGCCTGCAGCGTCGCCATCACCTCATAGGAAGGGCGCTCGGGCCGATCCGACGCGCCGACCATCGCGATCGTGCGGACGCTTTCGAGCAGGCGGCGGAGGTCGGCGTCAGTCGTCAGTGGCATCATGGCCTCCCCGATCGAGCCACGCCGCGATCCGGGTGGCGATCTGCATGAACGCGGTACGCTCGGGGCCGTTCCCGGTGACCGGCGGCAAGCCGCCGTCCGATCCGGTCCGGATCGCGATGTCGAGCGGTATCCGCCCGAGAAAGGGGATATCGAGCGCGGCCGCAGCCGCCTCGGCGCCACCGCGCCCGAACGGATCGGAGATCGCACCGCAGCTCGGGCAGGCATAGCCCGCCATATTCTCGACGAGCCCGATGATCGGCACGCCCGCCTTGGCGAACAGGTCGATCGCCCGGCGCGCGTCGATCAGCGCGAGGTCCTGCGGCGTCGAGACGATCACCACCCCGGTCGGCCGGTGCTTCTGGATCATCGTCAGCTGGACGTCGCCAGTGCCCGGCGGCATATCGACCACCAGCGTGTCGGCGTTGCCCCACGCCGCATCGACGAGCTGACCAAGCGCGCCTGCCGCCATCGGCCCGCGCCAGGCGATCGCCTGATCGGCCGCGACGAGCTGCCCCATCGACAGCAGCGACACGCCGAACGGCGTCGGCACCGGTTGGAGCAATTTGTCCTGCGCGGTCGGGCGGCTCCCTTCCACCCCCATCAGCTTGGGTTGCGATGGGCCATAGATATCGGCGTCGACCAGCCCGACCTGCCGCCCCAGCTGTTGCAGCGCGATCGCCAGATTCGCCGAAACGGTCGATTTGCCGACGCCGCCCTTGCCGCTCGCCACCGCGATCAGCCGCCGCTCGATGCGCTGGCTGGTCTGGGCGATTCGCACCTCGCGGATGCCCGGCAACGCCGCCACCGCTGCGCGGACGGCCGCCTCCATTTCGGCGCGCTGGGCAGGATCGAGCCCGCTGACGTCGAGAATGATGCTCGCACGGCCCTCCTCGAGCCGGGCCGTCGCCCGCGCCCCGGCGATCGGCGCCAGCGCCGCCGTCACTGTCGATAATTCGGTCATCACTACGCCATTAGGGCGGTGTACGCCGGTTGCCACTGTTTTTCCCGCGTGAGACACCTATAAAGGGCGCATGACGATCCGATCGGCCTGGCTGCAGCGCCTCTCCACCCTGATGACAGAAAAACCCAAAAGCCCTTGGGGCGGCGGCGGCGGCAGTGACGACGGCCCGCGAAATCCGTGGGCTGTGCCCCCGGGGGGCGGTCGTCCGCGCGGCGCCAAGCCGACGGCGCTCGACGAGTTCATCCGGCGTGCGCGCGGTTCGGGCGGCGGCGGTGGCGGCGGTGGCGGCTTTTCGGGTTTCCCGAGCGGGCGCGGCAGCACCACGATCTGGCTGATCGGCGTCGGCCTGATCGTGCTGCTGTGGATCGTCTTCACGAGCATTCATCCGATCGCGCCGCAGCAGCGCGGCGTCGTCACCTTTTTCGGACGCTACGCGGGCACGCTCGATCCGGGCATCCAATTCACGCTGCCGGCGCCGATCGCGACGGTGACCAAGGTCGACGTCCAGGCAATCCGGACCGAGGATTTTCCGGAGGCAGCCGGGGAAAATCTGATGCTCACGGGCGATCAGAACATCATCGATCTGGCATATTCGGTACGCTGGGATATCGGCGATCCGCAGGACTATATCTATCAGATCAAGGATCCCAAGCAGACCGTCCGCGCCACCGCCGAAAGCGCGATGCGCGCGATCGTCGCCACCGTCACGCTCGACGAGGCGATCGGCGAAGGCCGCAGCCGGATCGAGGCGCGCGTCCAGAATCTGATGCAGTCGATTCTCGACGAATATAATGCCGGCGTCCGCGTCCAGGGCATCGCCATCAAGCAGGCCGATCCGCCCACCAAGGTGATCGACGACTTCAAGCGGGTCAGCGCCGCCCAGCAGGAAGCGCAATCGAACCTCAACGAGGCGCGCACCTATGCCCAGCAGGTCACCGCGCGCGCCCAGGCGGAAGCCGCACAGTTCGATCTCGCCTATGAACAATATCGCCTGGCGCCCGAGGTGACGCGCCGGCGCATGTATTATGAAACGATGGAAGCCGTGCTCGCCAAGAACAACAAGACGATCGTCGAGACCCCGGGTGTGGTGCCCTATCTGCCCCTCCCGGCGACGGGCGCCAAAGCACCGCAACCGACCACGCCGCCGGTGGCGATGCAGGGAGGCGACCAGTGAACGCCACCCTGTTCCGCAATCCCATCGGTCTTGGCATCATCGCGCTGCTGTTGCTGATCCTCGCCGCCAGCAGCGTGGCGATCGTCCCCGAAACCGAACAGGCGGTGATCCTGCGCTTCGAAGTGCCGGTGCGTACCGTCAATGTCTGGCGGCCCAACCAGCCGTTCGGCAAGACCGGCGCCGGGCTGATCGCGCGAATCCCCTTCGTCGACAAGATCGTCTGGGTGGACAAGCGCGTGCTCGATGTCGATCTCGATAACCAGCAGGTGCTGTCGACCGATCAGCTCCGGCTCGAGGTCGATGCCTTTGCCCGCTTCCGGATCATCGATCCGCTCAAGGCGGTCAATTCGACCGGCAGCACCTCGGCAACCGAGGAGCGCGTCGCCGAACAGCTGCGCCCGCTGCTCGGCTCGGCGCTGCGCAACGAGCTCGGCAAGCGCCAGTTCGCGGCGCTGCTCAGCCCCGAGCGCGGCCAGGTGATGGACAATATCCAGAGCAGTCTGCAGACGCTGGCGAGCCAATATGGTGTCCAGATCGTCGACGTTCGAATCAAGCATGCCGATCTCCCCGACGGCAGTCCGCTCGAAAGCGCGCTCAACCGGATGCGCACCGCGCGCCAGCAGCAAGCGGCGACGATCCGGGCCCAAGGCCAGAAATCAGCGCAGATCATCCGCGCCGAGGCCGATGCCGATGCTTCGAAAATCTATGCGCAAAGCTTCAACAAGGACGCCGATTTCTACGATTTCTATCGGGCGATGCAGTCCTATCGGCAGACCTTTGGGGCCGACGGCAACACCCCGTCGGGCGAGACATCGATCATTCTTTCGCCCAATAACGAGTATCTGAAGCAGTTCATGGGTCGCAAACGCTGACAATCGGTTCATATTCAATCACCGTTCAGGCTGGCTGGGCATAAGCAGCCCGGCATGCGACCGCCAAGAGAGGAATAGATCAACGTGCGTTACGCTTACGCCATTACCGGAGCCCTGTTGCTAGGCGGTGCCGCCGCCACCATGGCGCTCCAGCCCCCCGCCGGCGCCCAGACCGCCCAGAACGAGCCGACCGTCATGGCCTCGGTGGTACCGCGTGCCGGCGCTCCGCTTAGCTTTGCCGATCTCGTCGCCCGGCTGCAGCCGGCGGTGGTCAATATCTCGACCAAGCAGAGCATCAAGGTCCAGCAGCAGCCCAATCCGTTTGCCGGCACGCCGTTCGGCGAATTGTTCAACCAGTTCAACGGTGGCCAGCCGGGCGGCGGCAGCGGCGCGCCGATCGTGCGCGAGGCGCAGTCGCTGGGATCGGGCTTCCTGATCTCGCCCGACGGCTATGTCGTCACCAACAATCACGTCATCGCCGCCGGCGCCAAGGGCGCGACGGTCGATTCGATCACGGTGATCCTCACCGATCGCAAGGAATACAAGGCCAAGCTGGTCGGCAAGGACCCGGCCTCTGATCTCGCGCTGCTCAAGATCGACGCGACCAACCTGCCCTTCGTCAAGTTCGGCGATTCGACCAAGGCGCGAGTCGGCGACTGGGTGGTGGCGATCGGCAACCCGTTCGGGCTGGGCTCGACCGTCACGGCCGGGATCGTCTCGGCGCTCCACCGCGTGACCGGGGCCGGCGCCTATGATCGCTTCATCCAGACCGATGCGTCGATCAACCAGGGCAATTCGGGCGGCCCGATGTTCGATCTCAACGGCAATGTGATCGGCATCAATTCGCAGATCCTGTCGCCATCGGGCGGCAATGTCGGCATCGGCTTCGCGATTCCCGCCGAGGATGCCAAGCCGGTGATCGACACGCTGATGAAGGGCATTCCGGTCAAGCGCGGCTATCTCGGCGTCGGCATCCAGCCGGTGACCGAGGATATCGCCGCCGCGCTGGGCCTGCCCAAGGACAAGGGTGAGCTGATCTCGCGGATCGAGCCCGGCCAGGCCGCCGACAAGGCGGGCCTCAAGCAGGGCGACGTCGTCGTGCGCGTCGATGGCCGCGAGGTCACCCCCGATCAGACGCTCAGCTATCTCGTCGCCAGCGCGAAGCCCGGCACGGCGGTGAAGCTCGACGTGATGCGCGACGGCAAGCCGGTGTCGGTGACGGCGACGGTCGGCACCCGTCCGTCGGAGGAATCGCTTGCCTCGCTCGGCCAGGACGACGAGTCGGCGATGCCCGACGAGGATCAGTCGCAGGCGCAGGGCGCCAACGCGCTGGGCGTCGCGGTCACCGAGCTGACCCCGCAGATCGCCCAGGCGATCGGGGTCGATTCGGCCGCGCATGGCGTCGTCATCACCTCGGTCGATCCGGCCAGTGATGCGGCGCAAAAGGGACTGCGGCGCGGCGACCTGATCGTCTCGATCGATCGTCAGCCGGTGATGCGCGCCGGCGACATCGCCAGGCTGGTGGCCGAGGCGAAGGCAGCCGGCCGGTCGACCCTGCTCGTCTTCCGCCAGCGCGGCCGGGTGCCGGGCGGCTTCGTCGCGGTCAAGATCAAGTAAGCGCCCCCCATCGGGGTTTCGCGAAGCGCCGCCCGGTCACGCCGACCGAGCGGCGTTTTCGCGTCTATCGTCGCGCGACCAAAGCCGCGATGGAGCGTCCACATCTGATCGGTATCAATCGGCATTGCGAGCGCAGCAAAGCAATGGGTTCGGGCGCGGCTGGATTGCATCGCTATGCTCGCAATGACGATTCAATTCTTGGGCACGATGCTCTAACAAGCAGCATCATCGGGGAGGCATTATGGCAGACGGCAGCATCTTCATCGGCGCGGGCCCGGGCGGCGACAAGCCCCAGCAGCTCGAACTCAAGCGTGCCAACCGCCACGGCCTGATCGCCGGCGCGACGGGCACCGGCAAGACCGTGACGATCCAGGGCATCATCGAGGGCTTTTCGGCAGCCGGCGTGCCCAGCTTCGTCGCCGATGTGAAGGGCGATCTTTCGGGGCTGGCGATGGCCGGCTCGGCGACCACCAAGACCCATGAGATCTTCGCCAATCGCGCGAAGGAGATCGGTTACGACGGCTGGACCTATGCCGACAATCCCGTGCAATTCTGGGACCTGTTCGGCGCGCAGGGCCATCCGATCCGCACCACCATTTCCGAAATGGGGCCGCTGCTGCTCGCGCGGCTGATGGACTTGAACGAGGTGCAGGAAGGCGTTCTGACGATCGCCTTCACCGTCGCCGACAAGGAAGGGCTGCTGCTGCTCGACCTCGACGATCTCCAGGCGATGCTCGCGCATTGCGCCGAGCGCGCCGACGAGCTGACGACCACCTATGGCAATGTCTCGAAACAGTCGATCGGCACGATCCAGCGCTCGCTGCTCCAGCTGCGCAGCCAGGGCGGCGAGCATTTCTTCGGCGAGCCCGCGCTGACGATGGGCGATTTCATCGGTTGCGACGACAAGGGGCGCGGCATCGTCAACATCCTCGCCGCCGACAAATTGATGCAGAGCCCGAAACTCTACGCGACCTTCCTGCTCTGGCTGATGAGCGAATTGTTCGAGCATCTCCCCGAGGTGGGCGATCCCGAAAAGCCGGTGCTCGTGTTCTTCTTCGACGAGGCGCATCTGCTGTTCGCGGATGCCCCCAAGGCGCTGCTCGACAAGGTCACCCAGGTGGTCCGGCTGATCCGGTCGAAGGGGGTCGGCATCTATTTCATCACCCAGAACCCGATCGACATTCCCGATACCGTGGCCGGGCAGCTCGGCAACCGCGTCCAGCACGCGCTGCGTGCCTTCACCCCGCGCGATCAGGCGGCGGTGAAATCGGCGGCGACGACCTTTCGCGCCAATCCCGGCGTCGATGTCGAGACGGTGATCACCGAGCTCAAGGTGGGCGAGGCGCTGGTTTCGCTGCTCCAGCCCGATGGCGCGCCCTCGCCCGTCGAACGCACGCTGATCAAGCCGCCCGCCTCGCGGGTCGGCCCGGTTACGCCGCAGGAACGCGCGATCATGATCCAGACCGATGCGATCGGCGCCAAATATGATGTGCTGGTCGATGCCGAATCGGCCGAGGAGCTGCTGTCGGCCAAGGCCAAGGAGGCGAGCGCCGCCGCCGCCGAGGCCAAGGCAAAAAGCGATGCCGACAAGGCCGCCGCCGCGCAGGCCAAGGACGATGCCCGCGCCGCCAAGGAAGCCGAGCGCGCGCGCCTCGCCGCGGCGCGCGACGACGAGCGTCAGCAGCGCGAGGCGGCGCGCGCCGCCGCCAACTCGCCGTGGAACAAGATCGCCACCACCGCCGCGCGCACCGCTACCTCGACGATCACCCGCCAGGTCGCCAATGAAGTGGCGAAGCAGGTATTCGGCACCGCGTCGCGTCGCGGATCGAGCAGCGGCGGCATCGTCGGCGGGCTCGTGCGCGGCGTGCTGGGGGGACTCTTCAAAGGGCGGTGAAAGCGGCGGTTGGCGGGCCCCCTGGCGCGCTTTCGCCCGCTCGACGCCGGCAAGGCGATCGATACCATAAGTCTTGGAATGTCGTGAACATTCGGTGTGAAGCCAGCCGTCAGGCCTCACGCTTCTGAGGGAAGCGCCTATGTCACCGCGCGCCGCAAGCTGGCGCGGCATTGCCGGAAGTTGCCGATGCGGCACGTCCTGGCGCCGGCAGATGCGGCAATCGCCGCGCTGACGCAGGCGCGCTGGACAAATGGATGCTAAGCCGTCAGCCTCTGGTCAGATGCATTCATGACGACGAATTTGGCTCCCTTTTCTACCGCACCAAGCAGTCAATTCGATAATAATGGTTAACTTACAATTTCTTAATGCTGTGCAAAAGAGGCTCTAAGATCTGCTTTCCGCAAGGACGTGCAGGTTCATGGCCCGCCTTCTGCACCATGGCGCCACGCGGGAACGGGTGGCATGATGGCGCCATGTCGCTGCCAATCGCTTCCGTCGCCAACCGCTGCCCGGCCCGCTGGCGATGATCCGCCTCGCCGCGCTCTTGCTGGCGACGTCGCTGCTCGCGGGATGCGATCGCCGCAGCGACGTCGGCCCGGTCGTCGTCAGTGCGATCGGCAAGCCGCCGTCGCTGGCAGAGGCGGGCCGTGCCCCGAAAGGCGCCTCGCGCCTGCTGATCGGTGCGACCGCCCAGGGTCTGGTGAGCTTCGATTCGAGCGGCCAGATCATTCCCGGCCTCGCCGAGCGCTGGATCGTGATCGACGACGGGATGAGTTACATCTTTCGGCTGCGCGAGGCCGAATGGAGCAACGGTGCCAAGGTAACCGCCGGCGAGGTGACCGCCATCCTGCGGCGCCAGCTGGCGCCGTCGGCGCGTCACCCGCTCGCGCCGTTTCTGACCGCGATCGACGAAGTCGTCGAGATGACTCCCGAAGTGATCGAGGTGCGCCTGCGCCACCCGCGCCCCGATCTGCTCAAGCTGTTCGCCCAGCCCGAACTCGCCATTTACCGGACCCGTCCGCCCGGCGGCACCGGCCCCTTCCGGATCGCCCAGACCGCCGCGTCCGGCATGCTGCTCAAGCCATCGTTCGATCCGGTGCGCGCCGCCGCCGACGAGGTCGAGGAACCGGGCCCCGAACAGTCGGTGCAGCTGATCGGCGAGCGTGCATCGCGCGCAATCGTACGATTCATCGAGCGCAAATCGGATCTCGTCAGCGGTGGCAGCTTTAGCGATTGGCCCCTCGTCGCCAGTGCCGGCATCGCGCCCGCCAATCTGCGTGTCGATCCGGCCGTCGGCCTGTTCGGTCTCGCCATTGCCAATCGTGAGGGCTTTCTGGCCGATTCGCAGAACCGCGCGGCGATTGCACAGGCGATCGATCGATCGGCGCTGGTGGCGGCCTTTGCCCCCGGCTGGGAGCCGGTCGATCAGATCCTCCCCGATCAGCTCGATTCGGCCGCGCCGCCGGCGGCGCCGGCCTGGAAGACTCTGTCTCCCGACGATCGACGCGCCGGTGCGCGGGCCCGGGTGATCCGCTGGTCGAGCGACCATCGCGATCCGGTGACTCTGCGGATCGCGCTGCCGGCGGGGCCGGGGGCGACGATCTTGTTCGGCTTCGTCGGCGCGGCGCTTCGATCGATCGGAATCGAGCCGCGTCGTGTCGCGATCGGCGATGACGCCGATCTCCGGCTGGTCGATGAGGTTGCCCCTTATGACAGCGCGCGCTGGTATCTCGCCTCGGCCTGTGCGCCGTGCAGCGATACGGCCAGGGCCAAGCTCGAAGCCGCCCGCGAGGCCCCCGATCTGACGACGCGGGCGGCGGCGATCGCCGAAGCCGACGCCGCGATCAACGACGAGGTCGCCTTCATTCCGCTCGCCCGCCCGCTCCGCTGGTCGCTGGTCGCGCTTCGCCTCCGGCAGTGGCAGACCAACGTCCGCGCGGTCCACCCGTTGAACCTGCTGCGCAGCGACCCCAAATAGTCGGGTATGACCATTCGTCCCACCCGCATCACCGCCGACAGGATCGGCCAGTTCGCGCGCATGGCGCCGATCGGCACCGATCCCGCCTCGGTGCGGCAACGCGTCGAGGCGCTCGAGCGTCTGCTCGAGGGGTTGTTCGTGATCCCCGGCATCAATCGCAAGATCGGGCTCGACGTGCTGCTCGATTTCGTGCCCGTCGCCGGCGATGCGGTGGCGGCGGCTATGGGCGGCTGGCTGATCTGGGAAGCACGCAACATCGGCATGTCGCGCGTCCAGATGGCGCGGATGGCGGGCAATGTCGGGATCGATTTCCTGCTCGGCCTGATCCCCTTTATCGGCGCGGTACCCGATTTCTTCTTTCGATCGAACACGATGAACGTGCGCATGATCAAGCGCCATCTCGACAAGCATCACCCCGCCACGACGATCGTCAACGCCAAGAAGTGACGACGGCGAAGGACGGCGCGCGGTGACTAGCCTTGTGGCCTGCCACCGCCTATGGCCCGGGCTTCGTCATAGTCGAGGAACGTAATGGGATTTCGCTGCGGTATCGTCGGGCTGCCCAATGTCGGCAAGTCCACCCTGTTCAACGCGCTTACCGAGACGGCAGCGGCGCAGGCAGCGAATTATCCCTTCTGCACGATCGAGCCCAATGTCGGCAATGTCGCGGTGCCCGATCCCCGGCTCGACCAGCTCGCGGCGATCGCGGGATCGGCGAAGATCATCGAGACTCAGCTTGGCTTCGTCGACATCGCCGGGCTCGTTCGCGGGGCGAGCAAGGGCGAGGGGCTCGGCAACCAGTTCCTCGGCAATATCCGTGAAGTCGACGCGATCGTGCATGTCCTGCGCTGCTTCGAAAATGGCGACGTGACGCATGTGGAGGGCAAGGTCGATCCGATCGCCGACGCCGAGACGGTCGAGACCGAACTGATGCTCTCCGATCTGGAGAGCCTCGAAAAGCGAGTCCCCGCCGCGCAGAAAAAGGCGATGCAGGGCGACAAGGAGGCCAAGGTCGCCGCCTCGGTGCTCGGCCAGGCGCTCGACCTGTTGCGCGAGGGCAAGCCCGCCCGGCTGACGAAACCAAAGGACGACGACGAGGCGCGCGTGTTCGCTCAGGCGCAATTGCTGACCTCGAAACCCGTGCTCTATGTCTGCAACGTCGATGAGGGTGACGCGGCCAGCGGCAATGCGCTGTCGGCGCGTGTGTTCGAAAAGGCAAAGGCCGAAGGCGCCGAAGCCGTCGTCGTCTCCGCCGCGATCGAGGCCGAGATCGCGACGATGCCGCCCGAGGATCGCGGTGAATTCCTCGCCGAGCTCGGCTTGCAGGAAACCGGCCTCGCCCGTGTCATCACGGCGGGGTACAAGCTGCTCCACCTGCTGACCTTCTTCACCGTCGGCCCCAAGGAGGCGCGCGCCTGGACCGTCGAGGCGGGCGCCAAGGCCCCGCAGGCGGCGGGCGCGATCCACAGCGATTTCGAAAAGGGCTTCATCCGCGCCGAGACGATCGCGTTTGCCGACTATGTCGCGCTGAAGGGCGAAGCCGGTGCGCGCGACGCGGGCAAGCTGCGCTCGGAGGGCAAGGATTATGTGGTGCATGACGGCGACGTGATGCTGTTCCGGTTCAACGTTTGAGGCTGGCGCGATGGTCGCCGATGGCATCGCCCGACGGGATCAGCTAGGCAGCGCTCGATGATCGGCCGATTGCTCCTCGCCCTATTGCTCGCGAGCTTCGTCTCGCCCGCGATGGCGGTCGATTGCCATGCGCCGACACCGGTCGTCACTGCCGCGCATCACGCGACCGTGCACCAGCATCCAACGCACCACAAAGCGCCGGCGCCCGAAAGTTCGCCGATTGCCGGGCATATGTGCGCCGGCTGCATCCCGCCATCGACCTGGAATCCGGCCGCCATCGCCGCCTCGATCGCGCTACCCGCCTCGCCACGCGCGCGGGCGATCGTCGTGGCATTTGCCGGTCGATCGACGCCGCCCGGCCTCCCCCCTCCCCGATAGGTCTGACCCCAAAGGCGCCCGCGCGGCGCCCTGGTTCGATCCTTTCGGAGATAGATGACATGATGAAACTCCCTCTGCTCGCAGCAGTCGCTGCGGGTGGTCTCGTCCCGTCGCTCGCGACGGCGCAGTCGATGCCCGGCATGAGCGGCATGGACCAAAGCCAGATGCACATGCCGCAAGCCGCCGTGCGCAAGCCGAAGATCAGGCCCGCAGCGAAGCCAGCGCCAAGGCCGGCACTACGTCCATCGGTCAACGCCAAGGCATCGCAGCCGGTGCCCGAAGGCCCCGCGCCGGCACCGGCGGAATCAGCAACGATCGAGCATGCGGAACACGCTATGGCCGGCATGACGATGACGGTTGGCGACGCGTCGGCCGAAGTCCAGGCCCAGACATCGACACCGACAAGGATGGACCATAGCGGGCATAACATGGCCGACATGCCCGGCATGGCGATGAACCATGACGGCGGGGCCTATAGCGCCGGCTCGGGAACGTCGCGGCTGCCGGGTAACGAGGGGATGCACGGCCTCCACTTCATGGCGGGGCAATGGGCGCTGATGGCGCACGGCTTTGCGACGGCAGCCTATACCGATCAGGGCGGCCCGCGCGGTGCCGACAAGGCGTTCGTCACTTCGATGGCGATGCTGGGCGGCACGCGTGATCTGGGCGGCGGCGTCACGCTGCAATTGCGTTCGATGGTCAGCCTCGAACCGTTGATGGGCAAGCGCGGCTATCCCAATCTGTTCGCCACCGGCGAAACAGCGGACGGCATCACCCATCTCGTCGATCGCCAGCATCCGCACGATCTGTTCATGGAGCTTGCCGCGCGCCTCGATGTCGATGTCGGCCCGGGTCGGCTGTTCCTCTATGGCGGCCCGGTCGGCGAACCCGCGCTCGGGCCATCGGTGTTCATGATGCGCGCCTCGGGCCGCTATATTCCCGATTCGCCGATCACCCATCACTGGTTCGACAGCACGCACATCGCCTATGGTGTGGTGACCGGCGGCTATGCAAGCGAGCATCTCCAGGTCGAGGCGTCGGGCTTTCGCGGTCGCGAGCCCGATCAGTTCCGCTGGGACATCGAGGCGCCCGGGCTCGATTCGTGGAGCGTTCGAGCGAGCTGGACGCCCTCCCCTGCCTGGGCGCTGCAGATCAGTCACGGTGAACTCAAAAGCCCCGAGCAGCTCGAACCCGATCGCAACGAATCTCGCACTACCGCGAGCGTCCATTATGCGCGTGGCGGATTGGCCACCACGTTCGGCTTTTCGGCCAAAAAAACGACCGGCGGCGACACGCTGACTGCCTGGCTCGCCGAAGCCAATTGGGACATCGATCGTCACCATACGCTGTTCGGACGGGCCGAGAATGTCGCCAATCAGGAGCTGTTTCCCGATCCGGCCGATCCGCTCCACGACCGCCGTTTCCGGATCGGCAAGGTCGAAGCCGGCTATGCCTATCGCCTGCGCATCTTCGGTCCCTTCGATCTGGCGCTGGGCGGGGCGGTGGCGGCCTATGGCAAGCCCGCCGCGCTCGATGCGGCCTATGGGCGGGCGCCGATCAGTTTCACGCTGTTCGGCCGGCTCTCGCTCGGGCATTGAGGCTCGATCGGGCGCCCGCCCGCCTCATGGGGGAACTGTCATATGGCTGACGCACGATCGGGGCAAAGGCGCCGCATGCGCCTTTCGACCCGCCTGTTCGCCGCTCTGCTCGCCGCCGGGCTCCAGGCGTGCGTCACCCAGCCGATCGCGGCACCGACGACGGTTGCGGCGGCGGCGGTCGAGACCCGCGACCCGGTCACGATCCTCGTCTCGATCGACGGCTTCAAGCCCGATTATCTAACGCGCGGGGTGACGCCCAATCTCAACGCGCTGGCCGATGCGGGAATCAGCGCGGCGATGCGTCCGTCATTCCCCAGCGTCACCTTTCCCAATCATTACACGATCGTCACCGGGCTGCGGCCCGATCGCAACGGCATCGTCGGCAACCGGATGGAAGATCCGGCCCATCCGGGCATGACCTTCACGATGCAGAGCGAAGAGCCGTTCTGGTGGGGGCAGGCCGAGCCGATCTGGATCACCGCCGAAAAGGCAGGCATCCACAGCGCGACGATGTTCTGGCCCGGCGCCAATGTCGATTTCGGGGGGATGCGCCCGCAGGACTGGCAGCAATATGGCCATGAGGTGAGCAACCGCCAGCGCGTCGACGCGATCGTCGATTGGCTGCGCAGGCCACGCGACACCCGCCCGACCTTCTTCACGCTCTATTTCGACGCGGTCGATTCCGCCGGCCATGCCAATGGTCCCGACAGCCCGAAAACGACCGCCGTCGTCGGCGAGATTGATGCCGCGATCGGGCGGTTGCGCACCGAACTGGCGGTGCTCGGGCAACCCGCCAATTTCGTCATTGTCGCTGATCACGGCATGGCGGGAATCAGCCCCGACCGGATCATCCGGTTCGACGAGATCGTCGCGCCCGATATTTTCCGTTTCGTGACCGGCGGCACCTATGCCGGGATCGAGCCGATGCCGGGCAAGGAGGCAGCGCTCGCGGCTGCCATCGCGAAACCCAACCCGCATATGCAATGCTGGGCCAAGGGTGCGATCCCCGCCGCGCTGCATTATGGCAGGAACCCGCGCGTGCCGAGCTATGTCTGCCTGGCGGAGACCGGCTGGCTCATCCTCGATCGCGCCCCGCCGGCCGACCGGCCGATCAAGGCGGGCGGCGCGCATGGCTATGATCCCGGCGATCCGGCGATGGCCGCGCTGTTCATCGCCAGCGGCCCGGCGGTCAGGCCGCTCGGCAAGCTCGCCGGTTTCGACAATGTCGATGTCGCCCCGCTGCTGCGCGACTTGCTCGGGCTGCCCGCCGGGAAGGATCTCGACGGCGACGACGCGCCGTTCCGCGCCGCGCTGGCGCGCTAGGGGCTTGCCAAGCGCTGTCGCTGAAACGAGAACACCCCATGATCTATTTCGAAGATATCGAGGTCGGCTCGATCAGCCGGTTCGGCAGCTACCCCGTCACCCGCGAGGAAGTCGTCGACTTCGCCTCGAAATATGATCCGCAGCCCTTCCATCTTTCGGACGAAGCTGCCGCGCAGACGCATTTCGGACGGCTCTCCGCGAGCGGCTGGCACAGCTGCGCGATGATGATGGCGATGCTGGTCGAGAATATGAAGGCGCACCGGCAGGCCGGGCTCGGCTCGCCGGGGCAGGATGAACTGCGCTGGCTAAAGCCCGTCTATCCGGGCGATACGCTGTCGCTGGAAACCGAAGTGCTCGACAAACGCGCGTCGCGCAGCCGGCCCGAGATGGGCAGCTATCGCAGCAGGATCACGATGCGCAACCAGCATGGCGAGCCGGTGATGACGACGATCGCGATCGGGCTGATCCGCACGCGCCCCACCGACTGAGGCGGTCTTCAGTGGCCGCCGAAGGCCACCAGCGACGTCACCTCGATACCGTCCGACCGGAGCGCATCGGCGCCGCCGAGATCGGGAAGATCGACCACGAATTGCGCCTGCGTCACGGACGCGCCGGCCTTTTTGAGCAGACGGATCGCCGCGCGCGCGGTGCCGCCGGTCGCGATCAGATCATCGACGAGCAGAACGCGCTGGCCGGGGACGAGCGCGTCCTCGTGCATCGCGATCCGATCGGTACCATATTCGAGCGCATAATCCTCGGCGATGGTGGCGCCCGGCAGCTTGCCGTCCTTGCGGATCAACAGCACCCCGGCTTTCAGCGGCACCGCGATCGCCGCCGCGAACAGAAAGCCGCGTGCTTCGATGCCGGCGATCAGATCGACCGGACCATCGACCGCCGCCACCATGCGTTCGACCGTCATCGCCAATCCCCGCGGATCGAGCAGCAGCGTCGTGATATCGCGAAACATGATCCCCGGCTTCGGAAAGTCGGGGATCGTCCGGATCATCGCCGCTAAGTCTTCATTGGCGGAGAGAAGCTCGCTCAATGCTTCACGTTCCGCCAGATCGTGCGGTACGATCCATAGGCGAGCGCGGTGCCGATCAACAGGAAGATCAGGACCGCCCAGCCAGTCGAATGGCGCTGTTCGAGTTCGGGCTCTGCAGTCCAGACGAGGAAGGCGGCGACGTCCTTGGCCATCTGGTCGACCGTCGGGCGTGTCCCGTCGGTGTAGGTGACCTGCCCCTCCGACGCGAGCGGCGGCGGCATCGCGATGTTGAGGTTCGCGAAATAGGGATTGTAATAGAGCCCGTCGGGGGTCTTCGAATCCGGGAACTTCTTGAGCAGCGCGGCGGGCTGGTCGGTATAGCCGGTCAGCAGCGACGCCACATAGGCCGGGCCATCGTGACGCGCCTTGGTGATCAGCGAAAGATCAGGCGGATTGCCCTGGCCGGGATAATAGACGTGCGGGAAATGGTCCGAGGCAACGTTGCTGCGCTCGGTGCGATCACCCGACTTCGGATCCTGAACCGATTGCTTGTTGCTCCAATCGGCAGCGATCTTCTTCACTTCGGCATCGCTGTAGCCGATCTTGGTCAGATCGCGGAACGCGACGTGGGTCAGCGAATGACAGGCCGAGCAGACTTCCTTGTACACCTGGAAGCCGCGCTGGACCTGGCGGAGATCGAACTTGCCGGTCATGCCGTCGCTGGTGAAGGCGATGTCCTTCGGCGCGCGGTGGAACTCCTCGACCGCCGTCGGCACGGCCGGATCGGAGAGCACGCCGCTGACGCTGCCGAACAGCGCAATCGCGAGAGCCAGCACGAAGGCGGCCCCGACCAGGCTGGAAATAATGCGAACCATTGCGTTGAATGCCCCTTATTCGGCCGGAACCGCCGCACCGCTGAAGCCGGTGCTGGCAGAGGATGCGCCACCATGTTTGCCGAGAACGGCCTCGGTGATCGAGTTCGGCAGCGGACGCGGCCGCTCCATCGCCGAAACCAGCGGCAGGATGATGAGGAAATGTGCGAAATAATAAGCCGAGGCGATCTGCCCGATGATCACGTTGCGCGCGGTCGCTTCGGCGCCGCCGACGTAACCGAGCACGAAGACGTCGGCGATCAGCACGAACAGGAAGATCCGGTAGGTCGGCCGATAGTTCGACGAGCGGACCGGCGACGAATCGAGCCATGGCAGGAAGAACAGCAGCAAGATCGACCCGAACATCGCGAGTACGCCCCACAGCTTGGCGGGAACGAACAGGAAGTTCGCGGTGAACGACTTCAGGATCGCGTAGAAGGGCAGGAAATACCATTCGGGCACGATGTGCGCCGGCGTCGAGAGCGGGTTGGCCGGGATGTAATTGTCCGGATGGCCCAGATAATTCGGGAAAAAGAACATGATGAAGGCGAAGATCGTCAGGAAGACGCCGAGCCCGAAGCCATCCTTGGCGGTGTAATAGGGATGGAACGGCACGGTATCCTGCTCGCCCTTCACCTCGACCCCGGTCGGATTGTTCGATCCCGGGATGTGGAGCGACCACACGTGCAGGATGATCACCCCGAAGATCACGAATGGCAGGAGATAATGGAGCGAGAAGAACCGGTTGAGCGTCGCATCATCGGGCGCATAGCCGCCGAGCAGCCAGATCCGGATGCTTTCGCCGACCACCGGGATCGCCGAGAAGAAGCCGGTGATGACCTGCGCACCCCAGAAGCTCATCTGGCCCCAGGGAAGCACGTAGCCCATGAAGGCCGTCGCCATCATCAGCAGGAAGATCACCACGCCGAGCAGCCAGAGCATTTCGCGGGGCGCCTTGTACGAGCCGTAATAAAGCCCGCGGGCGATGTGGATGTAGACGACGATGAAGAACATCGAAGCGCCCGTCGCGTGCGCATACCGCAGCATCCAGCCCGAATTGACGTCGCGCATGATGTGTTCGACCGAGTCGAACGCGATCCCGGCGCTGGCGGCATAGTGCATCGCGAGCACGATGCCCGTCACGATCTGAATGACCAGCGCGACACCGGCGAGGACACCGAAGTTCCAGAAATAGTTGAGGTTGCGCGGCACTGGATAGCCAGCGCCAACGGCATCATAAACCAGTCGCGGCAACGGCAACCGCGAATCGATCCACTTCATCAGTGGCGCCTTTGGCTCGTAATGCTTTGCCCAGGGGAAGCTCATGATGCTGACCTCAACCGACTGTTACAGTGGTGTCTGACGTGAATTTATAGTCCGGCACGACCAGATTTTTGGGCGCCGGGCCTTTGCGGATGCGCGCTGCGGTATCGTAGACCGAACCGTGGCAGGGGCAGAAATATCCGCCATATTCGCCGCGAACCTCGCCCTCGCCGGCGCCGAGCGGCACGCAGCCGAGATGGGTGCAGACGCCCATCGTGATCAGCCAGTTCTTGTGGCCTTCGGCGGTACGCTGCGCCAGCGTCTGCGGATCGCGCAGCGACGCCAGCGGCACCGCATCGGCTGCGGCGATTTCGGTCGGTGTGAGGTTGCGGACGAACAATGGCTGCTTGCGGAACGATGCCTTGATCGCCTGCCCCGGCATGATTTGGGTCAGATCGAGTTCGGTCGATGAATCGGCGAGCACGTCTGCCGAAGGGTTCATCTGATTGACGAGCGGCACCAGCACCGCGACCACGCCCACGCCGCCGAACGAGAGCGCTGCAATGCTGAGGAAATCACGACGGCGGCCATCGACCTCGCCCTCATGAGGTGGAGTACCCGCCCCGCCGGTGGGGGAAACGCCTTGAACGGTTGCCATTAACTTGCCCTTGCAAATCGAAACCCGACGGCCGGAAACCACGATCTCCCGTTACCGCAGACAAATCTCCGTGCTAAGCACCGAGAGTCGGGGGTCTGATAGACTCTCGCCGCCCCGTTTGCCAACAGCATTTTGACCTCGGACGACCCCGTACCGACCAAAGACCTAAGGCTGCCGCGGTGACGCACCAACTGCGCTTTGCGCTCTTCGAACCCGACATTGCCGGCAATGTCGGCACCATCCTGCGGCTCGGTGCCTGCCTCGATATCGGGGTGGACCTGATCGAGCCGATGGGTTTCGCCTATTCGGATCGCAGCCTGGCACGCGCCGGGATGGACTATGCCGCGCATGCATCGGTGCGGCGCCATGTCGACTGGGCGGCGTTCGACGCGCAGGTGACCGGGCGGATCGTGCTGCTGTCGACCCGCGGGACGACGCGGATCGACGCCGTCCGGTTCGATCCCGGCGACGTTCTGCTGCTCGGCGCTGAATCATCGGGCGTCCCCGCCATGGTTCACGACCGCGCCGACGTCACGCTCAACATTCCGCTTGTGCCCGGGCGACGATCGTTGAATGTCGCGGTCGCCGCCGCGATGGCGGCGGCCGAAGCGTTGCGTCAGATCGATGGCTGGCCAACCGAGCAGAACTGAGCGACGGGGGAATGATGCAGCTCGACACCGAACAGCAGACGGCGCGGACCTGGTTTGAATCGCTGCGCGACCAGATTTGCGCCGAATTCGAGGCGATCGAGCGCGAAGCCGGGTCCGATGCCCGCTTCGACTATGCCGGCTGGGACCGGACCGATCCTTCGGGCGAACCCGGCGGCGGTGGCGTGCGCGGCGTGATGAAGGGCAAGGTGTTCGAGAAGGTCGGCGTGAACGTGTCGACCGTCGGTGGCAGCTTCGAAGGCGAATTCGCGAAATCGATCCACGGCGCTGCCGAGGATCCCAGCTTCTTCGCCACCGGCATCAGCCTCGTCGCGCACATGGCCAATCCGCACGTGCCGGCGGTTCATATGAACACCCGCTTCCTGGTGACGACCAAACGCTGGTTCGGCGGCGGCGCCGATCTCAATCCGCCCCTGCCCTATGACGAGGATACCGCCGATTTCCATGCCACGCTGAAGGCCGCCTGCGATCGGCACGGCGAGGATTATTATGCTCGCTACAAGAAATGGGCCGACGACTATTTCTACATCCCGCACCGCCAGGTTCACCGCGGCGTCGGCGGCATCTTCTGCGACCATCTCGAGGGCGATTTCGACGCCAATTTCGCGTTCATTCAGGATATCGGGCGCGCCTTCCTCGACAGCTATCCCCGGATCGTGCGGCGACGGATGCACACGCCTTTCACCGATGCCGACACCGCGCAGATGCTGACTTGGCGTGGACGTTATGCCGAATTCAACCTCGTCTATGATCGCGGGACGCTGTTCGGCCTTAAGACCGGCGGCAATATCGATGCGATCCTGATGAGCCTGCCGCCGCTAGCCACCTGGGCTTAGCGCCAAGGGGTCAACGACCGAGTTGGCCGGTCGAAAGCTGGCGGTAGATCGCGATCCGGATCAGGATGATCGAGACGGCGACGACGGCGCTCATCGCCGCGGCGGCCGAATCGAGCAGGAGCACGACGATGGGGTTGGCTGCGCCGGCGGCGCGAAGCCCCTCGTCGATCGCCAGAAACGGTGCCGGCAGAAACTGCCCGGCGAGCAGCCCGAGCGTCGCCACCGCGAGCAGGCTGAGCCCGTTGCGCCGGGTGAGCGCGACGCTGCGCAACACCGACGCCACCGCCACGAGCGGCTTTTCGGCCACCAGCGCCGGCCCGATCAGCATCGTTCGTCCGAGCACGTAAAGCCCCGGCACCAGGAACGCCAGCGCGCCCACCGTCGCCGGCACGAGCACGATCAGCGACGCCAGTGCGTAGCGCGGCAGCAGCGCCAGCGCCCGCGTCAGTGCCATCCGGACATCCTCGCACTGGCGGTCGAGATAGAGGCAATAAAGCGTCAGCGCCCCGTAGAGCGTGACGAGCGCGGCCAGGCCGAACCAGCGCAGATTGGCGCTCACCCAGCCGACATAAGCGTCGATGAAGATCGACATGTCCGCCTCGCCCGCGCCCGCGCCGGGCGATTGCGGCGCCTCCGGCACCAGCAGCAGCAATGCCAATGTCGGCAGGAAGATGAAAGCGCCGGCCACCGCGATGAGGATTTCGCGATCGCGCCGCCACACCATCCGCATGTCGGCAAGCGCCCTGCCCAGATCCACTTTCATGCCGCGCCGGCGGCTTCCCCCGCGACCGCCCGGGTCGCGACATAGAGCTTGGCGGTAAACGCCGCGCCGAGCACCGAGAAGCCGGCAGACACGGCGGCGACGATGATCGCCGTCAAGACGTTGGCCACGCCGAGCGGCCCGCCGCGACCCGCGACGAGAACCAGCACCGAGCCGAACACCGTCTTGGCGGCGAGCGCAGCCACCGTACTGACGACGACATAGAGCAACAGCACCCCGATGATCGGCCAGGCAAGGCCCCGCGTCAGCGCGAACGAACGGCGAAACGCGCGCAGGCTGCCGCGCTCCTCGAGGATCACGGGATACAGGAGCGACAGCCGGGCACTCCCCCAGAGCAGCAGGCCGGCCGCGACGAGGCCGTAGCCGGCGATCCCCCACGCGGTGGTGGCCGACATGGGCGGCATGACCGGCGCCTGGCCGCTGGCACTGGCCTCGGCAAGGGCTGCAAGATCGACGCCCGACGCGGCGAGCATCGCAACGACGGGCACCGCGAGCATGAGCATCGCGATCAGCACAAGCAGTGCCGCCACCACGACCGGCACGAGGCGCGCGCGCGCCAATCGTGTCGCGACGCCGGTGGTCCGATCGGGGTCGATCGCCAGCGCGATGATCGCCAGCTGTCCGAACAGCGACACGATCGACAGCAGCACGCCGACGATGCGCAGCCCGATCATCGACGCGGCGTTGCCGTTTTCGACGATCGGGGCGATGTTACTCTGGACCGAGGTCGGCAAGAAGATCGCGAACAGCGCCAGCGGCGCGATGACGGCCACATTGTCGCTGAGAAATTCGGTCGCCCGATCCCAAACGGTGCCCATCTTGACCCTGTTCACTGCAGATGTTCCCCGTGCCTCAGTCCGTTGGCCGGTGTTAGACGATCGCGGGCCGGGATGCCAATGCTTGCGCCGCCGCGCGTGCTGACGCATGCCGAGACGGTGACGATCAGGACCGACGAGATAGAATGGTGCGTCGCGCCGGCGCCGGTGGACTATGCGACGGCGCTGGCGACGATGACGGCGCGCGCCGAAGCCGTCGTGGCCGGCAGCGAGCCCGAGCTCGTCTGGCTGCTCGAGCATCCCAGCGTCTATACCGCGGGCACCAGCGCCGATCCCGCCGAGCTGCTCGATCCGCGCTTTCCCGTGCATGTCGCCGGCCGAGGCGGCCGTTACACCTATCATGGTCCCGGCCAGCGGATCGGCTATGTCGTGCTCGATCTGGGCAAGCGCGGACGCGATGTCCGCTGCTATGTGCATGCGCTCGAACAATGGGTGATCGACGCGCTGGCCACGATGGGCATCGTCGCCTTCAGCGCGCCCGACCGGGTCGGCATCTGGACACACGATGGCGGCGAAGAGGCGAAAATCGGATCGATCGGGGTTCGGGTGCGCAAATGGGTGACGATGCACGGCTTCGCGCTCAACATCGCGCCCGATCTGCGGCATTTTGAGGGCATCGTCCCGTGCGGATTGCCTCAGTTTCCGGTCACGAGCGTCCAAAAGCTTGGCGGTAGCCAAGATTTTTCCACATTCGACAAGGCCTTGAGCCTTGGATTTGCGCGGTTTCTTCGCCGTGTCTCGCCCGAGGTCGAAAACGAGGCTTGAGGGCGGGGCGATATCCGACTAATGTCTACTTCGGTTTGGGTATTAAGGCGGTCTAGCCAACCAAATCCACTATCTTAGGGAGCTTCAAATGCGTGCACTCATTTCCAAAGTCGTTGCCGGTTCGATGATCGCCGGTGCGGCACTGATGATTTCCTCGCCGAAGACCGAGACGACCACCGACAATGCCATGGTCAGCGAAATGTCGTCGAACGAGTCGATGGACGCGATGGCAACCGACAACATGACGGCGACCGACGGCGCGATGGCTTCGAACGACGCGATGATGTCGTCGAACGACGCGATGATGTCGAACGACGCGATGGCGACCAACGCACAGTAATCGCTGCAATGCGCCGGCCGGAAGGTCGTAGCGTCTTCAGGGCCGTCCGGGCGACCGGGCGGCCCTTTCGATTCGTCGATCGTCGCTGGCGACGGTTCGATAATCGCGCAAAAAGGGGGTTGGGTCACGGTTCGAAAAGCCGTATCCCCGCTGCAACCTATCGGGTGAGATGATGATGAAAGCGTTGCGTATTTTTCTTCCGGCTGCTGCGGCGGCCAGTATTTTCTCCGCCGCCCCGGCTTCGGCGCAATTCTTTCTGCAGAAACCGGCGCTCGCCGGCGCGCCGATGCGCGGCGACGAACCCGGCCTGGCGATCCCGCTTCCCGGCGCCACGCCCGAAGAATTGCGCGCCAGCCTGGTATGGACATTGCGCGCGGGGCTCAACGTGGCGGCGCTGCAATGCGATTTCGAGCCGACGCTGTTGACCGTGCCCAATTACAACGCGGTGCTTGCCGATCACAATGCCGAACTGAAGAGCTCGTTCGACACGCTGGGCAAATATTTCGCGCGCACCACCAAGAGCAAAAAGGCCGCGATGGCCGGGCTCGATCAGTTCGGCACGCGCGTCTATTCGAGCTTCTCGACCGTTTCAGCCCAGTATAATTTCTGCCAGACCGCTTCCGAAATCGGCCATGATGCGCTCTGGGTGAAGCGCGGCCAGCTCGGCGAAATCGCCAAGGATCGCATGCGCGAGTTGCGCAACAGCCTGGTTCCTTATGGCGAGCAGCGCTTTCCGGGGCGGAACTCGATCCCGGTCAATATCGCGATGCCGCGGTTCGCCGCTGACTGCTGGACGCGAAAGAACACCTACGACTACAAGCGCTGCCCGCTGTCGTACGAGTAACGACGCCCCGGGCGCCGCGATTGCCCGCTAGCGCAGTCCCAGCAGCTTGTGGGTTTGCAGCGACAGGCGCCAACGCGGATCGGCCAGGACGAGATCGATGGCGGCGGCGCGGTTCGCTTCAAAAGCCGGGCTGTCGAGCGGCTGGATGAGCCAATGGGCGAAATCCCAGCTCGCGATCGCGGCGAGATCGGTGCCGGGTTGCGGCCAGACCAGCTTCAGCTCGTCGCCGCGCGTCTGAACGACGCTGCTGCCCGCCTTGGGGCTCACACAGATCCAGTCGATGCCCGGGTGGACCGCGATCGTGCCGTTGGTCTCGATCGCGATCTCGAAGCCCTGCGCGTGGAGCGCCTCGACCAGCCCGTCGTCGATCTGCAGCATCGGCTCGCCGCCGGTCAGCACGACGAAGCGGGCCGCGCGATCGGCCTCGCCCCAATGCGCCGCCGCCGCCGCCGCAAGGCCAGCCGCCTGCTCGAACCGGCCGCCCCCCACGCCATCGATCCCGACAAAATCGGTATCGCAGAATCGACACACTGCGCGGGCGCGATCCTCCTCGCGACCCGACCACAGGTTGCACCCGGCAAACCGAATGAACACCGCACGCCGGCCGGCCTGCATCCCTTCGCCCTGAAGCGTCAGGAACATTTCCTTGACGGCATAGCTCATGGCCGTGCGGCGTAGATCGTCGGATCGTCGATACCTGCCTCCTCGAAGCCGCGCTGGCGCAAGCGGCAGCTGTCGCACAGGCCGCAATGCCGATCGCCGGGCGCCGGATCATAGCAGGACCAGCTGATCCCGGCGTCGAGACCGAGTCGCGCCGCCTCGCGGACGATATCGGCCTTGCTGAGATACTGGAGCGGGGTACGGATGCGGAAGGCGTCACCCCCGGTTCCGGCCTCGACTCCTGCCTTGGTCGCGGTCGCCGCCATCGCCGTGAACGCTGCGATGAATTCGGGACGGCAATCGGGATAGCCCGAATAATCGAGCGCGTTGACGCCGATATAGAGATCGCGCGCGCCCGCGGCTTCTGCCCAGCCAAGCGCGAGACTGAGGAAGATCGTGTTGCGGGCAGGCACGTAGGTCACCGGAATCCCGGGCCCGACGCCCTGCTTCGGCACCGCGATCGCGTCGGTCAGCGCAGAGCCGCCAAAGGCCGAGAGATCGAGCGGCAGCACGATGTGCCGCTCCGCCCCCAGCGTGTCGGCCACGCGGGCAGCAGCGGCCAGTTCGATCCGGTGGCGCTGGTTGTAATCGATCGACAGCGCCAGCAGCCCGTGCCCATCCTCGCGAGCCCGCGCGGCGGCGACCATCGAATCGAGCCCGCCAGAGACGAGCACGACCGCCAAGCTTTTGTTCGTCATCATTATGGTCCGCTGGCTAGTCGCAATAGCCCGCCGTCGCAACCGCGCGGCGGCAACCAGCGCCGATGGACGATCGCGCGCTTAGTGGGCGCCAGCAGCGCACGCGCCGAGCCGATGCGCTTGATAGGCGGTGTCGAACGGCGCCCCGCCGGCGATGCCCTGCGTTTCGAGATGAAAGTCGCGTGGCGATTCGACCCTGATGGTGGTGCGCCCGCGGCCCGTACCCGGGCAGGTATAGGAAATCGTCGCACTGCGCGGCTGATCTTCGACGACGAATCGGGCGCAGGCCGTGTCGGCGTGCTTGATCTGGATGAGCGTCGACGGGTCGCCGACGCACATGATCTTGGGCGCGGCCGCGGAGCCGATCTCGCGGAATTGCCACTGGCCTGCCTCGATCGTCTGCAACGCCGCGAGCGCCGGCGCCTTCGCGGCGACGGCGCCCGCCGCGCCTGCACATAAAATCAGTCCGGCCAGGGCCGGTCGTGCGATCAAGTCCCGATACATTATGGTATCCCCAAAGCGCGACGCGGCGCCATCACCGCTGCCGAGTCGATCGTCCCCGCTAGAGCGAGCACGATCGATACGCCCAGCGCAAGGCAATATTACGGCGCGGTCACGTCAGCGCCGACCCGCAGCGGGAAACTGCTCGAACAAAAGGCGCAATCGACGGTGATCATGCCGTCGTCACCCGCCATCGCGCGCTGTTCGTCGATCGGGAATTTGGCGATCACCTGAGCGATATAGTCGGGCGAGCAGCGGCATCCCTTGGCGAGCATGATGTCGCCGAGCAGGCGGACCTCCTCCTCTTCGTTGAACAGGCGCCAGACCAATGTTTCCAGCTTGAGCGCGGGATCGGCCAGTTCGTCGGCGCCCATCGTCGCACCGAGCAGCGCGACATGTTCCCATTCGGGATGATCAAGCCGGGTATGGAGCCGCTCGCGACCATCCTCGCCCTCGGGCAGATGCTGGAGAAACAACCCGCCGGCGTGGTGCCGTCCGTCCGCGTCCCTGGAAAGCCCGACCCGCACCAGCGTCGGGATCTGCTCGGACTGGACGAAATAGCTCTCCGCCGCGTGCGCGAGCGTTTCGCCGTCGAGCGGGACGATGCCCTGATAGCGCTCGCCGGTGGCCGCCTGATCGAAGGTGATCGTCAGATAGCCGGCGCCGAACAGCGCGAACAGGGTCGGCTGTTCGGGCGCGTCGGCGAGCCGGTCGGCATCGAACTGGACATAGCCGCGCAGATCACCGCCGCGATAGTCGCATACCAGCAACCCGACGACGCCATTGTCGGTCTGGGTCTGCATGGTGAGCTGGCCGCCGGCGTCCTTGAGCGTCGAGCCGATCAACGCGGTCAGCGTCAACGCCTCCGCCAGCAACGCCTCGATCGCCGGCGGATAGGCGTGCGCCGCGAGGATCGTGTCGAGCACCGGCCCCAGCCGGACGATGCGCCCGCGCGCGTGGCGGGCGGGGATGGTGAAACCGAGCGCGCGGTCGAGATCGCTTGAAAAATTGTCCGTCATTCACCGTCCGTTCGGGCCGAGCCTGTCGAAGCCTTCCATCCTCCTTTCGACCGTCGAAAAGAAAGGCAGCCCTTCGACAAGCTCAGGGCGAACGGCTTCTGATGAGGCGTAGATAGGAGCAACCGAGACCGAAACAACTCAACCGATCTGGCCGAAGCACCAGCGCAGCACCGATTTCTGCGCGTGTAGCCGGTTCTCGGCCTCCGCCCAGATCAGCGATTGCGGCCCGTCGATCACGTCCGCCGTCACTTCCTCGCCGCGATGCGCGGGCAGGCAGTGGAGGAAGCGCGCGTCGGGCTTTGCCTTCGCCATCAATGCGGCGTCGACCTGATAGGGCATCATCGCTGCCAGTTTGGTGTCGGCATGGTCCTGCCCCATCGAAATCCACGTGTCGGTGACGACGATATCGGCGCCTTCGACCGCCTCGGCCGGGTTGCTGACCACCCGCGCCCGACCATTGCCGCGCACGATCGCTTGCTCTTCGGGCTGGAAGCCTTGCGGGCAGGCAGCGACGACGTCGAACTGCATCAATCCGGCCGCTTCGACGATCGAGTAGAGCACGTTGTTGCCGTCGCCGAGCCACGCGATCTTAAGGCCGGGGAGCGCCTTGCCCGCATCGATGATCGTCAGCAGGTCCGCCATGATCTGGCAGGGGTGCGACAGATCGGTCAGCCCGTTGATGACGGGCACGCTGGCGTAGTGCGCCATCTCCTCGACCTTGGCGTGATCATCGGTGCGGATCATGATCGCGTCGCAATATCCCGACAGGATGCGCGCGGTATCGGCGACGCTCTCTCCGCGCCCGAGCTGCATCGATCCCGCGTCCATGACGATGCTGGTGCCGCCGAGCTGGCGGATCGCCATGTCGAACGACACGCGGGTGCGGGTGGAGTTCTTCTCGAACACCATCGCCAGGACATGGCCGGCGAGAGGCGCATCGGCATCGGGCTTGCCCTTCGGCCAGCCGGCCCGCGCGGCCTTGCGGTCGAGCGCGTCGGCGAGCATCGCGGCGATGGCGTCGGGGCCGGCGTCGGTAAGGTTGAGGAAGTGGCGCATCAACGCCTCCCCGTTTCGGGGAAGTGGCAGCCGAAGGCTGACGTAGGGGGATCACCGCAGGCGCAGCACTTGTGGCACGCCCCCTCCACCATGTGCTGAAGAAGCAAATGGACCCCCTTCCCGTAGCGGGGGTGATTTAGCGGCACTCTCACGCGGCAACTGCGGGCGCGAACACCCGGGCGCCTTCGCTCATTTTCTGGACGAACTCATCGATGTGCGCCTCTTCGATCACCAGCGGCGGCAGAATGCGGACGACATTCTCGCCCGCCGCCACCGTCAGCAGACCGTGATGATCACGCAGATGCGCCACGAAATCGCGCGAAACGGCTGAATCCTTCAGCTTGATCCCCGCCATCAGCCCGCGCCCGCGCACGCTGTCGAAGATATGGTCGTGGTTGGGGATCATCTGCTCGAGCGCCTGGCGCAGCCGATCGCCCATCGCGGTGACATGATCGAGAAAGCCGGGCTCGAGGATCACGTCGAGGATCGCCTCGCCCGCCGCCATCGCCAGCGGGTTGCCGCCATAGGTCGAGCCATGGGTGCCGAACACCATGCCCTTGGCCGCTTCCTCGGTCGCGAGACACGCGCCAAGCGGAAAGCCGCCGCCGATGCCCTTGGCGACCGACATGATGTCGGGCTCGATACCGTAGTGCTCATAGGCCCACATCTTGCCGGTGCGGCCATAACCGCACTGCACTTCGTCGAGCACCAGCAACAGGCCGTGCTCGTCGCACGCCTTGCGCAAGCCCTGGATGAACGCGTCGGTGCCCGCCGAGACGCCGCCCTCGCCCTGGATCGTCTCGACCATGAAGCCGGCAGTGGTGTCGTTCACCAGCGCCAGCGCCGCGTCGAGATCGTTGAAAGGCGCATAAGCGAAGCCCGGCAGCAGCGGCTCGAACCCGTCGCGCATCTTGGCCTGGTTGGTCGCCGAAATCGCGCCCATCGTGCGGCCGTGAAAGGCATTGTTGAACGTGATCAGCGTCGTCCGCTCAGGGTTGCCGTTGACATAGTGATAGCGCCGCGCGGTCTTGATCGCGCATTCGACCGCCTCGGTGCCCGAATTGGTGAAAAACACCGTGTCGGCGAAGCTGTTGTCGACGATCCGCTGCGCCAGTCTCTCCCCCTGTGGCGATCCGTAAAGGTTGCTGACATGCATCAGCGTCGCGGCCTGATCGGCAATCGCCTTGACCAGATGGGGGTGGCCATGGCCGAGCGCGTTGACCGCAATGCCGCTCGCGAAATCGAGATAGCGCTCGCCGCGTTCACCGATCAGATAGCAGCCCTCGCCGCGCACCGGACGCACATCGCACCGTGGGTAAACGGGCATGAGCGGGGTAATCGGCATGGCAGGGCTCCTTTAACGCAAAAAGGCGACCCAAGCCGGTCGCCTGAAGCGGACTTTTACGGTGTGTCCGGATGGAGCGCAACACCCGTGCCGCCCGCCGCCACTGCCCGCGCCTCATCCCCCCGCACCGCCAGCAGATACATCACCGGCGTGATGATGCGGCTCATCAGGGTGGAACTCACCAGACCGCCGATAATCACCCACGCCAGCGGCGAATAGAGCGCCGATCCCCCCAGTGCGAGCGGCAGCAACCCGCCGATCGCGGTGACCGAGGTCAGCAGCACCGGCAGGAAGCGGATCTCGCCGGCTTTCTCGATCGCCTCGCGCAACGCCATGCCGCGCTCGCGCAATTGGGTGGTGAAATCGACCAGCAGGATCGAATTCTTGATCTCGATCCCGATCAGCGCGACGAAGCCGATGATCGCAAGGAAACTGAGCGAATTGCCGGTCAGCAACAGCGCGACCAGCCCGCCGAACGTCCCGAGCGGGACCACGCCCGCAACCACCGCCGTCTCCTTGAACCGCCCGAATTCGAGCACCAGCACGCCGATGACGCCAAAGGTCGCGAGCAGGATGATCGGCCCCAGCCCGGCGAAGTTTCGCGATGCCGCTTCCGCCTCGCCCCCCAGGCTGAGACTGTAACCGCTCGGCAACTCGATGTTCTTGAATCGCTTCTCGACCTCGGTCGTCAGTTTCGAGGTCAGCTGGCCCGGCTGGTTGTAGGCGGTGATCGTGACGGTGCGCTGGAGCTTGTAGCGCGTTATCTGCGGCGCGACGCTCTTGAGCGTCGGATGCGCGATCTCGAGCAGCGGCACGCTGCCGCCAGCGATCGTCGGGACGTAAACCTGGCCCAGCGCCGCGATCGGCTGGTTGCCGGGCAAGGGCAGACGGACGGTAACCGGCCAGGTGTCCCCTTCGTCATCTCGCAACCGGCTCGCCTGCTCGCCGCTCAGCGCGAGGCGCACCGCGCGGCGCGCTTCGCCGGGGGCGACGCCGAGCAGCCCCGACTTGGCCTCATCGAGCCCGAGGTCGAGATCGATCCGGTCGAACGCGATCGGGCTGTCGATATCACGCAGCCCGGGCACCTGCTGCATCTCTTTCACGACCCTGGCCGATAGCTGCTTGAGCACCGCCAGATTGGGACCGCGCACCCGCACCGCGACCGGCGCCTCGACCGGCGGGCCGTTTTCGAAGTTGACGAGCGTGACCCGCGCATCGGGGAAATTGGCGAGACTTTCGCGCAGGCGTCGCAGCATCTTCGGACTTTCGCGCACGTCCCAAGCCTTCATCGTCACGAAGATGTCGCCGTAGCGGGCGCGCTCTTCGCGCGGGAAGATGTTGTAGAAGATCTGCGGATTGCCGCGCCCGGCATTTTCCATCCGGTTCACCACCGCGCCTTCGCGCTTCAGGATGGCGGAAACCTCCTTCACTGCCGTGTCGGTGGCAGCGATGCTGCTGCCCTCGGGGGTTTCGACGCGGACGAGGAAATACGGGGTCTCGGCGGCGGGAAACAGGCTCAACCCCAACACCGGCACCAGCCCGAACGCACCGATGCACAGCAGCAGCGCCGACCAGAACCAGAGGCGCGGGCGATCGAGCGCGGCGTGCAGGATCGGCGCATAGATGGTGTGGATCCCCCCCATGATCCCGCGCAGCAGCACATTGCCCTCGGCTGCATGCGGCTTGAGCACGCGGCTGGCGATGAACGGGATGATAGTCAGCGATACGACGAGCGAACTCGCCACCGTGACGATCACCGCCATCGGCAGGCCGCGCACGAAATCGCCCGCGCCTTCGGGCAGGAAGGTCAGCGGCAGGAACGCGAACAGCAACACCCCCGTCGCTCCCATCACCGCTGCGCCGATCTCGCGCGTGCCATTGACGGCAGCAGTGATCGGCGGATCGCCGTCGCGGATGTGGCGCTCGATATTCTCGGTCACGACGATCGAATCGTCGACGAGCAGCCCGAGCGAGATGATGAACCCCGAAATGCTGATCTGGTTGAGCGAATAGCCGAACAAATAGAGCAGCAGTACGCCCATCGCGAGGCTCAAGGGGATCGATACCATCACGATCAGCGAGGGGCGGAAGCCGAGCGGGAAGATCGTGACCAGCACCAGCCCGAGCGCGATCGCGAAATCGCGGGCGAGCTGCGCCAGCTTGACCTGGATGTCGCGGCTTTGGTCGAAGGCGATGTCGAGCGCGATGTCGGGCGGCAAATTGTGGCGATAGGTCGCGACCGCCTCGACCAGCGCGTTGCGCAAGGTGCCGGCATCGACCTCGTCCTTCTGGCGGACGGTCACCCACAGCGCGCGGCGCCCGTTGAAGCGCGCGATCTGCAGCTGTTGGGCGGTGCCCCAATGAACATCGGCGATATCGGCGACGCGAAGCACCCGGCCGTCGCCGGCGCGCACCGGCACGTCGCGCACCGCGGCGATGTCGCGATAGGCGCCGCCCGCGTCGATGTTGAAGCGTCGCCCCGCGCCGCTGACCGCGCCGGCAGGCAGATCGATGCCGCCCTGGGTGATCGCATTGGCGACCGCGGTCGGCGACAGCCGTGCCTCGGCGAGCCGCCCCGAATCGATGTCGACGCTCACCTCGGGCCGCGCCGCGCCATCGATCGCGGTCGATCGCACCCCCGGCACGACATTGAGCCGGTCGCGAAGATCGTCGGCATATTTCGCCATCCGAAGCCAGCTTGCCGTGTCGCTCACCAGCGCGATCTGCAGCACGCCGGCCTCGGTGGTGCGCGGCCGGCGAAAGGCGATCCGCTGGATGCCCTGCGGCAACTGATCGCGGACGGCATTCACTTCGCGCACCACCCGGTCGAGCGACTGCTCGGCATCGGTGCCATGCTCGAAATTCACCGAGATGACGGCAGCGCCATCGGTACTGGTCGAGTTGATGTCGCGGACATGATCGAGCCCCTGCAGCACATCCTCGAGCGGCTTGGCGACCGTCTCTTCCATGTCGGCGGCATCGGCGCCCGGCAGGATCACCGTCACCACCGTTGCCGGAATGGGGAAATGCGGATCGACCGAGCGCGGGATCGACAGGAACGCCGACGCGCCGAGCGTGATCAGCAACAGGAAGACGAGCATCGTCACCTGCCAGCGCTGGACCGCGAAGGCGGTGATGTTCATCGTGCGGCGCCGATCGGCGCGATTGCCATCCCGTCCTTCAGGCGATCGACCCGCGACACCGCGACGATCTCGCCCCGCGTCAGCCCGCCGGTGACGCGAATGCCCGCATCGGTCGCCTCGCCGATCGTCACCCGGCGCAGCTGCACCCGCTTTGTCGCGCGATCGACGACATAGACGAACCCGTCTCCCGCGCGGGGCGCGAACACCGCCGTCGCCGGCACGCGAATCTCGCTTGTCCCGGGTCCGGCGGCGGTGATGCGGACATTGCCGATCTGGCCCGACCGCAGCCGCTTGTCGTCGGGCAGCCCGATCTCGATCGCGAAGGTGCCCGTCGCCCGGTCGGACCGCCCGGCGATCTCGATCACCCGGCCGGCGAGCGGCGCATCGCCCAGCGCCGCCAGCGTCACCTCGGCAGGCGCGCCCATCGTCAATTGGGCCGCGTCGCGATCGGACAGCGGCACGCGCAGCACATAGCCACTCGCCTCCTCGCCGACGATCAGCACCGGTGTGCCGGCAGCGACGACCTGGCCCGGCTCGGCAAGGCGCGCCAGCACAGTGCCGCCGCCCGGCGCGACGATCGTCGCATTGGCGGTCTGGAACCGCGCGGCACTGACCTGGGCTTCGGCTGCCTCGAGCGAGGCCTTGGCGTTTTCAAGGCGTGGCCGGGTAATCCACCCCTGCGCCATCAGACTGGTCGAGCGGCGATATTCGGCGGCGGCGCGCTCGCGCTCGGCCCGGGCGCGCGTCAGATCGGCGGCGACCGTGGTGACGTCGAGCGCGGCGAGCAACTGCCCGCGCCGCACCCTGTCGCCTTCATTGACCGTCAGCCGGACGATGCGCCCGGGGCTGGTAAAGCCCAGCGACGCCTCTCGCCGCAACGCGACGGTGCCCACGCCGGAGACGATGGCCGGCGCCTGCTCGGCGCCGACGCTTGCCACCCTGATCTGCGGCAGCGCGGTAGCGACGTCCTGCTTGGCAGCGGGCTGCCCGCAACCGCCGACCACCGCCATCAATCCAATCCCGAGCCGCTTGCGCATCGCCGATCTCCCCGCCGCCTCAACCGGCCGTTGGCAGGAGCATAACGATTTAGGTCTTTTTTTAAAACCTAATTTTCACGGGCGAAACGATGGCCGGAAAACGCGGGCGCCGCCGTTCAGTTCTTCAGGCGCCAGCCGCTGTCGATCAGCCGATAACAGACCAGCGCGAGCACGGCGTCGATCGCCAGTACCACCGCTCCGCCGAGCAACACGTTCGAATCGGCATCGAGCAGGAAACCGTAGCGAAAGCCCGAGATGATGTAGAAAAACGGATTGATATGGCTGAATGCCTGGAACGCCGGGGCGAGATTGTCGACCGAATAGAAGGTGCCCGAGAGCAGGGTCAGCGGCGCGATCGCGAAATTCTGCACAGCGGCGGCATGATCGAATTTCTCGGCCCAGAGCGAGGTCATCAGCCCGACCAGCGACAGGAAGATCGAGCCGAGCAAGCCGAACCAGACGATCGCCAGCCCGTGCTGCGGCACCAGATGGACGCCTGGCCAGAACTGCATCGCGACGAACACCGCCCCGCCGACGCACAGCGCCCGGGTAACCGCCCCGCCGATCATCGCGACCAGCAATTCCCCCGTCGACAGGGGTGGCATCAGATAATCGACGATCGTGCCCTGGATTTTGCCGACTAGGAGCGAAAAGCTCGAATTCGCGAACGCACTCTGCATCATCCCCATCACGATCAGGCCGGGGGCGATGAAGTCGGCGAAGGGCACCTCGGCACTACCGACGTGCACCGGCCGCTTGCCGCCGGTGGCGACCGTGAAAATGACGAGAAAAAGCAGCGTCGTGATCGCCGGGGCCCAGACGGTTTGCAGCTGGACCTTGAAGAAACGCCGCACCTCCTTGATATAGAGCGTTCGAAGTCCGCCCCAGTTCACATTCCGGATGATCGGAACGCCCGGGGCAGTCTTTATCGTCGATGGAAGTTGACCGATCGGGGGCTGGCTGCTCATGGAACTGGCGCGTAATCGCTGCCGCCGCCGCCCGCAACCCGGCATGCATGTATGATCAGGAATTGAGGACGACAATGAGCTGGACCGACGAGCGGATCGATACGCTGAAGACGATGTGGGAAAAGGGCATGACCGCCAGCCAGATCGCCGAGGCGCTGGGCGGGGTCAGCCGCAATGCCGTGATCGGCAAGGCGCACCGGCTAGGCCTCCAGGCGCGGCCGTCGCCGGTCAAGCCCAACGAGCCCGAAGCCAAGCCAGCGCCCACACCAAAACCGATCGCTGCCGCGCCGGCGCCGAAGCCGGCACCGGCACCGCGGCCGGCGCCGGTCGTCGAGCCCGTCGCCGCCGCTGCGGTTGCCGCGCCGGACGAAGACGCCGAGCCGGTCGAAAAGGCACCGACCGTGATCATGCGCTCGGTCGGTCCCGGAGGCTTCCTCCGCCAGGCCCCTGGCGAGCAGCAGGCCCCGATCACCCCCGCCCCGCCGCGCCGTCTCGTCCCCGCCAAGCCATCGGCCGACATGGCGGGCAAGACCACGTTGCTCGATCTCAACGACCGCATCTGCAAATGGCCGCTCGGCCATCCCGGCGAGCCCGATTTCCACTTTTGCGGCGACAAGGTGAACCCGGGCTTCCCCTATTGCGTCGCGCATTGCAGCCACGCCTATCAGGCGCAACTGCCCCGCCGCGACCGCCGCCCGCCCCCGCCGCTGCCGTTCGGCGGCCCGCGCGTGCGCTGAACCGCCAGGCGCGACAAAGAAAAAGGCACCGGGGACATCCCCGGTGCCTTTTTCATGTCAACGCTCGGCGACCGTTCAGAAACGGTAGTTGAGCGTCAGCTTGACGCTGTGCCAGGCGAACTTGCTGTCGCTGCGGGCGAAATCGGTCCCCTGGGTCGTCGCGAGCAGGAAGGGATTGGTCAGCGGCGCGGTTCCCTGACCAGCGCGGACGCGCGAATCGCCGTCCTTGAACTGGTTGTAGAGATATTCGAGACCGAACGAGACGTGACGGCTGATCTTCTGTTCGAGGCCACCGCCGACGACATAGCCGAAGCGATCGTCCTTGCCGCGCACCGCGAAGCTGTTGGCGCCATTGGTGGTGGTGAAGCTGTGGTTGATCTTGGCATAAGCGCCGCCGCCGGTGGCGTAGAACAGGGTGCGATTGGCGGCATAGCCAACCCGCGCACGCAGATTGGCGTCGAAATCGACCCCGCGCGTCATCGTGTAGCTCGCCGGCGTCGTGCTGTAGGCAGTGACGCTGTCGCGCACGTCGCTCTTGCCGAATTCGCCGATGGCGCCGATCACGAGATGACCGAACTGGGCATCGCCGCCGATACGGCCCGAATAGCTGAGACCGTCACGATCGTTCGCACAGCCGCCGTCGGGGGCGTTGGTGCGGGCGGCACCGTTGCAGAAGCCAGGCGAGAAGGCGTTGGCGCCGGCGGCCGTGGTGACGACATCGCCAAAGCGGCCATCGAGATTGCGATCGAACAGGATCGATTCGCCGACATCATTGGGCTGCGCATCGAAACCGACCGAGGCGCCGACATAGACGCCTTCGAATTCCTTGGCGGGAGCATCCTGTGCCATCGCTGGGGCGGCCATCAGGGCGATCGAGGAAAGACCGACGAACAGGCCGAACTGGGGAGAAAGATGCATTATACGCTCCGATACATGGGTGGTGCGGGTAAAGACGAGCGAGCGAGCGGTTCGTATGCATGCACCGGTCAATTAAGCGCCGCTGTGGCAAATATGGCACGATGGTTCGCTTGCGCGCGCGAGTCCGGCGCTCGTATACCTCCGCCATGTCCGATGATCTGTTTGCCGCCGCGCCGAAAACCTCCACCGATTACGACGCCTCCTCGATCGAAGTGCTCGAAGGGCTCGAGCCCGTCCGCCGCCGCCCCGGCATGTATGTCGGCGGCACCGACGAGCGCGCGCTCCACCACCTCGCTGCCGAAGTTCTCGACAATGCGATGGACGAGGCGGTGGCGGGCCATGCGACCCGCATCGAGGTCACGCTCGAGCCCGGCAACCGGCTGACCATCGTCGACAATGGCCGCGGCATCCCGGTCGATCCGCACCCCAAATTCCCCGACAAATCGGCGCTCGAGGTCATCCTCTCGACGCTCCATTCGGGCGGCAAGTTCGATGGCAAGGCCTATGCCACCTCGGGCGGGCTGCACGGCGTCGGCGTCAGCGTGGTCAACGCGCTGTCGTCGGACACCGTGATCGAAGTCGCGCGCAACAAGGAGCTTTTCCGCCAGCGTTTCTCGCGCGGGATCACGATGGGCCCGCTCGAGCATGTCGGCCCCACCCCCAACCGGCGCGGCACCTCGGTCAGCTTCGTGCCCGACGATCAGATTTTCGGGCCCGAACTGCATTTCAAACCGGCACGGCTCTACAAGCTGGCGCGCTCCAAGGCTTATCTGTTCGCCGGTGTCGAAATTCGCTGGAAATGCGCGCCCGAGTTGATCGCCGACGACACCCCGGCCGACGCCGTGTTCCAGTTCCCCGGCGGCCTTGCCGATCACCTGCGCGAACAGATCGGCGGCCGCGACTGCGCCACCGCCGATTTCTTTTCGGGCACGCAGGATTTCCCCGATGGCCCGGGCGGCGAGAAGATGGGCCGCGTCGAATGGGCGGTCGCCTGGCCGTTGTGGAGCGACGGCAGCTATAGCTGGTATTGCAACACCATCCCGACCCCCGATGGCGGCACGCACGAGGCAGGCTTGCGCGCCGCGCTGGTCAAGGGCATTCGCGGCTATGGCGATCTGGTCAGCCAGAAAAAGGCCAGGGACATCACTGCCGAGGATATCATGACCGGCAGCGAGCTGATGCTCTCGGTCTTCATCCGCGACCCGCAATTCCAGAGCCAGACCAAGGACCGGCTGACCAGCCCCGACGCCGCGCTGCTCGTCGAAAAGGCAGTGCGCGACCATTTCGACCATTATCTGAGCAACAATACGGAGCGCGGCAAGGCACTACTCGCCTATGTGATGGAACGCATGGATGAGCGGCTCGCGCGCAAGGCCGAGCGCGAGGTGAAGCGCAAGACAGCTACTTCTGCCCGCAAGCTGAGACTCCCTGGCAAGTTGACCGATTGCTCGTCGGACGACCCCAAGGGCACCGAAATCTTCATCGTCGAAGGCGACAGCGCGGGCGGCTCGGCCAAGCAGGCGCGCGACCGCAAGACGCAAGCGATCCTGCCGATCCGCGGCAAGATATTGAACGTCGCCTCCGCCACCGCCGCCAAGATCGGCGCCAATTCCGAAATCGCCGATCTGATCCAGGCGCTCGGCTGCGGCACGCGGAAAGACTGCATCCCCGATAATCTGCGCTACGAACGCATCGTCATCATGACCGACGCCGATGTCGACGGCGCGCACATCGCGACGTTGCTGATGACCTTCTTCTTCCAGGAAATGCCCGATCTGGTCCGGCGCGGGCATCTCTATCTCGCCCAGCCGCCGCTCTACCGGCTGACCGTGGGTGCCAAGTCGCTCTATGCGATGGACGACGCCCACCGCGCCGAAATCGAGGCGGGGCCGTTCAAGGGCAAGACTGTCGACGTCTCGCGCTTCAAGGGGCTCGGCGAGATGAACCCGATGCAGCTGCGCGAAACCACGATGGATCCCAAGACCCGCCAGATGATCCGCATCACCCTGCCGCAGGAATATGAGGAACGCGCGGGCGTGAAGGACCTGGTCGACCGGCTGATGGGCAATAATCCGGCCCACCGATTTGCCTTTATTCAGGAAAACGCTGCCCGCGTTGACGAAGATGCGATCGATGCGTAGATTATAGATCTAGCGATGGCGGAGACTCTGGTCATGAGTAGTCTGAAGATTTTGGGATTGATCTTGATCATGAGCGCCGCGCCAGTCGAGGCGCAGCAAGTCGATGACAAAGTTGCCGGGCCAAATAGCGATATTCTTGTCAGCGGCACGTCGCTCAAAGATGTTCAGGCAAGGTTGCGCTCATGTCTCGACCAGCGCTGTCCGCCGGACAAGGACATCGACGCCAGTTTGCTGGTCGCCGAGACTCAGTTTGTGCTCGGCAATTACAAGGGCGCGCGCACCACATTGCTTCGGTCGGTGTCGCGCAACAAGCGTTATGCCAAACACTATCCTGTCGCAGTATCGGGCCTGTTGCGCGCCGATGCGCGGGTCGCTGCCCATCTCGGCCGCGCGCAGGCCAATTTCAGCGATTCGCTTGATATGGTCAGCGCGCTCAAGGCGGGATTGCCCGAAAGCGATGCGCGCGTCCTTGAGGCGCGGATCGAACTGGGCGACGCCTATGCAAGGGCCGGGCGACTAGACGCGGCGGTGGGGCAGTACGATGCCGTCGCGGCGCGCGCACGCGATCTCGGCCTGTCGAAGACCGCAGGATATGCCCTGTTTCGGATAGCGCTGGTCAATGCGGCTGCATCGGCGCTGCGCGGCGACGAATATTATCAGGCGGCGGTGCGCGCGAGCGACCGACTGATCGGCGAACGCGACCCGGCGATGACGCCCTATGCGACAGCGGCAAAGGTGCTCAAAACGCAACTCGGGATCAGGCCGGGTGATCAAGCCGCCGCCGATCGACTGGTCGCGACCTATGGCAGCCTCGCGCGCGAATCCAAGGAACCCGTTCTGCTTTATGCGCCAAAGCTTGGGCTGCCCCCGCTCTCGGGTCACGAATTTTCGGACGGCGAAACGCTTAGCAAATTGGCGTTGGACGATTTCGACGATCAGTGGGTCGATATCAGCTTCCGCATCACCCCCGACGGCAAAGTCGCCGACGCCGAAGTGTCGCAAAAAAGCCCCAAGCTCGTGGGCGATTGGGTATCCCCCATCTTGGCGTCGATTAAGGGTCGCCGCTACGCCCCGGTGGGCGTCGACGGCGGCGGTCTTATGCGGATCGAGCGTTATACCTTCACCTCGTCATGGACCACCACGTCAGGCTCGCGGATCGACGTCCGTTCCCCGATTCCGAGAATCGAAATGCTCGACCTGTCGCTCGACCGCCGCTCTTGAGCGGTCGAAGCCGCGATCGACGCCTGATCAGTCACCCTCGCGCCAGCCCGACCTTGCGCGCCGAGAATACCGCGATCGCATAGCAGCCGGCCAGCAGCCCGGCGTCCTTGAACAGAAATTGCGCGAGCGACCCGATGAACGGGAAGCCATAGCCTTCCTGCCAGAGCGGGACGCCGAGCGTGAAGCTCAAGGTGATCAGGAAGGTGCACATCCCCATGAGCCCGCCGATCAGGCTGATCCGCGGCGAGAAGGCGCCGAAGGCGAGCGCCGCGCCGGTGGCGAGTTCGATCGTGCCGATCACGTCGCTGGCGATGCGCGGCCCCCAGAGCGGGTACATCCAGGCGAAGAGCGGATAGTGGCTGGCGATCCGGGCGACGCCCTCGGCTTCGTACAGCGCGAATTTGGCCGTGCCGAAAAAGAAGAAGATGAAGACGAGCGACCAGCGGAGCGCGGCGATGGCGCTGTCGATGCTCGGCACGGGATAGCGGTTGGTCATGGCAGGGCCCCTTGGCGTGATACGTTGCACGCCATTCGCCGGGAGCCGCACGATCGTTACACGCGGCTTTCCCATTCCTCCCGGAGAAGGCCCCAGATGAAACTGTCGCGGACCCCGATATGCGTTTCCCATTCGCCGCGCAGCCGCCCTTCGAGCGTGAAGCCGAGGCGCGTGAGCAGCGCGTTCGAGCCGACGTTGTCCGGATCGGTATCGGCAAAGACGCGGCGATAGCCTTCGACTTCGAATAGATAGGTGATGAGCAGTCCGACCGCCTCGGTCGCCAATCCCCGCCCCCAATGCACGCGGGCGAGTGAATAGCCGATTTCGATCACACCGCCCTGCCGCTTCTCGTGCGCGGCAACGCTGCCGATCGCCGTGTCGTCGCCGGCCAGCGTAATCGCCCACGCCCGCCACTCGGGCGCTGCCACCCGTTCGGCGACGGCCGCCTCGGATTCGGCGAGCGTTTCATGCGCGGCATGCGACCACCAGGTCATCGCCTCGGCATCACTGTAGACCGCGTGCAGCGCCGCCGCGTCGGCAACCACCAATCGCCGAAGGGTCACGCGACCACCGGGGATGATCGGGGTGTCGCTCACCGGCCGAGCGAGTCGACGAGCGCCTTGACCTTTTTCTGGCGCCACTGCGGCAATGGTGCCACCAGCCAATAGCCGAGCGCATAGGGTTTCGGATCGCCGATCATCACGACTCTCCCGGCGGCAATGTCGCGCGCGGCGATGAGTTCGGGCACGGTCGCGCGGCCGAGCCCCTGCGCCGCCGCATCGAGTGCCAGCCCGGCGTCGCCGACGCGGACCAGCGAGACTTCGGGATCGTTGAGGCAGCCGGGCCATGAGATCCGCGTGTCGGCGCCCCCTCCTGGCCGTTCGACCGTCACCATCCCGGCCGATTCGATCGATTCGCCCTCATGCTCGCCCGGCCCCTCGCCCCAGCGGATCGCGAGATCGAGATTGGCCTCGGTAAAATCGATGACCCCGTTCACCCCGAAGCTGTCGGCATTGACGAGCACGAAGCGCAGTTCGCGATCGGCGCGGGCGATGTCGGCCAGGCGCGGCAGCAGCCATTTCTCGGACAGGTCGCGCGGCGCGGCGATCGTCAGCGATTTCGAGGTCTGGCCTGCCTGCATCGCGCGCACCGCCTCCTCGAACTGAAGGAAGCCGTGGCGCAGCGCTTCGAGGCCCGACTCGCCCTCGGGGGTGAGCTCGAGCCCCTTGGTGGTGCGCCGAAACAGCACGACGCCCAGCGTATCTTCGAGCGCACGGATCTGCTGGCCGACCGCCGCCGGGGTGACGGCAAGCTCGTCGGCCGCGCGGGTGAAGCTCAGATGGCGCGCCGCCGCATCGAGCACGCGCAGCCCGTTGAGCGGCAGGTGCGTCCGCTTCATCCCGTCATCGCCGGCGCGATCAGCGTGAATCGCGGGATATCGACGTCGAACGCCGATCCGTCCTCGCCGATCATGTGATAGCTGCCCTGCATCGCACCGGTCGGCGTCGACAAGGGGCAGCCCGAGACATAATCGAAACTGGCGCCGGGCGTGATCAACGGCTGTTCGCCGACGACGCCTTCGCCCTCGACGCTATGCCGCGCGCCGCGCCCGTCGGTGATGATCCAGTGGCGGGTCAGCAGCTGCACGGCCATACGCCCCTGATTTTCGAGGCGGATATGATAGGCCCAGAACCAGCGCCCGCGCTGCGGATCGGACTGTTCGGGCAGGTAGCTGACCGACACGCGCACGACGACATCGCGCGTCTCGGCGACATGGGGGAAAAGCGATTTCATCGCTCCCGTCATAGCCCAACCGCGCGCAGCGCGCGATCGAGATCGGCGATCACGTCGGCAGGATCCTCGAGCCCGACATTGAGGCGGAGCAGATTCTCGGTGACGCCCATCTCGAGCCTTTTGTCTTCGGCGACGCCCGAATGGGTGGTCGACGACGGATGCGTCATCAGCGAGCGCGAATCGCCGATGTTGTTCGAGATATCGATCAGTTCGAGCGCGTCGAGCAGCCCGTGCGCCTGCGCGCGTCCCCCCGCGACTTCAAAGGCGAAAATCGGGCCGCACGCCGCCATCTGGCGCATCGCGAGATTATGCTGCGGGTGGCTGGGGAGGCCCGGGTGGAGCATCCGCGGCACCCGCCCTTCGAGGAAGCGCCCGACCGCCATCGCATTCTCGCTCTGGCGCCTGATCCGCAGGTCGAGCGTCTCCAGCCCCTTGAGCACCACCCAGGCGTTGAACGCACTGAGCGTCGGGCCGGTGTTGCGGGTGAAGGGCAGCAGCGTGTTGGTGATGAATTCATCGGTCCCGCATACCGCCCCCGCGAGCACCCTGCCCTGCCCGTCCATCATCTTGGTGGCCGAATAGGCGACGACGTCGGCGCCGAATTCCATCGGCCGCTGGAGCGCCGGCGTCGCGAACGCGTTGTCGACGATCGTGGTGATGCCATGTTTTCTCGCGAGGCCGCACACCGCCTCGAGGTCGACCACGTCCATCGTCGGGTTGGCGGGGGTTTCGAAGAAGAACACCTTGGTATTCGGGCGCCGCGCGTCCTCGAACGCCTGTGGATCGCGCGCATCGACCACCGTGGTCGCGATCCCGAACTTGGGCAGCAGGCTATCGACCAGCCAGCGGCACGAGCCGAACGCGGCGCGCCCGGCGACGACATGATCGCCCTGTTCGAGCTGGCAGAGCAACGCCGCCGTCATCGCCGCCATGCCGGTCGCCATCGTCCGGCACGCCTCGGCGCCCTCCATCAGCGCGATGCGCTGTTCGAGCATCTCGACGGTCGGGTTCTGCAACCGCGAATAGGTCATCCCCTGCTGCTCGCCGGCGAAGCGCGCGGCGGCATCGGCGGCGCAATCATAGGCATAGCCCGAAGTGAGGAACAACGCCTCGGACGTTTCGCCCCATTCGGAGCGCGCGGTGCCGCCGCGCACCGCCTGGGTGGCGGGGCGCCAGCGGCGGGTGATGGCAGGGTCCTGGCCGGTATGACGTTTCATGGCCGCTGCTTTGCCGGGTGGGGCATCCCGACGTCAATGGCTGACCCTTGAATCGCGTCGCGGGAAATGGAACAGACTGGTGCGATGACCGCCGATTCATCCCCCGAGCGGCCATGGCCCGCGGTCCTCGCGATCGGTGCTGCGGCAGAACTGCTTTTCCTCATCAATCTCGCGCGCCCGAGCACTCCCGTGTTCGACGAGACGCATTATGTGCCCGCCGCGCGGATGCTGATGACGCTCGCCGAGCCCGCCAATATCGAGCATCCGCTGATCGGCAAGCTGCTGATCGCGCTCGGCATCGAGCTGTTCGGCGACAACAGCTTCGGGTGGCGCTTCTTCTCGACGCTGGCGGCGACCGCGGTGGTGATGGGGGTGTTCGCGATCGGCTGGCAGCTGCTCGGCCGGGTGCGCCCGGCGGCCTATGCGGCGCTGTTCGTGGTCCTCAATTTCACGGTATTCATCCAGGCGCGGATCGCGATGCTCGACGGGTTCATGGCCGCCTTCGTGATCGGGGCGATCGCGGCGCTGCTCTGGGCGATGCGCGGCGCACCCCGCTCGGTGCCGGCGCGGCTGGCGGTCGGCGGCATCCTGCTCGGGCTGGCGATGGGGACCAAATGGGTCGCGGTGCCCTATTTCGGCTTTGCGCTGATGGCGATCTTGCTGATCCGGCTGCGCGACGCGCGGCTGGCGAACCGGCCGCTCGGCGCTGCGCTCGGGGCCACCGGGCAGGCGCATTTCGCCGGCATCGCGACGCTGCCGGCGGTGCTGATCGTCGCCGTCACCGGCATCGGCGTCTATCTGCTGACCTTCCTGCCGGCCTTTTTCTACCGGTTCCAGCCGATGACGCTGGCGACGCTGCTGCCCTTCCAGCTGACGATCTATGTCCAGCAGACCCAGGCGCTTCCGCCCCACCCCTATCAATCGGCGTGGTGGACCTGGCCGCTCGACCTCCGCCCGATCTGGTATCTCTACGAACCCGTCGACGGTGCGGTGCGCGGCATCCTGCTGATCGGCAACCCGGCGATCATGTCGGGCGGGCTGGTGGCGGTGCTGGCGTGCCTGTACGGCGCGGTGCGCGATCGATCGCCGCAGCTGCTGGCGGTGGCGGCGCTGTGGATCGGCTCGATCGCGATCTGGGCGATCATCCCCAAGAAGATCGGTTTCTTCTATTATTATTATCTGTCGAGCATCTTCCTCGGCCTCGCGCTCGCCGCCGCTTTCGACCGGTTCGGCAAGGCGCGGCTGAAATACGGCATGGAGACGTTCGCGCTGCTGAGCTTTGCGCTGTTCGCCTATTTCTATCCGATCATCTCGGCAGCGCCGCTCGCCAATGATCAGGCCTTTCTGCGCTGGATGTGGCTGTCGAGCTGGCCCTGACCGAGGCTCAATAGCGCCCCCAGGTGAAACGCGACGAGAGCGCGTAGTTCCACACCGCGCCAACCAAAATCCCCATCAACGCCGACGCCGCCCAGCCGCCGTCGCGCGCATCGTGGAGGAACCCGGCGACGCCGATATTGGCCACGAGGCCCACCGAACAGACCACGCAGAACGACACCCAGCCATCGAGCAGCGCGCGGGCGCCCTTCAGGCGGCGATCGCGATAGGTGAGCGCGTTGTTGAGGAAGAAGTTCGCGGTCATCGCGACCACCGCCGCAACGATCTGCCCGGCCAGGAAGGCGTGTTCCCCCCAGACCAGCAGCACCGGCGCGAGCACCGACATGTGCACCCCGACCCCGATCAGCCCGATCGCCGAAAACATCGCGAACCGCACCGGCACGATCTTCCCGAACATCCGGTCATAGATCGCGATCAGATATTCCATCGCCACGACATGATCGAGCTTGCTCTCGCCGAGTTCGCGGGTGCGGAAGGTGTAGGGCAGCTCGACGAACTTCAGCGGGCGCGGGCTGCCGGTCATGATGTCGAGCAGGATCTTGAAGCCGATCGCCGCCAGATTGGGCGCCAGCGCGCGCACCACGGCCGATCGGATCATGAAGAAGCCGCTCATCGGATCGCTGAGATCGGCCTTGAGCACCTGGCGCGACAAGCGCGTGGCGAAAGCCGATTTGGCCACCCGGTCGCGGTCCCAGTCGCCGGTGCCGCCGCCCGCGACGAAGCGCGAGCCGATCGCGAGATCGAGCGCCGGATCAGCGGCCAGCGCCGACGCCATGTTGGGCAACAACGTCTCGTCATGCTGCAAATCTCCGTCGATAACCGCGACCAGCGGCGCTGCCGTCGCGAGCATCCCCTCGATGCACGCGGAGGAAAGGCCGCGGCGGCCGATGCGCTGGATCACGCGAACGCGGTGATCGGTGCGGGCGATCGCGCGGGCGGTATCGGCGGTGCCGTCGGGGCTGTCGTCATCGACGAAGATCGCTTCCCAGACATGCCCCGCGAGCGCGGCATCGAGCCGGGCGATCAGCACCGGCACGTTCGCCGCCTCGTTGAAAGTGGGGATGACGACCGCGAGTTCGAGTTGTTCAGACTGCGCGATCGACGACATCATGCTCCCCCGGAAATGGCCGATTCGCCTTGCCGGGCCTCAACCGTTCACGCAACCGCTCTCTTGAGCCGATCGACCAGACGCGCGCGCGACGCCAGCGCGTCTGCCCGCCGGTCGGTGAGCACGTCGCGCGCGATGAAATGCCCGGTTAGGTGCAAGCCGTCGACGATGTCGGGCCAGTCGGCGCCGCCGCCGCTGCGCAAAAAGCGCGGCAGCCGGAGCAGCCGCGTCTCATGGCCCTGGGCCGCGCCCGCGCTCACCGCGCCGCCGCTGCGCGGGCTGACCCAACCGAGATTTCCGGTGCCACCGGTCACCACGCAGCGCGCGAGATCGAGCCCGAATCCCAGTTCGGCGAGCAGCAACAGCTCGTAGCGGACCAGAGCGCTCGCCCAGCCGCGCGCCGCCGGCGCCGCCTCGACCGCCTCGAATACGGCGGTGAGGGCGTCGTGGAGCGCCGGATAGGCCTGGCTCTCGGGCAGGGCGGCGACCGTGAGCGTCGTCGTCCAGTCGAGCGCTGCCGCCGGCAGCGGCTGATCGAACAGCGGCGCGCGGCTGTGGATCAGCTCGACGGTCAGCGCGCTCAGCTGTTCTTCGGTGCGGGCACGCCAATCGCCGAGCACCGCGTTGGCGGGTTGCAGGATCGGCTTGATCCGGCGCGACCGCCCGCCGCGGACATAGCCGGGCAGGACACCGTGATCGCGGGTGAGCGCGCGGACGACGGCGCCGTGCTCGCCGTGCGCGCGGACGGACAGGATCAGGGCTTCGGCGCGCAGCTGCATCGCTGCATCCTAGGGCACGGCGATCGAAAGATGAATCGCGACGCGATCGTCAGCGGCGAATTTTCCGGGCGACCGCCTGCAGGCCGAGTTGTTCGGTGGCGTGTTTGCCGAGCGCCATCGTCCGATCGAAGCCGCCGAGCGCCATCGTCGTGACGCGATTGGCGAGCGACGCGCGCAGCAGCAACAGGTCGATGCAGCCAATCCCGCCGGTCGCGAACTGGCGCTTGTGCTGGCCGTCGCCCTCGGTGAAATCGAACCGCCGCAGCCGTTCCTCGGCAAACAGATCGCGCATCGCCTCCATCTGCAGCACGCCGCCGGGCGAGAGATCGTTGAACGCCGGATCGTGGCCGACATGGTCGTAGCGAACGACCCCGCCGTTGATCGGGCAATAGAGATAGGCGGCCGGCTCACCGGCGACATAGAGGAGCCATGCGCGCACCGAATCGGCGGCCGCTTGCGTCGCCATCGACCGCAGAAACGCCTCGTCATCGGGCAAGCCGCCCCCCAGCAACCGCTCCTGATAGGTGCGCAGCGAAATGCGCCGCGCGACGTCATGAAACGCGGCGATCTCGTCGGGGGTGCGGAAACGCCGGATATCCAGCGACCCGCCCGAAACCTCGGCGAGCTTGCGCGCCTTGCGCCGGATCGACGACCGCGTATTGCCCGACAGGCCCGCCAGATAGGCATCGAAGCCGATCGAGAGATCGACATAATGGCGCGTATAGTGCTGGCGGACAAAGGCGATCATCCCACCGCCGGCATAGGCCATCGCATCGCGCCGATCGGCGGGCAGCGAGGTGATCGCATAGCCATGCGCCGCCCGGTCGAGCGGCGGCAGCACCGGCAGCCGCCCCTCCATCGCGTCGTCGAGCGACAAGGGCACGCGCACGAGCTGGCGCTGGATCGCCATCAGCGTCCGTGCACCGACCTGAAAGCGCAGCGGCAGCGGCACCGCGGTCATGCCGCCCGCTCCGAGACGAGGTTCGACCAGAGCTGTTCGGCCTGACGCCAGCGCAACCGCGCCGCGCTGGGCCCGAGCGGCGCATCCTGGTGCCCGAGTGCCAGCACCGGCCGATCGGCGAAATGCTGGGTCGGCAAGCTGTCACGCCGTTCATCGAGCAAGGCACAGAGCGCGTCGAAGCGGCGGACATGGACACCATTGGGGCTGGTACCCGCCCGGTTGGCGAGCTCGAATCCGTGATTGACGATCGTGACGACGGCATGCTGCTCGGCAACGGCATGATCGAGCGCGGCCCGCATCTCACCGACCGACAGCGCACAGATCTGGAAATTGCGCATCGACCCCGGCCTTTCCTCGATCAGCGTCACGGGAACCTCGATCAACCCGCCGAAGGCGATCGGCGCGATCTGCTCGACCGGCAGGCTGATCGCGCTTGGCCGCGGATGCGCCGATCCGTTGTGGCTGCTGTCATACTCGAAACCGAGCGTCGACAGCGCCGCGATCGTATCGTCATTGGCGCCATAGCTGCCCGCGCGAAAAGCGATCGGCATCTTCGCACCCGCTGCCACCAGCATGTCGCGCGCGCCCGCAATCAGTCCCTGCTGGTCGTCGAAACTATAGTCGACCAGCTCGAACAGGCCATAGGACGCCCCGCCATCGCCGCGCCGCGCCTTGGTCCAGCAAGGGTGGAGATGAAGCTGCACACGCTGGCCGCCCTCCTGAATCGTGTCGACGATCCGCTTGATCGGATCGAGGCCATAGAGCAGCGCCGGCATCGGATCGACGAAGAACGACGCCTTCAAGCCATGGCGCGCCAGCATCTCGAGCTGATAGCTGACGCCAACGCCCGCCGGCTCGAACGAGCGTTCGTACAGCGTGTCGAGATCGAGCCCGTCGACGTGATGACGCCAGACGATTTCGGTATCGACGGTCAGGAAAACCGGGGTTGCCATACCTCCGTCTACCCGAGCCGGGTGAACAATTTCCGAATCCCGCCCATTACAAAGTGTTGCTGATGCCGCTCAGCGCGCGTGGAAGAAATCGTAGATGCCTTGCGCCATCGCGGTCGACACCCCGGGCGCCCGCTGCAGATCCTCGAGGCTGGCGTTGCGAACCGCGCGGGCGGTGCCGAAATGCATCAACAGCGCCTTCTTTCGCGCCGGCCCGATGCCGGGCACGTCGTCGAGCGGACTCGCGCCGATCGCCTTTGCGCGCTTCGCGCGGTGGGCACCGATCGCGAAACGATGCACCTCGTCGCGCAGCCGCTGGAGATAGAACAGCACCGGTGCGTTGACCGGCAGCTGAAATTCGCGGCCGTCCATCAAGTGGAACACTTCGCGACCGTCGCGGCCATGATGCGGCCCCTTGGCGATGCCGACCAGGCAGACATCCTCGATGCCCAGTTCCTCGAGCGCATCCTTGACCGCATTGAGCTGGCCGCGCCCCCCGTCGATCAGGACGAGATCGGGCCAGTCGCCGGCATCGCGATCGGGGTCCTCGTCCCGAGCGCGGGCGAACCGCCGCTGAAGCACTTCGCGCATCATGCCGAAATCGTCGCCCGCGATCGTTTCGGGCCGCTTGATGTTGAACTTGCGATACTGGCCCTTGCGGAACCCCTCCGGCCCCGCGACGACCATCGCGCCGAGCGCGTTGGTGCCCTGGATATGGCTGTTGTCGTAGATCTCGATGCGGTCGGGCGGCTCGCCCAAGCCGAACAGTTCGGCGACCTCGCGGAGCAGTTTCGCCTGCGTCGTGCTCTCGGCAAGCCGCCGTTCGAGCGCCTCCTCGGCATTGCGCTTGGCCTGATCGAGCAAGCGCCGTCGCACCCCGCGCTGCGGCACCGACAGTTCGACCTTACGCCCCGCCTGATTGCTCATCACCTCTGCGAGCAACGCCGCCTCGGGCAGATCGCGATCGACGAAGACGGTGCGCGCGGGGGGCACCTCCTCATAGAATTGGGTCAGAAACGCGCTCAGCACCTCTTCCTCGGGCACATCATTGGTGTGCGCCGGGAAAAAGCTGCGATGCCCCCAGTTCTGGCCGCCGCGAATGAAAAACGCCTGGATGCCGATCACGCCGTCGCGATTGGCGAGCGCGAAGATATCGGCATCGCCCACCCCCTCGGCATTGATCGCCTGGCTGCCCTGGATGAAGGTGAGCGCGCGCAGCCGATCGCGCAGGATCGCCGCGAGTTCGAAATCCATCGCTTCGGCCGCCGCCTCCATCTGCTTGCCGAGCTTGGCCTGGACCTCGGTCGACTTGCCCGCCAGGAACGCCTTGGCGTCCGCGACCAGCTCGGCATAATCCTCGGCGCTGATCCGCCCCACGCACGGCGCCGAGCAGCGCTTGATCTGATACAGCAGGCACGGCCGGTCGCGGCGCTTCATGAAGGCGTCGGTGCACGACCGCAGCAGGAACAGCTTCTGCAACGCATTGAGCGTGGTGTTGACCGATCCCGCGCTGGCGAACGGCCCGTAATAATTGCCCTTCGCGCGGCGCGCGCCGCGATGCTTCTGGATGCGCGGAAAATCATGATCGGACCGCAACAGGATGAACGGGAACGACTTGTCGTCGCGCAGCAGCACGTTGTACGCGGGGCGATAGCGCTTGATCAGCTGCGCTTCGAGCAGCAGTGCCTCGGCTTCGTTGTTGGTGGTGACGATCGTCATCGAGCGGGTCTGGGCGACCATCCGCTGCAACCGTTTCGGCAGCCGATCGACCTGGGTGTAATTGGTCACGCGACTGCGCAGCGCGCGCGCCTTGCCGACATAGAGCACATCGCCGCGGACATCGTGCATCCGGTAGACGCCCGGCTTGATCGGCAGCGTGGCCAGCACGTTTCGGATCACCGCGATGCCCGCATCGAGATCGGGCGCATCGCCGCCACGGAGCGTATAGGTTGCCTTGTCTTCGTTGAATCGGGTCGGAGAATTGGGGTCGCTCATGATGCGCCCGATCTAGGCGCGCGGCGCGCGTCAGACCAGATGGCGCGCGCGATCTTCGTGCGACGTTGCCGCTCGCCCAAAGTCGCTACCCGCCGACACCGCAGCGGGTAGCGTCGCCGGTTACTTGATCGCGGCGAGGTCGGTGGCGACCTTGGTCAGCACTTCGTCGCTGATCTGGCCTTGCGACAGCGGCTGAAGCTGCTTGAGGGTCATCGACTTGAACTGGTCGTAAGCGGGATGCGCGGTCATGCCGGGAATATCGGCATCGAGCACTGCCTTGGCGGCGGGATCGGCGACGATCGTTTCGATCGGCGTATCGAGCGAGAATTTGGCGGCACCGGGAACGGCAGCGGTCGCGGACGGCGTGGCGTCGGCAGTCGGCGCTGTCGCATCGGCGGTCTGGGCAAGAGCGGGGGCGGCAGTCAGCGTGATCAGCGCAGCAGCGCAAGCGATAAGCTTCATCGAAGGAGCATCCTAACAGGGCATCGGGCATGATTCGCCCGCGCTCATCACACTCCAGAATTGCGGCAATATCTAGCCCGGCGCAGCCAATCCGGCGCAATCTGCGCCCGACAGGGCGCTCAATTGAGCCGCGCCAGACCCGCGATCGTCCGGTCGACGAGTGGCTTGTCGGCATCGGCGCCGTGCTTGTCTGCGATGATCGATGCCGCCGCCCGCGTCGCCGCATCGGCGGCGCGCGCGCGAACTTCGGCAATCGCCCCGCGTTCGGCGGCTGCGATCTTGTCCTCGGCCATCCGCGCCCGGCGCGCCATCAGGTCGCTCGCATCCGATTCGGCCTTGGCGACCAGCAGCTTGGCCTCCGCCTCGGCCTGGGCGATGATCGCGGCGGCGTCGCCGGCGCTGGCCGCAGTGCGGCGCCGCGCATCGGCGAGCAAAGCTTCGGCTTCGGCACGGATCGACTTGGCCTCGTCGAGCTGGCGCCGGGTATTGGCGATGCGCGCATCGAGCGCCTCGGTAATCTTCTGCGGCGCCTTGGCAACGAACACGGCGAGCAGGAGAAAAATCGTCAGGCCGACATACACCCAGCCCTCGGCACCGAGACCGAGCAACGTCGGGCCTTCTTCGTGACCGGCCGCTTCGGCGGCCATGAGCAGGAAAGTGATCATCGGGTCAGCCTCTTATGCCAGCGCCGCGCGGGCAGCCGCCGCCGCATCGGTTTCGGCCGGACGCGTCCCTGTCAGCTTCTCGACGATCGCCGACGCTGCTTCGGCCGCCACCGTCTCGATTTCCGCGAGCGCGCGGGTGCGCGCCGCGTCGAGCGAGGCCTGCGCCGCGGCCGCCTTGGCATCGAGCGCGAGATTGGCCGCCGCCAGTTTAGCTTCCACCGACGCCGTCGCCGACTGGCGCGCGGCGGCGAGCTGGGACCGCGCCGCCTCCTGGGCGGCCGCGACCCCGGCGTCATAATCCTCGCCGAGCTGGGTTGCTTCGGCCTGCGCCTTCTCTGCGGTGGCGAGATCACCCGTCATCTGATCTTCACGCGCCGTCATCACCTTGCCGAGCTTCGGCAAGGTGAGCTGGACGATGCCGAAATACAGGATCGCGAAAAAGATCGCGAGCCAGATCAGCTGTGGCCAGACGACGGTGGCAAAATCGAATTGTGGCATGAATCCCGCCCTTTACGGAGAGTGGCGAGTCTTACGAGAAGGCGAGCGCGAGCGCGACGACGGCCGCGATCAGGCCGAGCGCCTCGGTCACCGCGAAACCGAAGATCAGGCGGCCGCCCATCTTGGCGTCAGCTTCCGGATTGCGCAGCGCGCCGTTGAGATACTGACCGAAGATCGAGCCCACGCCGATCGCTGCCAGACCCGCACCAATCGCTGCAAGACCTGCACCGATAACCTTTGCCGAACCAACGTCCATAGTAAAACCTTTCAAGTTAAATCAGTAGTTTATGGGTAAACTTAGTGAAGATTGATCGCATCGTTCAGATAGAGCGAGGCGAGCAGCGCGAAGACATAGGCCTGCACCACCGCGATCAGCACCTCGAGCGCCGACAGCGCGACGTTGACCGCGAGCGGCAGCACGCCGAACACATAAGGGAGCGCCCCGAACGACCCCAGCGCGACGACGAAGGTGCCGAACACCTTGAGCAGCACGTGCCCGGCGGTCATGTTCGCGAACAAACGAATGGCCAGCGTGAACGGGCGGCTGAGAAAGCTCAGAAACTCGATCGCTGCGACGAACATCGCCAGCGGCAGAAACGTGTCCTTCGGCCAGAACAGCGAGAAGAAATGCAGGCCGTGATTGGCGAAACCGACGATGACGACGATCACGAACACCAACAGCGCGAGCCCGAAGGTGACGACGATATGGCTGGTCGGGGTGAACGCCCCGACCCAGGGAATCAGGCCGAGCAGGTTGCAGACCAGCACGAAGATGAAGATCGAGAACAGCAACGGCGCGAACCGGCGGCCCTTGGGACCGACATTCTCGTCGAGCATGTTCTGCACGAAATCATAAAGATATTCGACCGCCGCCTGCATCCGCCCGGGCACGAGCTGCGGCTTGGCGGTGCCGACGAACAGGAAGATCGCGATGCCGACCACTGCGATCGCCATCCACAGCGACGAATTGGTGAACGATGCATCATAGCCCGCGATATCGAGCGGCTTGTACACCTTCAGCGCAAACTGTTCCATCGGGCCGGCCATGTCGGTCGCCTTACTTCCTGTTGTCGCTGGTGGGGTCGGCGTCGAACTGCGACGATGTCTGCATCGCGCGATAGACGCCGGCGGCAAAGCCGAACACCAGCATGATGATCATGGCCCAGGGCTTTGACCCAAGACCGGTGTAATTGTCGATGCCCCAGCCGATCGCCGTCGACACCAGCACCAGGCCGACGAATTCGATACCGATCGCCCAGCCCTTGTTTTCGGATGCCGTCGCCGCCGAATGGCCGGCGACTTCATGCTCTGCCTTCGCACGCGCAATTCGGGCCGCAAGATCATCGGGTCCGTTCTGGCGATCGTCAGCCAACGCGAGCACATCCTGATAAGAAAACGCCGCCGCGCAACGAGCGGGCGACGAAAAGCACCGGCTGGCCGAAGCCCCCGATGCGGGGTCCGTTTAGAAAGGGGGGGCAGCCAAGTCAACCGCGCGCATCCCCGGCGGGATGCCGGCCGGGGAGGCGTTTGGCGATGCCGCGTCAGACGCAGCGTGGATCGCGCTCGGGCGGGGCCTCGGTACGCGTCTTCCAGCTGCCGTCGGGGGCCTGATATTTCTCGCCCGGAACGGTCTTGGCGATCAGGTTGCAGCCGCTGGTGAACGCGAACTGCTCGACCGTCGCGCTGGCGGCGGCGCTGCGCGTATAGGCGGCCTTGCGCTGGATGTTGATGTTGTTGACGAGCGCGCGGAGCGACTCAGTTTCGGTACCGACGATGCCGAGATAGCCGTCGGTCCGTTCGCCGACCAGCCCTTGCGCGCGTGCCGCCTGATAGGCGGGATCGCGCTGCGCCATCGCGGCGGTGGCGATCATCGCCGCCCCTGCGAAGATCAGGCTGCCGACGAACCGCCCGGTCGATGTACTTGAAAACTGGGTCATCAGAAAATCTCCGGGTTGCTCTGAATGAGCGCTTTGGCCTCGCCATCGAGTCGGTAGACGACCTGCTGCGTGATGTTGATGTTGAGATTGATCACGATCGGCTTGTCGGGCGCCGTGACGTTCACGCACCCGGCGGGCAATCCCGCCAGAGTGCCCAGCGCCATGATCAACATTCTCTTCATCCCGCCTTTGGTCGACCGACCGACTGGCTTCGTCAATTCGATATCAGTCATGGCTTATTCTCGCTTTCGGGAGGCTGAACGGGCGGGGCTACTATCGGAGGCGTCGGCGGACGGCGTTCGTTCTGCGCGCGAATAAGCGCGGGCAGGTTACGCTCGATCAAGCGCTTCGGATCGTAGAGCGTCTGCGCCGAATCGATCAGCTGGCGAAACGGCGCCTCGATTCGCACGTTGAAGACCAACGGCAATTTCTGCAGCCGGCGGATCAGGAAGTTGCGCTTGGCGCCGGCGCCCTGGCTGATCCCGGCAAACCGCACCTCGGTGATCATCTCGCCGGCGAGCGGGCCGTTCATGACGATGTCGAGCGTGCGATAGCGCAGCGATTTGAGCGCCTGGAACGCCATGTTCGCCCAGAAACCGAGGTCCTTTTGCGAGACTTCGCCGACATAGGCGATGGTGCCGCCGCCGGCCGCGCGCGCGGCGAGCCGACCATTTTCGATTCGTCCGCCGCGCTGATCGAACACCATCGGCAACACCCCGTCGAAGATGCCCGTGGCATCGAGATTCTTGAAATCGAACTGCTGCAGGAACTGCCCGGCATCCACCCCGGTCACGCGGAAGGTGAGCCGCCGCTCCTTGTGTTCGGTGAAATCGAGGATCGTCGGCTCGAGCACCAGATCGCCGCCGGCGAACGGCCAGTAGGCGCCGGCAATCGCAACGCGCTGATCGGCAAGCGTCTGATAGCGCAAAACGCCATCGACGACGGGGACGCCGGGATTGATCGACGCCACCGTCGCCACCTGACCAGGCGCGGAAACGAGATTGAGGAGATCGGTAAACCGGATTTCGGTGCTCAGGCCGGCGACGGGACCGAATGCGGCGGCAAGGCTGGCATTCGTCGTCCGGAAAACGCCATCGCTCGTCACTGTATCCCCCGACCAGCGCACGTGCCCCTCGCCCGTCACCCGCCCGACGACGTCGGCGATCACGCCATAGGTCAGGCGCGTCAGGCGATCAGGCTGGAACCGGTCGTCGAAATCGATGCCGTCGACGATCAGATCGGCATGGCCGCTGCCCGCCGCCAGATCATGCGCCAGTGCGACGCGGGTGATCGTCGTGCCGGTTTCAGGATGGCGCAGGGTGCCGGTGGCGACGATATGGTTGTCCGCCAGCGTCAGCACGACGTCGCGGCTGACGAGCGGTTTGAAGCGCGGCTCGGCATCGGCATCGGCGAGGGTCAGCCCCCCGTTGACCGCGAGCTGGCCACCCTGCCAGCGCCAGTCGCCATCGGCAGCGGACGCCAGCAGCGGCACGCGACCGATCCTGCCGGCGCCCCCGGTAAAGCGCCCCGCGAGCCCTGCGTCGCGCACCCGGCCGTCGAGCATCGCCAGCGTCACCTGCGACCGCCGTTCCGCGTTGCCCAGCCCGACCGCAACAGCGCGCGCATCGAGCGCGCCCGCCGTCAGCCCATAATGCGCGGAATCGGCGGCGATCGTGATCGGTGATTCACCGAGCTTGCCGGCGAGCCGAAGCCCCCTAGTGCGCACACCACCGCCGATGCCGCGCGAATCGAGGCGGAGCAGCGCATCGCCCTCGGGACATAGCGTCATCCGGCTCGGGCCAATCACCAACGTCGAGAGCTGCAATCGCGCAAAATCGAGCGGCGCGCAGCCGGTGTTGATCCGCCACGACTGATGGCCATCCCAGAGCGCCTCGACCGGCAGCGTCGCCGCGTCGATGCGGCCACCGGCAAACGGGCCGGACAGGGTCGCGCGGGTGGCGATGCGCGTCGCGCCGCCCGGACTTGCGGTGAATTTGACCGCGCTCAGGGCCAGCCGCGCATCGCCGGCCGCATAGGGGCGAACCAGGGCGGTGCCGGTCACCGGCGCGCCCGGCGCGGTCTGCGCCAGCGTTATCGCCGCCTCGGGCAAGCCGCCCCCGGCGATCGCCATCATGCCGTCGATCCGAACGCCACGCTGCGAATCATAGCGGATGCCCTGCCCCCCCGACAGCGTCAGCCGGGCGCCACTCGCCGACCCGAGACGGCTTCGGGCAAGCTCGATGCTGATGTCCCCGGGCCGGCGCGCCACGGCGAAATCGGTCTCGACGCTGAGCGAACGCGCCGCCGCGCCGACTGCCGAAGCCATGGCGGACACGAGCGGCGCGACCGGCGTTCCCGCCGCGCTGCCGCCCCATCCGGTCAGCCGGCGCTGCCAGGCCGGGGTGAGCGCGATGCGCCGGCCCGCGGCGTGGCCATCGAGCTTCAAAACGGCGCCCTCTACCCGATAGCGCCCGGTCAGCGTCGCTGTCACCCCGCGCGCGAGATCGGTCGCGAAGCGATCCGCCGACAGCGCCACCCCGCCACTCGTCGATTTCGGCGATCCGTTGAAATCGACCGTGCCCGCCAGCTGCTGGCCCTGCGCGACGGCACTCCGGAGCGATGTCGCCGAAAGGTCCGCCCGCCCGCGCCACCGATCGAACCGATCGCCGAGCGTGGCATCGATCTCCGCGACCGCACGCGACACGACTGTGTCACCACAATGCACCGTCCCTGCTCGAACCGGCCCGCGTAACGTCGGCTGGCCATCGGTGATCCGGACCGTGAGCGTCGAGGCGATGCGCTCCGCGCGGCAGGCGCCATTGGCCAGCGTTTCCGCAACCAGAGCAAGGTTGCCGGTAAAGCCGTTGTCGAGCCGGCCGTGCCCCGAAAGTTTTGCCCCGACGATCCCGAGCGGCGTCGTCAACCTCAGGCGGCCATCGGCAACCTCCAGATCGAGCGCCGGCAACGCCAGCGGCTTGCCGCTCGCCGGCAGCAGCCGATCGAGCGCGCCAAAGGCAAGCCGGCCATCGACAAGCGCGCCGCGGACGCGAACGGCGCCTGCACGGATGCCGGTGACGGTCGCGCCCGACAGGCCGACCTGCGTCGTCACCTCGACCCAGTCGGCAACCAGATCCGGATGCGACGGATCGCCGATCACGACATCGGTCAAGCGCTGCCGGTTGAAGCCGATATCCGCGATCCGGTACTGCGCGGCGACCTGCCGCGAGGCGAGCGCGCGATCGATGAAGCCTGCGGCGATCGGGCGGCGCTGGCTCCACACGACGATCAGCACCGCCAACACGCACAGCGCGCCCCCGATCGCCCACCGCGCGACGGGATCGAGCCCGCGGAAGCGCGCGAAACGACGGCGAACTCGAGAACCGGCAGGCGCTAGATCGTCGCTTCCAGCCGTCACTCGTCACCCTTCCGAACGCGTCGACATAGTCGTCGGCGCCAAGCATAAGACACACCGGGCCCGGCGCAATTGCACGCCATGCCAACTCTGCCTAATTCTCGAAAGGGCATGAGCGTTCCCGTTTCCGAATCGAGCCCCGGCCATAGCGGCCATCGCGCGCGGCTGCGGCAGCGACTGCTGGCGGCCGGGGGCGATGCCTTGTCCGACCACGAGCTGGTCGAATGCCTGTTGATGCTGGCGATCCCGCGCCGCGACACGAAGCCGCTCGCCAAGACGCTGCTCGCCCGCTTTGGTGGCCTGGGCGGGCTACTGGCGGCCGATCCGGCGACGTTGCTCGCCACCGAGGGGCTCGGCGAAACGTCCGTCACCGCGATCAAGCTGGTGCAGGCGATGCTGATCCGCCGCAACATGGCCGAAGTGATCAACCGCCCATTGCTGTCGAACTGGCAGGCGCTGCTCGATTATCTGCACGTCAACATCGCCGGACGCGCGCGCGAGGAATTCCACGTGCTCCATCTCAACACCCGCAACGAGCTGATCCACGCCCAGAAGATGGGCGAAGGCACGATCGACGAAGCCGCCGTCCATATCCGCGAAGTCATCAAGGCGGCGATGGATGCCGGGGCGGCGGCGATGATCCTCGTGCACAATCATCCCTCCGGCGATCCCCAGCCGAGCCGCGCCGACATCGAGCTGACGCGCCGCATCGCCGACGCCGCCAAGCGGCTCGACATCGCGGTGCACGATCACATCATCATCGGTGCCAAAGGGCACGCCAGTCTGCGGGCGATGGGGCTGATCTAGGGGGTTTGAAGCCAGGCACGCCGGCTGCTACGGGGCCGGTCATTCACCGAAATGTCAGGACGCCCGCGATGGTCCCCCGTTATTCCCGCCCTGCGATGACCGCGATCTGGGCGCCCGAAAACCGCTTCCGCATCTGGTTCGAGATCGAGGCGCACGCGACCGATGCGCTCGCCGATCTGGGCGTGGTGCCGCAATCGGCGGCCGAGGCGCTGTGGCGCTGGTGGGCGACCGACCCCGCCATCGACGTCGCCGCGATCGACGCGATCGAGGCGGTCACCAAGCACGACGTCATCGCTTTCCTGACCTGGGTCGCCGATCAGGTCGGCGAGGAGGCGCGCTTCATGCATCAGGGGATGACGTCGTCGGACGTGCTCGACACCTGCCTCGCCGTCCAGCTCACGCAGGCCGCCGACCTGCTGATTGCCGATCTCGATGCGCTGCTGGTCGTGCTCTCCGCCCGCGCCCACGAGCACAAATTGACGCCGACGATCGGGCGCAGCCACGGCATTCATGCCGAGCCGGTGACGTTCGGGCTGAAGCTCGCCCAGGCCTATGCCGAATTCGATCGCAACCGCGCGCGGCTGATCGCGGCGCGCGCCGATGTCGCCACCTGCGCGATTTCGGGTGCGGTCGGTACCTTCGCCAATATCGATCCGGCGGTCGAGGCGCATGTCGCGGCCAGATTGGGGCTGACCGTCGAGCCGGTCTCGACCCAGGTGATCCCGCGCGACCGCCACGCGATGTTTTTTGCAACGCTTGGCGTGATTGCCTCGTCGATCGAGCGGCTCGCGATCGAGGTCCGCCACCTGCAACGCACCGAAGTGCTCGAGGCGGAGGAATATTTCTCGCCCGGCCAAAAGGGTTCCTCGGCGATGCCGCACAAGCGCAACCCGGTACTGACCGAAAATCTGACGGGCCTTGCGCGGATGGTCCGCGGTTATGTCACGCCAGCGCTCGAAAATGTGGCGCTGTGGCACGAGCGTGACATCAGCCATTCGTCGGTCGAGCGCTATATCGGCCCCGATGCGACGATCACGCTCGATTTCGCGCTCGCGCGGCTGACCGGGGTGATGGACAAATTGCTCGTCTATCCCGCGCGGATGCAGAAGAACATGGACCGGATGGGCGGCCTCATCCATTCGCAGCGCATCCTGCTCGCGCTGACGCAGGCCGGAGTCAGCCGCGAGGACAGCTATCGCCTCGTCCAGCGCAACGCGATGAAAGTATGGGAATCGGACGGTGCACTCTCGCTGCTCGATCTGCTCAAGGCCGATCCCGAGGTGACCGCGGCGCTCACGCCCGACGAGATCGAGGCCAAGTTCGATCTTGCCTATCATCTGAAGCATGTCGACACGATTTTCGCGCGCGTCTTCCCGCATTGATCGCGCCAGATTGCGCCAAACGCAATCACGCTTGCTTGTAACAATATTGCGCCGGCGCGCAACAATATCTATGTGGTCGGGGCCGGATCGATCCGGCGAGGAGACACATCATGCGGCGTTTTGAATCCGTCGCCAGCAGTTTGCTGGCCGTGGCGGCTTTGGGGCTGGTGGTTCAGATCTTCGGCCTCTGAGCAGCAGCGCAACCGCCCCTTGTCAAAAAGGGGCGGGAAAGCTGACGGGGCGTGGCGCCCTAGGCGTGCGCCTGATCAGTCAGATCGAATTGCGCCAGTCTGGCCGCGCGAAGCTCTCCCCAATCGGGCAGCGACCAGCGCCCTGGCGATTCGAGTCCCAAAATCGGGTCCAGCCCCGGCTGCAGACGCTTTGCCGGGAGCATTTGGCGCGACTGAATACAAAAAATGGGGCACACCGGCGGGGCCATCGGGTCGCCTTCGGGGTCGTCGAGCACGATCGCCAGTCGATTGCTCTGCAGCCTGACCAGCGAGCCGACCGGGAACACGCCGATCATCGCCGAGAACGGCCCCAAGATGGCGGGATCGAACTCGCTTGGCCGGGCCACCATCCATTCGAGCGCCTCCGCCGGCGACCAGGTCCGCTTGTAGACGCGAACCGACGTCACCGCATCATAGACGTCGCAGATCGCGGCCATCCGCGCGTAAATCGAAATCGATTCGCCCTTCTTGTGATCGGGATAGCCGCTGCCATCGAGCCGCTCATGGTGATGAAGACAGACGTCGAGCACGATTTCGGGCAGCTTTTCGCCCTGGATCAGCATCTCATAGCCCCATTGCGCATGCCCGCTGACGAGCACGCGCTCGTCCTCGGTCAAGGCGCTCGGCTTGTCGAGCAGCATCGTCGGAACGCGGCTCTTGCCGATATCGTGCAGCAGCCCCGCGAGGCCGATATCGTGGTGCAGCGTCGGATCGATCCGCAGCCGGCGCGCCAGATCGATCATCAGGCCGCACACCGCAACCGAATGGAGATAGGAATATTCGTGGCGGTCGCGCAGCCGCGTCACACCCATGATCGCCGCCGGATGGCGTTCGATCGAGGCATTGATCCCGCTGACCAGCGGCCAAAGCTGATCGACCTTCAAGGCATGGCCGAAGCGCGCGTCTTCGAATGTCGCGGTGAGACGCAGCTTCGCTTCCGAGACAATCTCGCGGGCGCGATTGCGCTCCTGCGCAAAGGAGGCGCGACGAGCGCCGACGTGCAACGCGGCCGGCCCGAGCGTCGATTTGCGCGCGGCGGGCGCGGCGGCCGTCGCCGGTGCCGGGCCGGCGCCGGATTGGCGCCAATCCCCGCCGAGCAGCCCATCGAGTGACGGGGAGAAGATATTTCGCGCGTCCATGTATCGCTCCCTTTTATACCAGCGGATCAAGCCCTTCGGCGTGGACCGCCACCGGTAAACAAACGGCTAAGCGTGCCCGACCAGCAAACTGATCGAGATCAACCAGCCGATCGCCGGCCGGCGGCCAAGACTGGGCGACGACAGATTATTGCGTTTTTTTCCTGCGGCCCGATCGCGAGTTGCCGCGGCCAATACAGCGGCGCCGGGCGCCGCCTCAACCGCCCAGTGCGGTTTTCATCTTCGCGAAGAATCCGCTCGATTGCGGGCTTTCGTGGCCGGTTTCGGTCGCGCGGAATTCTTCGAGCAATTCGCGCTGACGGGCCGACAGCTTGGTCGGCGTCTCGACTTCGATCCGGATCACCAGATCGCCACGCCCCCGGCCCTGCAGCACCGGCATACCCGCCCCCCGCTGGCGCAATTCGCGCCCGCTCTGGGTGCCGGGCGTGATCCGGATCACATGGCGCTCGCCGTCGGGCCCCGGGATCTCGATCTCGCCGCCAAGCGCGGCCGTCGAAAAGCTGATCGGCGCGCGCGCGAACAAGGTGGTCCCCTCGCGCTCGAAGATCGCATGGCGCGCGACGTGCAGGAAAATGTAGAGATCGCCCGATGGTGCGCCGCGCGCGCCCGCCTCGCCTTCGCCGGACAGGCGCACGCGGGTGCCCTCGTCGACCCCGGGGGGGATGTTGACGGTCAGCGTCTTGGTCTTGTCGACCCGCCCCTCGCCGCGACAATTGGGGCACGGATCGCCGATCATCTGGCCGGCCCCATGGCACGACGGGCAGGTCCGCTCGACCACGAAGAACCCCTGCTGCGCGCGCACCTTGCCGTGACCGGCGCACGTCTGGCAGGTGCGCGCGGCGGTGCCGGCGCGGGCGCCGGTGCCCGCACAGCTGTCGCAGACCCCCGAAACGTCGATCGTGATCTCGGTCGATTTGCCATGGAACGCCTCTTCGAGACTGATTTCCATGTCGTAGCGCAGATCGGCGCCGCGCCGCGCCGACGGTCTGCCGCCGCCGCGACCGCCGCCCATGAATTCGCCGAAGATATTCTCGAAAATGTCGCTGAACGCGCCGAAATCCTCGCCGCCGCCGCCATGCCCGGCACCCTGCCGGAAGGCGGCATGGCCGAAGCGATCATAGGCGGCCCGCTTCTGCGGGTCCTTCAGCACTTCATAGGCCTCGGAGATGGCCTTGAACTTGCTCTCATGGTCCTTGCATCCGGCGTTGCGGTCCGGGTGATATTTCATCGCGAGCTTGCGATACGCCGATTTGATCGTCGCATCGTCGGCGCCGCGCTCGCATTCGAGCAGTTCGTAGAAATCAATTTCGGTGGTCATTGCCGCCCCGCACAAATCCTCGTCCCCCGCCGCGACATGCGCCGCGACGGGGGACGGGATGGATCACCTCAAGCCTTGTTGTCGTCGACTTCCGAGAATTCGGCGTCGACGACGTCCTCGGCCGGCGCCCCGGCGGCTGCTTCGCCAGCCGGCGCAGCTTCGGCTGCGGCCTGCTTCTCATAGATCGCCTGGCCGAGCTTCATGGCGACCTGGGCCAGGGCATTGGCCTTGTCCTTCATCGCCTCGGGCTCGCCGCTTTCGACCGCCGTCTTGGTCTCGGCGATCGCCGCCTCGATCTCGCCCTTCAGCGACGCATCGACCTTGTCGCCATTGTCGGCGAGCTGGCGCTCGGTCGTATGGATGAGCGACTCGGCGTTGTTCTTGGCCTCGGCCGCCTCGCGCCGACGCTTGTCTTCCTCGGCGAACTGCTCGGCATCGCGCACCATCTGCTCGATGTCGCGATCCGACAGGCCACCCGAGGCCTGGATGCGGATCTGCTGTTCCTTGCCGGTACCCTTGTCGCGCGCCGACACGTTGACGATGCCGTTGGCGTCGATGTCGAAGGTGACCTCGATCTGCGGCACGCCGCGCGGCGCCGGCGGAATGCCGACCAGATCGAACTGGCCGAGCATCTTGTTGTCGGCGGCCATTTCGCGCTCGCCCTGGAAGACGCGGATCGTCACGGCCTGCTGGTTGTCGTCGGCGGTCGAATAGGTCTGCGACTTCTTGGTCGGGATCGTCGTGTTGCGATCGATCATCCGCGTGAACACCCCGCCGAGGGTCTCGATGCCGAGCGACAGCGGCGTCACGTCGAGCAGCAGCACGTCCTTGACGTCACCCTGCAGCACGCCTGCCTGGATCGCGGCACCCATCGCGACGACTTCGTCCGGATTGACGCCCGAATGCGGTTCCTTGCCGAAGAATTCCTTCACGACCTGGCGCACCTTGGGCATGCGCGTCATGCCGCCGACGAGCACGACCTCGTCGATCTGCGCCGCCTTTACGCCGGCATCGGACATCGCCTTGCGGCAGGGCTCGAGCGTACGCTGGATCAAATCTTCGACGAGGCGCTCGAGATCCGACCGCGTGATCGTCTTGACGAGATGCTTCGGGCC
>NCGF01000024.1 GCA_002281485.1 Sphingomonas sp. 28-66-16
CTGGAAATCGGTGTGCGGCTTGATCGAGCCGGGCTTGCACAGCACCTGGCCGCGCTCGACCTCTTCACGGCCGACGCCGCGGATCAGCGCGCCGATGTTGTCGCCGGCCTGGCCCTGATCGAGCAGCTTGCGGAACATTTCGACGCCGGTCACGACGGTCTTGCGAACGGCGGGGTGGATGCCGACGATCTCGACTTCCTCGCCGACCTTGACGATGCCGGTCTCGACGCGGCCGGTGACGACCGTACCGCGACCCGAGATCGAGAACACGTCCTCGATCGGCATCATGAACGGCTTGTCGAGCGGACGCTCGGGCTGCGGCAGATATTCGTCGACCGCCTGCATGAGCTTCAGAACGGCGTCATGGCCGATCTCGGGCGTCTTGTCGTCGAGCGCCGCAACCGCCGAACCACGGATGATCGGAATGTTGTCGCCATCGAAATCATACTTCGAGAGCAGCTCGCGGATTTCCATCTCGACCAGCTCGAGGATTTCCTCGTCGTCGACCAGATCGACCTTGTTCATGAACACCACCATCGTCGGCACGCCGACCTGGCGGGCGAGCAGGATGTGCTCGCGGGTCTGCGGCATCGGGCCGTCGGTGGCCGAGACGACCAGGATCGCGCCGTCCATCTGGGCGGCACCGGTGATCATGTTCTTCACATAATCGGCGTGGCCCGGGCAATCGACGTGCGCATAGTGGCGCGCGGTCGTTTCATATTCGACGTGGGCGGTCGAAATGGTGATGCCGCGCTCGCGCTCCTCGGGTGCCTTGTCGATGTTGGCATAGCTGGTGAACGTGGCACCGCCGGTCTCCGCCAGCACCTTGGTGATGGCGGCCGTCAGCGACGTCTTGCCGTGGTCGACGTGCCCGATGGTGCCGATGTTGAGATGCGGCTTGGTCCGCTCAAACTTTGCTTTGGCCATTGTTTCCTACCTTCTAGATCAATTTTCGGGTCGCCGGGGGCTGCGCGAAAGCGGCCCCCATAGCGAGTGATTCCGGGTTACGCCAGCTTCGCCTTCACTTCGTCGGCAACGTTGGCGGGCACTTCGTCATAATGCGAGAACTGCATCGAGTATTGCGCGCGGCCCTGGGTGAACGAGCGGAGCTGGTTCACATAGCCGAACATGTTGGCGAGCGGGACGATCGCCTCCACCGCCTGCGCGTTGCCGCGCGTGTCGGTGCCCTGGATCTGGCCACGACGGCTGTTCAGATCGCCGATCACATCCCCCAGATAATCCTCGGGCGTGACCACCTCGACCTTCATGATCGGCTCGAGCAGCTTGATGCCGGCCTTCTGCGCGGCTTCGCGCATGCAGCCACGCGCGCAGATTTCGAACGCCAGCGCCGACGAGTCGACGTCGTGATATTTGCCGTCGGTCAACTCGACCGAGAAATCGATGATCGGGAAGCCGATCAGCGATCCGGTCTCGGCGGTCTCGCGCATGCCCTTTTCGACCGAAGGAATATATTCCTTCGGGACGTTGCCGCCCTTCACCGAATCGATGAAGACGAAGCCCGAACCGCGCTCGCCCGGCGTGACCTTCACCTTGACTTCGGCGAACTGGCCCGAGCCGCCCGACTGTTTCTTGTGGGTGTAGGTCAGCTCGACGGGCTTGCCGAGATATTCGCGGTACGCCACCTGCGGCGCGCCGACGTTCGCCTCGACCTTGAACTCGCGCTTCATGCGGTCGACCAGGATTTCGAGGTGAAGCTCGCCCATGCCCTTGATGATCGTCTGGCCGCTTTCGGCGTCCGACGACACCCGGAACGAGGGGTCTTCGCGCGCGAGGCGGTTGAGCGCCACGCCCATCTTCTCCTGGTCGGCCTTGGTCTTGGGCTCGACCGACAGCTCTATGACGGGGTCCGGAAACTCCATCCGCTCGAGGATGATCGGCAGGTTGGCCGCGCACAGCGTGTCGCCCGTCGTCGTGTCCTTCAGACCCGCAAGCGCGACGATGTCGCCGGCATAGGCAACCTGGATGTCCTCGCGGTCATTGGCATGCATCAGCAGCATGCGGCCGACCTTTTCCTTCTTGTCCTTGACCGAATTGAGCACCTGCGACGCGGTTTCGAGCTTGCCCGAATAGATGCGCGCAAAGGTGAGCGTGCCGACGAACGGATCGTTCATGATCTTGAACGCCAGCGCCGAGAACGGCGCATCGTCTTCCGGCGGACGCGTATCGGGCGTCACGCCATCGAGCTTCAGACCCTCGACGTCCTTGATGTCGAGCGGGCTCGGCAGATAATCGACGACGCCATCGAGCAGGGGCTGGACGCCCTTGTTCTTGAACGCCGAGCCGCACAGCACCGGCACGAACGAGAAGTTCAGCGTCCCCTTGCGGATCAGCGCCTTGAGCTGCGCCACGGTCGGCTCGGTGCCTTCCAGATACGCCTCCATCAGGTCGTCGTCCTGCTCGACCGCCATCTCGATCAGTTCGCTGCGCGCAACGGCTGCCTTTTCGGCGAGGTCTTCGGGAATGTCCTGATATTCGAACTTCGCGCCGAGCGATTCCTCGAGCCACACGATCGCGCGGTTCTCGACGAGATCGACCAGACCCTTGAAGCCGCCTTCGATGCCGATCGGCAGATACAGCACGGCCGGACGCGCACCGAGGCGATCCTTGATCATGTCGACGCACATGTCGAAATTCGCGCCGGTGCGATCGAGCTTGTTGATGAAGCACATCCGCGGCACGTGATATTTCTCGGCTTGGCGCCAGACGGTCTCGGACTGGGGCTCGACGCCGGCAACGCCGTCGAAGCACGCGACCGCACCGTCGAGCACGCGCAGCGACCGCTCGACTTCGATCGTGAAGTCGACGTGGCCGGGGGTGTCGATGATGTTGATGCGGTGATCGTTCCAGAAACACGTCGTCGCCGCCGACGTGATCGTGATCCCGCGCTCCTGCTCCTGCTCCATCCAGTCCATCGTCGCGGTGCCCTCATGGACCTCGCCGATCTTGTAGGACTTGCCGGTGTAATACAGGATTCGCTCGGTCGTCGTCGTCTTGCCGGCGTCGATGTGCGCCATGATGCCGATGTTACGATATTTTTCGAGCGGATGGCTGCGGGCCATGATCGGTTCCTTGGGGATGTGGAGAAGCCGGGGCGTTTACCCCGGCTCGTCCGATATAGGTAGTGTCGGTTACCAGCGGTAGTGGCTGAACGCCCGGTTGGCTTCGGCCATGCGGTGGGTGTCTTCGCGCTTCTTGACCGCGTTGCCACGGTTGTTGGCGGCGTCCATCAGCTCGCCCGACAGGCGGCCGGCCATGGTGTGCTCGCTGCGCGACCGCGCCGCCGAGATCAGCCAGCGAATCGCCAGCGCCTGCGAGCGTTCGAAGCGCACCTCGACCGGCACCTGATAGGTCGCGCCGCCAACGCGGCGGCTGCGGACCTCGATATTGGGCTTCACGTTGTTCAGCGCTTCGTGGAACACCGCGAGCGGGTCCTTCTTGGCACGCGCCTCGACGGTTTCGAGCGCGCCATAGACGATGCCTTCGGCGACCGACTTCTTGCCGTCGAGCATCACCGAATTCATGAACTTCGACAGCACCTCATCACCAAATTTGGGATCAGGCAGGATTTCCCGCTTTTCGGGACGACGACGACGAGACATATGTTGTTCCTTTACACTTCAGCCTGGTCCGGAACCTGTCCGGGGCTTACTGGAGCCTGCGTGTGAGGGCATGGATCCCGGACAAAATCGCCTGGAGCGATTTTTCCGGGGTGATCATGCCCCCGGCATGATCACTTCGGACGCTTGGCGCCGTACTTCGAGCGGGACTGGCGACGATCCTTGACACCCTGGGTATCGAGCACGCCGCGCAGCACATGGTAGCGGACGCCGGGAAGATCGCGAACGCGACCGCCGCGGATCAGCACCACCGAGTGCTCCTGCAGGTTATGCCCTTCGCCCGGGATATAGCTGATGACTTCGCGCTGGTTCGTCAGGCGGACCTTGGCCACCTTGCGCAGCGCCGAGTTCGGCTTTTTCGGGGTCGTCGTATAGACGCGCGTGCAGACACCGCGCTTCTGCGGGTTCTGGTCCATCGCAGGGACCTTCGACTTGGCCTTCTGCGGGTCGCGGCCCTTGCGGACCAGCTGGTTAATCGTCGGCATGAAGCCCTTCACCTTATGTTACCAGAGATCTGGCGGTTACTTTGCTGATACCCCGATGGCAAAAACAGCCCGGGGCGGAAATGCCAAAAAGGACCTCATGGAAGCCTTTCGACCTCCGCAGGCCCTGGATTGTACCAGCAATGTTCAAGCAGCCCGACGGGACCTGTCCCGCAAAGCAGGCGCGCCTATACGCGGCGGACCGGGGCAGGTCAACGGGTCTGCGGTGCGGAAAATGACGTCGCAAGCGGGAATGGGGATCACAAACGGCGCCCGGCGTCGATCAACGGCGCCGTCTTAACCGCCCCTCAACCGAGCGTGCGCCAGAAACGGCGCATGGCACCCGTCCTTCCCGTTCCGTCGACCGCCCCCGCCGCGCGCGCGCTGCCGCCGGTCGCGGTGACGCTCGCGCTGGCCGCGCTGCTGCACACCGCTTTCTGGCGCCTCGTCGGCGCCGACATGACCGCCTATCTGGTGCCGTGGTTCGATCACATCGTCGCGACCGGACCGATCGCCGCCTTTGCCACACCCTTCTCCAACTATGCGCCGCCCTATCTCTATTGCCTCGCGCTGGCGTCGCTGTTCGCCGGCTGGCTGCCCGCGATCACGCTGATCAAACTGGTGTCGGTGGCCGGCACTGGCGCGCTGGCGCTGGCGATCGGCCATTTGTTGCGCCGACTCGGGGCGGCCAGTCCCGCGCGCGGGGCGGCCTTGGTCTTCCTGCTGCCCAGCGTCGCGATCAACGCGTCATTACTCGGCCAATGCGATGCCTTCTGGGCGGCGGCCTGCGTGATGGCGGTGACCGCCGCGATCGATCGTCGCCACGCGACCATGCTCGCCTGGTGCGGCGTCGCCTTCGCCTTCAAGCTGCAGGCGGTGCTGGTCGCGCCGATCTTCCTCGCGCTGCTGATTCAGCGGCGCGTGCCGATACGGCTGTGGCTCGTCGCGCCGCTCACGACGATCGCGCTGATGCTGCCCGCCGCCGCCGCCGGCTGGCCGATCGCCGATCTGGCGACGGTGTATCTGCGTCAGGGCACCTATTTCGCCGATCTGTCGCGCAACGCGCCCAATATCTGGTCGATCGTCCAGATGCTGCCGATCGGCGACACCCCGCTGCTCGGGCTCGCCTTGGCGATGGCGATCGGCGCGACGGCCGCGTTTACGGCGCGCTTCTCGGCCCAGCCGCTGCATGGCCGCACCGTTCTTGCCGCCGCGCTGCTGGCGATGCTGGTGACGGCGGGGCTGCTGCCCAAGATGCACGACCGCTATTTCTTCCTGGCCGACATTCTCGCGCTCGCGCTGGCGGTCAGCGCCGGGGATCGCCGATCCTGGCTGATCGCGGCGCTGGTCCAGACCGGCTCGGTCCTGGCGCTGTTCGCCTATGTCAGCGGCATTGCCGGGTTCGCCGCGATCGCCGCCGTGCCGATGCTGGTCGCGACCTGGCGCCTCGCGCGGCCGCTACTGCAGCCGGCCGCCAACGACAATCCCCTTCTGGCACGCGTCGCCGGCATGACTTCCTCTCCCGAAAAACCGTCACTTATGCTAAGTACAGCGCGATTCGCAGCCAAAGTGGATTGATTTCGATCGAGTCGAGCGGGGAGCCAGACATGTTCAACACCAACAATAATCGCGCGCGGGACAATGCCAGCAGCCCGCTGCCGCCGGCACCGACGCCGGCCGCCGGCAAGCGCGGCATGTTCTCGGTGCTCGGTCCCGACGTCATCATCACCGGCAATATCGTGGCGACTGCCGATCTGCATATCGACGGTCGCGTCGATGGCGATGTCGATTGCGGGTCGCTGGTGCAAGGCACCGACAGCCGGGTCGCCGGCAACGTCCGCGCCGAGACCGCGCGCCTCGCGGGCAGCATCGAGGGCACCGTCTCGGTCCGTCAGCTGACCGTCGAGCGGGCCGCGCGGATCACCGGTGACGTCGAATATGAAAATATCTCGATCGAAAACGGCGCGAGCATCGATGGCCGGCTGAAGCATATCTCGCCCGATTCGGGCAAAAGCTTCAGCGGTCCCAAGCCGAGCACGCCGGCGTCGATGGCCGAGGCCGTCCACCTCGTCCCGCCGAGCGAAGCCGCCGCCTGAGCCACGGCCCTTCCCCGGCGGCGCCGCTGCCGGGGACTATTTCATCAGCGTGCGGATGAAACCGATCAGCCCGGTCTGGCGCGATCGCTTGAGCCGTTCGGCGGCCAGGATCGTCTTGACGTCCCTGAAGCAGCGCTTGGCATCGTCGTTGACGAGGACATAATCATAGCCGTCCCAATGGCTGACCTCGGCTGCCGCCCGCTGCATGCGCGCGGCGATCACCTCGGCGCTGTCGGTCGCGCGCCGGACGAGGCGATCGTTGAGCTCCTCCATCGACGGCGGCAGGATGAAGGTGCGCACGACATCGCCGCCGGCGATCTGGAACAGCTGCTGCGCGCCCTGCCAGTCGATATCGAACAGCACGTCCTTGCCCGCCGCCAGCATCGTCTCGACCTGCGCGCGGGGCGTACCGTAGCGATGGCCGAAGACGTGCGCCCATTCGAGGAATTCGTTGTTCGCGACCATGTCGCGAAACGTGTCGAGCGAGACGAAATGATAATCGATGCCGTCGGTTTCGCCCGGGCGGATCGGCCGCGTCGTCGCCGAGACCGACATTGCGAGATCGGGCTCGGCTTCGAGCAGCATCCGCGAGATCGTCGATTTGCCGGCGCCCGAAGGCGAGGACAGAACGAACAACACGCCGCGGCGGTTGAATCCGTGGAGATCGTGGTCGGCGGCTTCCATGCGCGCTAGTGGCGCGGGGATGCCGGGCGCGTCAAGCCATCAACGGGATCAATCGGCCGCCGGCGCGCTCCCGAAGGCGCGATCCTTCAACTCGGCGGCGCCGCGCAGCACCGCCCAGCCGACCGCATAGGTCAGCGCGAGCGGCAGCACGATCTTGAGCACATTGGCCGTGACGGCACCGATCAGCGCGCCATCGGCGGCACTGTCGTCCCCGCTCATCGCATCGATTGCACCGCCCACCAGCGCCCCCACCGTTGTCGCACTCATTGCTTCGTCCTCATCTTCGTTGCGCTGGCAGAGCGATCGAGCGGGGAAGTTGTTCCGTTTTAACGTCGCCGATTTTCCGCGGCAGCGGCTGTCATTGACGAGCTTCGCCGCGACGCGGCAGATTGCCCCGGAAGCGACCTCCTCTGCGGCACCCGCGCCTTCGCGTGGACCGATTCACGCCATCCTGTCGGGTCGCACCAAGCGATCGAAGGTGGCTTCGTCGATCAGCCCCAGCGCCAGCCCCGCCTCCTTGAGCGTCAGATCGTTGACATGGGCATGCTTGGCGATCTTGGCGGCATTGTCATAGCCGATCTCGGGCGCGAGTGCCGTCACCAGCATCAGCGAGCGATCGACCAGATCGGCGATGCGCGCGCGGTTGGGCTCGATCCCCTCGACACAGCGCTCGGCGAAGCTCGCCATACCCGTGGCGAGCAGATCGATCGAGCGGAGGATGTTGGCGGCGATCATCGGCTTGAAGACGTTGAGTTCGAGCTGCCCCTGCATCCCGCCGACGGTGATCGCCATGTGATTGCCGATCACTTGGGCCGCCACCATCGTCAGCATCTCGCACTGGGTAGGATTGACCTTGCCGGGCATGATCGAGCTGCCGGGCTCGTTTTCGGGCAAGGAGAGCTCGCCGATCCCCGCGCGCGGGCCCGAGCCGAGCAGGCGGATGTCGTTGGCGATCTTGGTAAGCGCGACGGCCAGCGTATTGAGCGTGCCCGAGACGTGGACGATCGGGTCGTTCGAGGCCAGCGCCTCGAACTTGTTGGGCATGGTCACGAAGCCAAGACCCGTGATCGCCGCGATTTCGGCAGCGACGGCTTCGGCGAAACCCGGCGGCGCATTGAGGCCGGTACCGACGGCGGTGCCGCCTTGCGCGAGCAGCAGCATGTTGTGCGTCACCGCCGGTTCGATCCGATGGTAGCAGCGGTAGAGCTGCACCGCATAGGCCGAGAATTCCTGGCCCAGCGTGAGCGGCGTCGCATCCTGCAAATGGGTGCGGCCGATCTTGACGATATCGGCCCACGCCGCCGCCTTGGCATAGACCGCACGATTGAGCCGATCGAGCGCGGGCAGCAGCCGCTGCGTCAACGCGATCGCCGCTGCGATATGCATCGCGGTCGGGAAGCTGTCGTTCGACGACTGGCTCATATTGACGTGATCATTGGGATGGACCGGCGCTTTGCCGCCGCGCGTGCCGGTGAGCACTTCATTGGCGCGGCCGGCAATCACCTCGTTGACGTTCATATTGGTCTGGGTGCCCGAGCCGGTCTGCCAGATGACCAGCGGAAACTGGTCGTCGAACGTGCCCGCCGCCACTTCGGCCGCCGCCGATTCGATCGCATCGGCGATGTCGGCGGGCAGGCCGTGCCGCCGGTTCACCCGCGCCGCCGCCTGCTTCACGATGGCGAGCGCGTGGATGATGCCGATCGGCATGCGCTCACGCTCACCGAAAGGGAAATTGGCGATGCTGCGCTGGGTTTGCGCGCCCCAATAGGCGCTGGCGGGGACCTCGATGGGGCCGAACGAGTCGGTTTCGGTGCGAGTCGTCGTCATCTGCCGGCGCGCCGAAGTTGCGGAAGTTGCGGGTTGCCATCGCTTCCGCAACGCGACTGCGATCGGGGGCGGGCAAGCGCCCGGCATGGGCGGATCGGCGACAGGGATGCGGATTGCGGCATGCCGCCAGGATATCGCAGCATCGCCGTGTAGGACAGACGCTGCAGCACTGGCCTAGAAACCGACGACAGATTGTCGCCCGGCGCGCCTATTTTTTCCGTTTGAAATCGACCGAGACGACGTTCGATCCATCCTCGACCGGGGTCACGACGCCGTCATTCTCGGCGATGTCGTGCGGCTCGGGGCCTTCGGGCCCCTCGGCGGCCTGGAAGCGCAGTTCGAAATTCACTGCCGGATCATGGAAACCGGTGATCGCCGAATAGGGAATGACGAGCTTCGACGGTATCTGGTTGAAGCTCAGCCCCACCGAGAAGCGCTCGTCGTCGACGAGCAGATCCCAATAGCGATTCTGCATCACGATCGTCATCTCGTCGGGGAAACGCTCGATCAGCCGCTGCGGGATGTCGACGCCGGGGGCCTGAGTCTTGAAGGTGATGTAGAAATGATGCTCGCCGGGCAGGCCGCCATTTTCGGCGACCGAGCCCAGCACACGGCCAACGACGGCGCGCAGCGCCTCCTGGACGATCTCGTCATAGGGAATCAGGCTATCGGGCAGGCCATCGGTCATGCCCCTTGGACTAGCGGTCTTTGGGGATCGGTCAAGATTGCACCGGTCCAATCAGGCGCTATGGGAGGGCAATGCGCATCGCCACCATCTCCCGCTCCACCAAGGAAACGTCGATCGACGTCACGGTGAACCTCGACGGTACCGGCGTCTATGCGATCAGCACCGGCATCGGCTTTCTCGATCACATGCTCGAGCAGCTTTCGCGCCATTCGCTGATCGACATGGACGTCAAGGCAGTCGGCGATCTGCACATCGATCAGCATCACACCACCGAGGACACCGGCATCGCGATCGGCGAGGCGATCGCCAAGGCGCTCGGCGACAAGGCCGGCATCCGCCGCTACGGCGACGCGCTGTCCCCCATGGACGAGACGCTCACCCGTGTCGCGCTCGACATTTCGGGGCGGCCCTATCTCGTCTGGAACAGCAGTTTCTCGCAGACCCGGCTCGGCGAGATGGACACCGAATTGTTCAGCCACTGGTTCCACAGCTTTGCCGGATCGGCAGGGATCACGCTGCATGTCGAGACGCTTTATGGCCACAACAACCACCACATCATCGAAAGCGCGTTCAAGGGCGTCGCGCGGGCGCTGCGCACCGCGGTCGAGATCGATCCGCGCAAGGTGGGCAGCATCCCGAGCACCAAGGGGATGCTCTAGGGTGGTGCGGCGTGGCTAATCGAATCGCGCTGATCGACTATGGCGCGGGCAATCTCCATTCGGTCGCCAACGCGCTGAAGGCGGCGGGGGCGGGCGCAATCGACATCACCGCGAGTGCCGCCGTCGTCGCCTGTGCCGATCGCATCGTGCTGCCCGGTGTCGGCGCGTTCGGCGCCTGCGCCCGCGCGCTGCGCGCGGTGCCGGGGCTGACCGAGGCGCTCAACGTCCGCGTGCTCGGCGGCGGGGTGCCATTTCTGGGGATTTGTGTCGGGATGCAATTGATGGCCGAGGCCGGCGAGGAATTCGGCACCCATGCCGGGCTCGGCTGGCTGCGCGGGACGGTGGTGCCGCTCGCGCCGACGCACCCGTCGGCCAAGGTGCCGCACATGGGCTGGAACGACATCGTGCCGCAGGTGGCTCACCCGCTGATCGAGCAGGGCGAGGCCTATTTCCTGCACAGCTTCGGCTTCGAAGGTGACGGCGTGATCGCGACCACCGACCATGGCGGGCCGGTGACGGCGGCGATCGGGCGCGACAATATGCTGGGGGTGCAGTTCCACCCCGAAAAGAGCCAGCGTTACGGGCTGGCCCTGCTCGAGAGGTTTTTGGCATGGCGGCCTTAAATAAATCCTCCCCTGCAAGGGGAGGTGGCAGCCAAAGGCTGACGAAAGGGGGACTCCACAAACGCAACGCTTGCGGCGCGCCCCCTCCACCACTGGCTGCGCGAACGGTCCGCCTCCCCTTGCAGGAGAGGATCAAGTGACCCTCATCGTTTTCCCCGCGATCGACCTCAAGGGCGGCCAGGTCGTGCGTCTCGCCGAGGGCGATATGGACCGCGCCACCGTCTACGGCGACGATCCCGCCGCGCAGGCCATGCTCTTTGCCGGGCAAGGCGCCGAATTCCTCCATGTCGTCGATCTCGACGGGGCCTTTGCCGGCGCGTCGGTCAATGGCGAGGCGGTCGCGGCGATCGTCGCGCGTTTTCCGGGGCACGTCCAATTGGGCGGCGGGATTCGCGACCGGGCCGGGATCGAGCGCTGGTTCGATCTGGGCGTGTCGCGCGTCGTGATCGGCACGGCGGCGCTCGAGAACCCCGAGCTGGTACGCGACGCCGCGCGCGATTTTCCCGGCGGGATCGTGGTCGCGGTCGACGCCAGGGACGGCATGGTCGCAACCAAGGGCTGGGCCGATGTGTCGACGGTGGAAGTGGTCGACATGGCCCGGCGGTTCGAGGATGCGGGCGTCGCTGCGCTGCTGTTCACCGATGTCGGGCGCGACGGGATGCTCAAGGGCGTCAATATCGAAGCGACGGTCGATCTCGCCCGCGCGGTGCGGATTCCGGTGATCGCGAGCGGCGGCGTGAAGGGGATCGCCGATATCCATATCCTCGCGCTCCACGCCCGCGACGGGATCGAGGGCGTGATCACGGGCCGCGCGCTCTATGACGGGCGGCTCGATCTGGCGGCGGCGCTCAGCGTGGCGGCGGCGGCGTGAACCGGCGGGTGGCAGGCGCGATCGGGCTCGCGGTCGGGCTGGGCGGCGCGGCAATGACGCTCGGCGATTTCCGCCGCCGCCAGTCGCGCTTCTGGCTATCCGGCGGTGTCAATATGTTCACCTTCGACCGCGACCGTGATCCCATGATGTTCTGGGGTTCAACGATCGCCAACTGGCTGCTGATCGGCCTGATCACGGCAGGCGGCGCGCTCGCCGTGCTCTTGCCCGGGGCCTGATATGACCGTCCGCGCACGCGTGATCCCCTGTCTGGACGTCGCCAATGGCCGCGTCGTCAAGGGCGTGAATTTCGTCGATCTGCAGGACGCGGGCGATCCGGTCGAACAGGCCCGCGCCTATGACGCGGCGGGGGCCGACGAGCTGTGTTTCCTCGATATCACCGCGAGCCACGAGGATCGGGGGACGATCCTCGACGTGGTGCGGCGCACAGCGGAGGTATGCTTCATGCCGCTGACCGTCGGCGGCGGGGTGCGCACGGCCGAGGATGCGCGCGCGCTGTTGCTCGCTGGGGCGGACAAGGTGGCGGTCAACAGCGCCGCCGTCGCGCGGCCCGAAGTGGTGGCCGACATCGCCGATCGCTTCGGCAGCCAATGCTGCGTCGCCTCGGTCGATGCGCGGCAGGTGGAAGCCGGCCGCTGGGAGGTGTTCACCCATGGCGGCAGGCGGGCGACGGGGATCGACGCGGTCGAACATGCGCTGCGGCTCGCCGCGCTGGGCGCGGGCGAATTGCTGGTGACGTCGATGGACCGCGACGGGACGCGGAGCGGCTATGATCTGGCGCTGATCCGGCTGATCGCCGATCAGGTGCGCGTGCCGGTGGTGGCGTCGGGCGGGGTCGGCAGGCTGGCCGATCTGGTCGAGGGCATCGTCGCGGGGCATGCGAGCGCCGTGCTCGCCGCCTCGATCTTCCATTTCGGCGAGGCGAGCATTGCCGATGCGCATGCGGCGCTGGCGGCGGCGGGGGTGGCGGTGCGACGGCCGGTCGATCGATGATCTAGTCCCGCTGAACGCGTTCGAGGGTCCGCCGCGCCAAAATCGCGCCTGGCATGAGGCGCAACGGATGCCGAAACAAGGTCAGCATGACCAGGAGTTCTTAACGCACCGATGGTATGCAGCGCCAATGCGCCTCCTGCTGCTCCTGCTCGTCGCCACGCCCGCCCTCGCCGATGCCCCGCATTCGGGCATCGCCCATCCGCGCACCGCGCCCGAACTGTCGGATATCGCGCTGTTCGTGATGGCGGCGGCGGGCATCTGGATCGTCCGCCGGGCGATGCGCGCGCGCTTTGCCAAGCGCCGCGCCGCGCCGAAGGATTGACGCGCGCGCGCCGCTGCGCCAGCCAGCGCGGATGGCCGAAGACTTCCTCACCACGCTCGAATCGGTGATCCGCAGCCGGCAGGGCGCCGACCCGGCGACCAGCTACACCGCCAGGCTGTTCGCCGCCGGGCGAGCCAAGATCGCCCAGAAGCTGGGGGAAGAAGCCGTCGAAACGGTGATCGCCTCGCTGGCCAGTGACCGCGCCGCGCTGATCGGTGAGGCGACCGACCTGATGTTCCACCTGCTCGTCCTGCTCGCCGACGCCGGGCTGAGCCTCGACGACATCCGCGCCGAGATGCGCCGCCGCGAAGGCGTGTCGGGGATCGACGAGAAAGCCGCGCGAAAGGAATAACGATGCCCATCGACGCCACCCAGCCCTATGACGACCAGAATATCTTCGCCAGGATTCTGCGCGACGAAATCCCCTCGGCGCGCGTCTATGAGGATGACCATGCGATCGCCTTTCACGACATCAATCCGCAGGCGCCGACGCATATCCTGGTGATCCCGCGCGGCGCCTATGTCTCGTGGGACGATTTCAGCGCGCGCGGCTCGGATGCCGAGATCGCCGGCTTCGTCCGCGCGGTCGGCGAAGTGGCGCGGGCGGCGGGGCTGGTCGCGCCGGGATATCGGCTGCTCGCCAATACCGGGCAGGATGCGCATCAGGAAGTGCCGCATCTGCACGTTCATGTCTTTGCCGGGCGCCCGCTCGGGCCGATGCTCGCGCGATAGCCTATTGCACCGCAACGAATTGCGGTTAGGCTCATTGCTTTCCGAGCATATCCGCCGCCAATAACTGCGGCAAAGGGGACATTGAGAATGGCGACACGTCCGAAACCGGACTTTTTCGCGCGCATGTGGGGTCGCAAGACGCTGGCGCAGGTGCAACGCGAGACCCAGACGAGCGAGCTCAAGCGAACGCTCGGGTCTTGGAACCTGCTGTTCCTCGGCGTCGGCTGCATCATCGGCGCGGGTATTTTCGTGCGGACCGGCAATGCCGCCGCGCTGCATGCCGGCCCGGCCGTGCTGCTCGCCTTCGTCGTCGCCGGAATCGTCTGCGCCTTTGCCGGCCTATGCTATGCCGAATTGTCGTCGACGCTGCCGGTGTCGGGATCGGCCTATACCTATAGCTATACCACGCTCGGCGAATTCGCCGCGTGGATCATGGGCGCGCTGCTGCTGCTCGAATATGGCCTCGCGGCATCGGTCGTCGCGGTCGGCTGGTCGGGTTATGTCGTCAGTCTGCTCAAGGATTTCGGGTTGGCGATCCCGCCCGAACTCACCGGGCCGTCAGGCTATCCGCTGCTCAAGGACGGGGTCCAGGTGGTGATCGACGGGGTGCCGGTGTTCACCGATTTCAACCTGCCCGCCTTCCTGATCTGCACCGTGCTGTCGATCCTGCTGGTGGTCGGCGTGTCGGAAAGCGCCAAGGTCAACAACGCGATCGTCGCGATCAAGGTCAGCGTGATCGTCGCCTTCATCATCATCTGCGGCTATACCGTGCTGATGGACCTGCCGGCGCGGATCGCCGCCAACTGGACGCCGTTCATCCCGCCCGCCGAACCCGGCGAGGGCCATTTCGGCGTCGGCGGGATCATGCGCGCCGCCTCGATCGTGTTCTTCGCCTATATCGGTTTCGAAGCCGTCTCGACCGCCGGGCAGGAGGCCAAGGATCCCAAGAAGGACATGCCGTTCGGGATCATCGGCTCGCTGATCGTCTGCACCATCCTCTACATGCTCGTCGCGGCGGTGCTGACCCTGATGGTCAATTACAAGTCGCTCAACGTGCCCGATCCGGTGGCGGTCGCGGTCGATTCGATGGGCCCGCAATGGGCCTGGTTCGCCGGCATCATCAAGGCGGGCGCAATCATCGGCCTCACCTCGGTGGTGCTGGTGCTGATGTACGGCCAGACCCGCATTTTCTACACGATGGCCCGCGACGGCCTGTTGCCGCGCATCTTCGCGAGGGTGCATCCGAAATACCAGACGCCATGGATCAACACGCTGGCCGTCGGGCTGATCGTCGCGGTCGCGGCGGGCTTTTTCGACATCAACACGCTCGGCGACATGACCTCGGTCGGGACGCTCGCCGCCTTTGCGATCGTCTGCCTGACGGTAAGCTGGCTGCGCATCACCGCCCCCGAATTGCCGCGCGGCTTCCGGGTGCCGTTCGGCCCGGTCATTCCGCTCCTCGGGATCGCGTCGTGCATCTACCTGATCACCGCGATCGAGGCGCGGGTGCTGTGGTTCTTCGCTTATTACACGATCGGCGCGATCGTGCTCTATTTCGCCTATGGTATCCACAACAGCCGGTTGCAGCAGGACCAGGACGAGATGGACGCCCCCGAAATGGGCGAAATGCCGGGCCCGGTGCACCTGCACAGCTGATCGCGCGCACCGAAAAAAACGAGGGGCCGGGAAGCAATTCCCGGCCCCTTTGTCATGTCGGCATCGATTGCCGCCGGGGCGGCGGCGCGATCAGGCCGCCGCGACGCCAAGCTTTTTGGCGACCAGCGCCTTCAGATCGACCATCGGGCGCGCGCCGACATGGCTGATGATCTCGGCGGCGCAGATCGCGCCGATGCGCAGCGACTCCGTCAGGCCCAGCCCCTGCGCCTGGCCGTGGAGGAAGCCGGCGGCGAAAAGATCGCCCGCCCCGGTGGTATCGACGACCTTGTCGATCGGCTCGGCCGCGACATGCGCGGTCTCGCCGCCCGCCACCGCCAGCGCGCCGCGTTCGCTGCGGGTGACCACGAGCATCGGCACCTGCGGCGCGATCCGCGCGAGCGCGGCGTCGAAATCCTCGATCTCGGCGAGCGCGACGAGTTCGTTCTCGTTGGCGAACAGGATGTCGATCAGGCCATCGGCGAGCAGCTGGCGGAAATCGCCGCCGTGGCGCGAGATACAGAAGACGTCGGACAGCGTGAAGGCGACCTTGCGCCCCGCGCCGCGCGCGGTGTCGATCGCCGCGCGCATCGCCGCCCGCGGTTCCTCGGGATCCCAGAGATAGCCTTCGAGATAGAGGATCGCCGCATCGGCGATCAGATCGTGGCTGAGCGCGCTCGCGGGCAGGAACTGCGATGCGCCGAGAAAGGTGTTCATCGTCCGCTGGCCGTCGGGCGTCACGAAGATCAGGCAGCGCGCGGTGGTCGGCTCGCCGCTGCGCGACGGCGTGTCGAAGGTGACGCCGGTGGCGCGGATGTCGTGCGCGAACACCTGCCCGAGCTGATCGTCGGCAACCTGGCCGATGAAACCGCATTTGCCGCCCAGCGCCGCGATGCCGGCGACGGTATTCGCCGCCGATCCGCCGCTCGCTTCGACGCCCGGGCCCATCTTGGCGTAGAGCGCGTCGGCCTCGGCGGGCGAGAACATCAATTGCATCGATCCCTTGGCCATCCCCTCCTGACTGATGAAGGCATCATCGGCGTGCGACAGGACATCGACGATCGCGTTGCCGATCGCGACAATATCATAGGCTGGACTGGACACTGGTTTCTCCCGGTGGGTGGTTGGCGGCGCGGTAGATGCCCGGGCGACGATGTGCAACCGTGGCGCGTCGAATCGGGCGCGAGGGGCTTGCCCCGGCCGGCCGCTTCGTGGTTCGACAGGCGGCGGCAATCGATGCAGCGAGGCGATGGCGACATGAAGGCAATGGCGATATTGGCGCTCGGCGCGCTGCTCGGCGGGTGTACGACGACCGTCGCGTCGAGCGTCGCGCGCCCCGACCTGACCCCGGTGCCGAGCTATCGCCCGGGCGCCAATCGCCTGCTCGGGAATGATTCGGCCGGGCTGATCGCGCAGTTCGGGGCGCCCGAGGCCGATGTGCGCGAGGGCAGCGGCCGCAAGCTGCAATTCGCCGGTCCGGCGTGCGTGCTCGACGCCTATCTCTATCCCAAGGGATCGGGGCCGGCGACGGTCACCTTCGTCGATGCCCGGCTCCCCGATGGCAGCCCCGCCGATGGCAATGCCTGCGCGGCCGCGCTCAGCCGACGCGGCGCGCCCCGCTAGATTCGGGTGACGGCACCTCGACCCGAACGGTGGGAGAATGAATCGAACCCATCTCATCCTGCTCCAAGCATCGCCAACGCCCAGCCAGCGGCTTCGGCGACCACCTCCGACGAATCGCCGAGCAATTTTTGCAGCGCGGGCGCGAGCGCCGGATCGCCGCTGTTGCCGGCGGCGATGCAGGCGTTGCGCACCATCCGGTCGCGTCCGATCCGCTTGATCGGCGATCCCGCAAAAACCTGACGGAAGCCGGCATCGTCGAGCGCGAGCAGCCCCGACAATTCGGGCGCGACCAGCTCGGCGCGCGGCGCGAAGGCGCGGTTGGCGTGCGCCGTCACCGCGAACTTGTTCCACGGGCAGACCGCGAGACAATCGTCGCACCCATAAATCCGGTTGCCGATCGCGGCGCGGAATTCGTGCGGGATCGGCCCGGCATGCTCGATCGTCAGATAGGAAATGCAGCGCCGCGCATCGAGCCGATAGGGTGCCGGAAACGCATCGGTCGGGCACGCGCGCTGGCACGCGTCGCACGAGCCGCAGCGGTCCGCCCCCGGCATGGCGCTGGCCAGATCGAGCGTGGTGTAGATCGCGCCGAGGAACAGCCAGCTGCCATGATCGCGGCTGACGAGATTGGTGTGCTTGCCCTGCCAGCCGATCCCGGCCGCCTCGGCGAGCGGTTTTTCCATCACCGGCGCGGTATCGACGAACACCTTCAGGTCGCCGCCTGCTTCGGCGACGATCCAGCGCGCCAACGCCTTGAGCGCGCGTTTGACGACGTCGTGATAATCGCCGCCCTGTGCGTAGACCGAGATGCGGCCGCGATCGCCCGCCCCGGCCAGCGCGAGCGGATCGATCGACGGCGCATAGCTCATGCCGAGCGCGATGATGCTCTTCACCGCGGGCCATAGCGCCTTCGGCGCGGCACGCTGATCGGCGCGCGCCTCCATCCAGATCATGCTGCCGTGCGCGCCCTCGTCGAGCCATGCGCGCAGCCTTTCGCCCGCCAGCGGCGCGCCATCGGCGGACGCGATCCCGCATGCCGCGAACCCCAAATCGGTTGCTTTCTGTTGTAACCGGGCCGTGAATAGCTTGTTTTCGTTCATCCTTGCCCGCTACCAATGTTCGACGGTTTCCGGCCCCCGGCAACCCATATGCCCATGAACGGGCCGGAGAGAAGCAGTTGCAGGAAAGTTTGGCGATCAGCGCCACCGGGCTCGTCAAGCGGTTCGGCGATCGGCGCGTGGTCGATGGCGTCGACATCGCCGTGCCGACCGGCTCGATCTACGGCGTGCTCGGCCCCAATGGCGCCGGCAAGACGACGACGCTGCGGATGCTGCTGGGGATCATCGAGCCCGATGAGGGACGCCGGATGCTGCTCGGCTGCGCGCGACCGCGCGAGGCGAGCGACATGATCGGCTATCTGCCCGAGGAACGCGGGCTCTATCCGGCGATGAAGGCGCGCGAGGCGATCGCCTTCATGGGCGCGCTGCGCGGGCTCGACTGGCGCGAGGGGCGCAAGCGCGCCGATGCCCTGATGGAGGCCGCCGGCCTCGGCCACGCGCGCGAGGAAAAGATCCGCAAGCTCTCCAAGGGGATGGCGCAGCTCGTCCAGCTGCTCGGCTCGGTCGTCCATCAGCCGCGGCTGCTCGTGCTCGACGAACCCTTTTCGGGGCTCGACCCGGTCAACCAGGAACGGCTCGAGAAACTGATCCTCGCCGAGCGCGATCGCGGCGCGACGATCCTGTTTTCGACCCATATCATGAGCCATGCCGAGCGGCTGTGCGATCGGCTGGCCATCATCGCCGGCGGCAAGCGGCGCTTCGAAGGGACCGTCGCCGATGCGCGCGGGATGCTGCCGCAGCGCGTCCATTACGTCCCCCACCATCATGGCCAGGGGCTCGACAGCCTGTTGCCGGGCGATGCGGTTCGGGAAAACGGCGGTTGGGGATTCGTCATGCCCGATGCCGGGATCGAGACGCTGCTGGTGCGGCTGATCGAGGCGGGCCACGGCATTTCGGGGCTGTCGATCGAGCGCCCCGGCCTGCACGATGCGTTCGTCAAGATCGTCGGACCCGAAGCACTGGAGGCAGCGGCATGACCAACCGCCAACGCATGATCCGCCAGACGCTGACGATCGCCCGGCGCGATTTCACCGCGACCGTCTTCACGCCGCTGTTCCTGCTGTTCCTGCTCTCGCCGCTGATCATGATCAGCTTCGGGCTGGTCGGCGCGCTCGGCGGCAGCACGCTGGCGCGGGGCAATGACGGCAACGACCGGATCGTCGCGATCGTCGCACCCGAAACAGCGCGGGCGATGGCAAGCGCCGATGATCGGTTGCGCCGCGTGTTCCGCCGCAGCGACGCCCCGCCGCCGCTGGTGACCCAGGCACCCGATGCCGATCCCGCGCGGCAGGCAAGCGCGACTTTCGACGCCAAGGACTATGAGGCGGCGGCCGTCCTGTACGGGCCGCTCGACCGGCCGACGATTCTCTACGGCGCACAGGGCGGGCGGGCGGCGAGCTATCTCGCGCAGCTCGCCGAGCAAACCCTGCGCGACCGCGCCAGCGGCGGGATCAAGGCGCTGAGCACCGCCACGAAGGAGCCCTATGTGCGCACCACCGCATCGCGCAGCGGCCACAGCCAATCGGCCTTTTTCGCGGTCACGGGCATCTTCTTCCTGACGTTGTTCCTGTCGGGCCAGGCCGTCGGCACGATGGCCGAGGAGCGCAGCAACAAGGTGATCGAAGTGCTCGCCGCGGCGGTGCCGCTCGAGGCGGTGTTCCTTGGCAAACTGCTCGGCATGTTCGGCGTCGCGGTGCTGTTCGTCGCGTTCTGGGGATCGCTGATCAGCCAGGCCGGCACGCTGATCCCCGGGAGCGGCGCGCGGATTCTCGCCGAGATCGGCCCGGCGATCGGCCTGCCGGTGTTCGTGCTGCTGTTCTTTGCCTATTTCACCATGGCCTATATGTTGTTGGGCGCGGTGTTTCTGAGCGTCGGCGCGCAGGCATCGACGATGCGCGAAATCCAGATGCTGTCGCTGCCGATCACGATCGTCCAGATGGCGATGTTCGGGCTGGCTTCTTCGGCCGCGAGCCAGCCGGGCAGCACGCTCGCGACGGTGGCCGAGATTTTCCCGCTCAGTTCGCCCTTCGCGATGGCAGCCCACGCCGCCAACCGGCCCGAAATCTGGCCGCATCTGGCGGCGCTCGCCTGGCAATTGCTGTGGGTGTCGATCACGATCGCGATCGGCGCGAGCGCGTTCCGGCGGGGCGTGCTCAAATCGGGTAGCGGGCGCAAGGGGCTCAAGGCGATGTTCGCCCGGCGTTGATCGCAACCGCTATTGACATAGGTGTCAGTTAGTAGTGAGCTAGGCGTCAAGGGAGAGAGATGATGGCGACACTGGCACAGGAACCGGTCGATTCGACCGCCGTCGATCCGTTCGACGTGAGCCGCGCGGAGCTCTACAGCGAGGATCGCTGGCAGGCCCCGTTCCGCACGCTGCGCGCCGAATCGCCCGTCCATTATGTCCCGCAGAGCGACTTCGGCCCCTATTGGTCGGTCTCGACCTACAAGCCGATCGTCGAGGTCGAATCGCTGCCCGATCTCTATTCGTCCGAGACGGGTGGAATCACGCTCGCCGATTTCGACGAAAATCTGCCCGGCGCGGTCAAGATGCCGATGTTCATCGCGATGGATCGCCCGAAGCATACCGGCCAGCGCCGCACCGTCGCCCCCGCCTTCACGCCGAGCGAAATGGTGCGGATGACCGACAATATCCGCCGCCGCACCGCCGATCTGCTCGATACGCTGCCCTGGGGCGAGCCGTTCGACTGGGTCGACACCGTGTCGATCGAACTCACCACGCAGATGCTGGCGATCCTGTTCGACTTTCCGTGGGAGGACCGCCGCAAGCTGACGCTCTGGTCCGACTGGGCGGGCGATATCGAGCTGTTCAAGCACGAGGAGCAGCGGATGATCCGGCTCCAGCATCTGCACGACTGCGCGACCTATTTCACCGGCCTGTGGAACCAGAAGGTCGGCAAGGAAAAGACCCCCGATCTGATTTCGATGATGATCCATTCGGACGCGATGGCCGAGATGGACCAGATGGAATTTCTCGGGAATCTGATCCTGCTGATCGTCGGCGGCAACGACACGACGCGCAATTCGATGAGCGCGGCGGCCTACGGGCTCGATCTGTTTCCCGATTCGCGCGCCAAGCTCGAGGCCGATCCCTCGCTGATCCAGAATGCCACGCAGGAAATCATCCGCTGGCAGACCCCGCTCGCGCATATGCGCCGCACCGCGACGCGCGACACCGTGCTCGAAGGGCAGGAGATCAAGGAGGGCGACAAGCTCGCGCTCTGGTATCTCTCGGCCAATCGCGACGAGAGCGTGTTCGGCGCCGATGCCGACGCGATCGTCGTCGATCGCCCCAATGCCCGCCGTCACCTCGCCTTCGGGCACGGCATCCATCGCTGCGTCGGCGCGCGGCTCGCCGAACTCCAGATCAGTGTCCTGCTCGAGGAAATGGCAAAGCGGCGGATGCGCGTGAACGTCGTCGGCGAACCGACCCGGGTCGCCGCCTGCTTCGTCCATGGCTATCGCAAGCTGCCGGTCGAACTCACCAAATATTGAGGCGCGCCGGCGACCCGATTGCATCCCCGAGGCGCCAGCGTGCGTAACTTCGGGCGTGGGTGCACCGAATAGGGTGCACAAGCGACTGCAATGGAGTTACCGATGACCGACCGCCGCCAGTTCCTGTCGATCGCAGCTGTGGGGACCGCCGCCGCCGCGCTGTTCGGCTGGCGCACCAGCCCCGCCAACGCCGCCGCCGAACGGTTCGCCTATCAGCTGAGCGACGCCGAATGGCGCAAGAAGCTGTCGCCGGCGGCCTATCGCACGCTCCGCCACGAAGCGACCGAATACCCGTTCACCAGCCCGCTCAACGACGAGCATCGCCCCGGAACCTTCGCCTGCGCCGGCTGCGCGCTGCCGCTGTTTTCGTCGCGGACCAAGTTCGACAGCGGCACCGGCTGGCCGAGCTTCTGGCAGCCGATGTCCAACGCCATCGGCACGCGGATCGACGGGGCGCTCGGCTTCAGCCGCACCGAGGTGCATTGCCGCCGCTGCGGCGGGCATCTCGGCCATGTCTTCAACGATGGCCCGCCACCGACCGGCAAGCGCTATTGCATGAACGGTGTGGCGCTGACCTTCAAGCCGGGGCGCCCGTCAGCCTGAGGCAAGGCCAAGACTCGGGTCAGGCGACAAGGATGGCCTAGAAGCTGGTGTCGTCGACCAGCGTGAAGATCCCGCGCGGATCGCTGGGGCCCCGGGCGATCTGGATGACGGGCAGCGGATCGGCTTCGGGGGCGCCATCGGCGTAGATGAAGCCGCGCGTCGGATAGGCGGTCAGGCCGAGCCCGCCGATCGGCGCGAACCAGACCCGGACCTTGCTCCAGTCGCCCGCCTCGGACACGTCGACCGCGCGGACGTTGCGCTCGATCCCGCCGCGCCGCGACCAGTTGGCATGCGTCAGCAGGACTTCACGGTCGCTGACGATCTGGCTGACCATCGCGACATGGCCCATTGGCATCTTGCCGATCGCCGCAAAGGCGAGCACGGCCCCGACCTTGGGCGCCTTGCCGCGCGCATAGCGGCCTTCGGCCTGGCCCCACCAGGTCTTGGCGTTGCCGCGAATTTCGATTCCGGAGACGTCCCGGGCAAAGGGCACGCACTGCAGCGTCTTGGCGATTGCCGGGGTGCCCGTCATCAGGGCGCAGGAAAACACCAGTGCGAATCGCACTGCGATATCGTTCAGTTTCATGGACCCCCCGAAGGTCGGTGCTCGTCGTTGAGCGTGTTCAACCATACTGATGGGCGACCGGGAACCCTTACACGGCCATCCGTGGAACCTTTTGGGACGAAGCGTGTTGAGGGGGCGGTGACCGGTAATGTCGACCGGTATTGTGCGGACCGGCCCGCCATCGAGGCACGCAAATCGCTCGCTAAACGCGGCGCGCGGGCTTATTGACCAGTGCATGAAGCATCTCGTCTTGGCCGCGACGCTGGCACTGGCCGGCTGCGCCCAGCAATCCGCCCCGGGCAACGATGCAACCACCGCCCCCGACGGCAGCGTGCCGCTGTCGCCGGGCGTGTCGCCGGTGCGCATCGGCGAGGGCGGCCCGGGCTTCGACGCGTGCGGCCGGGTGGGCGCGGTCGTCAATCTGTCGCCCTCGGGCGAAGCCTATCTGCCGCTGCGCACCGCGCCCTTTGTCGAGGCAAAGGAAATCGGCCGGCTGACCAACGGCCGGCGGCTATACGTGTGCACCCGATCGATGGACCAGAAATGGCAGGGCGTCGTCGTGCCGCCGGCCGATGCGCCCGATCTCGATTGTCGCGTCTCGGCGCCGATCGCCGCGCCCCGTGCCTATGACGGGCCGTGCCAATCGGGCTGGGTATCGACGGCGTTCGTCAAGCCCGTCGCCGGCTGAGCCTCACGCCGAACCGGTCGCGCCCAGCCGATCGAGCCGCGCCTGATGCTCGGCCCGGCCGAACGGAAAGCGCGAATAGACGAGCGCGGCCAGCCCGTAGAAGACCAGCATCAGGACGATGAAGATCAGCGTCAGTCGATCGACCGTCGCGAGCGGCACCGCCCCGGGCTTGGCCATCGCCGGAAACTGCGCGATCGCGAGGATCGTGCTCGCCATGAAGATGCCCAGCCCGCCGACCATCTTCTGGACGAAGAAGCTCCCCGAGAAGAACACACCCTCCGATCGACGCCCGGTGCGCTGCTCCGATTCCTCGACCACATCCGAGAGCATCGAGGCGCCGAGGATGAACGCGCCGACCCCGCACGCGGTGTTGGCGGTCCAGATCGCGAGCAGGATCGGCAGCGCCAGCGGCGATTCGGGCGGCGGGAACACGCCCATCAATCGCAGCACATAGGGCGTCACCACCAGCAGCGCGTTGCCGATCGACAGGATCGTCCCGATCCGGGCTTTGTCGCCGCCCCTCGTCAGCCGTGGCGCGATCACGAAGGCGATCACCACGCCGACCAGCAACGCCAGCGACAACCACTGATATTGGGCGCCGCGCATCAGCCAGACATATTGATACATATAGTTGGACAGCGCGAACGAGATGCCTTGGGCTGTATAGGCGAAGACACCGGCGATCATCAGGATGATGAATGCCTTGTTCGACACGGTCTGCCGAAACGCGGCGACATGCTCGCCGAGCGTCTCGTCGCTGTCGGCAAGTTTCGGCAGATGCTTGATCTCGGGATGCAGCCCCCAGGCCGAGACGAGAATCGCAAAGGCCATCACCCCTGCCCCGAACAGCGCCATTCGCGCATAGCCGGGGCCGTTCTGCAGCCCGACGGCATGGCTCGCATCGGGCACCAGAAACACCGCATAGGCGAGCGACAACATGCCGAGGCCGCCCGCCCAGCCGAACAGATAGCGGTAGGAGAACAGCTTGGTCCGCTCGTCATAGTCCGAACTCAGCTCGGGCCCGAGCGCCGACGCCGGAATCTCGAAGGCGGAAAGCGCGATCCGCACCAGCAGCGCGCTGCCGAACAGATAGAAAAGCAGCCCCGTTTCGCTCCACCCGGTCGGCGGGTTCCACAGCAGCAGCCAGCCGACCGCGACCGGAATCGCCGAGCCATACATCCAGGGATGTCGCCGCCCCCATTTGCTGCGAGTATGATCCGAGAGGAACCCGACGGCAGGATCGACGAAAGCCTCGACCATCATCGCCATCATGATCGCGACGCCGACCGCCCAATCGGCAAGGCCGACGACCTGATTATAGTAGAGCAGCAGGAAGGTGGCGAAGCCATTGTCCTTGATGCCGTAGGCGACCGAGCCCAGCCCGAAGGCGAGGCGGCTGCGCGCGGGCAACACCCGCGCCGGCGGGACGGCGATCGCTGCCGTCACCGGAATGCCTCCAGCGCCGAAAACAGCGACGGCATCGCCGGATCCCAGCTGTGACGCGGGCCGATCGTCATGCCGCCGTCGACGACGATGTGCGTGCCGGTGACGAAGGCGGCATCGTCGCTGGCGAGATAGGCGACCGCGGCGGCGATATCTTCGGGCCGTCCCGGCCGCTGGAGCGGCTGCGCGCCGCCCGCCATCGCGCCGATCGCAGCATTGGCGCGGTCGCGATTGTCGCCGTCGATGCCGAGCGCACTGGTGAAGATGTTGGTGGTGATGAAGCCCGGGCAGATCGCGTTGACGCGGATGCGGTGCTGGGCGAGATCGGCTGCCGCCATCTTGGTGAGATGGAGCACGCCGGCCTTGGCGACCGAATAGGCGGTCGGCGCGGCGCCGGTCTGCAGCGCGGCGATCGACGCGGTGTTGACGATCGCGCCGCCGCCGCGGGCCGCCATCAGCGGCGCGGCATAGCGAATACCGAGCGCGACCGAGCGCAGCAGCAGGGTCTGGGTCGCATCCCATTCGTCGGGCGTGATCGCATCGATCTTCGCGCGCGCACCGCCCGCACCGGCATTGTTGAACAGCACGTCGATCCCGCCGGCCGCATCCGCCGCCACGATCAGCGCGTCGATATCCTCGGCTTTCGTAACATCGGTACGCCGGAAGTGCATCCGGCCGTTCGAGGTCTGGGCGAGTTCTTCGCCGCCGGCTTCGTCGATGTCGCCGATCCAGACCTCGGCGCCCTCCGCCGCCAGCCGTAGCGCCGTCGCGCGGCCTATCCCCGATGCAGCGCCGGTAACCACGGCGCGCTTGCCCGCAAAGCGCATGAACGGCATTCCTCTCGTCTGTTTTGCCGTTGGTGATAGCCCTCCGCGGGGCCGCCGTCATCCGCTTTTGGAATTTCGGGTTTGCGACGCGACGCGCAGCCGATTACCAGACCCTGAAAACCCGGGAGAGAAACGTGGCGCTCGACGCAGAAACCTTTGACGCGCTGATCGACACCGTCCGGCGCTTCGTGAGCGAGCGGTTGCGGCCGCTCGAGGCGCAGGTCGAGGCCGACGACGCGATTCCCGCCGATATCGTCGGCGAGATGCGCGCGCTCGGTCTGTACGGCCTGTCGATCGACGAAGCCTATGGCGGGCTCGGCCTGACGATGAGCGAGGAATGCCGCGTCGCGATCGAACTCGGCCGGACCACCCCGGCCTTCCGCTCGACCTTCGGCACCAATGTCGGCATCGGCAGCCAGGGGCTCGTCATGGCCGGCACGTCCGAGCAAAAGGCGAAATGGCTGCCCCGGATCGCGAGCGGCGAGGTCGTCACCAGCTTTGCGCTCACCGAGCCCGATGTCGGCAGCGATTCGGGCAGCGTGAAGACGCGGGCGGTGAAGGACGGCGACGTCTATCGTCTGTCGGGCACCAAGCGTTACATCACCAATGCCGACAAGGCCGATCTCTTCACCGTCATGGCGCGCACCGGCGAGGAAGCGGGCGCGCGCGGGGTTTCGGCCTTTCTCGTCCCGCGCGACCTGCCCGGCCTCAGCATCGGCGAGCCCGAGAAGAAGATGGGGCAGAAGGGCGCCAAGGTCGCCGACGTGATCTTCGACGATGTCGCGGTGCCCGCCGGGAACCGGCTGGGTGCCGAGGGCGAGGGCTTCAAGATCGCGATGCGCGTGCTCGATCGCGGGCGGCTCCATATCGCGGCGGTGTGTATCGGCGTCGCGGAGCGGCTGATCGCCGATTGCGTCGCCTATGCGACCGAGCGCCGGCAGTTCGGCAAGGCGATCGCCGAGCACCAGCTGATCCAGGCGATGATCGCCGATTCGAAGACCGAAGCGCTCGCGGCGCGCGCGCTGGTGCTCGAGACCGCCGCCGCCAAGGATGCGGGCAAGGACGTGGTGATGGAATCGGCAGCGTCCAAATATTATGCCAGCGAGATGGTCGGCCGCGTCGCCGACCGCGCGGTGCAGATTTTCGGCGGGGCCGGCTATATCGCCGATTACGGGATCGAGCGGCTCTACCGCGACGTGCGGCTGTTCCGAATCTACGAGGGCACCAGCCAGATTCAGCAGCTGATCATCGCGCGCGAGACGATCAAGCGCGGGGGATGAACCCGCCTGCCGACCAAACAACCACCCCGTTCGTTTCGAGCGCAGTCGAGAAACAGGCCGCAACCGCTGCGCAGGGTTTCACGACTACGCTCGAAACGAACGGAAGATAGGAGAATGAATATGGACACCACCAATCTCTTCCGGCTCGACGGCCGGATCGCGCTCGTCACCGGCGGCTCGCGGGGCATCGGCAAGATGATCGCAGCGGGCTTCATCGCCCAGGGCGCGACGGTCTACATCTCGTCGCGCAAGGCCGAGGCGTGCTTCGAGACCGCCAAGGAACTCGGCGACAAATGCATCGCGCTGCCGCAGGACGTCTCGACCGTCGCGGGCTGCAAGGCGCTCGCCGCGCAGCTCGCCGAGCACACCGACAAGCTCGACATCCTCGTCAACAATGCCGGCGCCGCCTGGGGTGAAAGTTTCGAGACCTTCCCCGAAAAGGGCTGGGACAAGGTGATGGACCTCAACGTCAAATCACCCTTCTTCCTGACCCAGGCGCTGCACGAAGCGCTAAAGGCCGCCGCGAGCGCGGGGCAACCGGCCAAGGTGATCAACATCACCTCGATCGATGGCCTCCGGCTCAATCCGTGGGAGACGTACAGCTATCACGCGTCGAAATCGGCGCTGATCTATCTCACCAAGCGGATGGCGGCACGACTGGTGCAGGATCACATCAACGTCACCTCGATCGCCCCGGGCGCCTTTGCCTCGGAGATGAACAAGGCCGCGCGCGATCATGGCGACACGATCGCCAAGGGCATCCCCGCCAAGCGGATCGGCGTCGACGAGGACATGGCCGGCACCGCGATCTACCTCGCCAGCCGCGCCGGCGACTATGTCGTCGGCGAGACGATCGCGGTCGATGGCGGGCTGGTCTACGGCGCGCTGGGGACGAGCATCGACGCTTGAAATCGGCAACAAAGCCCAATCTTTGGTGGCATTTACCAAGCGATAGGAACAGGGTATTTTCGAAATACTGTTGAACGTCAATATCTTAGGTGTATGGCATAGATAATGCACCTCCTGTGCTGATGGCCAAGTTCGCCATCAGCACAGGAGGTTGCATATGAGCATGATAATCGCTGGCGCACTGGCTTTATCAGTCGCGTCCCCTACCCCCGATCAGTCGATCGGTCGCCAGGACTGGCCGCATGTCGTCGCCGCAGCGCGACGCGCGGACGTCCCGCCAATGGTGCTCTATCACGCCATGACGGAACCGACCGCAGCGCTGCGGCCTCGCCATGCCGCCCGGCTTTGCATCCGTCGCGGCGACATCGTGCCCGGCAAGGCCGGGATGGTGTGCCGCACCCGCGAGGAATGGGCGTGGCTGGGCATTGAAATCACGGCGCCCAAAGGCTGACGACGCGGCGCCGCGTTATCCGGCAATGCCCCCCGCCGCGAGCACCGCCAGCGTCACCAGTTCGCTCGCGGTGCTCGTCATCGGGGCGATCTGGACGCTTTTTTCCATGCCGACGAGCATCGGCCCGATCACGGCATCGCCGCCGAGCTCGCGCAGCAGCTTTGCCGAAATATTGGCCGATTGCAGCCCCGGCATGATCAGCACATTGGCCGGGCCGGAAAGCCGCGCGAACGGATAATTGGCGAGCTGCTTGGGGTTGAGCGCGACGTCGGGCGCCATCTCGCCTTCATATTCGAACGTCGCCCCGCGCTGATCGAGCACGCAGACGGCGTTGCGGATATTCTCGAGCCAGCGGCCTTCGGGGTTACCGAAATTCGAATAGCTGAGGAAAGCGACGCGCGGCTCATGCCCCATCCGCTTGGCGACCAGCGCGGTCTGCTCGGCGATATCGGCGAGTTCCTCGGCGGTCGGGCGTTCGTTGATCGTGGTATCGGCGAGGAACACGGTGTGCGACTTGCCGACCATCAGGTGGATGCCGAAGGCGGTGCGGCCCTTGACCGGATCGATCACCCGGCGGACCTCGCGCATCGTCTGCGCATAGGGGCGGGTGATGCCGCTGATCATCACATCGGCCTCGCCGAGCTGGAGCATCACCGCCCCGAAGATGTTGCGATCCTGGTTGATCATCCGCTCGCAATCGCGGTGGAGATAGCCGCGCCGCTTCAGCCGTTCGTACAGGAAATCGACCATCCTTGGCACCAGCGGCGACTTGCGGCTGTTGTGCAGCTCGTAGCTTTCGGGATCGGTGACGCCGAGCGCGCGCAGCCGATCATAGACGTCGTCGCGCCCGACCAGCACCGGGACGCCGTAGCCGCCCGCCTTGACCTCGATCGCCGCACGCAGCACCACTTCTTCCTCGCCCTCGGCGAACAGCACGCGCTTGGGATGCGCGCGCGCGCCTTCATAGGCGAGCGTCAGCACCGAGGTGGTCGGGTTGAGCCGCGCGCGCAATTGCTGGCGATACGCCTCCATGTCGGCGATCGGCTTGGTCGCGACGCCCGAGTCCATCGCCGCCTGGGCAACCGCCACCGGCACGATCTCCATCAGCCGCGGATCGAACGGCGCCGGGATGATGTAATCGACACCGAAGCTGTGCCGCACGCCGTACGCGACCGCGACTTCCTCGGGCACCTGCTGGCGCGCGAGCTCGGCGAGCGCCTTGGCGGCGGCGACCTTCATCGCGTCGTTGATCGCCGTCGCGCGGACATCGAGCGCGCCGCGGAAGATGAAGGGAAAGCCAAGGACGTTGTTCACCTGGTTGGGATAGTCCGATCGGCCGGTCGCGATGATCACGTCGGGGCGCGCGCGTTTGGCATCGGGCGGGGTGATCTCGGGATCGGGATTGGCCATCGCGAACACGATCGGCTTGTCGGCCATCTTCATCAGGAACGCGGCGGGCAGCGCGCCGGCTGCCGACAGCCCCATGAAGACATCGGCGCCGTCGAGCGCCTCCTCGAGCGTGCGTCGGGTGGTCGCGACGGCGTGCGCCGATTTCCACTGGTTCATGTCGCCGTCGCGGCCCTGATAGATCACCCCCGATTTGTCGCACATGATCAGCTGGTCGCCGGGCAGCCCCATCGCCTTGATCAGCTCGGCACAGGCGATCGCCGCGGCGCCGGCGCCGTTCATCACGATACGGGTGTCCTTGATGTCGCGACCCGTGAGGTACAGCGCGTTGATCAGCCCCGCCGCCGCGATGATCGCGGTACCGTGCTGATCGTCGTGCATCACCGGGATCTTCATCCGCTCCTTGAGCGCCTGTTCGATGATGAAGCATTCGGGGGCCTTGATGTCCTCGAGGTTGATGCCGCCGAAGCTCGGCTCCATCAGCGCGACCGCGTTGATGATCGCCTCGGGGTCTTCGGTCGCAAGCTCGATGTCGATCGAATCGACGTCGGCGAAGCGCTTGAACAGCACCGCCTTGCCCTCCATCACCGGCTTGGCGGCGAGCGCGCCGAGATTGCCGAGCCCGAGGATCGCGGTGCCGTTGGAAATCACCGCGACCAGATTGCCCTTGGCCGTATAGTCATAGGCCAGCGACGGGTCCGCCGCGATCGCGAGTACGGGTACCGCGACGCCGGGGGAATAAGCGAGCGCGAGATCGCGCTGGGTCGCCATCGGCTTCGACGCGATGATCTCGATCTTGCCGGGGCGCCCCTCCGAATGGAACAGCAATGCCTCGCGTTCGGAGAATTGGACGGTCGATTCATCGGTCATGGCTGTTCCCCGGGACTGAGACCGACCTTTACGGGTGGCCGGCTCGTTGTTCTACCCCTAGCTTGAACCGCCGGTGGGTCGCTGTATCACGATCGCGATGACCGGTTCCGCTCCCACCCCGATGATGGCACAATATCTGGCGCTGAAGGCCGACGCCGCGGATTGCCTGCTGTTCTACCGGATGGGCGACTTCTTCGAGATGTTCTTCGACGACGCCCGGATCGCCGCTGCCTGCCTCGACATCGCGCTGACCGCGCGCGGCGAGCATGACGGGGTGCCGATCCCGATGTGCGGCGTGCCGGTGCATAGCGCCGAAGCCTATCTGGCGCGGCTGATCAAGGCGGGGCACCGCGTCGCGATCGCCGAGCAGACCGAAAGCCCGGCCGAGGCCAGGAAGCGCGCCGGCAAGACATTGGTCGAACGCGCGATCGTGCGGGTGGTGACGGCGGGGACGCTGACCGAGGAAGCACTGCTCGATGCGCGCGCCGCCAATTGGTGCGTCGCGATCGGCGAGGCGGCGGGCGGCGTGGCGATCGCCGCCGCCGACATTTCGACCGGGCGGTTCGAGATCATCGAGACCGACGCCGGCACGCTGGCCGCCGATATCGCCCGGCTGGCGCCTGCCGAGACGATCGCTTCGGACGCGACCGCGTTCGAAGCGCTGGCGACCGGGCGACGCCCTCGCGCCGAATTCGACAGCGCCGGCGGCGAGGCGCGGATCAAGGCGTTGTTCGGCGTGGCGACGCTCGACGGCTTCGGCAGTTTCTCGCGCGCGGCGCTGGCGGCGGCGGGGGGGCTGGTTCGCTATCTCGATCACACCGCCAAGGGATCCCTGCCCTTCCTGCGCCCCCCGCGCCTCGCGCGGACGTGCGAGGCAATGGCGATCGATGCGGCGACCCGGGAAAGTCTCGAGCTGACCGTCACCACCGCAGGCGCGCGCAAGGGCAGCCTGCTCGATGCGGTCGACCGGACCGTGACCGGGGCGGGCGCGCGGTTGCTCGCCGCCGATATCGGCGCGCCGCTGATGGATCGCGCACGGATCGAGGCGCGGCTCGATCTGGTGCAGTTGTTCCATGACGATGCCGGATTGCGCGACACCCTGCGCGTCACCTTGCGCGCGCTGCCCGATATCGGTCGCGCGCTCGGGCGGCTCGCGGCGGGGCGCGGAAGTCCGCGCGATCTCGGCCAGCTCCGCGACGGGCTCGATGCGGCATGGCGGCTCGGCGATCGGCTCGACGGGATCGACCCGGCCCCGGCGCTGCTCGGCCAGCTCGCGCCGCAATTGCGCGGCCACGGGGCGTTGATCGATCTGCTGACCCGGGCGCTGGTCGCATCGCCCCCGGTCGATGCGGCGGCGGGCGGCTATATCGCGCCGGGCTTCGACGCCGCGCTCGATGATCTGCGCGATTCGGGCGCGGGCGGCAGGCGCGCCATCGCCGCGCTCGAATCCGATTATCGCCAGCGCACCGGCATCGCCGCGCTCAAGATCAAGCATAATGGCGTGCTCGGCTATCATATCGAGGTGCCCGCGCGCGCCGCCGATCCGCTGATGCGCCCCGATAGCGGCTTCACCCACCGCCAGACGATGGCAGGGGCGGTCCGCTTCAACGCACCCGACCTTCACGAGGTCGCGCTCAAGGTGACGCAGGCGGGCGCGCATGCGCTCGCTGCCGAAGCCGCGCATCTCGAGCAACTGACCGATGCCGCGCTCGCCGCGCGCGAGGCGATCGCTGCGACCGCCGATGCGCTCGCCCGGCTCGATGTCGCGGCGGGCCTCGCCGAGCGCGCGAGCGAAGGCGGCTGGGCGCGCCCCAAACTCGTCGATCATGCCTGTTTCGAGATCGCCGGCGGACGCCACCCGGTGGTCGAGGCAGCCGTATCGAAGGCGGGCGGGCGCTTCGTCGCCAATGATTGCCGCTTGTCCGAAGACAACCGGCTCTGGCTGGTCACCGGCCCCAACATGGGCGGCAAATCGACCTTCCTGCGCCAGAACGCGCTGATCGCGGTACTCGCACAGGCGGGCGGCTATGTCCCGGCAAATAGCGCGACCCTCGGGCTGGTCGACCGGCTGTTCAGTCGCGTCGGCGCGTCGGACAATCTCGCGCGGGGGCGATCGACCTTCATGGTCGAGATGGTCGAGACCGCCGCCATCCTCGCGCAGGCGACGTCACAAAGCTTCGTCATCCTCGACGAGGTCGGGCGCGGCACCAGCACCTATGACGGGCTCGCGATCGCCTGGGCGGTGGTCGAGGCCATCCATGAGGACAATCGCTGCCGCTGCCTGTTCGCGACGCATTATCACGAGCTGACCCGGCTCGCCGAACGCTGCGACGCGCTGACGCTGCACCATGTCCGCGCCCGCGAGTGGAAGGGCGATCTGGTGCTGTTGCACGAAGTCAGCGAAGGGCCGGCGGACCGTAGTTACGGTCTCGCGGTCGCACGGCTTGCGGGGTTGCCACCGGTGACGATCGCGCGCGCGAAATCGGTGCTCGCCAAGCTCGAGGCGGGGCGCGCCAGGACCGGGGGGCTCGCGGCCGGGCTCGACGACCTGCCGCTGTTCGCCGCTGCCGCCGACGTCGCCGAAGCCCCCCGCGATCCGCTGCGCGAGGCGCTCGACGCGATCGAGGCCGATGCGCTCAGCCCGCGTGAAGCGCTCGACGCGCTTTATCGGCTCAAGGCGTTGCGCGGGAGCGAAGACGCGCGCTAACCGCGCCGCAGCTGGGTGCTGAAATCGCGCGCGGCGACCGACAGATCGGTCGATTGGGTGGTCAGCCCCTGCGCCAGTCGTGCCAGCAATTCGGCAAGTTCGGCGGCGATCTCGGCCTGTGCGGTGACATGGTGGAGATCGGCGCCGACCGCGCGCGCGCCCGATGCCGCCTGATCGACACTGGCGCCGATATCGCTGGTCGCGGTTTCCTGCTGGACGATCGCCCGCGCGATGTCGCTGGCGCCGTGGGTGATCCGCGAGACATCGGCGCCGATCGCCAGAATCGACTTGGCCGAATCGGCGGCGCAAGCCTCCATGCTGGCGATGTTGGCGCTGATCAGCGACGCCGCCTGCTGGGTCTGCGTGGCCAGCGCCTTCACTTCGCCGGCAACCACCGCAAAGCCCTGCCCCGCCGCGCCCGATCGGGCGGCCTCGATCAGCGCGTTGAGCGCCAGCGTGTTGGTGCGGGCGGCGATCATTTCGATCGTCGCGACGATCTCGCCGACCGTCTGCGTGCGCGCGGCCAATGCAGCGGCATGCTCCTGGGCGATCCGCGCGGCGGCCTCGGCGGTTGCGGTCGCGCTGACTTGCCCATCCACCTCGCGCCCGATCTGGTTGATCGACTGGCGCATCCGCCCGGTCGCCGCCATCGCCGCCTCCATCGACGCGGCGACCGCATCGGCGCGGCGCTGGACGGCGGCGGTCCGCTGTTGCGTTGCCTCTCCCGCCTGCGCCAGCCGCGCGGTCGAGACACCGAGTTCGGCGACGACCGCGCCGAGCTGATCGACGACCGCGAGCACCGTCGTTTCGAACTGCGCGGCATGCGCCGCCATCGCGCGGCGGCGGGCGGCTTCGGCGTCGGCGCGCTCGGTCTCGCGGCGTTGCTGCTCGTGCTGGATCAGCCGATGACGTTCCTCGGCGGCGCGCGCCTCCTCCTCGCCGCGGCGCTTTTCGAGCGCCTGAAGATCGTCCGCGACGCGCGTCCGTTCGGCAAACATTTCGGCCTGGCCCAGGAACAGCGTTGACAGGATCGTCACGAAAGCCGCGATCGCCACGGTGAAGAACCAGGGCTCGCCGGTGAGCGCCGCGAGATCGATCGCCAGCCTGATCGCGACCACCGACATGAAGAACACCGCAGCGCCGGGCATCAGCGTGAAGATCATGCCCCCGCAACAGATCACCGCGACCGTCAGGCAGGCAATCGCCACCCGGTCGACGCCGATCGGCAGCGCCTGGATCACCCCGATCAGCACCGACCACGCAATTCCGATCGCGACGGCATAGAGCGCGATCGCCACGCGCGCCTCGACGACCCGCACATAGCGCCCCTTTGCCAGCCGCGCGCCGGGAAGAATGGTCAGCGATGCGGCCACCACCAGCAGCAGCGGGACCGCGCCGAACATCACCAGCGGCCGGCCAAGGCGCCAGGCATAGAGCGCCGCGAGGCTGACCGCGCAGACCATATTGGGCAGCGCGATCGCATGCACCGCCGCCATGGTCGCGGCGATCCGATCGGCCAGGCTATATTCGCCCCCCGCGATGATAGCGCGCCAACGCCGCGCCGTGCTGCGCACGATCGCCCATCCGCGAAACAGAAAAGTCCGTGCCATCAGCGAAACGATGCCATGAATCTGGTTAACGAATTGCGTGTGGCGGCGCGGCGGGCGGCGCCCTATCTACACTTGATGACCAGACGCATCGAAGGCCTGACCAATCGCCGCGCGATCATCGACCGGCGCGCCGTCGGCGACGCGCTGGCGGCGATCGACGTCGCCGATCCGGCGGCGATGCGGCACGCGGCGACCGCGATGCTCAAGGACGCCCTTGGCGAGGGGCGCGCCGAGATCGCCCGGCGATTGCGCGACAATCCGTCGCGCGGGCTCGATGCCGCTGCGGGCCAGGCGTTTCTGGTCGATCAGCTGCTGCGGCTGCTGTTCGATTTCACCACCCAGCGGATCTATCCCAAGACCAATCCGACCACCGCCGAACGGATCGTGCTGATCGCGGTCGGCGGCTATGGCCGCGGCGAGATGGCGCCCTTTTCCGATGTCGACATCGGCTTTCTGACGCCGTGGAAGCAGACCGGATGGAGCGAGCAGATCATCGAATCGATGCTCTATGCGCTTTGGGATCTGGGGCTGAAGATCGGCCATTCGTCGCGCTCGCTCGACGAGATGGTCTATCAGGCGCGCAGCGACATGACGATCCGCACCGCGCTGCTCGAGGCGCGCTATGTGTGGGGCGACACCGATCTCTATGACGAGGCCGCGCGGCGTTTTCGGGCCGAGGTCCAGGCCGGCACGGCGCGCCAGTTCATCACCGACAAGCTCGCCGAGCGCAACGAACGCCATCGCCGGATGGGCGACAGCCGCTACGTCGTCGAGCCCAATGTCAAGGAGGGCAAGGGCGGCCTGCGCGATCTCCACACCCTCTTCTGGATGGGCAAATACGCCTATAACGTGCGCAGCGTGGCCGAGCTCGTCGAAGCCGGGCTGCTCACCCGGGCCGAATATCGCCAGTTCCACCGGGCCGAGAATTTCCTGTGGGCGGTCCGATGCCACCTGCACACCATCGCCGGTCGCGCCGAGGAGCGGCTGACCTTCGACGTCCAGCGCGAGATCGCCGAGCGGATGCGCTATGCCGATCGCGCCAGCGCCTCGCGGGTCGAACGCTTCATGCGGCACTATTTCCTGCAGGCGAAGATCGTCGGCGACCTGACCGGCGTGTTCATGGCGCATCTCGACGAGTCGTTCGCGGCGCGCGGGCGGCGGTTCGGGCTGCCGATGCTGCGCCGGTCGCCGCGCAAGCTCGCCGGGTTCATGCTCGATCGCGGCCGGCTCGCGCTGCCGGCGGATGATTTTTTCCGCCGCGATCCGGTGCGCTTGCTCGAGATTTTCGCGCTCGCCGACCGCTATGGCCTCGAAATCCATCCCCAGGCGATGCGGATCGCCGCGCGCGACGCCAAGCTCGCCGACGACATTCGCACCGATCCGCGCGCCAATGCGCTGTTCCTCGACGTGCTGACCAGCCCGCGCGATCCCGAAGCGGTGCTGCGCTGGATGAACGAGGCGGGCGTGTTCGGGCGCTTCATCCCCGATTTCGGCCGTGTCGTGGCGCAGATGCAGTTCGACATGTATCACCACTATACCGTCGACGAGCATTCGATCCGCGCGATCGGATTGCTGGCGCGGATCGAGCGCGGCGAACTTGCCGAGGATCACCCGCTCGCCGCCGGTATCCTCAAACAGGTGATCTCGCGGCGCGCGCTATACGTCGCGGTGCTGCTCCACGATATCGCCAAGGGGCGCGGCGGCGATCATTCGGTGCTCGGCGCCGAGGTCGCGCAGCGGCTGTGCCCCCGGCTGGGGCTGTCGGCGGCGGAGACCGAGACCGTCGCCTGGCTGGTGCGCTGCCACCTGCTGATGTCGGCGACGGCGTTCAAGCGCGATCTCGCCGATTTCAAGACGATCCTCGATTTCACCGCAATCGTGCAAAGCCCCGAACGGTTGCGGCTGTTGCTGGCGCTGACCGTGGTCGATATCCGCGCGGTCGGGCCGGGAGTGTGGAACAGCTGGAAGCGCCAGTTGCTCACCGATCTCTACGAATCGGCCGAGGAAGTGCTCCGGCTCGGCCACAAGCAGAAGGGCCGCAGCGAACGGATCGAGGCCAAGCAGACGGCGCTGGCGGCGGCGCTCGGCTGGGCGCCCGAACGCTTCGCAGCGCTGGTCGCGCGTCTGCCCGAACCCTATTGGATCGCCGAACCCGAAGACGTGCTCGAACGCAATGCCCGGCTCGTCGCCGACGCCGGCGATGCCCAGCTGTCGATCGCGGCGCAGGTCTATCCCGAACGCGGCGCGACGCTCGTCACCCTCTATGCCGCCGATCATCCGGGGCTGTTCTACCGCACCGCCGGGGCGATCCATGTCGCTGGCGGCAACATCATCGACGCCCGCATCCACACGACGCGCGACGGAATGGCGCTCGACAATTTCCTCGTCCAGGATCCCTTCGGGCGCCCGTTTGATCGCCCCGATCAGCTCGACCGGCTCAAAAAGACGATCGAGGATGCGCTGGCCAATCGCGGCAAGCTCGCCGAACGGCTCAAGGCCAAGCCGCTGCCGCGTACCCGCGCCGAAGCGTTCGATATCGTCCCCAACGTGCTGATCGACAACAATGCGTCGAATCGGTTCACCGTGATCGAGGTCAATGCCCGCGACGGGCCGGCGCTGCTCAACCGGCTCGCGCTCGCGCTCTTCCAGTCGAAGGTGACGATCCATTCGGCGCACGTCGCGACCTATGGCGAGCGCGCCGTCGACACCTTCTATCTGACCGACCTGCTCGGTGATAAGATCGCGAGTGTCCAGCGGCTCAAGTCGGTCGAGCGCCGGCTGTTGGCGGCGGCGGCGAACGAAGAGGCCTGGGCCGAGGCGGCCTGAGGCGAACAAGCGGGAGGCGACGGCGATGGCGGTATTGGGGATAGGGGGCCTGTTCTTTCGCGCGCAAGACCCCGACGCGCTGAATAGCTGGTATCGTGAGTTTCTCGGCATCGGGGCGGGCTGTGCCGCGGAGGGCACCGGCGAGGTCGACGAATGGACGTGGAAGACGCAAGGCGGCCCCGTCGTCTTCGCGCCGTTCAAGGCCGACACCGATTATTTCGCCGCCGACAAGCAGTTCATGATCAACCTGCGCGTGACCGATCTCGAAGGCATGTGCGAACAGCTCAACGCCGCCGGGATCGCCGTCGAGACGCGTCCCGAATGGGATTCGCCCGAGGCCGGAAGCTTTGCGCGCATCCACGATCCCGAAGGCAATGCGATCGAATTATGGGAGCCCCCGGCGGATTGAGCGCGCGACCGGTCATCCGGCTCGCCACCGTCGCCGACAGCGTGCCGCTTGGCGCGATTCACGTCGCGGCGTGGCGTGAAGCCTATGCCGGGCTGCTGCCGGCATCGCGGCTCGCCGCGCTCGACGCGCGCGAGCGCGCGGCGATGTGGCAGGGCGCGATCGCGAGCGGCACCGCGCGCGGCGTCTATGTCGCCGAGGATCGCGGCGTGATGATCGGCTTCGGTGCCTGCGGCCACCAGCGGACGCCGTCGCTGATCGGCCTCGGCTTCAGCGGCGAAGTGACCGCGCTCTATGTGCTGCGGGCCGGCCAGCGACGGGGCGCCGGGCGCCTGCTGATGCGGGCGATGGCGCGCCGGCTGATCGCCGAGGGCGAGCGCAGCCTGGGGCTGTGGGTGTTGCGCGACAATCTGCCGGCGCGACGCTTCTACGAACGACTCGAGGGGGTGGTGATCGCCAGTCGCGGCGATTGGGCCGCGACGGGCGAGGAGGCCGAGACCGCTTATGGCTGGCGCGATCTCACCCGGCTGATGGCGACCTGACCCCGGCTTATTTTGGCGCGAGCACCATCAGCATCTGCCGGCCTTCCATGCGCGGATACGCCTCGACCTTCGCCGTCTCGACAACGTCGGCCTGCACGCGCTGGAGCAAGGCCATGCCGAGCTGGCCGTGGCTGAGCTCGCGGCCGCGGAAGCGCAGCGTGATCTTGACCTTGTCGCCCTCGTCGATGAACTCGAGCACCTTCTTCATCTTCGTATCATAATCATGATCGTCGATGTTCGGACGCATCTTGATCTCCTTGATCTCCTGCGTCTTCTGGCTC
>NCGF01000025.1 GCA_002281485.1 Sphingomonas sp. 28-66-16
CGCCTTGGGCTCGGCGTAATAGTACGCGTCCTGATAATCGATCGGCGTCAGGTCGAGCTTGGCCCAGTCCGGCGATTCCATCGTCAGCCAGTGGCGATACGCCTTCAGCCGCCAGTCGAGCATCCATTCGGGCTCGCCCTTCTTGGCGGAAATGAAGCGGACGGTGTCTTCGGACAGCCCTTTGGGGGCGAATTCCTGCTCGATGTCCGAGCTGAAACCCCATTCATACTTCTTGTTGGCGGCGGCGATCGCCTCGGCATTCTTGGTGGCCATTATACCGTCATTCCCAAATAACCGTTCGTGTCGAGTAGGGGCCGAGCCCGTCGGGGACCCGCATCGAGACGCCGCGCGCTCCCTCGATACGCGCGCTCGACAAGCTCGATCGCTACGCGGGACGAACGGGAAAACCGCGGCACAGTCACGCCACCCCCTCGGCGCTCAGGCTGGCGAGCGACACCCCGGCGAGCGCCCCGCGCACCGCGCCGTTGACATTGTTCCAGTGCGGCTTCACCCGGCAATTTTCCTCGATGATACAGTCGTGTCGCCCCTCGTCGACGCAGGCGGTCATCGCGATCGGCCCTTCGACCGCCTCGATGATGTCGGCGAGCGAGATCGCCGCCGCCGGGCGCGACAGGCGAAAGCCGCCGCCGGTACCGCGCGCGCTCTCGATCAGGCCGGCCGCCGACAGGCGGCTGACCAGTTTTTGCACCGTCGGGAGCGGAATGCCGGTCTCGTCGGCCAGCAGCGTCGCGTTCAGCCTGCCCGTCACACCGCAATGACGCGCGGCAGCGCTCATCATCACGACGGCATAGTCGGCAAGGCTGGAAAGACGCATGGGCTCCTAATCGGATAAAATTGATCCGATTGACAAATGGCGTCCGGGGCGCCCCGCGTCAACCGTTAAGCGGCGGATGGAGTGGGCTTTGCGTAGGGAAGTTTAAAGCGTCCGCGCGAAATCCCTGCGCATCACGTTCGCGTCTCCGCTTCGCCGCGCGAACCCTAGCCACGCCCGACCGAAACGCATCGGCCAGTTGCCACTCCGCCACCGCCCTGCCAAACGCGCCACGATGTTCCATCTCCTCCGCCCGGCCCTGTTCGCGCTCGATGCCGAGCAGGCGCACGGCCTGACGATCGACGCGCTCGCGGGTTGGGCCAGGATGGGCACGCCCTTCGCCGCCCCTGCCCCCGATCCGATGCTCCGATGCAATGTGGCGGGGCTGCGCTTCACCAGTCCGCTCGGGCTCGCCGCCGGGGTCGACAAGAATGGCGACGCGATCGACGGCTGGTTCGGGCTCGGCTTCGGCAGCGTCGAAATCGGCACGCTCACCCCGCTGCCCCAGCCCGGCAACCCGCGCCCGCGCATCTTCCGCCTCGTCGAGGACCGCGCGGTGATCAACCGGCTGGGCTTCAACAATGGCGGCATCGACGCCGCCCTGCCGCGCGCGCAGGCCGCGAGGCGAAACGGCGTGCTCGGCATCAACGTCGGCGCCAACAAGGACGCGACCGACCGGATCGAGGATTATCGGCGCGGCGTCGCCACGGCGGCACCGATCGCCGATTACGTCACGATCAACATCAGCTCGCCCAACACCCCGGGTCTGCGCGACCTGCAGCACGGCGCCGCGCTCGCCGACCTGCTCGCGGCGGCCGATGCGGCGCGGACCCTGCCCGGTGGCCAGACTCCGCTGTTCCTCAAGATCGCCCCCGATCTCGACGCCCTCGCGCTCGACGACATTGCCCGCGCGGCGATCGAGCACCGGATCGATGCGTTGATCGTCGCCAACACCACCATCAAACGCCCGCCGACGCTGGCGTCGCGCCATGCCGGCGAAAGCGGCGGCCTGTCGGGCGCGCCGCTCGCCGCCCTCTCCCGCGCGCGGCTCGCCGACGTCCGCCATGCGACCGGCGGGCAGCTCGCACTGATCTCGGTGGGCGGGATCGACAGCGCCGCCGAAGCCTATGCCCGCCTCCGCGCCGGAGCGAGCCTGATCCAGCTGTACACGGCGCTAGTCTATGAAGGACCGGGGCTCGCGCGCCGGATCAATCGCGAGCTGGCGGCGCTGCTGCGGCGCGACGGATTTGCCCGCATTGCCGATGCCGTCGGCGCGAAATGACGTTCGGTGCTTGCCTGCCCGGCAAAGCCCGTTAGGTTTGCAGCCATGAAAAACTGGCTGATCGCGCTGCTGGCGCTGCTCGTCTTCCCGTCCTGCGTCGAGGCACAGGGCGTGGTCTCCTCCGCTGATCCGCGCGCCGCCGCAGCGGGCCAGGAAATCCTCCGCAAGGGCGGCAGCGCTGCCGATGCCGAAATGGCGATGATGCTGGCGCTGACCGTGGTCGAGCCGCAATCGAGCGGGATCGGCGGCGGCGGCTTCTTCATCTATCAGGACGCGAAGACCGGCCTCCTCAGCACGATCGACGGCCGCGAAAAGGCGCCCGCCGCCGCGACGCCGCAACGTTTTCTCGGCGCCGACGGCAAACCGATGCCGTTCTTTCAGGCGGTGCCCGGCGGGCTCTCGGTCGGCGTGCCGGGCAACATGCGGTTGTTGGCGATGGTCCACCAGCGCTGGGGCAAGCTCCCCTGGAAGGATCTGTTCGCGCCGGCGATCCGGCTCGCCGAAGAGGGCTATGCCGTCACCCCGCCGATGGCGAGCGGGATGGGCTATGTCAGCCAGGTCTGGGGCGCCTTCCCTGCGATCGCCGCGCAGTACATGCATGACGGCAAGCCCTATGCGGTCGGCGAGACGATCAGGAATCCGGCGCTCGCCAAGACGTTGCGCACGCTTGCCGAGGCTGGCCCCGACGCTTTCTACACCGGCCCGATCGCCGAGGCGATCGTCAAGGCAGCGGCGGGATCGACCAAAAACCCGAGCGACATCACCCTCGCCGATCTCGCTGCCTATCAGGCCAAGGAGCGCGCGCCGGTGTGCGGTCATTACCGCCGCTATCGCATCTGCGGGATGGGCCCGCCTTCTTCGGGCGCGACCACGGTCCTTCAGATTCTCGGGATGCTCGAACGCTTCGACATGAAGAAGCTCGGCGCCGACAATCCGGTGTCATGGCATCTGATCGGCGAGGCGATGCTGCTCGCTTATGCCGATCGCGAAAAATATCTGGGCGACCAGGATTTCGTGAAGGTGCCGATCGCCGGGCTGATCGATCCGGCCTATCTGCGCGCGCGGTCCAGGCTGATCTCGCCGAGCAAGACGATGGCGAGCCACGACGCCGGCACGCCGCCCGGTGCCGAGCCGCGCACCGCTGCCGTCTCTTCAGAAGTCGCGGGCACCACCCATTTCATCGCGGTCGATCGCGCGGGCGACATCGCGACGATGACGTCGACGGTCGAAGGGCCGTTCGGCAGCCAGCTGATCGCCGACGGCTTCGTGCTCAACAACGAACTCACCGATTTCACCTTCGCCCCCGAAAAGGACGGCGCCCCCGTCGCCAACCGCGTCGAGGGCAACAAGCGCCCGCTGTCGTCGATGTCGCCGACGATCGTCTATGACGATCACAACGTGCCGATCTTCACCGTCGGCGCGGCCGGCGGCAAGACGATCATCATGCAGGTCGCCAAGGCGCTGATCGCGCATCTCGACTGGGGCATGCCGGCGCGCGAGGCGCTGGGCCTCGGCCTCGTCTATTTCAACGCCAAGGGGCTGGTCGTCGAACAGGGCACGGCGGTCGAAGCGATGAAGCCGGGCCTCGAAAAGCTTGGTCACGACGTGACGGTCGCCAAACTGGGCCTCAAGGCGAACGCCGCCGAGCGCACCGCGACCGGCTGGGTGGGCGCTGCCGATCCGCGCAGCGTCGGCGTGGCGCTGACCGAATAAGCAGCGGGCCAGACAAGCGGCGGGCCGAACGAGGCCTCCGCGCAGGAGAGACGATGCGCAAGCTCGAACATTTCCCCAATCTCGTGACGATGTTCTTCACCCGGGCACGCGAGAAGGGCGATCAACCCTTTCTGTGGCACAAGGCCGACGGGCGCTGGGTATCGCGCAGCTGGCGCGAGGCGGCCGAGCAGGTCGCCAGCCTCGCTGCGGGGCTCAAGGCGATCGGGCTCAACCCCGGCGACCGGGTGATGCTCGTCTCCGAGAACCGCCCCGAATGGTGCATCAGCGATCTGGCGATCATGGCGGCGGGCTGCGTGACCGTGCCGACCTATGTCACCAACACCGAGCGCGACCACACCCACATCATCGAGAATTCGGGCGCCCGCGCGGTGATCGTCTCGAACGCCAAGCTTGCGCGCACCGTGTTGCCCGCCGTCGTGCGCGCGAGCCAGGCGCGGCTCGTCATCGGCATCGAAGATTTGCGGATCGGCCAGTCGGGCGACATCGCCTTTCACGGCTGGGGCAAGCTGATCGCCGATCACCCCACCAGCCCCGACGCCGCCTTCGCCGCCGCCGATTTCAAGCGCGAGGACCTTGCCTGCATCATCTACACCAGCGGTACCGGCGGCGCTCCGCGCGGCGTGATGCAGCATCACGGCGCGATCCTGCACAACGTCAATGGCTGCTGCACGATCATCGAGGAGGATTTCGGTTGGGAGGACGAGGTGTTCCTGTCGTTCCTGCCGCTCAGCCACGCCTACGAACATACCGGTGGCCAGTTTTTCCCGATCGGGCTGGGGGCGCAGATCTATTATGCCGAGGGGCTCGAAAAGCTTGCGTCGAACATCGAGGAAACCCGCCCGACGCTGATGGTGGTGGTGCCCCGGTTGTTCGAGGTGCTCCGCGCGCGAATGCTCAAGGCGATCGAGAAACAGGGCAAGCTTTCCAACTACCTGCTCGATCAGGCGCTGGCGATCGGTGCGCGCGAGGCCAATGGCAAGCGCGGCCTGCTCGACGGCCCGATGAACCTGCTGCTCGGCGCGACGCTGCGCCCGAAGGTGTCGAAGCGGTTCGGCGGGCGGATCAAGGCGATGGTGTCGGGCGGGGCGCCGCTGAACCCCGAGATCGGTGTGTTCTTCCAGTCGCTCGGCCTGTGTTTTCTGCAGGGCTATGGACAGACCGAATCGGCGCCGGTGATCTCGTGCAACCGGCCCAGGGTCGGGCTCAAGATGGACACCGTCGGCCCGCCGCTCGTCGATACCGAGGTGCGGATCGCCGAAGACGGCGAAATCCTCGTGCGCGGTGAGCTCGTGATGCACGGCTATTGGCGCAATCCCGAGGAGACCGCGCGGGTTCTGAAGGATGGCTGGCTCCATACCGGCGACATCGGCGAGATCGACGCCAAGGGGCGGATCAAGATCACCGATCGCAAGAAGGACCTGATCATCAACGACAAGGGCGACAATGTCGCGCCGCAAAAGGTGGAGGGAATGCTGACGCTGCAGCCCGAAATCCTTCAGGCGATGATCGCCGGCGACAAGCGCCCCTATATGGTCGCGGTGATCGTCCCCGATCCCGAATGGACCCAGGAATTCTGCGCCAGATCGGGCGCGACCTGCGATTTCGCGCGGCTCGCCGACCATTCCGCCTATCGCGCCGCGATCAGCGCGGCCGTCGAGCGAGTCAACAAGGACCTGTCGGTGATCGAGCGCGTCCGGCGTTTCGTGATCGCCGACGAACCCTTTGCGATCGAGAACGAGCAGCTCACCCCGTCGCTCAAGATCAGGCGCCATGTGCTTCGGCAGGTCTACGGCGCGCGGCTCGACGGGCTCTATCGCGCCTGATCGACACGATCGGGCACCGGTCACCCGACGGGCGTGCGCGATCGGCGACCAAGGGTCTGTTATCGTCTGCATGTAACCCGGCGGGCGGGCGCAGCGTATCAGGGGCGTTCGTCCAGACCCTTTTCAGGAGACCTTTCGATGCGCCTTGCTCTCTCGCTTGCCCTGGCCGCGCCGCTTGCCGCCGCTGTCGCGACCGTCGCCTACGCCGCGCAGCCGATCGCCGTCGGCGCGCATGTGCCGGCCAATTTCGCCGCCGTCGACAGCGCCGGCAAGCCGCGCAGTTTCGCCTCGATCGCCGGCAAGAAGGGGGTCGTGCTGATCTTCTTCCGCTCGGCGAAATGGTGCCCCTATTGCCAGGCGCAGCTGAAGGACATCCGCGCGCTGCCGGCCCAACTCGCCCACCGCGGCTACACGCTCGCCGCGATCAGCTATGACGCGCCCGAATCGCTCGCCAGCTTCGCCGACCGGCAGCAGGTGAACTACACGCTGCTGTCGGATGGCGGATCGAAGATGATCGACGCGTTCGGCTTGCGCGATCCGCAATATCCGAAAGACAGCTTCGCCTATGGCGTGCCCAAGGCGACGGTGCTCGTGATCGGCAATGACGGCGTGATCAAGCGCAAGCTGACCACCGAAGACTACAAGATTCGCCCGAGCAACGACAAGATCCTCGCCGCCGTCGACGCGGGGTGACGGACGGGCCGGCGATCCGGATCGAATGCCGCTCTAGCGCGCGCCGGCTGTCTGGCCGCCGGCGCCGCCCTTGGGAAGCACCGCCATCGTCCATTCGGTCTCGGGCCGGAAATATTTCGCCGCCGTCGCCTGAAGCATCTCGGGCGTCACCTTGGCGAGATCGGGGCCGAGCGCGCGCAGCGCATCGATCCGGCGATCGTCAAAGGTCGCGCCTTCGAGCTGGTTGAGCCAGAAGGTGTTTCCCGTCGAGGCGCGGGCGATATATTGCGCATAGGGAACGATCGTGCGCTTGAGCTCGTCGGCGTCGATCGGGTTGGCGGCGAGATCGGCGGCGATTTCGCGGGCCAGCTTGAAGAAGAAACCGACCTTGTCGGGCGGCACCTGGCCGACACCGAGCACTCGCCCGCCGTTCGCCAGCCCCATCGGCCAGCTGCTCTGGACGCTCGGGCTGTAGCTCGCGCCCGCCTCCGAGCGCAGCCGATCGAACAGCCGGTCGCTGAAGATCTGCGCGATCAGTTCGAGCCGCCAGCTTTCGGCGGCGCCTTCGATCCCGCCACCCGTCGGCCACGCGATCACCGCCACCGCCTGGTTGGCAGGGCCGTCATGCGTGCGGATCACCGGCTTGGTGACATGCGCCGGAAAGCGTACCGGCGGCGGCGGCGTCTTCGACGCGATCCGCGGCTTGAGCGCGCCGAGGCTCTTGGCGACGGCATCGATCGCCGCATCGGCCTGAACGTCCCCGAACACCTGGACCTCGATCGGCCCCGATTGCAGCAGCGGTTCCCACAGCGCGCGGAATGCCTGCGGCGTCAGGGCCTGCACCTGCGCGCGCGTCGGCGCCGTCCAGCGCGGATCGCCGTCATGGAGCAGCCCGTCGAGATCGTGGCCGAGCACGCCACTCGGGGAGGCGGCATAGCCATCATAGGCGAGCAGGGACGCCGCGCGCGCGCGCAGCACCGGATTGGGATCCCAGGCGGGCGCCGCGAGCTTCGCCGCCATCAGTTTCAACTGATCGGCGAGGTCCTCGGGCGAGGTCGTCGAGCCGAGCACGAAAGCATCGTCGTCGATCGCGAAATCGAGCCCGATCCGGCGCCCGGAGGTGATCTGGTCGAGCGCTTCCTGCCCGAGCGTGCCGATGCCCCCCGCCATCAGCGCGAGCGGCGCGGCCCAGGCCGGCGTCGGCCGGTTGGCCGGCAACGCGTTGTAGCCGCGCCCGAAGCGGACGCGCACATAGACGCGATTGGCCTCCGACGGGCTGGCGAACAGCATCATCCGCACGCCGTTGGCGAAGACGATCTTTTCCATGCCCAGATCGGTGATCGGGGTCCGGCTGACGATCTTGCCGGCGGGCCCCAGCTTGGGGAGCGCCGAGAAATCGACCGCCTTCTCGGCCTTGCGCCGACCGGCGAGCCCGGCGACATCGGCCTTGAGCGCGACCGCGAGCCGGGCGGCCGCGGTCGCGTCGGGCGTCGGGGTGTTGACGATCGCATGGGTCGCGTCGCCGACGAAAACCCGCTTGGTCGAGGCCAGCAGCGCCGCCGCCGAAAACATGCCCTTCGCCTTGGCGTCCTGGAGAATGTCATAAGCGGTGGCGGCGGTCGTCACGGTTTCGCGAATGTCGATCGCCTGGACGAGATCATCGGCCTGTTTGGCGCCAGCTTCGGCGCGCGCGGTATCGACTTCGGTCTTCATCGCGGTGTCGAATTCGGCGAGCTCGCGATCGATCTCGGCCTGTGAAGCGGGGGCCGCCTGCGCATCCGCGATCACCGCGCGGACATCCTTGAGCGCGGCTTCCCAGTCATTGCCGATCGGCAGCACCTGAATGAAGGTGCCGTTGGCCGATCGCGAAACGTCGTCAAGGCTGACATTGGCCTGGATATAGCTGCCGCCGGTGCGCGCGCGCGTCTCCAGCCGCCGATTGATCAGCCGCAGCGCCATCAGATCGACGAGCCGCTTCTGGTTGAAGATGATCGTGTCGTCGCGGTAGTGCCACGGCCGCAGGATCGCGACCGAGACCACGGGCGGCAGCGAGGGTTCGCTGGTCGCGGCCGTGGTCGGCTGGGCGGGATCGGGCTTGCCGAAATCGGGGTCGGCCGGATTCGCGCCGATGCCGGTCCAGCCGCTGAAATTCTTGGCGACCAGCGTCTCCGCCGTCGCCGGATCGATATCGCCCGAAACGATGACGACCGCGCGCTCGGGGCGATACCAGCGATCGTGGAACGCCTTGACGCCCGCCGCCGTCGCTGCCTCAAGCGTCTTGATGCTGCCGATCGGCGAGCGATCGGCGAGCGGCTGCCCCGCGAAGAAGGTCTGGCGCACGGCATCGCCGAAGCGGACCTGCGGCCCCGGCTGCTCGCGCTGCTCGGCGAGCACGACCGGCCGCTCGGCATCGAGCGCCTGGGGTGTGATATTGGGCTGACGCATCATGCCCGACAAAATCTTCAGGCTCTCGTCGAGCCCGTCGGGGGTCGCGCTCGGCAGATCGAGCTTGTAGGTGGTGCCGGTCGGCGTGGTCTGGGCATTGGTGTCCGAACCGAAGGTGGTGCCCATCCGCTGCCACACCCGTTTCGCCTCGCCATCGGGGACATAGACCGAGCCGCGGAACGACAGATGCTCGATCAGATGCGCGAAACCGCGTTCGCTGTCGGTTTCGTAGAGCGATCCCGCATCGATTCGAACCCTGACCGCGACCTGCCCCGGCGGCACGCCGTTGCGGCGCACGGCATAGCGCAGGCCATTGGGCAGCACCCCGAAATGCCAGTCGGGATCGGGCGCGATGTCGCTGCCCTTGTAGAGCCACGACGGTTCGCTCGCCGATGGCGCGGCCGCCGACGACGACGCGGTGCCGGTCTGGCGCGCGATCGGGCGGACGTCCTGGCCGCTGGCCGGAAGCGCGAGCGCGATGGAAAGGCTGAGGAGGAGCGGGCGCAGGCGGCGCGGCACAAAGGCAATCATCAGGGCGATGTAGCGGCGTTGCCGCCGCTCCGCCAGCCATAGGCCGCGATTGTTCGGTCGATCCCGCGCCGCGCCGATGAACGGTTGACCTTGATCCCGCGCGCCCAGCACGCCACATGAGCGGCATGTTGATCGAAACCGAATCCACGCCGAACCCGGCAACGCTCAAATTTCTTCCCGGCCGGACGGTCATGGAAGCAGGCACGCGCGATTTCGCGAGTCCCGAAGCGGCGGCGGTGTCGCCGTTGGCGGAAGCATTGTTCGACATCGGCGACGTGACCGGTGTGTTCTTCGGACGCGACTTTATTTCGGTGACGGCCGGGCCGGGGGTGAGCTGGGCGACGCTCAAGCCCGATGTCCTTTCGGTGCTGCTCGATCATTTCTCGGCGGCGATGCCGCTGTTCCGCGCGGGGTCTGCCGCCGACATTTCGGTGCCGGGCGACGCCGCCGGTTTTGCCGACGATCCCGCCGATGCCGATATCATCGAGCAGATTCAGGACATCATCGAAACCCGGGTGCGCCCCGCCGTCGCCAATGACGGCGGCGACATCATCTATCAGGGCTTCACCAAGGGGAAGGTCTATCTGAAGATGCAGGGCGCCTGCGCCGGCTGCCCCTCCTCGACCGCGACGCTCAAGAACGGCATCGAGCAATTGCTCAAATATTACGTTCCCGAAGTCACCGAAGTTCGCGCGGTCTGAATCACCGCGCGCCAGCGAAAGGCAACGATATGGGCGAGAAGCTGCCCGATGCAGCGCTCGATACGATCTTCCGTACCGCGCGATCCTATAACGGCTATCTCGACCGCGCCGTTTCGACCGAGGATCTCCACGCGATCTGGGATTTGATGAAGTTCGGCCCGACGTCGGCCAATCAGCTGCCGGCCCGGCTCGTATGGTGCACCACCGACGCCGCCAAGGAAAAGCTGGCCGCGTGCGCAAGCGGCACCAACGCCCCCAAGATCAAGGCGGCGCCGGTGACCGTGATCATCGGCATGGACGAGAATTTCCACGAACTGCTCCCCGAGCTCTTCCCGCATGCCGATGCCAAATCCTGGTTCGTCGGCAACGAAGCGCTGCGCAAGACGTCGGCGATGCGCAACGGGACGCTGCAGGGCGCCTATTTCATCATCGCCGCGCGGGCGTTGGGCTTCGATACCGGGCCGATGTCTGGCTTCAACAACGAGGCGGTCGACGCCGCGTTCTTCGCGGAGACGCCGCACGTGAAATCGAACTTCATCTCGACGCTCGGCTATGGCGATCCGGCGACCATCTTCGAACGCCTGCCTCGCCCGGCGTTCGATCGCTTCAACCGGATCGATTGACGACGTCGGCGTTGCGCACGCTCGTCATAGAGACCGCCACCGCCGCCTGCTCGGTCGCGCTGATCGATGACGGCACGGTCGTGGCGGCCCGCCACCAGATCGTCGGGCGCGGCCATGCCGAAAAGCTGCTGCCGATGATCGCCGCTCTCCCGGGCGGCGGGCGCGCCGATGCGCTGCTCGTCGATTGCGGGCCGGGCAGCTTCACCGGCATCCGGGTCGGCATCGCGGCCGCGCGCGCGCTCGCGCTCGGCTGGCAGACCACGCTTGCGGGCTATTCGTCGCTCAGCCTGCTGGCGCTCGCGCATTTGCGGGACAACCCCGCCCTGCCCGGTCTTGCCGTGATCATCGAAGGGGGGCATGGCGAGGTATTCATGCAGGTCTTCGACGCCCAGCCCTTCGCCGCGGTGCACGACCCCGCGTCGCTGACCCCGGCAGCGGCGCTGGCGGCGCTTGGGGCGCGCCGGGCGATCGGCAGCGGGGTGCCGCGGCTGGCGCTGATCGACGACGGGATCGACGCTGGCGCCGATGGCGCCGACGCGCTGCCGCGGGCGGCAGACGCGGTGCTGCTGCCGCCGCGTTTCGCCGCGCTGGCGCCGATCCCCTTCTACGGGCGCGCGCCCGACGCCAAGCCGATGACGCCGGCATGAGCACCACCCTCAACCTGATCGAGCTGCGCATCGGCAGCACCCGCGATCTCGGCACGGTCGATGCGATCATGGCGCGCGCCTTCGATCCGCGCTTCGGCGAGGCGTGGACGCATGCGCAGTGCCTGGGCGTCCTGGCGATGCCCGGCGTGTGGCTGACGATCGCCAGCATCGACGGGCAGGCAGCCGGATTCGCGCTCAGCCGTGCGATCGTCGACGAAGCCGAACTGCTGCTGCTCGGCACAATCCCCGAGGTGCGGCGACGCGGCGTCGGTGGTGCGCTGGTGCGATCGGTGATCAACGAAGCGCGCGATCGCGGGGCAGCAAGACTTTATCTCGAAGTAAGATCGAATAACGAAGCGGTTCGTCTTTACCGTTCTTTGGGATTTGAAAAGGTAGGAGAACGTCGCGGCTACTACCGTGGCACTGGCAGACAATTGTACGACGCTTACACTTTTCAGCAGATGTTGGGCTGATTTCACGAAAATAGCGATTTCATGCTTGTCTTTTTGGAAACTTGCCCCGATATGGATGTATTGTGCGTCAACAGGCAAGCCTCGCACAGGGCGAAAGGACAATGATGGACACGCAGACCGACATGCAGGAAACCCTGATCACGCTGACGGCCGATATCGTCGCCGCGCACGTCAGCAACAACAGCGTCGCAGTTTCGGATCTGCCGATCCTGATTGCCAATGTTCATGGCGCGTTGAACAGTCTGGGCAGCGAAGTCGTCGAACCGGAAGTCAAGCAGGAGCCGGCGGTATCGATCCGCTCGTCGATCAAGCCCGATTTCATCGTCTGCCTCGAAGACGGCAAGAAGCTGAAGATGCTCAAGCGCCATTTGATGACTCATTATCAGATGACTCCCGAACAATACCGCGCCAAGTGGAACCTGCCCGCCGATTATCCGATGGTCGCCCCCAATTACGCCGAACAGCGTCGCACGCTGGCAAAGAAGATCGGCCTCGGCACCAAGCGCCGCAAGCCCGTCCGCTAAGCGCGAAAGCCCCTCCCCAGGCGGGAGGGGCGAGCACCATGGGGCCGAAACGAGCGCGGGGCTGCCACGGCGGGGTTGCCATTCTGGCTTCGACGAGACGCGAATCGATTTTCTCGCTTGCGCCGCACGTCCAATCGCCCGCCCCGATGTCGACAAGCTGAAAGCTGCCAGCGGACGGCCAGGTCCGGAAAGCCGTGACCAAATTCCGGCGACCGAAGACGAAAAAGCCCTGTTTTTCTAGAGGTTTGATCTGCCAACTGACGGGACTTTTGCAAGGGCTGCTGGAGCGGGTGAAGGGAATCGAACCCTCGTCGTAAGCTTGGGAAGCTTCTGCTCTGCCATTGAGCTACACCCGCATTTCAAAGACTTAGCGACCTTGCAGTAAACTTCCGTCGCTTTTTTCGTCTCCAGTGCTGCGGCCCTCGCTGGCTCAGCACGCAGCGTCTTTATCAAATCCGGACGCGATAGGAAGGCCTTTGTAGCCGTTCCGCCTGCCAACAGATATTTTGCCGCGGCGGTATGATCCGTCGGACACCGAACGATCACGCGGCTGCCGCAGCCCTCCGGGCCGCCGAGTGAATGCCCGATGCTGACCGTCAGCCTGAAAGAAAATCCTGGGCCCCCTCCCCCCCCGGCGGGAGGGGCACTTTCCCCGGCGGCCGATTGCCGGTACACCGCGCCTGAACAACGGGATGTACGGAACCGGATGGCGCGCAAGATCGACCTCGAAGCGCTTTGCAACGAAAAGGGCCTGCGCATCACCGAGCAGCGCCGCGTGATCGCGCGTGTCCTGTCCGATGCCGAAGACCATCCCGATGTCGAGAAGGTCTATGAGCGCGCCTCGGCGATCGATCCGGGCATTTCGATCGCCACCGTCTACCGCACCGTGCGGCTGTTCGAAGAGGCCGGCATCCTCGATCGCCACGATTTCGGCGACGGCCGGTCGCGCTACGAGCCCGCGCCGGAATCGCATCACGATCATCTGATCGATGTCGAGACCGGCCGGGTCATCGAATTCGTCGATCCCGAACTCGAACAGCTCCAGAAGCAGATCGCCGAGCGACTCGGCTTCCGCCTCGTCGATCACCGGATGGAGCTGTACGGCGTTGCGCTTGACCGCAAGGGCTGACGCCGCCGGCTGGACTCGCCTGATCGTTCGCGTCGCGCTGCTCGCGATCGCGATCATCGGCTCGATCATCCCGCATGCGCTGTGGCGGCTGTTGCGGCTGTCGTCGCCCTGGCCGCGGCTGTTCATGGTCGCGACCACGCGGATCTGCGGGGTCCGCCGCAAGACTGTCGGCGTGCCGCTCAAACGCGACGTGTTCTTCGTCGCCAATCATCTCAGCTGGCTCGACATCCCGGTGATCGCCAGCGCCAACGGCACCGCCTTCATCGCCAAGGCGGAGCTCGCCGATGCGCCTCTGATCGGCTGGCTCGCGAAGATGAACCGCACCGTGTTCGTCAGCCGCGCCGACCGGATGGGGGTCGCCGAACAGATCAACCAGCTGCGCGAAGCGCTTGCCGACGTCTGGGCGATCTCGATCTTTCCCGAAGGCACCACCACCGACGGCCTGTCGCTGCTGCCGTTCAAGCCGAGCCTGCTCGCGGTGCTCGATCCGCCGCCACCGGGGATCATGGTCCAGCCGGTCGCGCTCGATTATGGCGCCGCCGCGCAGGAGATCGCCTGGGTCGGCGTCGAAGAGGGCCAGGACAACGCGTTCCGCGTGCTCACCCGCAAGGGGAGCTTTCCGGTCACGGTGCATTTTCTCGAACCCTTCAACCCGCGCGACTATCCCGGCCGCAAGGCGATCAGCGCCGAGGCGCGGCGCCGCATCGAAGCCGCGATGGAGCGCGCGCTGGGCCACAAGCTGCGCGACTTTCCCGGGCATGACGCGCTGGCGACAGTGCCGCCGGGGGTGGCGTATGCGGCGCCGGCGACGACCGAATAGCACGCCCGTCGCATCCCAACCGGTCGTCACCCCGAACCTGTTTCAGCATGACGAACCTCGAGGCGAGGGTTATAGCGCCAGCGATGAACGCGCCTCCCCCCAAATTCGCTCCCAAGACCTTCCACGTCAAATCATTCGGCTGCCAGATGAACGTCTATGACGGCGACCGGATGGGCGAGTTGATGGCCGCGCAAGGCCTGACCGCGACCGACGACGCGTTCGCCGCCGATCTCGTCATCCTCAACACCTGCCACATTCGCGAGCGCGCGACCGAGAAGGTCTATTCGGACATCGGCCGCATCCGCAAACAAGCCGGTAAGCTGGGCGAAAACCCGATGATCGCCATCGCCGGCTGCGTCGCGCAGGCCGAGGGCGAAGAGATCGTCCGCCGCGCCAAGGTCGACGTCGTGGTCGGCCCGCAGGCCTATCACAACCTCCCCGACCTCATCGCGCGCGCCGCCCGCGGCGAGGCGGCGCTCGATACCGACATGCCCGTCGACATGAAGTTCGGCCACCTCCCCGCGCGCCGCCGGGTGCCGCCCAGCGCTTTCCTGACGGTGCAGGAGGGGTGCGACAAATTCTGCACCTATTGCGTGGTGCCCTACACAAGAGGCGCCGAAGTCAGCCGCCCGTTCGCCGCCATCGCCGAGGAGGCGAAGGCGCTGGTCGACGCCGGTGCCAAGGAAATCACGCTGCTCGGCCAGAATGTGAATGCCTGGGACGATGACGGTCCCAACGGTTCTCGGGGCCTGCATCACCTGATCGCCGCGCTCGACAAGATCGAGGGGCTCGCCCGCATCCGCTACACCACCAGCCACCCCAACGACATGGCCGACGGCCTGATCGCCGCGCACCGCGACGTGGCGAAGCTGATGCCGTTCCTGCACCTCCCCGTCCAATCCGGCAGCGACCGCATCCTGAAGGCGATGAACCGCAGCCATAGTCGCGACGGCTACCTTCGCCTGCTCGACCGCGTCCGCGCGGCCCGCCCCGATATCGCGCTGTCGGGCGATTTCATCGTCGGTTTCCCCGGAGAGACCGAAGCGGACTTCGCCGAAACGCTCAGCCTGGTCGACGCGGTCGGCTATGCCCAGGCCTATAGCTTCAAATACAGCCCCCGCCCCGGCACTCCCGCCGCGACGATGGCGGACCAGATCGGGCCGGAAGTGATGGACGAGCGCCTCCAACGCCTGCAAGCCGCGCTCAATCGCGACCAGGCGGCGTTCAACGCGGCGAGCATGGGGAAGCGGTGTGCAGTGTTGCTCGAACGCAAGGGCAAGCTGGAGGGGCAGCTGATCGGCAAGAGCCCATGGCTGCAATCGGTCCATGTGATGACCGATGCAGCGATCGGCGACCTGGTCGAGGTGGAGATCGTCGAGGCGGGCGCGAATTCGGTGATGGGCGAGCGCTTTTAGCGCGGTTTTGATCATCTACTTTAGCCCCTCCCCTTCAGGGGAGGGGTTGGGGTGGGGGCTGTCGACAATCGCCGCGCCTGCGGACACCCCCACCCCTGCCCCTCCCCTGAAGGGGAGGGGTGAGCCCAATGAACCGCCGACAATCCCACTCCGTCACCCCGGACTTGTTCCGGGGCCCACCGAGCCCCGCAAGCAATGGCTGGTTCGCTGGCGGAAGCGTGGATGCCTGACAGGTTCGGCATGACGACAATGGCGTTAAATGTCGTGCCCCTGGAACTGATGCTCATCTTGTTGCACTGGGCCGAAGCGGCTTTGGCTCTTGCCATTCCCTTCGATGTTGGGTCAACGTCAGCAAATATCCGCGGTCGGAAGTAGGGGAGTTTGATGACCAAGAAGCGGGACCGCGTGACGTTGTTGCGATGGAGCATTTTATGCACTGTTGTCTTCGCGACTCCGGGTCGGGGTGCGGATCAAACGCCGGAGGGAGCCAATCGCTTCATCGGTTCTATCATCGTGCAGGCTACGATCGACGACAATCGGATCCCCGATTTTCCGCGCGTTCAAGAATCGGGAAGCCCGAGGCTTGCCAATGGGGCATTATGGACAGGTCCTACGTCGAGTGAAGTGGCCAAGTATAGTGAGATGTACCGAAGACTGGACGTCAAAGGAGCAGCGTCGGGCGAAAATATTTGCCAGTTGAAAATCAGTTTAGGTGCAGCAGAAGTCCGTTATGATGGGCCAAGCGTCGCATATGATATAAACGGATATCGGACATCTGATTTCAAAAAGATATCCAGACAGATCCGACCTGCCTGGAACTTTGATACAAATATTAAATGGAATTTGGTGTCGTCCGCTCAGGTATCTGGTTCGACGGTGAAGATATTTACCTCACAGGGGCCATTTTTTCTGGCGGCCCAGAAAACAGGGGGAGAGAAGTATTTTTCGGTTCATCTCGTCGATGAAGGCATTGCCGCACGCTTCGCATATGCCGTGGAATTCTTGAGGCTGCATTGCGATCCTCTAAGCGAAACGGGATTTTAGTTGATGGTCGAGAATGGTTACCGTGAAGTTGCTCCCGTTATCATATGGGTTCTTGTCCTCTCGTCTTTTGCGTCAGGGATACTGCCACAGCGCGCCCATGCCCAGGAAGCTCGCACCCTTTATGTTCGTCGCGGTGCGAGCAGTGGGTGCAATCAATATAAGCCGGAACAATGCCTCAACCCGGCGACCCGACAAAAGATGGAAAAACTGAAGGGGGAACGGCTTAGTCGCGAGAGAATGGAAGAAGCTGATCGCGTAGCCAGAGCGGAACAGACCAAAATACGCGAAAAGGAATACCAACAGAAAGTCACCGAGGAGAAACTACGGATAGGTTTGGCGCCTCAAAGGGCGGCAGAGGCGGACAGAATCGCTCGAATGAAGATTGCCGCGGACAAGGCAAGATTGGTCGGAAAGTTTGCACAATGCGGCAAAGGTCGACCCGCCTGCGGTGCCCAAGAGTAGGCGCACGGGAATTCCGGGGACACAATATCTAATTGGCAACGTTTCGACGCCACGGCACGAACGCCCCGCACAATCCACCCAAACCGACCACTTTCTCCTGTCCTACACGCGCCCGATCTGCCAAACTCCACGACGGATGCAGCACGCCCGCCCCTTCTGCGCGACCCCCGGCAATCTCCGCCGCAGCGGCCGCGTCGGGGTTTTGCGAGGAGCGATTGCAACCCGCAACTTCCGCACCTTAAGCCTCCTCCTGCCCGAAGGAATTGCATGAGCCGCAAGCCCGTCCCCGCCCAGTCCGGCGAGCGCAGCCGCGCCGAACTCACCTTCGATCGGCCGCAACTGATGGCGCAGCTGTTCGGCGAGTTCGATCGCAACCTGTTGCTGCTCGAAAGCCGACTCGGTGTCTACATCACCGCGCGGGGCAACAAGGTGGGGCTGGAGGGGACGGCCGAAGCGGTGGCGTCGGCGCGCGACGTGCTCAACGGGCTCTACAACCGCATCATCCGCGGTGAGATCATCGATACCGGGCTGATCGAGGCGGTCATCGCGATGTCCGCCGAGCCGACGCTTGCCGGCATCATCAGCGCCGAGGCGACCGCGCCGCCCTCGATCATGATCCGCACGCGGAAAAAGACGATCGTCCCGCGCACCGTGGCGCAGGCGCATTACATGCGCGAGCTGCTGGGCAACGACATCATCTTCGCCCTCGGGCCGGCGGGCACCGGCAAGACCTATATCGCCGTCGCCCAGGCCGTCGCGCAGCTCATCACCGGCAGCATCCAGCGGCTGATCCTGTCGCGCCCGGCGGTCGAAGCGGGGGAGAAACTGGGCTTCCTGCCCGGCGACATGAAGGAAAAGGTCGATCCCTATCTGCGCCCCCTGTACGATGCGCTCAACGACTGCCTGCCCGCCGAACAGGTCGAGCGCCGGATCGCCTCGGGCGAGATCGAGATCGCGCCGATCGCCTTCATGCGCGGCCGCACGCTCGCCGACGCCTTCATCATCCTCGACGAGGCGCAGAACACCACGCCGGCCCAGATGAAGATGTTCCTCACCCGCTTCGGCGAGAACAGCCGCATGGTGGTGTGCGGCGATCCCAGGCAGACCGATCTGCCCGGCGGCATGGTCGCAAGCGGCCTCAACGACGCGGTCGGGCGGCTCGAGGGGGTCGAAGGCCTGTCGATCTGCCGCTTTGGTGCGGGCGATGTGGTGCGCCATCCGATCGTGGGGCGGATCGTCGAAGCCTATGAGGGCAAGGATGCTTGATCTGGGCGTGTCGGCCGAACCCGTTTGGCCCGATACTACTGACTGGGAGACGCTCGCGACCCGTGCCGCTGCCGCCACGCTCGCCGCGACGGCACATGGCGAATGGGTCACGCTGCCCTTCACCGCCGAAATCTCCGTCCGCCTGACCGACGATGCCGAGGTACAACTCCTCAACCGCGACTACCGGCACAAGGACAAGCCGACCAACGTCCTGTCCTTTCCGATGATCGCCCCCGATCTGCTCGATGCGGTCGCCAATACCGATGATGGCGAGGTGCTGCTCGGCGACATCGTGCTGGCCTTTGGCGTGTGCAACGCCGAGGCGGCAGACAAGGGCATCACGCTGCAAGATCACGCGACGCATTTGATCGTGCACGGGACGCTGCATCTGCTAGGATATGATCATCAGGGGCCGGCCGAGGCCGAGGCGATGGAGCAGATCGAGCGCGATGTGCTGGCCACGCTCGGCATCGCCGATCCCTATCGCTACGATCATGACGACCCTAACGAGGACGAGGACTAACCCACCCCGATGGCCGACGGCCCCAGTACCGAGACCGGCCCCGCCGGCTCCCCGGAAGGCAGCTTATGGCGCTCCTTCCGCAGCTTCATCTTCGGCGAACCCGCCGACGATTCGCTCCGCGCCCAGCTCGAGGAAGCAATCGACGCGCATGAGGATGATCCCGCGCCCGATGCGCGCGGTGATCTCTCTCCGCTCGAACGCCAGATGGTCCGCAATCTGCTCCATTTCGGCGAGCGCGATGCGGGCGATGTCGGCGTGCCGCGCTCGGATATCGTCGCGGTCGAGGAACGGACCAGCTTCGCCGATCTGGTGACGCTGTTCGCCGAAGCCGGCCACAGCCGCCTGCCGGTCTATCGCGAGGAACTCGATACGATCATCGGCATGATCCACATCAAGGATGTCTTCAACATCCTCGCGACCGGCGCGCCGCATCCGGACAGCATCGCCGATCTGATCCGCCAGCCGCTGTTCGTGCCGATGTCGCGCGGTACGCTCGATCTGCTCGCCGACATGCGCCAGAAACGCGTCCATCTGGCGATCGTGCTCGACGAATATTTCGGCACCGAAGGGCTGGTGACGATCGAGGATCTGATCGAGGAGATCGTCGGCGATATCGAGGACGAGCATGACGACGCCCCCCAGCAGCTGCTGGTACCGATCGACGGCGGCGCCTGGGAGGCCGATGGGCGCGCCGAGCTCGAAGACGTCGGCGAAGCGATCGATCCGCGGCTCGCCGAGACCGACGACGATATCGACACGATCGGCGGGCTCGCGGCGGTGCTGGTCGGCCATGTCCCCGAAGTCGGCAGCTGCGTCGATCATCCCAGCGGCTGGCGGTTCGAGGTGCTCGAGGCCGATACCAAGCGAATCCTCCGGCTGCGGCTCCATCCGCCGCTGGCCGATGGTGGCGCGCGCGACTGAACCGCCATATTTCGAAAGAATCATCGCGCCGATCGCGCTAGATTGATTATCAGCCACTCGATCACACAGAGCTGATTAATGCGTTTTGGCGATTTATCAGGATCGGGTATCGAAGCTTTCGGTCAGCGTCCCTGATGTCGAGCGTTCCCCCGCGCTCGCCAGGCAGTTCCCCGCTCGCTGATCGATACGGCCGCCGGTGTCCCCCCCGCCGGCGGCCGTCCTGACGGGTCCAGCCGCGAAACCATGACCGCTATGCCCGAAAATGGCTTGGCCCGGGCGCGGCGCGGCCCTACCTAATGCTGATGCGCAAACATATTCTCATCGTCCTTGGCCTCGTGCTGCTCGTCGCCGCCGGCATGTGGTACGTCGTCAGCCGGCCCGACGTCGCCAGGCTCAGCGTCGCGGAGGTATCGGGCAGCCGCCCCAAGATCACCGATCCGCGCAAGCAGATCGTACCGACGATCAAGGTCGCTGACGCCGTCGGCTGGCCGGCCGGGGCGAAGCCGACCCCGGCGCCGGGGCTGAAGGTCAACGCCTTTGCCGACGGGCTCGATCATCCTCGCTGGCTCTATACCCTGCCCAATGGCGACGTGCTGGTCGCCGAGACCAATTCGCCGCCCCGCAAGGCAAGTGGCATAACCGGCATGGTGATGGGCTATCTGATGAAGAAGGGCGGCGCAGCCGTGCCCTCGGCCAATCGCATCACCCTGCTGCGCGATGCCAATGGCGACGGCGTTGCCGAATTCCGGTCGGTGCTGATCAGCGGTCTCAATTCGCCGCTGGGCATGGCCCTGGTCGGCGACACGCTCTACATCGCCAACACCGACGCGCTGGTCCGCGTCCCCTTCAAGGTCGGCGAGACCAAGATCACCGCCAAGCCCGAAGTCGTGGTGCGCTATCCCGGCGGCGGCAATCACTGGGCCCGCAACGTGCTTGCCAGCCCGGACGGCAAGACCCTCTATGTCGCGGTCGGTTCGTCGAGCAATATCGCCGAGAATGGCCTCGATCTGGAGGTCAATCGCGCCAATATCCTGCAGGTCGATCCCGCCGCGAAGACCTTCCGCGTCTATGCCGCTGGCTTGCGCAACCCGCAGGGCCTGGCCTTCGAGCCCCAAAGCGGGCGGCTCTGGACGACCGTCAACGAGCGCGACATGCTCGGCTCCGATCTCGCCCCCGATTATATGACGGCGGTCGAGCTCGGCGATTTCTTCGGCTGGCCGTACAGCTATTGGGGCGGTTATGTCGACAAACGGGTCGAGCCCGAGCGGCCCGATCTGCTCGAATATTCGAAGCGCCCCGATTACGCGCTTGGTCCGCATACCGCCTCGCTCGGGCTGAGCTTCGCGACCGGCGCCAAGCTGGGCGATCGCTTCGCCAATGGGGCGTTCGTCGGCCAGCATGGTTCGTGGAACCGAGTGCCCGTGTCGGGCTACAAGGTGATCTACGTGCCGTTTGCCGCCAATGGTTTCCCGGTCAAGGGCGCCAAACCGGTCGATGTGCTGACCGGGTTCCTTGACGGCAAGGGCCGCGCCCAGGGACGCCCGGTCGGCGTTACCATCGACCATACAGGCGGCCTGCTGGTCGCTGACGATGTCGGTAATGTGATCTGGCGGGTCAGCGCGCCCTGATCGATCCGCCGTATCAGCCTCGCCGATCGGACCGGCGGCGAGTTGCAGCCGACACCTTCGGTATCGGCTGCAACCGCTCGCGTCGGTCGCTGGCAGGACCAACCGACACACCCCCTCCCCAGAGAATTCAGAATTGATAAAGCATTTAGGTCCGAAATGGATTTACATTTTCACGCGGTCTACCCATAACGGGTAATCGCGGTGGCAGCACGCGCGGCGGCGACCGGGGGGATCACGACGACTATGGTCGCACGCGTAGTAACGGTGCCCGACAAGATGATGTCGAACTGGCGCATCGCCATGTTCAGCCTGGTCAACCTGTTTCTGGCAACGCAGCGCACCTTCGCCGCTGCCGACACCAAGTTGAACCCGAGCGAACTGCTGATCTACATGACGATCTGCGTCGCCAACATCCAGAAACTGATGCGCGAGCGCGCCATTCCCGACAGCTTCAATGCAACCACCGTGCTGCCGCGCGAGTGGGTCGTGCCCATCTCGCGCAATGCCATCGCCTCGGCGACCGGGCTGCCGCGCGAAACGGTGCGCCGGCAGGTCGAAAAAATGATCGAGCGCGGCCTGCTGATCGAAGATATCCGCGGTGGCGTCACCCCACCGCCCGGAATCATCGAGGCGCTTGGGCTGGCGCCAATGCTCGAACCGTTGCTTTGCGAGTTCACCAAGACCGCCGAGCAATTGCTGCGCTTCGGCGTGATCACCGCTTCGGTCGATTAATCGCGCGCAAACAGCATCGCGTCGTCGGCGAAGGCCTTGAACTCCAGGGCATTGCCGCTCGGGTCTCGGAAGAACATCGTCGCCTGCTCGCCCGCCTGGCCCTTGAACCGGACATGCGGCGCGATGCCGAAGGCGATCCCTGCCGCCGCGATCCGGGCGGCGAACCGCTCCCAATCGGCCATCGTCAGCACCACACCGAAATGCGGAACGGGCACGGCATGGCCATCGACGGCCGTCGTTGTCGGGCCGGGCCGGGCATCGGGATCGAGATGGACGACGATCTGATGCCCGAACAGATCGAAATCGATCCATTGCGCGGCGCTCCGCCCCTCGGCGCAGCCAAGCACCCCGCCGTAAAAGGCGCGCGCAGCGGCAAGATCGTGGACCGGAAAGGCGAGATGGAAGGGGCGGATCGTCATCGCGTCACGCTAGCGGCACCGATCGCTTTCGTCATCCTTTCACGCGATTGCGCGGTGTCGGTGCTCGCGCGTTGCCTCGGCAGCCGAATCGGGCGATATCGCCCCGCGTGAAATTACCCCCTGCCCTTTTGTCGATCGGCCTCGGTGCGGCGGCAGCGATCGGCTTTGCACCGCTCAATCTATGGCCAGTGACCTTGGCCTGCCTCGCCTGGTGGCTGCTGCTCGTCCACGATGCGCCCAGCCTGCGCGCGGTGTTGTTGCGCGGCTGGCTGTTCGGGCTCGGCTATCTCACCGTCGCCAATCTGTGGATTCAGCGCGCCTTCACCTATCAGGACGCGATGCCCGCATGGCTGGGCTATCCCGCCGTGGTCCTGCTCGCGCTTTATCTCGCCATTTATCCGATGTTCGCCGCCGGCCTCGCCTGGCGTCTCGCGAGCCCGCGCGCCTCGGGCGATAGCGCGACCCTCCCCGGCGGCAGCTTCGTGCTGGTCGCCGGCGCCGCGTGGATCGTCACCGAATGGCTCCGCGCGACGATGCTGACGGGCTATCCTTGGGACCCGCTGGCGGCGATCTGGCTACCGGCGATCGGGGTGGCACGCGCGACCGCCTGGATCGGCACCTATGCGCTGTCGGGGCTGACGGTCGTGCTCGCGGGCAGCCTGTTGCTGCTGGTGACCCAGCGGCGCTGGCGGCTGACCGCGCCGATGATCGCGGCCACGGCCCTGCTCGGGCTATCGGCGCTCGGTGATCGAACGGTGCCCGCCACACCTGCCGACGCCCCCCGCGTGCGCGTGATCCAGCCCGATCTCGATCAGGAACAGCGCCCCCGCGAGGATTATGCCGAGACCAATCTCGCGACGATCGAGGCTTTGATGGGCACCCCCGGCCCCGCCCCCCGACTGATCGTCTGGCCCGAAGGCGCGCTGCGCTTCTTCGTCGAGGACGGTTATCCGCCCGAATGGTATTGGCGCGGGCGTGCGCCCGAGGTCCGCGCGCGGATCGCCAGCCATCTCGGCCCGCGCGACATCGTGCTGGCCGGCGGCAACGGCTTGCTGTTCGATGCGCAAGGCAAGCTCACCGCCGCCACCAACGCGATCTTCGCCATCGATTCGCGCGGACGGCTGCTTGGCCGGTACGACAAGGCGCATCTGGTGCCATGGGGCGAATATCTGCCGGCCAGGCCGCTGATGTCGGCGATCGGGCTGTCGCGGCTTGTGCCCGGCGACACCGATTTCCGCCCGGGTCCGGGCCCCGCCAGCCTCGGCCTGCCGGGTTTCGGGCTGATCGGCTTCCAGATCTGCTATGAGATCATCTTTTCGGGCCATGTCGTCGATCGCGCGCACCGCCCGCGGCTGATCTTCAATCCGTCGAACGACAGCTGGTACGCGCCTTCGGGTCCCGCCCAGCATCTCGCCATGGCCCGACTACGCGCGATCGAGGAGGGGCTGCCCGTGATCCGGGCAACGCCGACCGGAATTTCGGCGATCGTCGATGCCGACGGGATCGTGCGCGCCCACATCGGCTTCGATCGCCCGGGCGCGATCGAGCTGCCGATTCCATCCGCCCATCCGCCGACCCTGTTTGCCCGCGCCGGCAATCTGATGGCTGCGCTCGTTGCCATCGGGTTGCTCGCGCTGGCAGTTGCCATTCGTCGGCGAGCGCGATAGGGGCTCATATAACAAAAGCTTTATATCCGATTTCCCACCCGCCATCTCCGCCCAACCAGAGGGATTTCCATGCGCGCTTCGTTTCTTTTCACGTCCGAATCGGTCTCCGAAGGCCACCCCGACAAAGTCGCCGACCAGATTTCCGACGCCGTTGTCGACCTGTTCCTGTCGAAGGACCCCTATGCGCGCATCGCCTGTGAGACGCTGACGACCACCAACCGCGTCGTTCTCGCCGGTGAAATCCGCTGCAAGGGCGTGTATGAAAACGGCGAATGGGCCCCCGGCGCGCTCGACGAGATCGAGGCCGCCGTCCGCGCGACCGTCAAGCGCATCGGTTACGAGCAGGATGGCTTCCACTGGGAGACCTTCGAATTCGCCAACCACCTCCACGGCCAGAGCGCCCATATCGCGCAGGGCGTCGACGAGAGCGGCAACAAGGACGAAGGCGCCGGCGATCAGGGCATCATGTTCGGTTACGCGACCGACGAGACCCCCGATCTGCTGCCCGCGACGCTCTATTATTCGCACCGTATCCTCGAAAAGATGGCGCATGACCGCCACAACAAGGTAGTTCCTTTCCTCGAGCCCGACGCCAAGAGTCAGGTCACGCTGCATTACGAGAACGAAGTCCCCGTGCGCGCGACCGCGCTCGTCGTTTCGACACAGCACGCGCCCGGCTATTTCTTCCATGACAACGAGGGCGATCCGGCCAAGTACAAGGAACTGCGCGACTATGTCGTCGGTGTGTTCCACGAGGTCCTGCCCGAAGGCTTCATCACCGACGAAACCGCGATCTACGTCAACCCGACCGGCCGCTTCGAAATCGGTGGCCCTGACGGCGATGCGGGTGTCACCGGGCGCAAGATCATCGTCGACACCTACGGCGGTGCCTCGCCCCACGGGGGCGGCGCGTTCAGCGGCAAGGACCCGACCAAGGTCGATCGCTCGGCCGCCTATGTCGCACGCTACATGGCGAAGAACATCGTCGCCGCCGGGCTCGCCCGTCGCTGCACGATCCAGCTGAGCTACGCGATCGGCATCGCCGAGCCGCTGTCGCTCTATGTCGATCTGCACGGCACCGCTGCCGATGGCGTGACCGAGGCGAAGCTCGAGGAAGTGCTGCCGACGCTGGTCCGGCTGACCCCCAAGGGCATCCGCGAGCATCTCAAGCTCAACGCGCCGATCTACCAGAAGACCGCCAGCTATGGCCATTTCGGGCGCAAGGCCGACGGCGACAGCTTTACCTGGGAAGCAACCGATCTGGTCGACAAGCTCAAGGCGGCGATGGCGTAAGCTTCGCTCCGGCAGACGATCGAAATGACAGGCTCCCCGGGCGTCGCGCGACTCCCGGGGAGTTTGCTTGGGTGAAACGCGCCTCTAGGACAGCGGCTTCCTCGCGACCGGTTGCGGGCGGGCATTGCGGCGCGCGGCATTTCTTTTGCGGGTCTCACCGCCTTTGCGCATCTCGTCCTTCACCTGGGCATGCGCGAGTACCGCGAACAGGCCCGCACCGCCGGCCAGATTGCCCAGGATCGCCGGCACGAGGAACCCGAGCAACACCCGGACCGGGCCCGCTTCGCCGCTGAAGATCATCACGAACGCCTCGTTCGAACCGACGATCGAATGGCTGAAGCCGCCGATCGCGACCAGATAGGTCACCGCGAAGATGACGAAGAACGATTGCTCGCGGGCATTGGGGAGCGCCCAGGCGATGATCGCGATGAGAAAACCCGCCGGAACCGCGTTGAGAAACGTCGCCAGCGGGCTCAAGGCGAGCACGGTATGCGAGACGTTGATCATGCCTTCGCGGATCGCCGGATCGCCCGGCCAGCCCCACACGATCGCCGCCGCCGACAACGCCGTGCCGACCAGGTTCGCGCCGATCACGATTGCCCACAGTCGCAACGTCCGCACTGCGGCCCAACGGCTCGGCGTCGTCACGAGCGGCAGCATCGCGGTGATGGTGCTTTCGGTGAACAATTGCATCCGCCCCAGAATGACGAGCAAAAACCCCATCGGATAGCCGATCGCCGCGATCAGCGGGCGCGCCGGGCTGTCGGGGAGATGCGCCTCGAGCGTCCCTTCGGCGAGCAGCGATGCGCTGATCGTCAGCCCCGCCGCGAGCCCCGACCAGAACAGCGACGACACCGGGCGCTCGAGCTCGTCCTGCCCTTCCTCGCGGACCGCGCGGTGCAGTTCCTGGGCATTGGCGGCCTTCAGCTCGTCGACATCGCCATCGGTCGTCTCGGTCATGCAAATCTCCTCATGTCAGACGCGTAACGGTCGACAGACCATTCGGCTCCCGGCTGGACATTCGCCGTGCAGGCATTAGGCGGGCGCCCAATGAACGATCCCACCACCATCCGCCGCCTCTATGGCCGCCGCTCGGGTCACAAACTGCGCATCGGGCAGGCCGGCCTCGTCGAAGACCTGCTGCCCCAAGTCTCGGTCCCCGAAGACGGCCCGCTATCGGCCGCGCAGTTGTTCGGCGACACGATGCCTGCTGACTGCCCGCTGCATTTCGAGATCGGTTTTGGCGCCGGCGAGCATCTTGCCGCGCAGGCGGCGGCGCATCCGGGCACGGGGTTCATCGGCTGCGAGCCGTTCCTCAACGGCGTCGTCGGAGCGCTCGGCCATATCCGCGACGGCGCACTCGGCAACGTCCGGCTGCATATGGGCGATGCGCTGACGGTGCTCGAGCGGCTGCCCGACGCCTCGCTCGAGCGCGTTTACCTGCTCCACCCCGATCCGTGGCGCAAGGCGCGCCACGCCAAGCGGCGGATGATCAACAATGGCCCGCTCGATCTGATCCACGCCAAGCTCAGGCCCGGCGGCGAATTCCGGCTCGGTACCGATGACCCGACCTATTGCCGCTGGTCGATGATGATCATGAACGCGCGGACCGATTTCGCCTGGCAGGCGTCATCCGCCGCAGATTTCCTGATCCGCCCCGACGACTGGCCCGAGACGCGCTATGAACGCAAGGCGCGGCGCCAGGGGCGCGAGGTGTGGTACTTTACGTACCGGCGCTAAGCCTTGCCGCGCCGTGATCGGCCGCGGGTCATCAGATCGGGGCGCGGCGGCGGGGTCCAGCCCTTGGGGGGCGTGACCTGCTGGCGACTGGTGCCGAGCCCCATCGCGCCCGGTCGCTGGCGAATCAACCCGTCAGTATCGGCATCGGATGCCGTTCCCGGATCGGCACCGCCGCGCAGCAGCGCGATCTGATCGCGCAGCGCCCGCGCGGTTTCGAAATCGAGCGCGGCGGCTGCCGCTTCCATCGCGGCGCGAAGATCGGATTCGGTCATCGCTGGTCAACGCCGCTCGTGCCAAAGCGATGCATGCCGCGGCCGGTCGTCAGCTCGATAGCGCGCCGCCGCCCGTCAATGCCCCTGCCCGCTGCGGCGCCAAAGGCCGCGCATCGCCCGCGCCAAGAGCGCGAGCGCCCCGGGCCGGACGATCAGCCAGTCGCGGATTGCCGGCCCCTTGGTGGCGCCGATCACGCTCTTGTAGCCGCTGTCGCCGGCACCCCAGTCGACCTTGGTGATGCCGCCGGCCAGCGCTGCCGCGAGATTGCGATAATAGAGCAGTTTGCCCGGCGAGTGCTTGGCGAATGCCGGATCATAGCTGTTGGCGATGGCATATTTGAGCGTGCCGGCATCGATATCGAACGAGAAGGCGGCGGGCTTGCCGTTTACGGTGAGCAGCGCCGCCTGCAACATCGCGGCTAGCACCGGATCGGTCGCTGCCATCCGCCAAAAGGCGCCATGGCCGGTCTGCGTGAACTTGGCGTCGCGTCCATCGGTGCGGGCGGCGATCCAGCTCGCTTCCTCGATCGCGGCAAGCTGATCGAACCCACCTCCGGCCAGCGCCGCACCGTCGAGGAAGCGCCAGTCGAGCGCGCCATGCGCGGCGAGATGCTTTTCGTGGAAACGATTCTTGCGCAGCGTCGAATTGCGCGGCCAGCCTTCCGCCGCCTGCGCCGCCATGTCGAGCACGAAGCTGTCGGCGACGAACCGATCGAGCACCGCCCAGCCCTGCGCGCGCGCCGCGTCGATCAGCGCGCCAGCGGCGGGATCATCGTCATAGACCGGGCCGATCCGCAATGCGTTGACCTTTCCGGCCAGCGCCTCGAGCAGCAGCGCATAGCCATCGGGCGTGGCATCGGCGCGCGCCGGAAAGCCGCGAAACGGCCAATAGCTCCCGGGAATCGCGGCACAGCGGAGGAGCGCCGGGCCGATGCTGACGAACGGAATCGCGATCTCGGGGCGCCCGGCGCGCTCGACGACGATCGTCCGCGCGGCGCCGCCATAGGCCGCCAACGCCGCCGCATACCATTGATAACGCAGGAAGCGATGCGTTTCGGGGCCGGACGACGCGACCCGGTCGATCGCGCCCGAAAGCCCGTCGACCACCGCTACCCGCGCGGCGGGCGGCAGCCGCTCGAAATCAGCGAGGCGCATCGGCTTGGTCATGGTGCCTCCTACCCCGCGATCGGTTACCAACCGGTTGGCGCTTGACCCGCGCCGCCTTGCCACGTCAGACAGCAGTGATGGAATTCTCCCCCGCCGTCACCACGATCGCGCAGACGATCCAGCTATCGCTGAGCCCGGTGTTCATGCTGGCGGGCATCGCTGGCATCCTGAACGTGATCGCCGGGCGGCTCGCGCGCGTCGTCGATCGGGCGCGCACGCTCGAGGCGCTGCACCCGCGATCGAGCGGCCCGGAACATGATCGCCACGTCTGGGAATTGCGGCTGCTCGACCGGCGGATGTCGGTGATCAACACCGCAATGTTCCTGTGCGTTTCGAGCGCAGTGGCGACCTGCTGCGTTGTCGCGCTGCTGTTCGTCGCCGAGCTGATTCACCTCCATATCGGCCCCGTCGTCGCGCTGATCTTCATCCTCGCGATGCTGTTGCTGGTGGCCGGCCTGATCGCTTTCATGATCGAGGTGCGCCTGTCGCTCAGGGCGACGCATGTGCGGGTGGAACTGCTCGAGCGCGAGCGGGCATAGATCAGGCCGAACCCGGCAACGCACCCGGCCCGCCCTCGGCCGATCGATTTCGCCGCCTGTTTCGCGGCGATCGGCGCGAGAAAAGCACAGCATTGACTGGACTTGCCAGCGCCTGGAACATATGTGGAACACATGGCCCAGCTCAGCACGCGTTCGAAACTCGAAATCCTGGCCGATGCTGCGAAATATGATGCTTCCTGTTCATCCTCGGGATCGGTCAAGCGCCATTCGCGAGGCGGCAGGGGCATCGGATCGACCGATGGCGGGATGGGCATCTGCCATGCCTATGCCCCCGATGGTCGCTGCATCAGCCTGCTCAAGATCCTGCTCACCAACAGCTGCATCTTCGATTGCCACTATTGCATCAATCGCAAGAGCAGCAACGTCCGCCGGGCGCGCTTCACCGCCGACGAAGTCGTCCAGCTGACGCTGTCGTTCTACCGTCGCAACTATATCGAGGGGCTGTTCCTGTCGTCAGGGATCATCCATTCGTCGAACTACACGATGGAGCAGATCGTCGAAGTGGCGCGGTCGCTGCGCGAGGACCATGATTTTCGAGGCTATATCCATCTGAAGACGATTCCCGATGCCGATCCCGCGCTGGTGCATCAGGCCGGGCTGCATGCCGATCGCGTGTCGATCAATGTCGAGCTGCCGACGGTCCAGGGCCTGAAGCGGCTGGCGCCCGAAAAATCCGAGGCCCGCATCGAAGGCGCGATGGCCGGAATGAAGTCCGCCATCATCGATACAGCGGATGCGAAGAAAAAATACCGCTCGGCGCCGCGTTTCGCGCCTGCCGGCCAATCGACGCAGATGATCGTTGGTGCCGATGCGGCCACTGATCGTGACATCGTGGTGCGTGCGGCGGGGCTCTACGACCGGTTCGGGCTGCGACGGGTCTATTATTCGGCCTTCTCGCCGATTCCAGATGCGAGCGCCGTGCTGCCGCTCCAGCGCCCGCCGCTGATGCGCGAGCACCGGCTATACCAGTCGGACTGGCTGATGCGCTTTTACGATTATGCCCCGCACGAGGTCGCCGAGGCGGCGGATGCCAACGGGATGATGCCGCTCGACATCGATCCCAAGCTCGCCTGGGCGCTCAAATTTCGCGGGCGCTTCCCGGTCGACGTCAACCGGGCGCCGCGGGAGATGCTGTTGCGGGTGCCTGGGCTGGGCACGCGCGCGGTCGACAAGATCATCGCCGCGCGGCGCTGGCGGCAGCTGGCGCTCGCCGATGTCGGGCGGCTGACGGTATCGGTGGCGAAGGTCCGGCCGTTCCTCGTCGCCAGCGATTGGCGACCCGTCGCGCTGGCCGATGCCGCGAATGTCGACGCGCTGGTGGCGCCCAAACCCCGGCAGATGGAGCTGTTCGCCTAGGGGCGACCGGGGGCGAAGGAGCGATATGATGCACATCGTCCGGCTCGATGACGAAGACGATTTCGAGGGCTGGCGCGGCGCCGTTCGGACGTTGATGGCGCAGGGCGTGCCGCCGGATCAGGTCGTGTGGCAGGTGGGCGACGATGCCGGCGACCTGTTCGGTGATGGGATCACTGCCGGCGATCGGGCCGCCGCCAGCTTCACGGTGCCTCGCGCCTTCGTCGATCTGGCGCGCAAGGCCGTGCTGCACACCGATCCGGAGCGGTTCGCGCTGCTGCACCGGCTGCTCGTCCGGCTTCGAGACCAACCCAGGTTGATCGACGATCATGCCGATCCGGCGGTACGCAAGCTCGAGGGGCTCGCCAAACAGGTCCGCCGCGACATTCACAAGATGCGGGCGTTCGTCCGCTTCCGCGAAATCGAGGATGGCGACGAGGCCCGCTATGTCGCGTGGTTCGAGCCCGAATGCCACATCGTCCGCTACAACGCCGGCTTCTTCGTCGATCGTTTCGCGTCGATGCGGTGGTCGATCCTCACGCCGGCGTTGTCGATCCACTGGGACGGCACGACGCTCGTCGAAGCGCCGGGGGCATCGAAGGCCGACGCGCCCGACGGCGATCCGATCGAGGCGCTATGGAAGGGCTATTACGCCGCGATCTTCAATCCTGCGCGGCTCAAGGTCGGCGCGATGCTCAAGGAAATGCCACGCAAATATTGGAAGAACATGCCCGAAACCGCGCTGGTGCCGGGCCTCATCGCGGGCGCGCAGGCGCGCGAGGCGGCGATGGTCAACGCCGCGCGCACGCGGACCGGGGGCGATATCGAGGCGGCGTGGGCGGCGCTGCGCGAAGAGGCGATGGGCTGCACACGCTGCCCGCTGCACCGCAATGCGACGCAGACCGTGTTCGGCGAAGGGCCGGTCGATGCCGACTTGATGATCGTGGGGGAGCAGCCGGGTGATCAGGAGGATCTCGCCGGCCACCCCTTTGTCGGCCCTGCGGGGCAGGTCTTCGATCGCGCGCTCGCCCAGGCCGGCATCGAACGGGCGCGCGTCTACGTCACCAATGCGGTCAAGCATTTCAAGTTCGAGCCGCGCGGGAAGCGACGAATCCACGCCAAGCCCGACGCTGGCGAGATCACCGCCTGTCGGTGGTGGATCGAGCAGGAGCGCGCGTTGATCAAGCCCCGGCTGACGCTGGCGCTCGGCGCGACGGCGGCACGCGCGTTGCTCGGGCGGCCCGTAACGGTCAGTCGGGAACGCGGGCGGCCGATCGATTTGCCCGGCGATCAGGGGCGCGGCTGGATTACCGTCCACCCGAGCTATCTGCTTCGCCTGCCCGACGAACGCACGCGAGACACCGAATTTGCGCGCTTCGTCGACGACCTGAAGGCGGCGCATCTCGCCTGTCGCGCGTCGGCCTGAGGGGGCGATGCCACCCGGCCGGCGCGAATGCTAGCGGATCAACCCCGCCTGCCCCGACCCGACATCGGCATGCTCACGATATTTCGGCGCCACCCGCGCCTTGCTCGCCTGTTCATAGACATAGCCCGCGTCGAGCAGCGCCTGTTCGCTATGCGCCGGACCGATGAACGACAGACCGACCGGCAGTCCCTTTACCAGCCCCATCGGCACCGTCAGATTGGGATAGCCCGATACGGCCGGGAGTTCGGACGAGGAGGGACCGTGACCGTCGTCGCCATAGACCGGCTCGACGAGCCAGGCTGGGCCGGTCGTCGGCTCGACGAGGATCGTCGCCTTGGCGGTGGCGAGCATCGCATCGATGCCTTCGGCACCCGCCAGCCGCACCGATTTGGCGCGCGCGCCGAGATATTCGGCATCGGCGAGCCCGCGCGTCTTTTCGGCGGCCAGGAAGGTTTCCTGACCGAAATAGGGCATCTCCGCCGCCTTGTTCGCCTCGTTGAAGGCGATCACATCGGCGAGAGTCCGCGTTTTAACCGCCGCCGGCGTGGACGCGAGATAGGTGTTGAGATCGGCTTTGAGTTCGGTCAGCAGCACCGAGAATTCGGCCTCGCCGAGCCCGGCCAGCTTGGGCGCTTCGACATCGACGAGCACCGCGCCCTGGGCTTTCAGCACCGCGAGCGCGGCCGCATAGAGTTTGGCCTGATCGGGCAGCATCTCGGGATGGAGGACCGCGATCCGCACGCCCCTGAGCGAGGCGCCCGCGAGGCTCGCGGCATAGTCCTTGCGATAGCTTGCGGCATCGCTGGTGGCCGGGTCGGCCGGATCGGCGGCGATCATCGCCGAGAACAGGATCGCTGCGTCCCTGACCGACTTCGCCATCGGCCCCGGCGTATCCTGGCTGTGGCTGATCGGCACGACACGGGTGCGGCTGACCAGGCCGATCGTCGGCTTGAGTCCGACCAGTCCGTTGATCGACGACGGGCAGACCACCGATCCGTCGGTCTCGGTGCCGATCGCGACTGCCGCGAAGCTCGCCGCAACCGCCGCACCCGAACCGCTGGACGAGCCGCACGGCGTGCGATCGAGCGCATAGGGATTGCGCACCTGCCCACCGATCGCGCTCCACCCGCTGACCGAATTGGACGAGCGGATATTGGCCCATTCGCTGAGATTGGTCTTGCCAAGGATCACGGCCCCTGCCTTGCGCAATTCGGCCACGACCGGCGCATCGCGTCGCGTGATATTGTCCTTGAGCGCGAGGCTGCCCGCCGTCGTCGCGATCGGATCGCTCGTCTCGATATTGTCCTTGATCAGCACCGGCACGCCGTCGAGCCGCCCCAGCGACTTGCCCGACTTGCGCCGCGCATCGGCGGCCTTGGCCTGTGCCAGCGCATCGGGATTGATCGCGATTACCGCCCGCAGCGTCGGCCCCGTTCGGTCCATCGCGGCGATCCGGGCGAGATAGGCCCGCACGATCGCCTCGCTCGAAATGTCCTTGGCCATCATCGCCTGAAGCTGATCGATCGTGGCCTCTTCGACCTTGGGCATCGTTTGGGCGACCGCAGGGGCAGCGAGCGCGGCCGCGATCATGATCGAAGAAAGTAAAAAGCGCATCGACGGCCCCCTGCAACATGCGTTGAAGTCCAGTCTGCGAGATGACCGTAAGGGGAGCAAGCCCGGGGTGACGAAATACCTAATCAACGAGCATCGCAACCCGCGAGCCAGGGAAAAAGGGTTGAGACATGAAAAGAGGCTGCCGGGGGGTGCCACGCACCGCCCCGGCAACCTCCTGACATGGTCAGCGGCCGGAAGCTCCAGCCCGGGAGACCATGCGAGCCGCC
>NCGF01000003.1 GCA_002281485.1 Sphingomonas sp. 28-66-16
CCACAGCCAGGTCAGCGCGCGGTCGCCCGATTGCCACTGATCCTCGTCGATCGTGCGCGGCAGGAAACGCTGGATGTTGGTGCCCTCGGGCGTCACGCCGCCGCCGATCATCTCGGCGATCGATCCGGTGACGACCACGGCGGGCAGATCGGGATCGAGCGTCGCCCAGGCACGCTTCATCGCGCCCTCGGTGCCGTCGCGGCCGAGTTCCTGCTCGCCGAGACCCGTGACGACGATCGGCAGTTCGTGCGGCGGCAGGCCGTCGGTATAATGCAGCACCGAGGTGACGGGCAGATTCTCGCAGCCGACCGGGCCGTCGATAATCACCTGCAATCCCTTGATCGCAGTGAAGGCGTAGACCGCCCCCCAATAGCCGCCAGCGCGGTCATGATCTAGGACGAGGGTCATGTGCCGATATGCTCCTCGGCCTTGGCCATCGCGATGCGCTTGGCGGCGTATTTGGCCTTGAATTCGGGGCGTTCTTCGGGCGTCTTTTCCCAGATGCCAGCGGCGTGGCCGGTCCCGACGCCGTCGAAAAAGGCGCTCATCTTGTCCATCCGCGCCTGATTGGCCATCGCGGCATTGACGACCATCGCCAGGCTGCCGGCACCTGCCGGCCCCATCAATGGCCGCGCCGAGATCAGGTTGGTGAAATAGAGCGCCGGGATCGATTTCTGCTTGGCATGCTGCACGACGGGCGTCGTGCCGATCGCGAGATCGGGGCCATATTGCTCGACCGCGGCGATGTCCTGCTCGAGGCTCGCGCGATATTGCACGCGGCAGCCATGCGCCTGCAGCCAATCGCGATCGGGATCCGACCAGATCGTGCGCGGGCACGCGGTGCCGACATAGGGCACGTCCGCGCCGCTCTCGATCAGCAGCCGCGCGACGAGCAGTTCCGAGCCTTCATAGCCCGACACCGTGATCCGCCCCTTGATCGGCCGGGCGGCCAGCGCGCCTGCGATCGCCGGCAGGAACTTGTTCTTCGATGCGTCGATCTTGTCCTGTGCGATGCCGCAGGCCGCCCCGATCGCGTCGAGCCAGGCGGCGGTGCCATCACGGCCCACCGGAGCCGATCCGACAACGCTGCGCCCGGCCGCTTCGAATTCGCGCACGCTGGCGGTGTAGAAGGGGTGGATCGCCGCGACGACGGCGCAATCGAGCGCCGAATAGAGTTCGCGCCATTCACGCGTCGGTACGACCGGGCCTGCCGCGAGGCCCAGCGGCTCCAGCATCAAGCCGATGCCTGGCGGGTCGGCCGGGAACATCTCGCCAAGGAGAGTCACCGTCGGCCGGTCCGGTCGTTCTTTGGGCGCCGCAACCGGGCCAAGTTCGGCCTCCTTGCGCGCATAATTGAGCATGGCGCCCGCCAGCACATCCTTCGCCTCGGCATGCGTCGGCACGCCGAAACCGGGCACGTCGATGCCGATCACGCGGACGCCGTTGATCTGGTCGGGCAGCAATTGCAGCGGCACGCCCGACGCGGTCGGGACGCACAAATTGGTGACGATGATCGTGTCGTAGAGCGCGGGATCGGCGAGATCGTGGACCGCGTCGCGGATATCCTCGAACAGCTTGCCGGTGACGAGCGTTTCCGAGGAGAAGGGCACATAGCCCACCGTCCGGCGCGCGCCGTAAAAATGCGAGGTGAAGGTCAGCCCGTAGACGCAGCACGCCGACCCCGACAGCACGGTGGCGGTGCGCCGCATGCGAAGGCCAACGCGCAGCGACCCGAACGCGGGACACATCGACTGCGGCTGATCATGCGGGCCCTTGGGGTAATCGGCAGCGTAGCGTTCCAGAATTTCGCTCTTGCCGGCCTTGGACGCGGCCTCGTGCAGCGTCTCGGCACCGGCGTGACAGCCCGACCCCTGCGCCTCGGGGGCGCTGAGGTCGATGCGATCGGCGTCGCGCGAGGGGGTTTCCAGATCCACCGTCAGACCGTGTCGTAAACGACTTCGAGGGTGGGCTTCACGACATAGTCGACCCCGCGCATATCGGCCTGGGTCGCCGGCTTCAGCGTGAAATCGGCGCCCGTCACGTCGGCGCTGAACAAGTTGAGCAAGCCATCCTGATCGAGCGGTGTCGGGCGCAGCGGCGGCGCTTCCGCCACATTGATCGCGAGTTCCTCGAACAGGCTCGCCCACTGGCCACCTGGCTTGCCGATGATCTGGTAATTGGCGCTCTTCTTGCGGATATCCTCGTTTGCCGGGATCGCCGTCAGCACCGGAATGCCGACCGCTTCGGCAAAGGCATTGGCCTCGCCGGTGCCGTCATCCTTGTTGAGGATCATGCCGGCCACGCCGACATTGCCGCCCATCTTGCGGAAATATTCGACCGCCTTGCAGACGTTGTTGGCGACATAGAGCGACTGCAGATCGTTCGACGCGACGACGATCACCTTCTGGCACATGTCGCGCGCGATCGGCAGGCCGAAGCCGCCGCAGACCACATCGCCCAGGAAATCGAGCAGGACGTAATCGAAGCCCCATTCGTGGAAGCCGAGCTTTTCGAGCGTCTCGAACCCGTGGATGATCCCCCGTCCGCCGCAGCCGCGACCGACTTCGGGCCCGCCCAGCTCCATCGCGAACACGCCGTCGCGCTGGAAGCAGACATCCTCGATGCCGATCTCTTCGCCGGCGAGCTTCTTGGCCGACGAGGTTTCGATGATCGTCGGGGTCGATTTGCCGCCGAACAACAGGCTCGTCGTGTCGCTCTTGGGATCGCAGCCGATCAGCAGCACGCGCTTGCCCTGCTGCGCCATCATGTAGCTGAGATTGGCGAGCGCGAACGACTTGCCCGAACCACCCTTGCCGTAGATCGCGATGATCTGCGTTTCCTTGGTGACTTCCCCGGTGTGCACCGGATCGGGCTCCTGGTTCGCCTCGTCGCGGAGCGCTCCTAGATCGAGCATGGTCATTCGCATCTCCAGTCGAGCACCATTTTCAGGCAATCAGGGTCACCAAAGGCAGCCGGATAGGCTTCGCGCGCCTCGGCCGCCGGGCGGACATGGCTGATCAGCCCGGCAAGACTCAGCCGCCCGGTATCGACCAGTTCGGCAGTCGCCCGAAGATCGTCGATGGTGAATTCGGCGGCGATCCGCAGCCGTGCCTCGCGCATGAACGCGGGCGGGAAAGTGAAGCTCAGCTTGTCGTAGAAGCCGGCCAGCACGATCTCGCCGCCCTTGGCGAGCCGGGCGATGAGCGTGTCGAGGATATTGCCCGCGCCGCTCGCGTCGCAGATCGTGCGATAGGCCTTGCAGGCGTCGGTCGACGGATCGATCACCGCGTAGCCGAAATCGCCGAGCCGGCGCTCGGCGGCGGTTTCCCACACGATCGGCGCCTGCCCGCCCAGCGCGATGGCGATGCGCGCGATCAATCTTCCGAGAATGCCGTGTCCGACGATCAGATCGGGCAGCGCGCCGGCGACGATGGCGTGATGCGCGGTCGCGGCGAGCGCGATCAAAATGCCCGATTCGCCGAGCGATTCATCGACGGGCATCGCCCGCGCCGCCGGCAGGATGACGCGGCGCGCCGTCCCGCCGAACAACCCGCGCGCCTGGGTGTAGCAATTGGCGCCGGGCACGAAGACCCATTCGCCGATCCGGCTGCGGGCGTCGGCGCCGGCATCGACCACGCGGCCGACCGATTCATAGCCGGGTACCAATGGATAGCCCATGCCCGGAAAAGTCGGCATCCGCCCCGACCAGAGCAGTTTTTCGGTGCCCGAGCTGATCCCGCTCCAGGCCACTTCGACGAGAATGTCGCCGGGGCCGATCGGAGTCAGCGCCAGAGAACGCAGCGACAGCGTCTCGGGTGCCTCCAGAATGACCGCCATCGTTTCCACGACATCTCCCCATCACCGGTCCCATCGGGGGACTCCGGCTTGTATGTCAGTTTATATTGACACTTATTGTTGTCAACTCTTTTGGACGCCGCTCGGTCATCGGAACGCGACGATCGCGCTCACGGTGAGGGGTAGCGGGGTCGGCACCGGCTTCGATCGGCTGAATCCGGCCGCGGCGAGCATCGCCGCGATCGCCCCCAGGCTGCGGGGCCGCCCCGACCCCATCGCCCAGAGATACATCCCGAAATAAGCGTCCCCTGCGGTCTCGGCGCCTTTCGATTCGGCCATCGGTTCGGCGATCAGCAGCCGGCCGCCGGCGGGCAGCGCGGCATGGATGTGGCGGAGCAGTTGCATCGCCGGCGCATCGTCGTGATCGTGCAGGACGCGGACGAGGGTGATCAGGTCATGATCGCCCGGCAACGGCCCTTCGAGGAAATTGCCGCCGAAAATCTCGACTCGGTCGCCGATGCCGCCCGCCGTCAGCGCCGCCCGCGCCCGCGCGCCGACCGCGGGGAGATCGAACATCGAGAGCGCAAGCCCGGGCACCCGCGCCGCGACCGCGCTGACGAAGCGCCCCTCGCCGCCGCCGACGTCGAGCATCCGGCGATGTCGCCCAAAGCCATAACTATCGATGATGTGCTGCGCGACCAGCGGCTGCGACGCCGCCATCAACCGCGAATAGGCGGCGACATCGTCGCCATCGCCCTCGCCGGCCCGCTCGGCATAGGTCCAGTAGTGCGCGAGTTGCCCGCCGCCGCCGCCGCGCCGCAACAGTCCGACCGGATCGGCGAGATCGGCATAGAGCAATCGGTGGTGGGCGACCATCTCGGCAATCCCGCCATTGCCGCGCAGCGCCGCGCCATCGGCGCCGAGCGCCCAGCGCGTCGCATCGAGCCGCTCGGTCAGCTTGAGTGCCGCCGCCGCGCGGAGCAATCGGTCGGCACCTGCCACCGGCAGATCGAGTCGCGCCGCAATCATCTCGATCGGCTGCGGCCCTTCGGCGAGCAGATCGAGCAGGTTGAGCTCGACACAGGCGGCGACGATCTGCGAATAGGTGAAGCCCGCGACGAGATCGAACATCGTCCGCGCGCGGCGCCGCACGATCCCGCGAGTCGGCGGAAAACGTACCGCGAAGCGCTGAAATCCGGGATCGGCGAGGATTTTATTGCGCCAACCGATCCAGCGTTCGCGCCAATTTCGGTTGTCTTTGATTGTGGACGGTCTCATATGTCCAATTAATTGGACGCATGCGTGATGGGCGTCAATCGGGGTAAGGATTCGAATGCAGCGCGAAAAGGTCATCGTGATCGGCGCGGGGGTTGGCGGGCTCACCAGCGCCGCCCTGCTGGCCGCGCGAGGGCTGGACGTCACCGTGATCGATGCGGCGAGCGCGCCCGGCGGCAAGATGCGCCAGGTCGCCGCCGGCGCGGCACGGATCGATGGCGGGCCGACCGTGTTCACGATGCGCGACGTTTTCGACGGCATTTTCGATGCCTGCGGCGCCGCGCTCGACGATTATGTGACGCTGCGGCCCACCCACCGGCTCGCCCGCCATGCCTGGGGCGCCGACCGGCTCGATCTGTTCGCCGATCGCGACGAGAGCGCCGACGCGATCGGGGCGTTTGCCGGCGCCGGCGAAGCGCGCGGCTACCGCGCCTTTTGCGCCGAGGCGCAGCAGGTGTTCTCCGGGCTCGATAAGCCGTTCATGCGCAGCCAGCGGCGCACCCCGATGGGGCTTGCCTGGCAGATGGGCCTCGCCAACCCGCGCGACCTCGTCACCAAGCGCCCCTTCGAAACCTTGTGGAAGGCGCTCGGCGAGCATTTCCGCGATCCGCGCCTGCGCCAGCTGTTCGGCCGCTATGCCACTTATTGCGGCTCGTCGCCGTTCAAATGCCCGGCGACCTTGATGCTGATCGCGCATGTCGAGGCGAGCGGCGTCTGGCTGCTCGACGGCGGCATGCATGCGCTCGCGCGCGCGATCGAGGCGCTCGCGGTCAAGGGCGGCGCCCGGTTCCGCTATGGCGCGCCGGTCAGCGAGATTCTGGTCGAGCACGGCCGCGCCGCCGGCGTCGTGCTGGCCAGCGGCGAGCGATTGACGGCAGGCGCGGTGGTCTGCAACGCCGATCCCGCCGCGCTCGCCGATGGCCGGTTCGGCGCCGGCGTGGCGACCGCGGTGGCGCGCACCGAACGCGCGCAGCGTTCGCTCGGGGCGATGGTGTGGACCGCGCATGCCCGAACCACCGGTTTCCCGTTGCTCCATCACAATGTGATCTTCTCGGATGACTATCCGGCCGAATTCGATCAGCTTGCGGGCGATCGCCTGCCCGAGACACCGACCGTCTATGTCTGTGCGCAGGATCGCGACGGCGCCGGCAACGGCCCCGATGGCCCCGAGCGGCTACAGATTCTCGTCAATGCCCCGCCGATCGGCGACGGCCCCGGATTCACCCAAGCGGAGATCGATCAATGCCAAGTGCGGATGCTGGAGAGTTTGCAGCGGGCCGGGCTCTCGGTGGACCTGCCTCCGGCGGCAACGACGCTCACGACGCCCATGGGGTTCGAGGCGCTGTTTCCCTCGACGGGTGGAGCCCTTTATGGACGGGCCTCGCACGGATGGGCGGCGTCCTTCCGCCGGCCCGGCGCCCGGACACGGATCCCTGGTCTCTATTGCGCGGGCGGGAGCACCCATCCGGGCGCCGGCGTGCCGATGGCTGCGCTCAGCGGCGGCCTTGCCGTCGATATCCTGCTCAAGGACCTCGCTTCGACGTCGAGGTCGACGCGAACGGCTATGCCTGGTGGTATATCGACGCCTGCAGCGAAGACGGCCGCTTCGGCCTGACGATCATCGCCTTTATCGGCAGCGTCTTTTCGCCCTATTACAAGCTGAGCGGACGGCAGAGCCCCGAAAATCACTGCGCGATCAACGTCTCGATGAACGGCCCGCGCGGCAATGCCTGGGCGATGACCGAGCGCCCCTGGCACCAGGTCCGCCGCGACGCCGACAATTTCCAGGTGGGCCCGAGCGGCCTGCACTGGGACGGCGATTGCCTCGTGATCGACATCGACGAGACCTCTGCCCCCCTGCCCTATCCGGTGCGCGGTCAGGTGCGCGTCTACCCCGAGATGATCGGCACCACGGGCTTTTGCCTCGATGCCGCGGGCAAGCACCGCTGGCACCCCGTCGCCCCCCGCGCGCGCGTCGAAGTGTCGATGGCCAACCCCGGCATCAGCTGGAACGGCAGCGGCTATTTCGATTCGAACTTCGGCGACGAAGCGCTGGAAGACGGGTTCAACGACTGGCACTGGTCGCGCGCGCACCTGAAGAATGATGTCGCCGTGCTCTATGAGGGCACGCGGGTGGATGGCACCCCCTTCGACCTCGCGCTCAAGATGGACCGGCAGGGCCGATGGACCGACGTCGCCGCGCCCCCGTCGGTCCGCCTGCCCCGCTCGGGCTGGCTGGTCGACCGCCTCACCCGCGCCGATGCCGGCCACAAGGCGAAGGTCACCAAGACCTGGGTCGACGCCCCCTTCTACGCCCGCTCGGCGCTCAATACGCGATTGTTCGGCGAGAATGCCCACGCGGTCCACGAAAGCCTGTCGCTCGGCCGGTTCCGCTCGCCGATCGTGCAGGCGATGCTGCCGTTCCGCATGCCACGGGCGATTTGCTAGGGCTTGGGGTCGCGCTCATCCTTGTCGCGCCCTGTTGAGCGCGTCGTCGCCCAATATTGATAGGCGAGGAAGAGGATGACGCCGCCGAAGACGAGACCCATTTCGAGCAGGCCCATATGGTCTTGGATCATGGGCAGTTCCTGAGCTGGATAGGGACGCTGTGGAGCGTTTTAGACGGTGCCGCCGAGAATTGCGAATGGCTGACTGTGAGTGGAAAGCGGGCAGGCTGCCTAGCGTCACGCAAGCGGTTTAGCGGACGTTCGGTGTGCTATACGCATTCGACGCTGCCAGATTTTCAATGGCACAGCGACAACGACAAACACCATCATCGCGACAAAAATCCACACTTGCTCTGTCAATCTTTGTAACCAAGCGATCCATATGATGCATGGAACCGCGATAACCGGCGTAACTTTGGTCGACCACCATAAGGTAGAGCCCCATCCCGGTCGGTCCCACACCTCTTTACTCACGTTCAGCAAGACCAGTGTAGCCACGACCTTCAAGCCGAGCGTAAGAACTACTATCCAACTCAACAGGTCGAGTAGCGTAGAAGAGCCGAATGTCATCATAGACCTATCATGCGACGCTATGAACCGCAGAGCAAGGAGTCCGCTTGCAGGACTCGCGCAAACGCTCTTCGACGGCCGGGTTGGGGCGTTATCAGCCGTTCACCGCTTTCCCCAATTGTGCTCCCGCGAAGGCGGGAGCCCAGGCTGGATCCCCGCCTTCGCGGGGACACAAGGCAGCGGCAGTTGGGATGATCACGCTACCCCAACCCGACCAGCAAACGCCTCGATCATCCCCGCCACCGTCTCCGGTGCCTCTTCATGCGCCAGATGCCCGAGCCCCGGCAGCGTTTCCACCACCGCGCCCGGCACCAGCGCCGCTGCGCCTTGCGCCGTCGACAGGGGAATCGCCGTATCGCCTGCCCCGTGAATCAGCAGCAGCGGCACCGCGAGCTTGGGCAGGTCGCGCGCCAGCGACTCCAGGTCCCAATCGGCCATCATCGTGATCGCACCCGCGCAATGCCCCGGCGTCGCGAATAGCCGTCCGTAATAATCCGCGCCGGCCGCATCGATCTTCGAACCGGTGGAGCGCGCCAGAAACCGCCCCGCCTCGCCCGCCTGCCTTGCGATCCCGGCGAAGATATGCGGCGCGAACGGGTTGACGAACAGCATCCGCGCCAGCGTCGGGAACAGCTTGGCCGCCAGCCCCGGGAACGGCAGCAGCGCCGAATTGAGGCCGATCACGCCCCTGGGCGCGGCCAGCCCGTCGAGCACCATCCGGATCGCGATCGCCGCCCCCGCCGAATGGCCGACGATCAGCACGGGCGGCAGTTCCAGCGTCGCCATCAGCTCACCGACCGCCTTGGCCATTGCCGGCATCGCCAGCCCGCCGACCGGCCGCCCGGTCGTAAAGCCATGCCCCGGCAGATCGGGCGCCACCACGGTGAAATGCGCGGCCAGCAACGGCATCAGCCCGCGCCAGCTATGCGTCGCCGCCCCCGTGCCGTGGATCAGCAGCAGCACCGGGCCGCTTCCCATCACCTGCACATGCCAGCGCAACCGCCCGAGATCGACAAAGCGGCTCGCAGCCCGATTGGGCCAGTCGCGCCCCTCCGCCTCCCAGCGCGGCTTATCGCTCAGCATCCTGCACCCCCTTCACCGCCGCGTGCATCGTCCGCGCGTCGGCGCGTGGCAGCGGCAGGTAACGCGCGCGCATGGCGGCGGCGATCGTCGCCCCTTCCGCCCGCGGCCTTGCGGAAATATCGACAAAGGCCGACGCGATCCCCGACAGGCCGATCGCGCGCGCGGCCGCGAGTGCATCCTCCTCCGCCGCCTGCCGCACCATCGATCCGTCGGCGGCGATGTTGGCGCGGCCATCGGTCAGGATCACGAGAAACGGCGTCCGCCCCCGCTTGCGCGCCGCCTCGCCCAGTTCGCGTGCGGCGTTGAGTCCCGCCGCCAGCGGCGTCCCGCCCCCGCCCGGCAATGCGCCCAGCGACTTGCGCGCGCGGGCGAGCGAGCGGGTCGGCGGCAGGATCAATTCGGCCTCGGTCCCGCGAAACGCGACGAGCGCCACCTGCGCGCGCTTCACATAGGCCTCGGCGAGCAGCAGCTCGACCGCCCCTTTCGCCTCGGCGAGCCGCGCCATCGCCGAGGAGCCCGACGCGTCGACCGCAAAGATCGTCGTCGCCTCCATCTTTTTTTCGAACCGCCGAATGCGCAAATCATCGAGCCGCACCTGCACGCGACCCGCTTGCGCCCCGCGAACCCGCTGCCAGGGGGCCGCCGCGCGCAAGGTATCGATCAGGCTCAGCCGCAACCCGCCGCGCGGAATCCCCGCCCGCACGCCCACTGGCCGCCCGCGCGTGGGCGAGCGCTGCTTTGCCCCCTTGCCCTGCCCGGCTGCCTGTGGCGACCGCCGCCCGCCGCCCGCTGCAATCTGGGCGAGCACATGTTTGGGCAGCGAGGCAAGCGCCGCCTCCAGCACGACATCCTCCAGCGGCTGAGGCTCGCCGCTCTCCTGCTCGCTGGTGTCGCCGTCGGGAGGCGGTGGCGGCGGTGCCTCGGTTTCCGGTGCCGGCTCGGCCTCGGGCGGTGGCGGCAGCCGCGTCGCGCGCGGACCGAGCACGAGGCGGGCGGCGATCATCACATCGTCCTCGCCGATCACCGACCGGCCATGTAGCACCGCCGAGGCGCGTGCTGCCCGCAAGGCAAAGATCGGCGCGCGGCCGGAATCGATTCCCAACGCCAGGGTGGTGACGGCAATGGCTGCGAGGATGTCATCGGCGGGCGGCGCCACGGCGCCATGCGGCACCACATGATCGATCGTGCCGGGAAACATCTTTGGCGGCTGCGCGTCGGCGAAATCCACCCGGAACGCCAGCCGCTCCGTCAGCGCGACCGGTGGCCGCTCGTCGGGTTCGACCCCATCATCCAGCGCCACCACCACGAAGCGCGCCGGCGAGCGCAGCGTCATCCCCTCGCGCTCGGCGATCACCTCGCCCGTATCCAGCGCCGCCGCGATCGGCGCCGCGACCGACTCCGCCAGCCGCTCGGCCATCGGCACGATCAGCAGGCCGCCATCGGCCTCCGCCAGCACGCCGGTCCGTGAGACCGCACGCCCGGTCGAGAGCGTTGCGCCCAGATCGAGCCCGCCCAGCAATCGCTCATCATCGATATGCGCGGGCAGCCGCTTGACTGGCGCGCCCTGACCCAGCCCAGCGACCAACGCCGCCACCACTGCATCCCGCGCCTCGCCGCCGCCGCGCAGCACCAGCCCGCCCAGCCCGGGGTCGATCGCGCACAGCCGCGCCGCGAGCAGCGCATCCGACCAGACATCGGCGGGCATCGGGGGCGCCAGATCGCCCGCCGCGCTCATGCCGCGAACAAACAGCGCGCGCGCCGACCGCATCAATGTCAGCTCGCCGCGCAACCCGTCAGCCCCCACCGCCATGCACAGCTCGGACGCGCGCGTCAGCACCGCATCGGGCACCGTCACCCGCGCCAGCAAATCCTTGCCCTTGGCGATCTTGCGCAGCGTCTTGCGCTCGGCCTTCGACCATTCTTCGGCAAATGCCTCTGGCGTGCGTTCAAACGCATCGCAGCGCTTCAAAATCTCCACCCGCTGCTTCAGATCCTGCGGCGTGCGCACTTCGACCGAGAGGCCGAACCGGTCGAGCAATTGCGGCCGCAATTCGCCCTCTTCGGGGTTGCCGCTGCCGACCAGCACGAAGCGGGCGGCGTGGCGCACGCTCAACCCCTCGCGCTCGACGACATTCTCCCCCGACGCCGCCACGTCGAGCAGCAGATCGACGATATGGTCCTCGAGCAGATTGATCTCGTCGATATACAGAAACCCCCGGTGCGCGCGCGCGAGCAGCCCCGGTTCGAACGCCTTTTCGCCATGCGCCAGCGCCTTTTCAAGGTCGAGTGCGCCCACCACCCGGTCTTCGGTCGCGCCCAGTGGCAGGTCGACAAAGGGCACCGGCGTGGTTGCCTTGCCGGGGCGGTGAGTCTCGGGCGTCGGGCACACCGCCTGCCCCGGCGCGCAATTGTAACGGCACCCCGCGACCACGGGCATCGGCGGCAGCAGCGCTGCCAGCGCGCGTACCGCGGTCGACTTGCCGGTACCGCGATCGCCGAACACCATCACCCCGCCGATCCTTGCATCGACGGCAGCGATCAGTAGCGCAAGTTTCATCTCGTCTTGGCCGACGATTGCGGAGAATGGAAAGGACGCACGCATCGATTCCGTGTAACAGGAGTTTGACACTCCACAATACGGACACGCCCGCGCCCTATGGAAATTCCCGTCATCGTCGCGATCGGCGTCGCCGTTTTCCTGGGTGCCGCCGGCGGGCTGATGACCCCGATCGGCCCCTGGTATCGCAATCTGAAAAAGCCGAGCCTGCAGCCGCCCAATTGGCTGTTCGGCCCGGCCTGGACGATCATCCTCGGCCTCGCCGCCTGGTCGGCGATCACGGCCTGGTATGCCGCCGACACCCCCGCCGAACACACACGGGTGCTCGGCCTGTTCGCCACCAACGCGGTCTGCCATTTCCTGTGGAGCCCGCTGTTCTTCCGCGCACGGCGGCCCGATTGGGCATTGATCGAGGTCGTGTTTTTGTGGGTGTCGCTGGCGCTGCTGGTGGTGCTGCTTTGGCCCATCTCGAATTTCGCCAGCCTGCTGATCGTGCCGTATCTGCTCTGGGTGAGTTTCGCGGCGTGGCTCAACAGCGCGATCGTCAAGCTCAACCGGCCGTTCGACGTTACGGCAACCTAGCGTTTCGCCCGATTTTCCCTTATCATCGACCCTTCGCTCAACGGAGAACTTCCCCGCCGATCATCGCCCCGAAGGAGACGCCCATGGCCACGACGCATACTGCTCACCCGACGCAAGCTGCCGATCTGCCGGCGATACGACAGATCAGCCAGGCCGATCTGAACTGGGCGCTGGCACAGGGGTGGCAGGATTTCTCCGCCAAGCGCGGCGATCTGATCGTGGTCGGGCTGCTCTATCCGCTGATCTGCTTCGTCGCGGTCATCGCCGCGCTCAACGCGCCGCTCCTGCCCTTGCTGTTCCCGCTGGTGGCGGGGCTGACGATCGCGGGGCCGGCGGCAGCATCGGGCTTTTACGAACTGGCGCGGCGGCGCGCGGCGGGGCTGGAATCGAGCTGGTGGCATTTCCTCGATCCGCTGAACGGGCGCAGCCGTATGCCGATCGCGGTGTTGACGATCGGGCTTGGCGGGCTGTTCGTCGCCTGGCTGATCGTCGCCTATCTGATTTATGCCGCCACCTTCGGCATCACCGCGCCGATGCGGATCGATGATCTGTTCGGTCGCGTGTTCACGACGCGCGAGGGCTGGGAAATGATCCTGATCGGCAATGCCGTGGGGCTGGTGTTCGCGATCGTCACGCTGGTTTTCTCGATCGTGTCGTTTCCTATGGTCGTGGACAGGCCGGTCGATGCGAGCGTGGCCGCGATGACCTCGTACCGTGCGGTGTCGGCGAACAAGCTGGTGATTGCGAGCTGGGGCTTGCGGATCGTCGCGCTGCTCGTGCTCGGGCTGATCCCGGCCGCGATCGGCCTGGCGGTCGTGTTGCCGTGGCTCGGCTATGCGACCTGGCATCTCTATACGCGGCTGGTGGTGCGCTGATCAGCGCGGCGGTTGTTGCGCCGCCATCGCGATGAGCTGATCGAGCAGCGCCAGCCGGTCGGCGATCTGCGGACGATAGGACGCGCCGGCCGGCGTGAGCGCCAGCGAGCGCGCCCACCAGCGCCGCGCATCGAGCAAGCGCCCCGATTCGGCATAAGCGAGCCCGAGGAAGAAGGGTGGCCCGGGGTGGCGGGGGTTGAGCACGATCGCATGCTGAAACGCGAACAACGCGGCGGGCGAGAGATTGCCGCCATCGTGCGTCACCAGCACGCTGCCGAGCCCGGTCCAGAGCTGAATGCTGTTGGGATAGCGATCGAGCCCGCCGAGGATCACCTTGACGGCATTGCCCGGCGCGCCGATCCGGATCATCGCGTCGGCGGCGGTCTCATAGGCGGCATCGGCGGTATAGTTGCTGAACATCGCGAGGCGCAGCGCGACGATATCGGGGCTCACCTCGGTCGCGTCGATCTGCGGCTTGGCAGTGGTTCCTTTGAGCTGCGGCGATCCTTGCAGCGCATAGCCGGTCGCGCCGAGCATCAGGGCGGCCCCCGTCGTCGTCCACAGCATCCGCGGCACGCCCAGCCGCCAGAGCAAGGCCGCCGTCGCAAGCGCGATGACGACGAGAATGATCCAGCCCATCAGGCGCGCCGCCGGCGTTTGAAGCTCGCGCGCGCGATCCACAGCCCGATCGCGATCAGCGCGATCGGCGCGATCCACAGCGGCGCCGTCGCAGCGCTGAGCGGCGGATCATAGGTGACGTAATCGCCATAGCGCGCGATCAGCCAGCGGCGCACGCTCGCGGGCTTTTCGCCCGCCGCGATCCGGCGACGGACGAGCGCGCGCATGTCGCCGGCCATTTCGGCATTGCTGTCGGCGATCGACTGGCCCTGACAGACCAGACAGCGCAGCTCGAGCATCAGCGTCTGCGCTTCGGCCTCCTGCTTGGGATCGGGCAGCTGGGTGTCGGCCAGCCGCGCCGGCGGCAGCGACGAATCGGCGAGCAGCGGCGCCGGGGCGGCAAGCGCGATCAGAAGGGCGATGCGGCGCTTCATTGCGCCTGCCGCAAGGCATCGAGAATGCCGGGCACGTCTTCGGCGCGGATTTCGCCGACATGCTGGAGCCGGATGATCCCCTTGCCGTCGATCACGAAGGTCTCGGGCACGCCCGACGAACCGAGCGCCAGCTGCACCGCGCTCTCGGGATCGTCGCCGATCCGATCATAGGGATCGCCGTAGCGCGCGAGAAACGACGCGATGTCGCTGCCGGTATCGCGAATCGCGACCGCGTCGATCGGCACGCCGATCGCCTTCAACTGCTTGAGCTGCGGCGCCTCTGCCGCGCAGGGGATGCACCAGCTCGCGAAGACGTTGAGCAGCCGCGGCTGGCCCTGGCGGAACACCGCGCTGCCGAGGCCGGGCTTGGTCGGGATGATCGGCGGCAACGAGAATTGGGGCAGCGGTTTGCCGATCATCGCCGACCGCACCGTGCGGTCGGCGGGTTTGTAGAGGCCGCTCGCGACGACCGCGAACAGGCCGATGAACAGCGCAAACGGCAGCCAGATCAGCAGCCGTCTCATGCATAGGCCTCGCGGAGCGCCGACTTGCGGTCGCGGAGCACCCGGCCAAGCAGCGAGAGGGCGCCGCCGATCGCGATCATCGCGCCACCAGCCCAGATCAATGTCACGAACGGCTTCCACCACAGCCGCAACTGCCAGCGCCCCGCATCGTCGGGCTGGCCGAGCACAGTGTAGAGCTGACCATCGCTGACGGTCGCGATCGCCGATTCGCTCGTCACCGTGACAGGATTCGAGAAGAACCGCGATTGCGGGCGAAGGATCGTCGCCGGGCCATCGCCGCGCTGCACCTTCAGCCGCGCCTCGAGCGCCGACCAGTTCGGCCCGAGCACGGGAATGATGCCCTCGAGGGTCACGGTATAGGGACCGACGCGCTGCGGCTCGCCGACCCGCGCCGCGACCAGCGTCTGCTTGGTGAACGCGCTTTCGGAAGCCATGCCGGCGAGGCTGACGGCAATGCCGAGATGCGCGAGCACCATGCCATAGGTGAACAAGGGGGTCCGGCGAAGATTGCGCTTCCACAAGGGCGCGACGCTGGCGATCGCGAGCCCCGCCGCGAGCGCCAGCCCCAGGATCGGCAAAACGCCGGCGCTATAGGCGAACGCCACCAGCACGCCCAGCACGAGCACGGTCGCGCCGATCGGCACCACCAGTCGCGAGAGCACCGCGCCCCCGTCGTCGCGCCGCCAGCGCATCAGCGGCCCGGCGGCCATGATCGCGACCAGCGCCAGCGCGACCGGTCCGGCAGCCTTGTTGAAGAAGGGCGGCCCGATCGACAGCTGCAGGCCGAACGCACCCGCCGCCAGGATCGGATACAGCGTGCCGATCAGCACGATACCGAGGATTACCGAGAGCAGCAGATTATTGGCGACGAGCGCGCCTTCGCGGCTGACGAGCTCGAAGGTCGCGCCCTCGCGGATCGTGCCGACCCGAAGCGCGAACAGCGCCATCGCGCCGCCGATATAGATCGCGAGCAGCGCGAGGATGAACGAGCCGCGCTCGGGATCGACGGCAAAAGCGTGGACGCTCGTCAAGATGCCCGACCGAACGAGGAAGGTGCCGATCATCGACATCGAGAAGGCGACCACGGCGAGCATGATCGTCCAGGCGCGCAAACCGTCGCGGGTGGCGAGCACCGTCACCGAATGGAGCAGGGCGGTCGCCGCGAGCCACGGCATCAGCGAGGCATTCTCGACCGGATCCCAGAACCACCAGCCACCCCAGCCGAGCTCGTAATAAGCCCAATAGGAACCCGCGGTGATGCCAAGCGTCAGGAAGATCCACGCGCCGAGCACCCAGGGGCGCATCGCGCGCGCAAAGGCGGGGCCGACATCGCGAGTCACCATCGCGCCGACCGCGAACGAGAAAGCGACCGAGATGCCGACATAGCCGATGTAAAGCGTTGGCGGATGGAAGGCGAGGCCGGGATCCTGGAGCAGCGGATTGAGGCCGTTGCCATCGGCGGGCGCCGGGTTGAGCCGCGCGAACGGGTTCGACGAGAACAGCAGGAAGGCGTAGAATCCCAGCGCGATCAGCGCCTGCGCGCCCAGGGTCGCGATGAGCGTCGGCTTGGGCAGCCGGTGTTCGAGGATCGCCACCGCCCCGCCGGCCAGTCCAAGGATCGTCACCCAGAGCAGCATCGACCCTTCGTGATTGCCCCATGCACCGGCGATCTTGTAGATCAGCGGCTTCGCCGAATGGCTGTTCTGCGCCACGAGCAGCACCGACATGTCCGAATTGACGAACACCGTGATCAGCAGCGCCATCGCCAGCAGCACGACGACCCCCTGGACGATCGCCACCGGCCGCACCGCATCCTGCACATCGGGATCGCCGCGCGCGATTCCGAGCGCGGCGAGCGCGAATTGCAATGCCGCGAGCGCGGCTGCGATCCAGAGTGCGGCAAGCCCCGCTTCAGCGATCATTGCAGTTGGGGTTTCCCCGCCGGCGCCGGGCCAACCGTGCTGGCGGCCATCTTGCCCGCCATTTGCGGCGGCATATAGCGTTCATCATGCTTGGCGAGCAGATTGGTCGCCATGAAGCGGCCATCGGGCTGGAAGCGCCCTTCGGCGACGACCCCCGATTTCTCCTTGAAGAGATCGGGGGTGATGCCGCTGAACGTGACCGGCACTTGTGCCTTGCCGTCGGTGACCACGAAATTGATCGTCACGCCATCGGCCTGTTTCTTGATCGACCCGCCCTCGACCATGCCGCCCAGACGGACGTCGCGACCGATCGGCAGGCCGCCCTTGGCGACGTCGCCCGGCGCGTAAAAGAACGCTGCCTGATCCTTGAGCGCCGAAAGCGCAAGGCCGCTCGCCCCCGCAATCGCGCCGACCGCGAGCAGCGCCAATGTCAGTCGCTGATGCTTGGCTTTCATTTTTTCGTCCCTTCGGCCGATCGCATGGCCAGCCAGCTATAGACCGACAATCCGGCCGCGGCGACCAGCGTAATCACATAGGCGGCAGTGACGAAGGGCCAGGGATTCATGACGACGCCATCCGCCGCAACCGCGCCTCGGCCTTGGTCTTCGCCAGATCGGCGCGCATCCGCATCAGCACGATCGCCGCAAACCACAAGGTGAAGCCGCCGAGCGTGAACGGCAACGGCCAGAGCAGGCTCGAATCGATCGTCGATTTGGTCAGGCCGATGCTCTGGCCCTGATGCAGCGTGTTCCACCACACCACCGAGTAGCGGATGATCGGCAGCAACACCGATCCTGCGACTCCGTAAAGCGCCGGGATACGCCCGTCGCCGCCGCGATCGGCATCGGCGCGGGCGAGCGCCATGAACCCCAGATAGACGAAGAACAACAGCAGCATGGAGGTCAGCCGGCCATCCCATTCCCACCAGGTTCCCCAGGTCGGCCGGCCCCAGATCGATCCGGTCGCGAGGCACAGCCCGGCAAACATCGCCCCGGGCATCGCCATCGCGCGCGCCGCGACCATCGCCAGCGGATGCCGCCAGATCAGATAGGTGAGGCTCGACACGGCGATGCCGCTCCACCCGGCCATGCCGAGCCATGCGGTCGGCACGTGGATGTAGAGAATGCGGACGGTTTCGCCCTGCAGGTAATCGGCAGGCGTCTGGGTCAGCCCCGCCCAGACCCCGAACGCGATCAACAGGCTGCCAGCCCAGAACAGGGCCGGGGTCAGCGGTCGCGCGATCTTCACGAAGCGCGCAGGATTGGCAAGGGCATGAATCGACGGCACTGGGCACTCTGATAGGCAAGAAGTGCGATGGACTCTACCGATCGTTGCAGCGATCGGCAATGCCGCCTCAGGACCATAACTATGGTACCTTGCATTAGATAAGTGTGCTTATTATATGGCCACGCATGACGGACAATATCGGTTTCCTGATCAGCGATGTCTCGCGCCTGTTGCGGCGCCGGTTCGACGAGCGCACCCGGTTGATCGGGGTCACGCGGCCGCAGTGGCGGACGCTGACGACTCTCAGTCGCCACGAAGGCATCAACCAGGGTGGCCTGGCCGAACTGCTGGAAGTCGAGCCGATCACGCTGTGCCGGATGGTCGATCGACTTGCGGACGCCGGTCTGGTCGAGCGCCGGCGCGATCCCAATGACCGGCGCGCGTGGCGGATATATCTGACCGAGAAGGCGCATCCCTTGATCGCCCAGCTGCGGGTGATCGCCGATGACCTGTTCGAACAGGCGCTGGCGGGCGTCTCTCCCAACGCCCGATCGCAGCTGATCGCCACCCTCGACGACATTCGCGCCAATCTGGCGCCCACCCCGATCCATGAGGCCCTCAATGGCTGACGCCGACCCCAAGCAGCGCTTTGCCGCCGATACAGCGGAGCCGATCGACGTCGTCAAACCGCGGCGGCGATGGCTGCGGCCCGTGCTGCTGACCGCGGTGCCGCTGGTGATCGCGCTGGTCGCCGGCTATTTCTGGCTCACCTCGGGGCAGTTCGTGTCGACCGACAATGCCTATGTCCAGCAGGACAAGGTATCGGTCTCGGCTGATGTCGCCGGCCGGATCGTCGAGGTCGCGGTCAAGGAAAACCAGCCGGTCAAGGCGGGCGATCTGCTGTTTCGGATCGATCCCGAGCCCTATCGCATCGCCGTCCAGCAGGCCGATGCGGCGATCGCCAATGCCCAGGTGAGCGTGGCGACGTTGCAATCGAGCTATCGTGGCAAGGATGCCGATATCGAGGCCGCGCGCGATCAGGTGACCGCCGCGCGCGAGGATTTCGATCGTCAGACCGCGCTGATGCGCCAGGGGTTCACCACCCGCGCGCGGCTTCAACAGGCCGAGCATGGACTGCAACAGGCCAAGGCCGGGCTCGCCAACGCGCTGGCCGCGGCCGACGAAGCACGCGCCAAGCTCACCACCGGGGCGGCCGTCCCCGGCGTCAGCCCCGCGATCGCCGCCGCGCGCGTCCAGCGCGAAAAGGCGCTGCTCGATCTCACCCGCACCTCGGTGTTCGCGCCGACCAGCGGTACCGTCAGCCAGTCGGACCGGCTCCAGGTCGGCCAGATGATGATCACTGGCCTGCCGGCGGTGAGCATCGTCTCGGGCAAGGGCGCCTGGATCGAGGCCAATTTCAAGGAAACCGATCTCAACGCGATGCGCGTCGGGCAGCCCGCGACGATCAGCTTCGATGCCTATGACGGGCTCAAGCTCAAGGGGCACGTCCAGTCGATCGGCGCGGGTACCGGCTCCGAATTCTCGGTGCTCCCCGCGCAGAATGCGACCGGCAACTGGGTCAAGGTAACCCAGCGTGTACCGGTCCGGATCGCGATCGACGAGGCAAGCCCGCGCCAGCTGATCGCCGGCCTCAGCGCCAAGGTCAGTATCGACGTCCGTCCGCATGGCAAGCGCTAACCTCAGGCCCGGCGCCGGTGCGGCGGCCGCCGCGCCAATGCCGGGCGCCGACGAACCGGCACTCCACACCACCAACCGCCCGCTGCTGACGCTCGGCGTGATGGCGGCGACGATCATGCAGATCCTCGATTCGACGATCGCCAACGTCGCGCTGCCACACATGCAGGCGTCGCTCGGCGGCACCGCCGATACGATCACCTGGGTGCTGACGAGCTACATCGTCGCCTCGGCGGTCGCGATCCCGATCACCGGCTGGCTCGCCGACCGGATCGGCTCGCGCAACCTTTTCCTGATCTCGGTGGTCGGCTTCGTTTCCGCATCGATGCTCTGCGGGCTCGCCACCAGCCTGCCCGAAATGGTCGGCTTCCGGGTGCTGCAGGGCATCGCCGCCGCGTTCATGAATCCGCTCAGCCAGACGGTGATGATGGACATCAACAAGCCATCGCGCCAGGCCGGGGCGATGGCGGTGTGGGGCATGGGGATCATGGTCGGGCCGGTGCTCGGCCCGGTGCTGGGGGGCTATCTCACCGATAATTACGACTGGCGCTGGGTGTTCTACGTCAACGTTCCGGTCGGCATCGCCTGTTTTGCGATCCTCTGGACCTTGCTGCCGAGCCGCCCGATCGCGCACCGCAGCTTCGATACCTTCGGCTTTTCGCTGCTCGCGATCGCGATCGCATCGCTCCAGGTGATGTGCGATCGTGGCCAGTCGAACGACTGGTTCCAGTCATGGGAAGTGACCATCGAAGGCCTGATCGCGCTCGGGGCGGCCCTGATGTTCGGGATCCACATGGCGACCGCGCGCGCGCCGATGTTCGATCGCGAGTTGCTGCGCAACCGCAATCTCGTCACCGGGCTCGGCTTCATGGTCGTGGTCGGCGTGCTGATGATGGCGACGATGGCGCTGCTGCCGCCGATGCTCCAGACGCTGTTCGGCTATCCGGTGCTCGATACCGGCATCCTGCTGATGCCGCGCGGGATCGGCATCGTCATCAGCATGTATGTCGCCGGGCAGATGGTCCAGCGCGGCCATGACACCAGGCTGTTGATCGGCACCGGGCTGATCATCGCCACCTGGTCGCTCTACGACATGACGCAGTGGACGCTGGTGATGAACACCACGCCGTTCATCGCCACCGGTTTCATCCAGGGCATCGGCTTGGGGCTGATCTTCATCCCGCTCAACATCACCGCCTTTGCGACGCTCGCGCCGCGCTATCGCACCGAGGCGGCGAGCCTGATGAACCTGTGCCGCAACATCGGCGCGTCGATCGGCATCTCGATGGTCACCGCGCTGCTGAGCCATAATATTCAGGCGAGCCACCAGGAACTCGGCGCTCATATCACGGCGTATAGCTATAACCCCGCCGATCCGACGATGGCCTCGGTCCTCGGGCGTTCGGGCGAAACCGTGTTCGCGATGCTGAACGCCGAGGTGAACCGGCAATCGGCGATGATTGCCTATCTCGACGATTTCAAATTGATGATGCTGCTGACGGCCTTTGCGATCCCGCTGGTCTTGCTGCTGCGCCGGCCCGCCCGTCCCGGCGCAGGGGCCCCGCAGCCGCATGTCGCGATGGACTGATGCGGCGTCTCACGTCGCCGGGGTGGCCCCGCACGATCGTGAGGTGACCGCGCCGGTCCGCTCGAGCTTGCCCCAACCGACGCCCCAGCCGCCGAGCGCCGCGTTGATCGCACGCAGCACCACCCAGTACATGATCTGGCGATAGACGAAGCGCTGCGCGACCAGCAGGAAGGCCGGGTAGCGCGGCTCGCGCGGATCGAGGCGATAAGCGATCGCGCCGCAGATCACGTCGATCGCGGTGAACAGCACCCAATAGGCGCCCATGCTCAGCACGTCGGTCTGGGTTTGCGCCCAGCCATGTTGCCCGACTCGGATCGCGGTGGCAACGATCGACACCACGAGCGCCAGATCGATGAACGGCGAAATCGCCGCGAACAGGATCTGGAACAGCCACGCCTGCGGCATCCCGATCAGCGCCAGCCCGCGCGGCCGCCCGCTGCGGATCACGCCGCGATGCTTCCACAGGCATTGCAGCGTCCCGAATGCCCAGCGGTAGCGCTGCTTGGCGAGCGCGCGAAAACTCTGCGGCGCCTCGGTCCAGGCGACGGCATCGGTATCGTAATCGACGCGCCAGCCGGCACGCTGGATCGCGATCGTCAGATCCTGATCCTCGGCGAGCGTGTCGACCGGATAGCCGCCGACCGAATCGAGCGCCGCGCGTCGCCATGCGCCGACCGCGCCGGGCACGACGGTGATCGCGTCGAACCGCGCCAGTGCCCGGCGCTCGAGATTCTGGGCGGTCACATATTCGACCGCCTGCCAGCGGGTGACCAGATTGACGCGATTGCCCACCTTGGCGTTGCCAGCCACCGCGCCGATCGCAGGATCGGCGAACCAGCGGGCGAGCCGCGCGATCGTCTCGGGCTCGAACTGGGTATCGGCGTCGAGCGCGATGACGATCTCGGCGGTGGCGCTTTTGAGGGCGGTGTTGAGCGCGACAGCCTTGCCACCATTGACGAGCGTCAGAAGTGTCACGCGCGGATCATCGGCGAAGGCCTTGGCGACAATCGCGCTGGTGCCGTCGGTCGAGCCGTCGTCGACGACGATCAACTGAATCTCGGGATAATCGCTCGCCAGCACGCGTCGCACCGATTGCTCGATCACCCGCGCCTCGTTGAACGCCGGGATGATCACCGACACCGGCGGCGCGAAGCCCGTCGGCGGGACGCGCCGCTTGCGCTGCCCGGCGAGCGCGAGGGCCGCGATGATCACCGCGCGGGCGATGCCCACTCCGATCGCCAGCGCAAACATCGCCTTGAACAGCCCCTGCAACCCGGCCAGCGCGAGAAAAATGCCGACATCGGCGCGCACCGCGGTCAGATCGCTCCCCGCCACCACCGGCATCACTGCCTGCCGGGTCAGCCCTGCCAGCGTCGACACTGGCACGAAGCGATAACCGCGCGCCTTGAGCCCCTCGATGATCCGCGGCAACGCGGCAACGGTCTGCGCCCGATTGCCGCCGCCATCATGAAGCAGAATGATGTTGCGCGACTGGCCCGGGTTCGAATCGGTGACCGAGGCGATCGTCCGGTTGACGATTTCGTCGACCCCGGGGCGCTTCCAGTCGCCTGGATCGACGTGCAGACCCACCACCGTATAGCCCTGCCGCTGCGCGATCAGCGCGGGCACGAGTTCATCGGCGGTGGTCGGCTCGGCGTCGCCGAAATAGGGCGCGCGAAACAGCCGCGTCGATCGCCCGGTATAGGCCTCGATCAGCCGCTGGGTCGCGTTGAGCTCGATCTGGGTGACCTCGTCCGAGGCGATCGCGAGGTTGGGATGGGTATAGGTATGGTTGCCAAGCTCGTTGCCCGAATCGACCATCCGCTGGAGCAAGACGGGATGCGCGAGCGCGTTTTCGCCGATCACGAAGAAGGTAGCGGGCACCTTTTCGCGCTCGAGGATGTCGAGAATCGGCGGTGTCCAGTCGGGATCGGGGCCGTCGTCGAAGGTCAGCGCGACCAGTTTGGGCAGCGCACCGGTGCGGTTGACCTCGAACGGGGTGGGCAGCGCGTCATAGCGCTCGTCGCGGATCAGGCCGTTGGTGTCGAAGCGGATCGATCGCGCGCCGCTGGTCGGGGTGGCGGTGACGCGCAGGATCTCGCCTTCGCCCTCGACATCGGTGTTCGATACCTGATCGATCCGCCGCAGATCGGGCAGTCGTCCCGAACGAAAGCCCGCAAGCGCCGGCCAGACGCCGGGATCTTCGCTGCCGAGCCGCCACAGGGCGACGCTGCCGATCCCCAATTGCCGGGCGGCGCGCAACTGGTTCCACGCCGAGGCAGCGTCGAGCATCCAGACATTGTGATGGTCGCCGCCATCGGCATAGCCGAATCCGGCATTGCCGCTCGCCGGATCGAAGACGATGCTCGCATTGCTGTCGTGCGCGGCCAGCCACGCCTCCTCGATCGACAGCGCGTCGGCTTTCCCGTCGTGCCAGTCATACGCATAGCTGCCGATCGCGACGATCAGCCGATCGCGGCCGACCGCCTTCACCGTCCGGCGCATCTGATCGACGAACCAGGGCTGCGGCGCGATCGGCCCCGCTTCGCCGCCCTGCCAGTGCAGATCATAATCCATCAGGATCACCTTGTCGGCGACGGCGGCAAAGGCGCGCGGCGACCAATCGGCATCGCCCGCCGGCACGGTGACGAACACCGCCGCATTCAGCCGATCGAGCGCATGATTCGCCTCGCGCAGCAACGCGCGATAGGCGGGCAACGCGGTCGGGGGCAGAGTTTCGAAATCGAAGACGATGCCGGCATCGTGATCGCGCGCGACGATCGCGACGAGCTGGGCCACCAGCCGTGCCCGCGCCGCGCGATCGCCGAGCAGCGCGGTCGCCCCGGCAGTATCCCAAACGCCGTCGCGCGCATTCTGAAGCATCGGCAGAACCGCCGGGCGCCGCTGTGCCGCCGCCAGCACGCGGACGAGCCGGGCATCGGGCACCACTTTCAGCTGGTGGCCCGGGCCGAACACGTTGAGCGTCGAGGGCGCGACCGCATCGATCGCGCCGAGATTCTGGCGCAGCGATTGCGCGCTGGCCTCATCCCACGGCACGTAGAAGGCGAGAGTGGTGGGCGCCACCTTGGCCGACGGCCGGCCAGTCGGCAGCCACCGCGCCAATGCCCTTGCATCGCTATCGAGCCGGTGGCGGATCGCCGAGATCTGGCGGTTGAGCGGGGCGGGCTGGCGGCGTTCGAACGCCAGCGGCAGATCGCGCTGGGTGGGCACCTGGACCAACGTCAGCACGAAGACCGCCGCCGCGATCAGCACGATTGCCAGCAGCGAAAAGAAGCTGCGCCCCGTCCAGCGCCGCCGCTTCCCGGTAGGATCGAAGAAGACCGGCCGTTCCATCGCGCAAATTCCTGACCGCCCCCGGCCCTGCCATGGCGATCCGCTATACCCGGAAGCCGTCGCTGGGAAGTGACGCTTTCACAATCTTCGCGCGTCAGTCCCCCGAAACGCGCACCGGGCCGAGATCGCCCTGCCCCACTGTCGCGCCCGCCATCCGCATCATCGCGTCGAGCGATTTCTTGGCCTCGAGGCGCAGCCCCTCCTCGATTTCGATGCGCGGTTCCAGATCGCGCAGCGCAAGATAGAGTTTTTCCATCGTGTTGAGCGCCATGTACGGGCAGATGTTGCAGTTGCAATTGCCGTCCGCCCCGGGGGCGCCGATGAAGCGCTTGCTCGGATCGGCTTTTTCCATCTGGTGGATGATGTGCGGCTCGGTCGCGACGATGAGCGTATCGCCGGGCATCGCCGCCGCGAACGCCAATATGCCGCTGGTCGACCCGACATAGTCGGCATGGTCGAGGATATAGGGCGGGCATTCGGGGTGCGCGGCAATCGGCGCGCCGGGATGCTCGAGCTGGAGCTTGAGCAGTTCGGTTTCACTGAACGCCTCATGGACGATACAGACGCCCGGCCACAACAGCATCTCGCGCCCGGTCTTGCGGGCCAGATAGCCGCCCAGATTCTTGTCCGGGCCGAAGATGATCTTCTGCTCGGGCGGAATCTGCGCGAGAATCTTTTCGGCCGACGACGAGGTGACGATGACGTCGCTGAGCGCCTTCACCTCGGTCGAGCAGTTGATGTAGGTCAGCGCGATGTGATCGGGGTGCGCGGCGCGAAACGCCGCGAACTTGTCGGGCGGGCAGCTGTCTTCGAGGCTGCACCCGGCCTTGAGATCGGGCAGCACGACGATCTTGTCGGGGCTCAGGATCTTGGCGGTCTCGGCCATGAACTTGACGCCGCAAAAGGCGATCACATCGGCATCGGTCGCCTGCGCCTTGCGGCTGAGATCGAGGCTGTCGCCGACGAAATCGGCGATGTCCTGGATTTCGGGCTTCTGGTAATAATGCGCGAGGATGACGGCATTGCGCTCCTTGCGGAGCCGATCGATCTCGGCGCGCAGATCGAGTCCCGTCAGGCTGCCGCCGATGCCGTTCCGTGCGTCCATGTCGATACTCCCGCGTGTCCGGGGCGACACATGGCCCCGAACCGCGGTGCTATCAAGAGAGCGGCGGAAACGGCGGGAAGGCGAGCGGGGCCATGGCGGCGCCGGGCGTGCCGGCGGTCACCGCCTGATAGATCGCCAGGCCGAGGGGGCTGAACGTGACGAGGTCGATGAGCAGATCGTCGGCGATGATGGCGCCGAGCCCCCACCACCACGCCGGATGGACGCGCCCGTCGCGGCGCCAGTCGGCGATGATGCCGATGATGGGCAGCATGAGCACGCACAGGAAGGTCAGCTGATAGGCCCAAGGAATGAGGAACGGCATCGGCAGCAGCCGACCAAAGCCGGGGCCGATCAGGATCGACATGCCGCAATAGTTGAGCCGCCGGTGCCAGCCGGTGTGACGGCGGACGGTGATGCCGGCGAGGATCAGCCCGGTTGCGCCGAGCAGGGTGCCAGGATCGAACACCAGAAAGTGAAGGGGCTGGAAGAAGAAGGGCGCCCTGCCCGCCTGCACCAGCGCGACGGTGACGGCAGTGCCGAGATAGATCATCGCGCCGAGCCAGCCGATCGCCACCCAGCCGAGCCGCCGGTGCAGCGCCATCGGCCCCTGAGTCGCGAACCAGTTCTGCAGGACGTAGAGCACGACCCAGCCCATGAACACGACCGCGTGGGCGTGGACCAGCAACGGCCGGGCGAAGCTCGATCGCCCCATCGCCAGGTTCAATCCGAACCCGGCCACGATGATGCCCGCCATCACGAACGCCATCGTCAGGAAAAAATTGTTGTCACTGCGGCCTTGCGCGCGCGGCATTACCTGCGTTGCCATGATCGAATCCCCCCGAATCCTCGAAGAATGACGTGTGCTGGGATAGCAGAATCGCGCGATCGGGAAAATGACTAGCGCGCGTTGCCGATCACGTCCTCGACGGCGCGCGAGACGTCCCAGCGCTCGCCGTTGGCGCGCCGCCGTTCGGGAGGAAAGGTGACGATGACGCGCGCGTCGCCATGCCCCAGCGTCCTGAGCGGCGCGGCAAGCAGCCTCGCGAGGGCTGCGCGCGCCGCCTCGCGCGCCTGGGCGATCCGCTCGGGCGAGGCGGCAGCGGCCTGCGCCTTGCTCGTCGCGTTCTGCGACACCTGCTGGCTGAGCGCCTCCATCGCCGCGCGGGTGACGATGATCCCGCTGGTCTGCACCATCGTCCGGTGGGCTTCGTCGATATTGGGGCGCGCGACCGTTACGTCGGGGGCGTTGACGATCAGCGTCAGCGTCTGGGGATTCCACTCGACCTGATCGGGTCCGATCGCCGACACATCGACGAAATAGTCGACCGAGTAGGGCATCTTGATCACCTGGTCCGATCGAAGCCAGCCGAATCCGCGAATATCGGTCGCGCTGCTCTGGATCGTGCCGGTCAGCGCGGCGACCTTGAGGCTGCTCGTTCCCGACAGCCGCGCCGACACCAGTTGCGTGACCGATTCGCCGCCATCGTCGACGGTCGGCACGTAGCGTTCGCGGTAGCGATCATAGGCGAGGAACCCGAGCAGTCCGAGCGCGGCGATGATGGCGATCGCGGCGACCCAGCGCAGCGACCCCGGCTTCACGTCATCCGCCATTGCGTCCCGTCCCCGGCGATCAGGCCGCGCGTGCGCAAGTCGACCAGATGCGCAAGCACCGAGCGCCCCGCCGCGCCGTGCAGGCGCGGATCGAGCCCGACATACATTCGTTCGACCATCGCCGGAATGACGCCGATGCCTTCGTCGAGTAGCTTGAGGATCTGCTTCTCGCGCTGCTTGCGGTGCCCGATCAGCCCGCGCACGAATTGCTGGGGGTTGGTCACCGGCTCGCCATGGGCGGGGTAGTAGATGCTGTCGGTGCGCTCATAGAGCCGCGCGAGGCTCTCCATATAGGCGCGCATGTCGCCATCGGGCGGCGAGACGACGGTGGTCGACCAGCCCATCACATGATCGCCCGTGAACAGCGCGCCGTTCTCGCGCACGGCATAACACAGATGGTTGCTGGTATGCCCGGGCGTCGCGACCGCCTCGATGCTCCAGCCAGCGCCTGACAGCGTCTCGCCGTCCGCCAGCACCCGATCGGGGGCGTAGCTGATATCGAACGACGCATCGGCGCGGGGGCCGCTATCGTCGAGCACCAGCGGGGCGCAGCCGATGATCGGCGCCCCGGTCGCCGCCTTGAGCGGCAGCGCGGCCGGGCTGTGGTCGCGGTGGGTGTGGGTGCAGAGAATGGCGGCCACAGGCCGGTCGCCGATCGCGCGCAGCAAGGCGGCGACATGCTCGGTCTCATCGGGTCCGGGATCGATGACCGCAAGATCGCTCGTCCCGACCAGATAGGTTTGCGTTCCCGTAAAGGTGAAGGGCGAAGGATTGGGCGCCAGCACCCGCGCCACCAGCGGGTCCAGCGCGATACAGTCGCCGGTCGGGAAAGCTTCCATACCAGCGAAATGGCCGTCCGCTTGGGCAAAGGCAAGGGGCGAGGCGGTTTGGCGGCACTGTCACGATGACCAGGCCCGGCAGGCGAACGGACATGCCTGCCGGGCCGGCGCCGATCGGGCCCGATCAGTTTTCCCTGCGCCGATCGGCGTTCATGTCGGATTCGAGTTCGGCAATCGCCTCGTCCATGGCCTTGAGCGCGCTTGTCCGCGCGGCACCGGTCAGCGACTGATCGGCGAGCATCCCGTTACGCGCCTTGCGCACGCCTTCGAGCGCGCTGCGATAGGCATTGCGTTCGATTTCCTGCGCGCGCGTCGCCATCTCTGCGCCATGGCGCGCGGCATCGGCGCCGCGCTGCGCTGCGTCGGCGCCGATTCGGGCCGCTTCCGCCGCACGCATCGCCAGCCGCTGGACCCGGTTCCGGCAGATGATGATGCGGTGCCTGCCGTTGACCGTCTCGTTCCGTACGACATTCTTGCCGTCGCCACTGTCGTCAGCACAATTGCTGGAGGTGATCTCGGGCATTTCGGCCAGGCCGCGAAAATCCTCGTTGATGACCCTGCCCTTCTTGTCGCGGAACACGAAGCGCATCTCGCGGTGGGTCTTGCGGTGATCGGCGTTGAGCGCGGCGATCTCGGCGCGGCTGCCGACTTCGGGCGGCATCGGCGGTAGGGGTGGCATCGGCGGCTCGGCGGGTGCAGCACCGAGCGGCGACGCCGCGGGTTCGGGCGGCGGCGGCGGCACGAGGTCGTCCTGCGCCACCGATGACGGTGGGATCGGAGTCGGCTGTGGCGCGATCGCCGCAACCGGCGCGGCCAGCGCGCGCGGCGCCGGCATGGCGCTGGCGAGCGAGATTCGATCGAGATCGACGCCGATGGTATCGCTCATCCGGGTGCGCAGCCGTTCGGCGGCCTGCGTGCCCGATGCCGTTAGCCCCAGCCCGGCGACCGTCACCGCGAGCACCGCAACCGCCCCGCCGGCGATCCGGGCACGCGACTTCTTCCCTTCGGACAACATCTTGAGCCTTCCTTTCAGTTCGTTGACGGTGTGAAGATGGCAGGCCGCCGAAATCGCCCCGCCATGCGCCGATTTGACGATTGCTCGGCCATAAGCGTGGCGGAAAGCCGGATCGCGATCGGCAAGGACGCGCGCGTCGCACGCCATTTCCTGATCGGCACGAAACGCCCTGAAGGCCCGCCACGCGATCGGATTGAACCAGTGCAGCCCAAGCACGACCAGCGCGACCCAGTTGGCGATCAGATCGCCGCGGGCATGGTGGGTGAGTTCGTGCGCCAGCGCGAGGAGGCGCTCGTCGCGGTCATAGCGATCGGCGAAATCGCTCGGAAAGACGACATATTTGCGCCAGATGCCGAAGGCGAGCGGCCCCGTCGCGGCGTCGGTCTCGATCACCTCGACGCGCGCCTCGGCGACCTGGCGGCGGCGGCGGGCCTGGTGCTGGATGCGGCGGCAGAAGTGGCGATGGGCGATCAGATGATAGAGCAGGAAGGCCAGCGTCCCCGCCACCCACAGCGCCGCGAGCAGCATGATCACGCTCGGGCCGTCGGACGTCGATACCGGCGGGACCAGCGCCATCCGGATCGGCGCGTCGCCGAGGGTCATCTGGGCCTCGGCGAGCGCCTGGTGGGCGATCGCGTGGGGGAGGCGATCGGCATTCATCACCCCGAATACCACCCCCTGATGCATCGACCGGTCGACCGCCGGCGCGACAAGCGCGCTCAGCCGCCAGTCGCCCGGCAGCGGCGGCAGGCACAGCCGCAGCACGGGCAACGCCCAGAGCGCATAGGCGAGCGACGGCCCGAACGTCTCGCGCACCGGCTTCCGGAGCACCAGCACCGCGACCATCAGCAGCGACGTCGCCAGCAGCGTCTCGATCAGCCACGCGATCATTGCTTGAGCGCCTTGAGCAAGGCCTCGATCTCGGCGATGTCGTCGGCGCTGAGTTCGTCGCGCTCGGCGAGATGCGCGACCAGGGGGGTCAGTTTGCCGCCGAACAGCCGGTCCATCAGCCGCTGCGATTCGCCCGAGACATAGTCGTCGCGCGCGACCAGCGGACGATAGAGATACCGCCGCCCCTCCTCCTCATGCGCGATGACTTTCTTGGCGAGCAACCGACCAAGCAACGTCTTGACGGTGTTGGCGGTCCAGTCGCGCTCGGGGCCGATCCGTTCGGCAACGTCCTGCGCGCTGAGCGGTGCCTGATCCCAGAGCACCTCCATCACCGCATGTTCGGCATCACTGATTCGCTCGGCCATCGACTCACTCTCCCCGACTACGTCTGTAGTCGCATTGACTACGGCCGTAGTCAAGAGGAACGTTACGCCACTGGTCCGATCGGGCCGATGCGGCAAGCCGGCTGACTGGAAAATGAACGCCGACACGCTGCGACGCGCCCCGGGATGTCGGGATTTCTTACACCATGGGTCAGGGACTGGCACGCGTTAACCATCGTCGTCCGCCGGAATGGCCGACGCCGACACGCTGGCACGCGATCTGCAGAGCTTTGACCATGCCGAGCGGTTCGCTGCTTCAGCAGGGCGGATTGACAGCTTCTTTCCGGTATCGCGTCGATCCGCCCGCCCCGGCTCTTTCCCTAAAAAGCCTAGCGCACCGATACCGTCGCCGGCTTGGTCGGGGCCGACTGGCGCCAGTCGCGGCGCGTACCCCGGCCGGCGGCGTGCTGCATCGCTCGCGGGTAAATCTCGCTCAGCAGCCGCTCGAAGGTGCGATCCCAGCTGAAGCGCTGCTCGACATGCGCGCGGGCCGCCTCCCCGATCGTGCGGGGATCGCCCTGCCAAATCCTGACGACGTTTTCGGCCATCGCCCGGGTATCGTCGACCGCCCCAAGATACCCGAGCCCGGCGGGCACGCGATCGATCATCGCGCCGCTCGCCACGCCAACGACCGGCAGGCCCGAGGCCTGCGCCTCGATGATCGAGATACCGAAGGTCTCGTCAGCCATGCCCGACACATAGATATCCGATGAAGCGAGCGCGCGTGCGAGCGCGGGCCGATCCTGGACGAACCCCGGAAAGGCAATCGGCAGCCCCGCCGATTCGGCCATCAGCCGGTCGCGCAGCTTGCCGTCGCCGATCATCACCAGCGCCGCGCCGAGCCCCTCTGGCAGTTTGCGGAACATGTCGACCAGCCGGTCTGCGCGCTTCTCATTGTCCATCCGTCCCGCATAGATCAGCAACGGGCCGTCGCCGGGCAGGCCGAGCGACGCCCGATAGGCCGGATCGCGCCGGCCAGGGTGGAAGGTCTCGATGTCGACGCCCAGCGGCAGCACGCTGGTTCGGGGGACATTGTGCCGCGCGAGCACGTCGCAAACATCCTCGCTGAGCGTGTAGACCCAATCGAATTCGCGATAGGTGATTTCGGCATAGCCATAGGAAAGCCAGCGAAAGCCCTTGCCGAGCAGCGTCCCGAACTTGGCCTGCGCCACCCGGTAGACATGGGCATTTGGGAAATCGGTGCTGTAGGCCGCCACGAGGGTGGTCTCGGGAAAGGCGCGCCGGTGGTGGATCGCGGTCCAGGGCAGCACCCAGGGGCAGAGCGATTCGATCACATCGGGCCGGTAGCGCGCGAGCAGCTCGCGAACGATCCGGGTGCGCAGGATGAACCGGTAGTTGGGGCTGCCGCGAACCGGACCGGCGCCGACCTCGGCCCAGATATGCCGACCGTCGACGACCAGCTTGTCCTCGGGGCCCGGCACGATCTGCAGCAGGCTGTGCGGGGTGTTCTTGAGGACATAATCGCGCTTTTCGCGCAGATAGGTGCTCACCCCGCCGCCGCCCGACGGCGAATAGCTTTGCGTCAGATCGCAAATGAGCAGTGGCGTCTGGCCCGCTGGGCCGGTCGAGAAATTGCCCGACTCCAGCAGCATCCGTCGTCCCCCCGATACCGATCAGCTGGCGCTGACCAGACCCTTTTCGGCGAACAACTGGCCGAGCTCGCCCGAATCGAACATTTCCATCATGATGTCGGAACCACCGACAAACTCCCCCTTGACGTAAAGCTGCGGGATCGTCGGCCAGTCCGAATAGGCCTTGATGCCCTGGCGAACGCCCTGGTCCTGCAGCACGTCGACGCTACCGAATTCGACCCCGAGATGGTTCAGGATCGCGACGGCCTTGCTCGAAAAGCCGCACTGCGGAAACAGCGGGCTGCCTTTCATGAACAGCAGCACGTCGTTGCTCGCGACCATCTCGCCGATACGCTTCTGAGTGTCGTCGGTCATCATCGTCTTCCTTCTATTGCGGGGCGGCGGTGGTGAGCTGAAGCGCGTGCAGCGCGCCTCCCATCCGGCCGCCGAGCGCCGCATATACTGCCTGATGCTGCTTTATCCGCGGCATGCCCCGGAATGTCTCACTCGTCACCCGCGCCGCATAATGATCGCCGTCACCGGCGAGATCGGTAATTTCCACGACCGCATCGGGAATGCCGGCGCGGATCAAGTCTTCGATATCGGTGGCCGCCATCGCCATCGGATCAGTGCGATTCCATCAGCTGGCGGCGCGCCTCGACCAGCTGGTCCTCGAGCGCGCGGCGGATCATCGCGTCGTCGGCCTCGATGCCCGCTGCGGTGAGATCGCCGAGCACCTTGCGGATCACGTCTTCATCGCCGACTTCTTCGAAATCGGCCTGAACGACGGCCCTTGCATAGGCGTCGGCTTCCTCGGCGCTGAGCTTCATCAGTTCGGCCGCCCATTGGCCGACCAAGCGGTTGCGCCGGGCGGTCACGCGAAACATCATGTCCTGATCGTGCGCATATTTGGCTTCGAACGCGCGTTCGCGGTCATCGAATGTCGTCATCGTGCGCAATTCCAAAAATACGAGCTTCTATTCAGGGTCAAATAGGGAAGCCGGCGCGCCAACGCAACGGTTGCCGCTCGGCCGCGCCCATTCGGGCACGCTATTCGGCGACCCGGACGACGAGTTTGCCGATCGCCTCGCGCGCGGCCATCTTGGCGATCGCCTTGCCGCCATCGGCGAACGCGAACACATCGGTGACCCGGGGGTTGATCGCCCCATCCTTCCAGAGCCGGAACAGCCGCTCGACATGATCCTGATTTGCCTGGGGGTCGCGCGCGGCGAAGGCGCCCCAGAACACGCCGCACACGTCGCAGCTCTTCAGCAAGGTCAGGTTGAGCGGCAAGCGCGGAATCCCCGCCGGAAAACCGACGACGAGATAGCGCCCTTCCCAGGCGATCGAGCGCAATGCCGGTTCGGCATAGTCGCCGCCGACGGGATCGTAGATCACATCGGCGCCATTGGGGCCGAGCGCCGCCTTGAACTGTTCGGCAAGCGCCTTGGACTGCTCCTTGTCGAACGGGGCACGGCCATAGACGATCGTGTCGTCGGCGCCGGCCGCACGGCACACGGCGGCCTTTTCCTCGCTCGAAACTGCAGCGATGACGCGCGCGCCGAATGCCTTGCCGAGTTCGACCGCGGCCAGCCCGACGCCGCCGGCGGCCCCGAGCACGAGCAGGGTCTGCCCTTCCGCCAGATGCCCGCGATCGAGCAGCGCGTGGATCGTCGTGGCATAGGTGAGCAGCAACGCCGAGCCCTCCTCGAAGCTGCGGCCTTCGGGCAGGCGATAGAGCCGGGCGGCATCGACCACCACTTTCTCGACGAGCCCGCCATGGCCGATCGTGCCGAGCACGCGATCACCCGGCTTCAGCGTCGTGACGCCCTCGCCGATCGCCTCGACGACGCCGGCAATCTCGCCGCCCGGCGCGAACGGCCGCTGCGGGCGAAACTGATATTTGTCCTCGATGATCAGCACGTCGGGATAGTTGATCGAGCACGCCTTGACCGCGACCAGCACCTGCCCCTTGCCGGCGACCGGATCGGCGATCGTCTCGAGGCTCAATGTCTCCGGACCGCCCGGCGCCATCGACAACAATGCCCGCATCATCCATCTCCCGTTGTTGCGGCGTCGGCAGCCCGGGCTGCCGCACGCATTTTTCGAACTTCGGGTATTCCTTGCCGCGACGGCTCGGGCTAGTCCAGTCCCGCCGCGCTATTCGGCAGCGGCCGGAAAGGCAGGCAGCTTGGCGATGTCGCGCGGCTCGTGCTGGATGATCACCGTCGCCTTCAGGTTCTTCGCCAGCCCCTTGAACCGCGCCAGCGACGCCAGCGTATCGGCGCGATTGGTGTTGAACCCGGGCACACCGTCGCTGTCGTAATTCTCGCGGAAATGCGCGAGATCGCCCGTCAGCAAATAGGTCGTGCCGCTCGCGAGCCTGACGAGCAGGGCATGATGGCCGGGGGTGTGGCCCGGCGTGTCGATCATCGTGACGCTGCCGTCGCCGAAGATATCCTTGTCGCCGGCGACCGCGACCGCCTTGCCGGTACCGCCGAACCAGTTCTTGAGCGGTGTCGGATCGGCGCCCGGTGCTTTTGTGGTCAGCGCATCGAAATCGCCCTTGCCGATCATCAGCGTCGCGCCGGGGAAATCGGCGGCCTGGCCGATATGATCGAAATGATAATGGCTGATGCCGACCATCGCGATCTGATCGGGCTTGAGACCGAGTTCGGCGAGTTGCTCGACGACCGTCTTGGTGACGGTCGCGCCGATCGGTGCCTTGGGATCGATCTTTGCGCCCTTGAGCGCGGCGGGCAGGCCGGTATCCCAGAGCATATAGCTGTCGCCATGCTTGATCAGATAGCAGCTCGCGGTAAGCGCCATGCTCTTGCCCGTATAGGCACGAACATCGGAGAACTGGTTGAGATCGCTGACATTTGTCGTGCCGCAATCGAGCCGCCACAGTTTGATCGGGACCGGGGTTTGCCCGCTCGCGGCATAGGCACAAACCCCGCTCAACACGGTTCCGGCAATCAACAACACCAACGCCCGCTTCATCGTCCATCCCCCGCAATGGCCGCCGTGCCGCACGCTCCCGACCGTCGCGCGTCGCCATGGCACGACAAGGCTTAAGCATGTCGCGGCCAAATCGAAAGGGCGATGGCTCAGAAAAGTCATGGTTTTGCACCATGCCGGCACGCCACGACCCGTTTCGCCGGCCGGATCAACGCAGGTCGCCATGCTCCTTGGGCGCCAGATAGCCGGCGTCATGCGTCGTCGGCAGCGGGGCGCCGGTCCGCAGCGCGTCGAGCATCTCGGCAAAGCCCGTCGCGCAGCGAAAACCCAGCACCCGTGCTGCCCGGCTCGAATCATAGACCCGGTCGATCGACCTCGGCAGCACCCAGCCGCGCGCCGCATAGAGCGCCGCGGCGTCGGGGAAATGCCGCGCGATCACCGCCGCCGCATCGGCCTTGAGCGCCGTCGCCTCGTCGCGCGCAAAGGGCGTGGTGGCGGAGAGGATCAAGGTATCGAAGCCGATCGCCGGCGCGCGCGCCAGCGCGAGGACGTGGGCGTCGGCGGCATCCTCGACCGTCAGCCGCCGGTTGAGCAGTTCGTTGGCCTTGAGATTCTCGCCCGAGGGGTGGGCATGGGTATCGTCATCCTCGGGGAAGAAACGCCCCGTTCGCAGCACGAGGCAGGCCAGCCCGCGTTCCTGATGGAACAGCCGGCACAGATGCTCGGCAGCGCGCTTGGTCACGCCGTAGATGTTGCGCGGCTCGAGCGGCGCCATCGTCTCGTCGATCCACACCGCCCGGTCGCATTCGGCGCGGCGGATCGCGTCGGAGATCATCAACGAGGTCGTCGAGGTGAAGATGAAGCGGTCGTGCCCGGCGCCGGCCGCCGCCTCGAGCAGGTTGAGCGTGCCCGTCACATTGACGTCGACGAACGCCCGGGTCGGGTAGCGAACGATATCGGGCTTGTGCAGCGCCGCCGAGTGGATGACCGCCTCGATCGCGTGATCGGCGAAAGCCCGGTCGATCGTCGCGCGATCGGCGACGCTGCCGATGATATCGGTGTCGGCGCCGGGCGCGACATCGAGGCCAGTCACCTGATGCCCGGCCGCGCGCAACCGCGGCGCCAAATAACGCCCGAGCCAGCCCGACGATCCGGTGAGCAGCACCCGCATCGCTCAGGCCCCTTGCCTCGCCGCTTCGCGCTGCAGAAAGCGGTGGATCGCGGTCACCTCGTCGTCGCGCAGGACGTGGAGGTTTTCCTTCACGATCGTCGTCATCAGGCCAAGATCGCGGTTCCCTGCCCCCTTGCCGGTGCGCAGCAGCGTCGCAAAGGCGGCATCGTCATAGCTCGCCGCGGCGGGCGCCAGCGCCGGGACACGCTGGCCCTCCTTGCCCTGTTCCCGGTGCAGCGCGTGGCATTCGCTGCAGACCGCGCGGACCAAATAGGCGCCGCCATCGGCGGGTCGCGTGTGCGGCGCCACCAGCGCCTTCTGCACGCTCTGGCGCTCGGCACCGGTGATCATCCCCCAGCGCGTCTGCGGCCCCCACCAGCCTTCGGCGCGCGAATCATCGGCGGCTGGCTTCAGCGTCCGCGCCCAGGCGATCACCCGGCCGAGATCGTCATCGGCGAGATAGCGTTCGGACCAGCTCGGCATCACGAACAGCGTCGATCCATCGCGCTTCACGCCGTGGCGGATCAGCCGGACGACATCGACGTCCGAATAAGCGGCGAGCTTGCGCGCGATCGCCGGCGGCGCGATCTGCCCGATCTTCCAGTCGACCGGCGTCCATACCCCGCCCTTGCCACCATTGTGGCAGCTGGGGCAGCCGACCAGAGTCGCGAGCCGCGCGCCTTCGGCAACCGAAGCGTCATCGTGCGGCACCGCGATCGGCCGGGCGGCGATCACATGATCGGCGCGAATGATCCGCTCCGACGCCAGATAGACGATCCCCGCCGCGATCAATGCGACCACCGCGAGCCCGATCAGCGCGCGGCCGATAATGCGCCCGATGCCCCCAATGCCCCCCATGTCACCGCTCCCCGCTACTGCCCGCCGCTCCCCAGCGCCTTGCGCAAAAAGGCAATGCTGTCCGCCAGCACCGGCGCCTTGCCGCGGAACGGCTTGGACAGCGCCATCGCGACATCCTCGTGATTGAGGCCCGCATAGTCGCGAAACTCGACCGGCGCGCCCAGGCTCTTCAGCTTGTCGCGCAGCGCGATCGCGTTGCGCGGCTTGACCGTCGTGTCGGCGGTCGAGGTCACCAGCAGCATCGGCGGCGCATCGGCGCGCGCATAGCTGATCGGCTGGGTCTCGCGGGGCTTGGCGAAGGCGGCAAAGGCGTTGCGCGAATTTTCGGTGGTGAAGGGATAGAAATCATAGGGACCGCTCAGCCCGATCACCGCCTTGATCAGATGCGGATCGGCGCAGCTCGCGATCAGATAGCGGCTGTCGAGCCCCAGCATTGCGGCAATATAGGCGCCCGCCGAATGGCCGGCGACCGCGATCCGGCCGACATCGCCGCCATAGCTGCCGACATGATCGCGCACCCAGCGCATCGCCTCGGCACCATCGGCGACGAAGGCCGGGAAGCGGACGTCGGGCACCTTGCGATAATCGGGCAGGACGACGACGAAGCCTTGCGCGGCGAGCGCGCGCCCGGCAAAGGCATAGCCCTCGCGCGTCCCCGCATGCCACCCGCCGCCATAGAAGAAAACGATCACCGGCAGCTTGCGTCCGGCACTGCCGGACGGGCGCCAGACGTCGAGCTTCTGGCCGTGGCTGCCGAAGCTGGCCCCCGCGACGACCTGCTCGACCCCCGCCCCGCCGCCGCTCGCCCAGTCGAGCTGGCTGAGCTTGTCGGGTGCAGGCACCAGATAGAACCACAGGCCGAACGCCGCAGCGAGGGCGAGCAGCGCGACGAGCGCGATCCGGATCATGCCGGCAGCTTGACCGCGTAGTGCGCGGTCGTCTTCGCCGCGATTTCGTCCGCCGTCACGCCGGGAGCGAGTTCGATCAGCTCGAAAGGGCTGGCATGATCGGGCCGGTGGAACACGCCGAGATCGGTGATGATCATGTCGATCACATTCTTGCCGGTCAGCGGCAGCGTGCACGCCGGGATGAATTTCGGGTCGCCGTTCTTCGACGTATGCTCCATCACCACGACGATCCGCTTTACCCCGGCGACGAGGTCCATCGCGCCGCCCATGCCCTTGATCAGCTTGCCCGGGATCATCCAGTTGGCGATATCGCCGCCCTCGCTGACCTCCATCGCGCCGAGCACGGTCAGGTCGATATGCCCGCCGCGGATCATCGCGAAACTGTCTGCACTGCTGAAATAGACCGACGAATCGAGCTCGCTGATCGTCTGCTTGCCGGCATTGATCAGATCGGGATCGACCTCCTCGGGGTAAGGGAACGGCCCGATGCCGAGCATGCCGTTTTCCGATTGCAGCGTGACGTCCATCCCCTCGGGGATGTGGTTTGCCACGAGCGTCGGGATGCCGATGCCCAGATTTACATAGAAGCCGTCCTCCAGCTCCTTCGCCGCGCGTGCGGCCATATCGTCCCGAGTCCAGGCCATGTTATTTCTCCTGTGCCGGCATCGGCCAGCGTTTGTCCGACGGAAAGAGGTCGTCGAGGCCGCCCGTGAGGGCGCTGCCGTAAACGGGATTGGGGAGCATGAACCAGAATCGCCCCCACAGGCCCCGGATCGCCGGGGCTTGCGCCGCTGCCCGGCGCACGGCGGGCGGCCCGCCGTCGAACAGATCGCTGAAATCGCCAAGCTGGTCGCCGCCCATCGCCACCACGCAATAGCGGCTCGCAATCAGCGCGCGGCGGCCATCTTTGTTGGCCTCGCCGGCCACGTCCCCCTTGAGGAACAGCGTCTCGCCGTGCCTGGCCGGCCCGAGACCGGCGCGATCGAGCGCCGCCTCGGTGAAGGCGGCGTTGGCGGCGCTGCGGTTGGTATTGAAAACGACCGTCACCCCCATCCGGCGCAACGCCGTCACCGCCTGCACCGCGCCCGGCACCGCCACCACCCGATCGACGCCGGTCTGCTCCCAGTCCGCCCAGCGCGCGGGATCATAACGGCGGCCGGGATGGACCGCATCGTTATATTCGAAGCCGAGATTGAGCAGCATCGTCTCGTCGACGTCGAACACCGCTGCCCGCGGCAGCGCGCCGCACGGCACGGTCGTCGGCTGCTCGATCGTCGCATCGCGCGTCAAGACGGCGGAGGTGCGATCGGTATCACGGCGGGGATCGGCCTGCTCGCTGGCCAGTCGGCGGCGAACGGCATCGACGAGCATATTATACGCCTGTTCGCTGATCGCGGCCGCCTCGCCCGACCCATAGAGATACTGCATCGCCGCCGGCACCGAGGCGGCCGGCGGCGGCGGCGGGGCCACCGGAGCCGGCTGGGTCGCGCAGCCGGCAAGCAGGAGCGCGCCGACCAGAACCGCGCCCGTCTTCACGCCGTCGCCCGCTCGCGCGTCGTCACGAACTCGATCTTCTTGTCATAGGGCGCGCCGAGGATCAGCCGGTTCACATAGATTCCCGGCAGATGCACCTGATCGGGATCGAGCGCGCCCACCGGCACGATTTCCTCGACCTCGGCGACGCAGACCTTGCCCGCGGTCGCCATCGGCTGGTTGAAATTGCGCGCGGTCTTGCGGAACACCAGATTGCCCGCCTCATCGGCCTTCCAGCCCTTGATGATCGACAGGTCGGCACGGATACCGCGTTCGAGGATATAGTCCTCGGGTCCGTTCGGGCCGTCGAACGCCATCACCGGTTTGCCCTCGGCGACCAGGGTGCCGACGCCGGTCTTGGTGTAGAAGCCGGGAATCCCCGCGCCGCCCGCCCGGCAGCGCTCGGCGAGCGTACCCTGGGGGCAGAATTCCACCTCGAGCTCGCCCGCCAGATATTGCCGCTCGAATTCCTTGTTTTCGCCGACATAGCTGGAGATCATCTTCTTCACCTGCCGCGTCCGCAGCAGCTTGCCGAGCCCCTCGCCGTCGATGCCCGCATTGTTGCTGGCGATCGTCAGGTCCTTGGTGCCTGCATCGCGGATCGCGTCGATCAGCCGTTCGGGAATGCCGCACAGGCCGAAGCCGCCGGCGCAGATCATCATCCCGTCGAACAGCACGCCCTCAAGCGCGGCGGCGGCATCGGGGTAGAGCTTTTTCATGGGGCACTCCGCTGGATTCGGGTCGGCACGCCCGTCGCTTAGTCCCGGGGGCAAGCGCCGGTCAACGGCTAGCCCGCCACGCCGAACGCCAATCCGACGCCCGCCGTGATCGCCATCGCCAGCGCCCCCCAGAAGGTCACCCTTATGGTTGCGCGCAACACCGGCGCGCCGCCCGCGCGCGCGCCGACGACGCCCAGCAGCGCGAGAAAGACGATCGAGCCGATGCCGACGCCCCAGGCGAGCACCGATCGCGGCAGCATCAGCACCAGCAGCAACGGAAATGCCGCCCCGACGACGAAACTCGCCGCCGATGCCAGTGCTGCCTGGATCGGTCTGGCCTCCAGATGCGCGCTCAGCCCCAGCTCGTCGCGCAGATGGGCCTTCAACGGGTCCCTGGCGGTGAACTGCCCGGCGACTTCGGCCGCGAGCTTGCGGTCGAGCCCGCGCGCCATGTAGATCCGCGTCAGCTCCTCGAGCTCGGAGTCGGGGTCCTCGGCCAATTCGCGCGCTTCCATTGCCCGATCGGCCTTTTCGGTATCGGCCTGCGAGCTGACCGAGACATATTCCCCCGCCGCCATCGACATCGCCCCCGCGACCAGCGCGGCGACGCCGGTCAGCACGATCGCCGACTGGCTCTGCGCCGCCGCTGCCACGCCGATGATCAGGCTGGCCGTCGAGACGATCCCGTCATTCGCCCCCAGGACCGACGCGCGCAACCAGCCGATGCGCGAGAGAAGATGCGATTCACCGTGAGATCGAGGCATGGCCATCCTTCAGATACACCCATATAGATACGCAGGTCGGCGACCGGTTTGATCCGTGTCATAGCGGCGCGGCGCCGACCAGCGGAAACGGCGTGCGCAGAAGCGACGTGCAAGGCAACGCTGCCGCCGAACCAGCGCGCGCCAGACCATCATCGGCACCAATCACGGAGTGCGCCATGCGATCCATTCTCGTCCTTGCCGACAGCGGCCCTGCCGCCGAGCAGCGCCTGCAGGCGGCGCTCGACATCGCCCGGTTGACCGACGGTCATGTCACGCTCCATGTCAACACACCGCTGCAGCGGTTCGTCTCGATGGATCCCTTCGGCGGTTCCTATGTGATGGAGGGAGCGCTGGCGGAGGAGCAGGCCCGCGAAGACCGGCTGGTCGAAGCCCTGACGGCCAAGCTGTCGAGCGAGAACGTGCCTTGGGATATCACCACCGGTGCCGGGATGCCGGCCAATGATCTGATCGCCGCAGCCCCGCTTGCCGACCTCATCGTGCTGTCACTCACCCCACCCGACAGCCCCGCCGCCGCCGATACGACGATGCTGGTCGGCGATGTGGCGGTTTCGGCCTCCTGCCCGGTGCTCGCGATTCCCGCCGCCGAGAAGCCCTTGTTCGTCACCGGCACCGCGATGATCGCCTGGAATGGCGGGGCCGAGGCAGCCAATGCGTTGCGCGCTGCCGTGCCGTTGCTGGCGCTCGCGGGCGAGGTCAAGCTGGTCACGATCACGAACCGGCCCGAAGAACTCCCCGCGATCGATGCCCTCCAGTATCTGTCCCGCCACGGCATCCATGCCGAGCTGGTCGTGCGACCGCACGAGCACCAGCGCATCGCCGAGGCGCTCGAGGAAGCGGCCGACGCGGTCGGCGCCGACTGGATCGCGATGGGCGCCTATGGGCACAGCCGCATGCGCGAAATGGTGTTCGGCGGCGTCACCCATCATTTCCTGAACAGCGCCAAATTCCCGCTGCTGCTCAGCCACTAGCTGATCCTCAATAGGCGAGCGTGAGCCCCGCGCGGGGCCAGGGCATCGCGATCAACTGCCCGGTGCCCGACAGGGTGACATAGGCCGTCTTCCGGTCAGCGCCGCCCCAGCAGATATTGGTGGTGAACGGATCGGGCGTGGCAATGAATTCCACCAGTTCCCCGGCCGGCGAGATCACCGAAATGCCGCTCTCGCCGATCGTCGCGACGCAGATGTTGCCGCCTTCCTCGACGCCGAGCGAATCGAAGAACTTGTATCCTGCGGGACGATATAGAGGGATGCCCGCCCCGCCGAGCCCGCCTGCCTGATCGACCTTGCCCGGCGCGATGACGCGGAACGCCATCAACCGGCAGGTATAGGTTTCGGCGGCATAGAGCGTGTTGCCGTCGGGCGAGAGGCCGATGCCGTTGGGGTTTTCGCTCGGGAAGATGACTTCCTCGAGATGCGATCCGTCCGCCCTGGCGTAGAAGATGCCGGTGATGTCGCGCTCGCGCGGACGGTTCTTGCCGTGATCGGTGAACCAGAAACCGCCATGGGCATCGAACACGATATCGTTCGGCCCGCGCAGCACGCAGCCAAAATCGCCGTCCTTGTAGAGTATCTCCACGGCGCCGGTATCGATATCGATCCGCTCGATCCGCCCGCCCGAATAATCATCGGCCTGGCCATGCGGGATCAGCAGGCCGCCAGGATGCTGGACAAAGTTGAAGCCGCCATTGTTGCAGCAATACAGCTTGCCGTCCGGCCCAATCGCCAGCCCGTTGGGGCCACCCCCGGTTTCGGCAATCGTCTTTCGGCTGCCATCGGGAAAACAGCGCGTAATGCGCCTGGCTTCACATTCGACAACAATGACGCTGCCATCCGGCATCGCCACCGGTCCTTCCGGAAAGCGCAGGCCGCTGGCGACCACGGTAAAATCCGACATCGCATCCCCCCTCGTATTGGCTTGGTTGAAGGCCTATTTGCGCTCCAGCAATCCGATCGCCAAGGAGAATTCCCGATGCCAGCCAGCTATGCCGCAGACCTCGCTTTGTTCGTCGACGGCGCGTGGCATGCGGGCGAAGGGCGCGACACGCGCCCGGTCGTCAATCCGGCGACCGGCGATGCGATCGCCGAGGTGCCGCTCGCCTCGATCGCCGATCTCGATGCGGCGCTGGCCGCCGCCGAGCGCGGTTTCAAGATCTGGCGCGCGACCGACCCCGGCGCCCGCGCGGTCATCCTGCACCAGGCCGCAGCGCTGATGCGCGAACGCGCCGACGCGATCGCCACGCTGATGACGCGCGAACAGGGCAAGCCGATCGCCGAGGCACGTGGCGAGGTTGCCGGGGCCGCGCAGATGTTCGACTGGTTCGCCGAAGAGGCGCTGCGCCATTATGGCCGTGTGCTGGTCCGCCCGACCGGGCAACGGTCGATCGTGATCCAGCAGCCCGTCGGCGTCGTCGCCGCGCTGTCGCCGTGGAATTTCCCGGTCTATCTGATGGCCAAGAAACTCGCCCCCGCCCTCGCCGCCGGCTGCGCCGTCATCTGCAAGCCACCCGAGGAGACACCGGGCTGCACCAGCGCGATCATGCATTGCCTGGAGGATGCCGGGCTGCCCAAGGGCGTCGCGCAACTGGTGTTCGGCGTGCCCGATACCGTCAGCCGTCACCTGATCGCCAGCCCGATCGTGCGCAAGGTCAGCTTCACCGGATCGGTGCCCGTCGGCCAGCATCTGCTGAAGCTCGCCGCCGAGGGCGTGAAGCGCACGACGATGGAGCTTGGCGGCCACGCCCCGGTGCTGATCTTCGCCGATTGCGATCTCGAAAAGACGCTCGACATGGTCGTGCCCCAGAAATTCCGCAACGCAGGGCAGGTCTGCGTGTCGCCCACCCGTTTCTATGTCGAGGAGGCGATCTACGAGGATTTCCTCGCCGGGTTCGCCGCGCGCACCGCGCAGGTCCCGGTCGGCGACGGGTTCGATCCCGCCAACCGCATGGGCCCGCTCGCCAATATCCGCCGCCCGGAGGCGATCGAGAAGCTGGTCGATGATGCCAGGGCCAGGGGCGCGCGGACGATGGCAGGCGGCGAGCGATTCGGAGACGGCGGTTTCTTCTTCCGCCCGACCCTGCTCGCCGATGTGCCCAACGAGGCCGACATCATGTCCAACGAACCCTTCGGCCCGGTCGCGGTCAGCCGCTCGTTCAAGGATTTCGACGACGCGATCGAACAGGCCAACCGCCTCCCCTATGGCCTTGCCGCCTTCGCCTTCACCGAAAATGGTCGCCGCGCCAATTTGCTGGGCGACGCGATCGAGGCCGGGATGGTCGGCATCAACAGCTTCGCGATCAGCAGCGCTGATGCCCCGTTCGGCGGGGTGAAGATGTCGGGCTTCGGCAGCGAAGGCGGGACCGAAGGGTTCGACAGCTACACCGTGACCAAGGCGATCCATCAGGCTTGAGGCTCACCTTAAAGCCCCTCCCCGTTTGGGGGAGGGGCTTGAAAAGAGCCAACCTAGCGCATCACCCCCACCCCCGCTAAACGCCACTCCATGAGCACGAAACGTACCGGCGGCCGCATCCTTGTCGACAACCTGATCGCACAAGGCTGCGACCGCATCTTCCAGGTGCCGGGCGAGAGTTTCCTCGCGGTCCTCGACGCGCTCCACGACACGCCCGAGATCGATGTCGTGACGTGTCGGCAAGAGGGCGGCGCGGCGTTCATGGCCTGCGCCGACGGCACGCTGACCCAGCGCCCCGGCATCTGCTTCGTCACACGCGGCCCCGGCGCGACCAATGCCAGCATCGGCGTCCATGTGGCGATGCAGGACTCGCAGCCGATGATCCTGTTCATCGGCGATGTCGACCGCGGCATGCGCGACCGCGAGGGGTTTCAGGAGGTCGATTTCGTCGCGCTGTTCACCCCGCTTGCCAAGCTTGCGCTGCGGATCGACGACGCCCGCCGCATCCCCGAATATGTCGCCCGCGCCTTCAACGTCGCGACCAGCGGGCGGCCGGGCCCCGTCGTCATCGCGCTGCCCGAGGATATGTTGTGCGATGTCGTCGAGGCAGTCGATCGCGATCCGGTCGCGCTGTACCCGGTCGATTACGACCCCGATGATTTCGCGCCGATGTTCGAATTGCTGCGCGCGGCGCAATCGCCGGTGGCGATTGTCGGCGGGGCGGGGTGGGACGATCATGTCGCGACTGCCGTGGAAACATTTGCACGTAATTGGGGTGTTCCGGTCGCTGGCGCCTTCCGGCGCCAGGACGCGATTCCCAACGCCTCACCGGTGTGGGCCGGCAACCTCGGCTACGGGCCCAATCCGAAGCTCGTCGCTCGGATCAAGGCAGCCGATGTGCTGCTCGTCATCGGCGCAAGGCTGGGAGAGGCGACGACCGACGGCTATACGCTGGTCACCCCCGAGCATCAGGGCCAGACACTGATCCACGTTCATCCCGATCCCGGCGAGCTCAATCGTGTATACCGCGCCGACATGGCGGTCGCGGCCGAAATGCTGACCTTCGTCGATATGCTGACGATCGAGCCCGCGCCGGAATCGCCGCACCCATCGGGCGCCATCGCCCATGCCGAATGGCTCGACTGGTCGACGCCCAAGCCCCGTGAAGGCGTCACCCTCGACCTCGGCCTGTGCGTCGCCGCGATGCGCGAGCGGCTGACGCCGGCAGACACCATCATCTGCAACGGCGCGGGGAATTTCTCCGGCTGGTGGCACCGCTACTGGCATTATGGCAACCCTGGCACCCAGCTCGCCCCCACCGCGGGCGCAATGGGATACGGCGTCCCCGCCGCCGTCGCAGGGGCCCTGCGCTGCCCCGAGAAGACCGTCGTCGCGGTTGCGGGCGATGGCGATTTTCTGATGAACGGGCAGGAATTGGCGACCGCGATCCAGCACGGTGCCGACATGCTCGTCATCGTCGTCGACAATGGCGGCTATGGCACCATCCGCATGCACCAGGAGCGCGAATATCCTGCGCGCCTCAGCGGCACCGCACTCCACAATCCCGACTTCGCGCTGCTCGGCAAAGCCTATGGGGCTTGGTCGGAAACCGTCGAGACGACCGCGCAATTCGCGCCCGCGCTCGACCGCGCGCTCGCGCAAGGCGGCGTGAAGCTGCTCCACCTGAAGACCGATATGGAAATCATCACCAACGGCACCACGATCACCCAGTTGCGCGGGCGTTAGGGGGGCAGAACCGACGTTCTGAACAACGTGACGGGCGCATAACGGGCCAACGCGGTTCCACAGAGCGATCGTGAATCGTCCCTGCGCTCGCATCGACGGCAGCGAACGCGCTCGGTGACGAAAGGCCGCCCCGACCAGGTCGGAGCGGCCCATTGGTCAGCCGGGTAAGGCTAAAGCGTCAGATGTCGTCGCCGAGCGCGCCCTTGATCTTGCCGGCAGTCTGCTGGGCCTTGCCCTTCATTTCCTGCTGCGCGCCATCGGCCTGCGTCTCGGGATCGTTGCTGTGCTGCTTGGCCTTGCCGATCGCTTCGTTGACATTGCCTTTGATCTTGTCGGTGAGTTCACCCATCGTCAGTCTCCTGAGCGGGCTTGTCCGCTGGCGGGTCATTCCGTCAGCATCGCCACACTACACGGGATCAACGGGGCAATCGCGCAGCGGTTCCCACCGCCCCGCCGACTCGATTGAAAAAAACGATCGGTTACTGATTCTTAGGCGAGGTCGGCACCGGTACGATCCTGCGCAGAAATTGTTCGACCGCGCGCCAATTCTCCTCGGCGCCGCGCGGGTTGCGGGCGGCGATCAGCGTCGAGGAGCCATGCACGCCCGCGGTCGGCGGCACGTAAAGCTGCTTCGTCGCGGCGGGCGCCGCCTCGACGATGGCCCGGGCGGCGCCAATCTCGCCGGCGTCCTTCGCCGCCGTGGCGAAGATCGGCACCCGCACTTGCGCCGCCGCCCGTTCCACGAGATCGGGCGCGCCGAGATACTCGCCCGGCGAAAACGCCAGCACGCCCTGCACCTTGCCCTTGTTTTCGGCCGCCACGAGAAACACCAGCGCCGCCGAATAGCTGCTCCCCCAGATCAGCACCGGCAGGTGCGGCGTCTGCTTGTTCGCCCAATCGACCGCCGCCTGGAGATCCTGCTTCGCCTCGAGATAAGGCTTCGACCCGTCGAGCAGATGCACCGTCGAATTGTCGCCGAACAGATCGCCGCCCGCGCGCTGATCGATCGCAAAGGCGGTGAAGCCGTCGGCGGCAAGGCGCGGGCCGATCGTGTCATATTCGTTCTTGCTCGATCCCGCCTGATGGAACAGCAGGATGATCCCGCGCGGCTTCGACGAGGGATAGACCCAGCCGACGATGTTGATCCGGTCGGCCGCCTTGATATTCTCGGGATGGCGCGGCAGCGCTTCGGCGACGCTCGTCGCCCGGTCGCACGCAACCAGCATCGCGGGCAGCACCAGCAGGGCAATCAACCAACGCATCACAGCTCGCTCCATCGGCGGTACAGAGGGGCGGCCGGCGCCATAGCGGCTCAGATCAATCCCGCCAACGGGCTCGACGGATCGGCATAGCGCCGCAGCCCCATCCGCCCGGCGCGATAGGCCAGCCGGCCGCTCTCGACCGCGTGCTTCATCGCGGCGGCCATCATGATCGGGTCTTTCGCCTCGGCGATCGCGGTGTTCATCAGCACGCCGTCGCAGCCCAGTTCCATCGCCACCGCTGCATCGGAAGCGGTTCCCACCCCGGCATCGACCAGCACCGGCACCTTCGCCCCCTCGACGATCAGCCGGATCGTCACCCGGTTCTGGATGCCGAGCCCCGAACCGATCGGCGCGCCGAGCGGCATGATCGCCACCGCGCCGGCATCTTCGAGCCGCTTCGCCGCGATCGGATCGTCGACGCAATAGACCATCGGGAGAAACCCCTCCTTGGCGAGGATCTCGGTCGCTCGCAGCGTTTCGACCATGTCGGGATAGAGCGTCCGAGCCTCGCCCAGCACCTCGAGCTTGACGAGATCCCAGCCCCCCGCCTCGCGCGCCAGCCGCAGCGTGCGCACCGCCTCGTCACCGGTGAAGCAGCCGGCGGTGTTGGGCAGATAGGTGACCTTTTTGGGATCGATGAAATCGGTCAGCATCGGCGCTTTGGGGTCGGAGACGTTCACGCGCCGCACCGCGACGGTGACGATCTCGGCGCCCGAGGCTTCGAGCGCCGCTGCGTTCTGCGCGAAATCCTTGTACTTGCCGGTCCCGACGATCAGCCGCGAGCGAAAGGTGCGGCCCGCAACGGTCCAGCTGTCGTCGTCGATCACCGCGGCATGATCGCCGCCGCCGACGAAATGGACGATCTCGAGTTCGTCGCCATCCTCGACGATCACCTGGGCGAGCGTCGATCGCGGCACGACTTCGAGATTGCGCTCGACCGCGACCTTTTCGGGGGCGAGGCCGAGCTCTTCGGCGAGTGCGGCGAGGCTGAGTCCGGCGGCCACCCGGCGATGGTCGCCATTGACGCGGATCGAAACGGTGTTGTCGCTGTGCATGCGCGCCAGATATGGGCTAAGCGGTCAACTCGCAACCGAAAGACCGCCTCGTGACCGCCACCATCTTCGTCCTCAACGGTCCCAACCTCAATCTGCTGGGCCTGCGCGAGCCCGACATCTACGGACACGACACGCTCGACGATATCGCCGGCCGGCTCGAGGACCGCGCCCGCGCGCTCGATCTCGCGATCGACATGCGCCAGTCGAACCACGAGGGCCATCTGATCGACTGGCTTCACGAGGCGCAGGCGACCGGCGCCAAGGCAGTGATCCTCAATCCGGGCGGCTTCACCCACACCTCGGTGGCGCTGCACGATGCCGTGAAGGCGATCACCACCCCGGTGATCGAGGTGCATCTTTCCAACCCGCACGCGCGCGAGGCTTTCCGGCATGTCAGCTATGTCGGACGCGCCGCGCGCGGCACTATCGCCGGTTTCGGGGCGGTTTCCTATCTGCTGGCGCTTGAAGCCGTCGCGCGCTTCTGACAGGACAGGCGGCCAAACAGGGGAACGTACAGGCATGGCTGAAACGACCGAAGCCGGTGAGGGCGCAATGCGGATCGATGTCGATCTGGTCCGCCAGCTCGCCGAGCTGCTCGATGAGACTCACCTGACCGAAATCGAGGTCGAGGATGGCGACCGTCGCGTGCGCGTCGCGCGCAGCGTCACGGTCGCCGCCGCCGCGCCGATGCAGAACTATGCGCCCGCGCCGCAGGCGGCGGCGCCCGGCCCGGCGATGATCGAGGCGGCGCCCGCCGCGCCCAGCGCCAATGCCGTCAAATCGCCGATGGTCGGCACGGTCTATCTGTCGGCCGAACCCGGCGCGAAGCCGTTCGTTTCGGTGGGCGACAAGGTCGCCGCCGGCGCGACGCTCGTCATCGTCGAGGCGATGAAGGTGATGAATCCGATCATCGCGCCCTCGGCGGGCACGGTCGCTGCGGTGCTGGTCGAAAACGGGCAGCCGGTCGAATTCGATCAACCCCTCGTCGTCGTCGAGTAACATGGCCCAGATCAAGAAGCTGCTGATCGCCAATCGCGGCGAGATCGCGCTGCGCATCCACCGCGCCTGTCATGAAATGGGCATCGAGACCGTCGCGGTGCATTCGACCGCCGACAGCGATGCGATGCACGTTCGGCTCGCCGATCAGGCGATCTGCATCGGCCCGCCGTCAGCGGCCGAGAGCTATCTCAACATCCCCAACATCATCTCGGCGGCCGAAATCTCGGGCGCCGACGCGATCCATCCCGGCTATGGTTTCCTGAGCGAGAACGCCAAATTCGCCGAGATCGTCGAGGCGCACGACATCATCTTCGTCGGCCCGAAACCCGAGCATATCCGCACGATGGGCGACAAGGTCGAGGCGAAGCGCACCGCCGGCGCGCTCGGCCTGCCGCTGGTGCCCGGCTCGGACGGCGCGATCAGCGAGATCGCCGAGGCCAAGGCGATTGCGGAACGCGTCGGCTATCCGGTGATCATCAAGGCCGCCTCGGGCGGCGGCGGGCGCGGGATGAAGGTTGTCACCAGCCCGACCGATCTCGAAACCCAGATGCAGCAGGCGGGTACCGAAGCCAAAGCCGCGTTCGGCGATGCGACGGTCTATCTCGAAAAATATCTCGGCAATCCGCGCCACATCGAGTTCCAGATCTTCGGCGACGGCAACGGCAACGCGATCCACCTCGGCGAGCGCGACTGCTCGCTCCAGCGCCGCCACCAGAAGGTGCTCGAGGAGGCGCCCTCCCCCGTGCTCGGCCATGCGGACCGCGAGCGGATGGGCGGCGTCTGCGCCAGGGCGATGGCGGACATGGGCTATCGCGGTGCGGGAACGATCGAGTTCCTGTGGGAGAACGGCGAATTCTATTTCATCGAAATGAACACCCGGCTGCAGGTCGAACATCCGGTGACCGAGGCGATCACCGGGCTCGATCTCGTCCGCGAACAGATCCGCATCGCCGAGGGGCACCCGCTGACGCTGCGTCAGGAGGACGTGCACTTCCGCGGCCATGCGATCGAATGCCGCATCAACGCCGAGGACCCGCGCACCTTCGCCCCCTCGCCGGGGCTGGTGAAGCAGTTCCACGCGCCGGGCGGGATGAACGTGCGCGTCGATAGCGGGCTCTACGCCGGCTATCGCGTGCCGCCTTATTATGATTCGATGATCGCCAAGCTGATCGTCTATGGCACCACCCGCCAGGGCGCGCTGCGCCGGCTGCGCCGCGCGCTGAAGGAATTCGTGATCGAGGGGATGAAGACCACCATCCCGCTCCATCAGGCGCTGCTCGACGATCCCGATTTCCAGAAGGGCGATTATACGATCAAGTGGCTCGAGGAATGGCTGGCACGGCAGGAGGATTGAGGCCTCGCCGACTGGATCGGAAGCAATCCCAAGGTCGATGAGGCGGCGTCGGCTGCGTTCTCGGATCAGTCGCTGGACCAGCCTCGATGCCTCGCGCCGCGCGACGTTGCCCTCCGCCCACCGGCGTGACACAAGACCGGCACCGTCGACCAAGGGGAAACACTCGATGCGCTTTGCCACCGCTCTGTTGCTCGCCGCCACCGCCGCCGTGCCACTTTACGCGCAGGTCAAGACACCCGATCGCCCCGTCACCGATCCGAAGGCCCTGTCGTCGGTCGCGAGCGAGGCGGCCGCATCGGTGCCGGTCGAGGATATCGGCACGACCCGGTCGCTGGCCAGCGCGGCGTGGAGCGCCGACGGCAAGGCGATCTTCGTCGCCACCAATCTCACCGGCCGGACCAATATCTGGCGCACCGATACCAAGGGCAGCTGGCCGATCCAGCTCACCCAGTCGGAAGACGCGCAGAGCGGCCTTGTCACGTCGCGCGACGGCAAATGGGTCTATTTCGAACAGGACAAGGGCGGCAACGAATATACCGACATCTACCGGGTCCCCGCCACCGGCGGCGCGGTCGTCAACCTGACCAACACCCCCGATCGGCAGGAGGGCAACATGCTCGTCGCGCCGCAGGGCGGGATGATCGCGCTGGTCACCAAGCTCAAGTCCGAGGGCCAGGCCAATCTCGCGGTGATGGACACCGACGGCGCGCTCCGCGCGCTGACCGCCGAGAAGGACCCGCAATTCAGCTGGACCCCGGTCGCCTGGACCGATGGCGGCCGCGCGCTGATTGCCAACCATGACCGAGTCGACGGCGTCGTCAGCGAGGTCTGGCGGATCGACGTCGCCGACGGCAAGGCGGTTCGCTTGCTCGGCAAGCCCGATACCGTCTTTTTCGCCACCGACGTCACCGCCGACGGCAAGACGATCGCCGCCACGACCAACGATTCGACCGGCCAGAACCATGCCGGGCTCTATGACGTCGCCGCCAAAAGCTGGCGCTGGCTGAAACCAACCCCGTGGGAGCAGACCAGCGGTATGTTCACCCGCGACGGGCGGGCGATGATCGTGCGCACCGCCGCCGACACGCGAAGCGCGCTGTCTAGGGTCGACCTGGCGACGATGGCGGAAACGCCGCTCGGCCTGCCACCGGGCGTCAACGGCTTCATCGGCGCCGAACCGCTGTCGCCCGATGGCCAGTTGATGATGGTGAGCCATTCGGGCGCCGATTCACCCAGCGATCTCTATCTGTACGACATGACGCGCGGCCAGACCCGCCCCGCGACCCAGCTGGCGATGGCGAGCCTCAGCCCCGCCAGCCTGCCGCGGTCGACCGAAGTCGTCTACAAGAGCTTCGACGGCACGCTGATCAGCGCGGTCGTGACGATGCCCTATAATCTCAAGCGCGATGGCGCCAACCCGGCGATCGTGCTGCCCCATGGCGGGCCGACCGGCCAGGCGGTCGATGGCTTCAACCGCTATGCCGCCGCGCTGGCGAGCCGTGGCTATATCACCATCCAGCCCAATTTCCGTGGCTCGACCGGCTATGGCAAGGCATTCCAGGCCGCCAATTTCAAGGATCTCGGCGGCGGCGACCTCAAGGACGTGATCGCCGCCAAGCAGTTCCTCGTCGCGTCGGGCTATGTCGATCCCAAGCGGGTCGGCATTTTCGGCGGCTCCTATGGCGGGTTCATGACGCTGATGGCGATCGGCCGCGCGCCCGATGAATTCGCCGCCGCCGTCCAGTGGTTCGGAATCATCAACTGGCGGACGATGTACCGCGATCAGGACGAGGTGCTGCGCGCCTATCAGCGCACGCTGATCGGGACGCCCGACGCCGACCCCAAGGTCTATGACGCTGCCTCGCCGCTGACCTATATTCGCGCGGCCAAGGCGCCATTGCTCACCATCCAGGGCGAAAACGATATCCGCGTGCCGCGCGGTCAGGCGCAGGAGGTCAACGACATCCTGAAGGCCAAGGGCAACGTCGTCGAGACGATCTTCTATCCCGAAGAAGGCCACGGCTTCCGCAAGCGCGAGAACCAGCTCGATTCGCTCCAGCGGACCGTTGCATGGTTCGACAAATATCTGAAAGCCGCCCCCGCCGCCCGGTAAAGGCGGCGGGCCGCGATTGCCCGCCCCCATGCGCGCTGATAGCGTGACCGGCCGAGCATGATCGGGAACTCGCGGGGGATGATATGCGCAAATTTCTGGGCTGGCTCGCTCTTGTCCTGATGGTGGTGGTCGGCGGGGCGCTGCTCTATTTCCGCACGCCGGACACCGATCCAGCGGCGATGCGCGCCAAATATGGCGGGCCCCCCTCGCAATATGTCGATCTGGGCGGTGGGCTGACCGTCCATCTGCGCGATACCGGCCCGCGCGAGGCGCCGGTGCTGATGCTGATCCACGGATCGAACGCGTCGCTCCACACCTGGGAACCCTGGGCCGCGCGGCTCGGCAAGCGCTACCGGATCATCCGCTTCGATCTGCCCGGCCACGGCCTCACCGGCCCCAGCCCGTCGCGCAACTACAGCAGCGCCGCCTTTGTCGATGTCGTCGAGAAGGTGCGTGCGAAACTCGGCGTCGATCACATGGTGCTCGCGGGCAATTCGATGGGCGGCGGCGTCGCCTGGCATTATGCGCTGATGTACCCCGAGCATCTGCGCGGACTGGTTCTGGTCGATGCCTCGGGCCAGCCCGAACCCGGCAATCAATCGCCACCGCTTGCCTTCCGTATCGCCCGCCTGCCGGTGCTGCGTGATCTCGCCGCGATGATCACCCCGCGCTCGCTGATCGCCGACGCCCTGCCGTCGGCGTTCAGCGACAAGAAATTCGCCGACGACAAGGCGATCGACCTTTATTGGGAATTGCTGCGCTATTCGGGCAACCGGACGGCGACGATCGATCGTTTCTCGACCGCGCCCGATTATGCGACGGCGGAAAAGCTCGCCCGGATCAGGACGCCGACGCTGATCCTGTGGGGTCAGGAAGACCGGCTGATCCCCGTCTCCTCGGCGCACTGGCTACACGATCGCCTGCCGGGATCGCAGCTGATCATCTATCCCGGCACCGGCCATGTCCCGATGGAGGAACGCGCCGATCAAAGCGCCGCCGACGTCTATCGATTCATCGAGATGAAGGCGCTGCCGGCACCCGTCCCGTCCCAGGCCGCCCCGCCGGCCCGTTGACGTTGCTTCATTTCGATAGTAGTCGAATTATCGAAATGGATAAGGCCGATCAGATCATCGCCGCGCTTGGCGCGCTGGCCCAGCCGCACCGGCTCGCGGCGTATCGCGCGCTCGTCGAGGCGGGACCGGACGGACTGGCCGCCGGCGATCTGGCGACCCGGCTCGGCGTCCCGGCGTCGTCGCTGTCGTTCCATCTCGGGCTGCTCGAACGATCGACTCTGATCGTCCGCCGACGCGCGGGCCGGTCGCTGATCTATTCGGCCGATTTCGGCGCGATGACCGCGCTGATCGGCTATCTCACCGAGAATTGCTGCGGCGGCGCTGGCTGCACGCCCGACACCGCCCCGGCTTCCGGCAGGCACGCGGCATGAAGGCGACCATCTGGCACAACCCCGCCTGTGGCACGTCGCGCAAGACGCTCGCGATTCTGCAGGAAACGCCCGGTATCGCCCTCGACGTCATCGAATATCTCAAGACTCCACCGACCCGCGAAAAGCTTGCCGCGCTCTATGCGCGGGCCGGAATCACCCCGCGTCAGGGGTTGCAGACCACCAACAGCCCGGCTGCGGCGTTGTGCGCCGATCTCGATCTGCTCGACAAGGATGGCGACGCGATCCTCGATGCCATGATGGCGCACCCCGTGCTGATCAACCGTCCGCTGGTCGAGACCGACAAGGGCGTGCGTCTCTGCCGCCCGCAGGATGTGGTCCGCGAGATTTTGTGACGGCCGATCCGCGCCGGGCGCTTGCAGCGGAATTCATCGGATCGCTGATCCTGTTCGCCACGGTGGTCGGGTCGGGCGTCATGGCCGAGCGGCTGGCGGGCGGCAATGTCGCGGTCGCGCTGCTCGCCAACAGCGCGGCGACCGGCGCGATGCTCTATGTCCTGATCACCCTGCTCGGGCCGATATCCGGCGCGCATTTCAATCCGGCGGTGACGCTGATGCTCGGTGCCCGGCGCGATCGGATGCGCTTCATCGTCGCTCAACTGGCAGGCGGACTGATCGGCGTGCTGATCGTCCACGCGATGTTCGAGATGCCGCTGATCGAAACCGGCATGAAGCTGCGCAGCGGCACCGGCCAATGGCTCGGCGAGTTCGTCGCGACCTTCGGCCTGTTGTTCACGATCGTGATCGGCAGCCGCCATCGCGCCGAAGCGGTGCCCGCGCTGGTCGCGTTATGGATCGTCGCGGGCTATTGGTTCACCGCCTCGACCAGTTTCGCCAACCCAGCGATCACGATCGCGCGCGCGATGACCGACAGCTTCGCCGGCATCCGCCCGATCGACGCGCCGGGCTTCATCCTCGCGCAACTTGCCGGGGCGGGCGCCGGCGTGCTTACCGCCAAATGGTTGTCAGCGGCGCCTGATCCTCGGTGATGTCCTGTTTCGATCCGTAGAGATGGCTCGGGCGACCGTTCGTAAAGATCACGTCGGCGGTCAGGAGCATCAGCCGTTCTTCGTCGTTCGGGCGGCGAATGCGCGCCTCGAAGGTGAAGCTCTTGCCCTTGCTGATCGCCTCGGCGCGCAAGCGATCGAGCGTCGCGCGCGATTCGTCGCAATACATCGCCACGATCGCCGCGCGATCGAGCGCGCTCCCGAGCGGCAAGCCGAACAGGGCATAGACTCCCGGGGCCCAGGTCAGCCGATCATCTGCGAGATCGCACTGCCATGCGGCCGGCAGCGCGGGCATCGGCGAGGGCATGCGGCGCACCATCGGTTGCAGCACGATATTTCTCCTTATTTTCCATCACTTGATATGAAAAATATTAAGGCGGCGTTAGCGCGTGATGGTGCTGCGAAACCGGTCAGGGTGCGCGCTCGATCGGCGCGAGCATCGTCCGCGCGTCAACCCAGGCGCGCAGGGCCGCGCGGTCGCGGATCGTCACCCGGCCATAGCCGCGCGCAATCAGGCCCACCCCCTCCAGCGTCGCGAGGGCCTTGCCGATCGCGACGCGCGAAACTCCCAGCGTCGCCGCCATCGCTTCCTGATTGGCGTTCACCGCGCCACCCCCCGGCCCGCCCGAGGCCATCCGCAACAGCGTCTTGGCAAGCAGCACGATCAGCGGCAGGCGGCGCAGATCGTCGCTGAACTCGAGCACGGCATGGAGGCGCCGCGCCATCATTGCCAGCAGCGCCCGGGTGATTTCAGGGTGCGCGGCACTCACCGCGGCAAAGGCGGCCGGCGTCAGCTGATCGATCACCGTTCGGCCGACCGCGACCGAATCATGCGTGCGCGGCAGGTTACCGAACAACGTCATCTCGCCGAAACACTGGCCTGGACCGAGCACCGACGTCACCACGAACGAGCCGTCGACCCCCGGATTCCCTATTTGCACTGCCCCTTCGCGCACCAGCGACAGGCCCGGACGCGCATCGCCGCGCGAAAAGATCAACGTCCCATCGGCATAGCCGACAGCCGCCGCCGCCCGCCGGAGCGCCGCCACCGCGTCGAGGGGCAGCAGCGCGATCAGACTCGGCGTGTTGAAATCGAGCAGCGGCGTCATCGGCGGTCCAAATGCAAACAGCTTATCATTGTTGGGCCGCCGAATCGTCTATGACAAGCAAACACCCTGCGTGGGGCGCGAGGAGGGCCGCAGATGAGACTGGAATTGATCGCGATCGGCGGCATCTATGCGGGCTTCGCGCTGCTCGAGGCGATCGGCGTCGGCTTTTTTCGCAAGGCGGGCGCGACCCGGCAGGATGCGATCGTCGAGATCGTCGGGACGCTGATGCTGATCGCGGTGACCCAGCCGCTCGTCATCGCCGGCGGCTTTGCGCTCGCGCAGTGGCTCGCGCCGGGCGCCCGCGACGCGCTGATCGGCTGGCCGATCCTCGGGCAACTCGCGCTGCTGCTCGTCTGCGAAGACATGATGCAATATTGGTGGCACCGCACCAGCCATACCGTGCCGTGGCTCTACAAGCTCCATCGGCCGCACCACAATGCCGAGTACATGTCGGTCCGCGTCGTCTATCGGAACAACATCTTCTATTATCTGCTGATGCCGTCGCTGTGGATCGCCGGGGTGCTGGTCTATCTCGGGCTGGGGTGGCTTTATGCGGGCTATACGGTCGTCAAGATGGCGGTGATCATCGGCGCGCATTCGGACGTGCGCTGGGACCAGCATCTCTATCGCAACCGGTATACGGCGCCGGCGATGTGGCTCGTCGAGCGCGTCATCTCCACGCCCGCGACACATTTCGCGCATCACGGCCGACACGCCGATGACGGGATCACCAACTATAAGGGCAATTTCGGCAATCTGCTGTTCGTGTGGGATCTGCTCTTCGGCACCGCCAGGATCACGCGCCGCTATCCCGCGCTCTACGGCGTCGAGAACCTGCCGCCGACCAGCGCCGGCGAGCAATTGCTCTGGCCGCTGGTGCGCTTGCCTGCGACGACCAATGCGCCGATCGAGCCGGTGCCCGCTAGCAGCCGCTAGCGCCCGCTGACGTTGCATTTCCCCGTTGCTCTCGAGCGACGTCGAGAAGCAGGCCCCCAGCTGCGCGAGGGTTTCTCGACGTCGCTCGAAACCAAGGGACGGAGATGAATGAAGGCAAATGTCGGCCGCCTCTAGCCGCTGCGCTCATGCCCCGCTAAAGCCCCGGCATGAGCCAGATCACGCCGGAAATCGTCGCCCAGCACGGCCTCTCGCCGGAGGAATATGAGCGGGTCCTCGCCGCGATGGGCCGCGAGCCCAACCTGACCGAACTCGGCATCTTCTCGGTGATGTGGTCCGAGCATTGCTCGTACAAGTCGAGCCGTATCCATTTGAAAAAGCTCCCCACCACCGGCCCGCAAGTGATCTGCGGCCCCGGCGAGAATGCCGGCGTGATCGATATCGGTGACGGCCAGGCGGCGATCTTCAAGATGGAGAGCCACAACCACCCCTCCTATATCGAGCCCTATCAGGGCGCGGCGACCGGGGTCGGCGGCATCTTGCGCGACGTCTTCACGATGGGCGCGCGGCCGGTCGCCAACATGAACGCGCTGCGATTCGGCCGGCCCGATCACCCGAAGATGCGTCACCTGATCGCCGGCGTCGTTCACGGCATCGGTGGCTATGGCAATTGCGTCGGCGTGCCGACCGTCGGCGGCGAGGTCAATTTCCACAAGGCCTATGACGGCAATATCCTGGTCAACGCGATGACGGTGGGCGTCGCCGAACAGGACAAGATCTTCTATTCCGCCGCGAGCGGAGTCGGCAATTCGATCGTCTATGTCGGCTCCAAGACCGGCCGCGACGGCATCCACGGCGCGACGATGGCGTCGGCCGATTTCTCCGAGGATTCGGAGGAAAAGCGCCCGACCGTCCAGGTCGGCGACCCCTTCACCGAGAAACTGCTGATCGAGGCGTGCCTCGAACTCATGGCCTCCGACGCGATCGTCGCGATCCAGGATATGGGCGCGGCTGGCCTCACGTCGTCCAGCGTCGAGATGGCGTCGAAGGGCGGCGTCGGCATCCGCCTCGATATGGACAAGGTGCCGCAGCGCGAAACCGGCATGACCGCGTACGAGATGATGCTCAGCGAGTCGCAGGAACGCATGTTGATGGTCCTGAAACCCGGCCGCGAGGCTTTCGCGGAAAGCATCTTCCGCAAATGGGAACTCGATTTCGCGGTGATCGGCGAAGTGACGGACACCGGGCGCATGGTCCTTGTCCACCGCGGCGAGACCGTCGCCGATATCCCGCTCGGGCCGCTCGCCGATGATGCGCCGGCCTATGATCGCCCCTGGGTCCCCACCCCCCCTGCCAGGGCGCTGGTCGACATCCCCGAGACCAAGGACGTCGCGGGCGATCTGCTCAGGCTGATGGCCTCGCCCGATCTCGCCAGCCGCCGCTGGATCTGGGAGCAGTACGACCAGAAGGTCGGCGGCGACACGCTCCAGCCGCCCGGCGGCGACGCCGCGGTGGTCCGCGTCCACGGCACGCAAAAGGCGCTGGCGATCACCACCGATTGCACCCCGCGCTATTGCTACGCCGATCCGGTCGAGGGCGGCAAGCAGGCGATCGCCGAGGCCTACCGCAACCTCTCCGCCGTCGGCGCCAAGCCGCTCGCCACCACCGATTGCATGAACTTCGGCAACCCGCAGCGGCCCGAGATCATGGGCCAGTTCGTCGGCTGTATCGAGGGCATGGCAGAGGCGTGCGCCGCGCTCGACTTCCCGATCGTGTCGGGCAATGTCAGCCTCTACAATGAAACCAAGCATGATGACGGCAGCGGCTCCGCCATTCTCCCCACTCCCGCCATCGGCGGCGTCGGGCTGCTCGCCGACTGGACCAAGTCGGCGACGATCGCTTTCAAGGGCACCGGCGACGTCATCGTCCTGATCGGCACCCCGCGCCACGATCTCGGCCAGTCGCTCTGGCTGCGCGAACTCCATGGCCGCGAGGAAGGCCCTCCGCCGCGCGTCGACCTCGCCGCCGAGCGCACGACCGGCGAATTCGTTCGCAGCTGGATCGCCAGGGGCGCGCTCAGTGCGGTGCATGACGTGTCCGATGGCGGTCTGATCGTCACGATCGCCGAGATGGCGCTCGCGAGCGGCATCGGCGCGATGATCGCCGCGCCCTTGCCGCACGGCTTGGCACGAACCTATTTCGCCGAGGATCAGGGGCTCTACGTCGCCACCGTCCGCGATGAGCATCTCAACGATTTCCTCCACGCCTCGATCGATGCCGACGTCAATGTCGAGCGCATCGGCCGGACGATCGCCAACCGGATCATCGTCGAATGCCCGGTCACCGACCATGTCGTCGGCCTCGATGACCTTCGTGCCGCGCATCAGGGGTTTTTCCCGGCGCTGATGGGCGAGGGCGAGCGCTAGCGGCGGATCGGGCGGCGGGTCGCGACGGCGCCGCGCGCCGGTCGCCGATCGATTCGATTTGGCCAGATCTTCCAATCCAACGGCGCGTCCATGCCGCCTTATGCCCGTCGACCGGCGAACGACCTGTTCGCCGGTATCGATGGGAGGAGGGCGGGATGCTGGGTTGGCGCTGGAAATGGCTTGGCGCGATCGCCGCGCAGATCGTCGTGCTGGCGATTGTGCTGGTGCCCCAGAAACGGGCAATGGCGCCGGCCTCGGCAAAGGCGGGGTCGACCCGGATGGCACCCGTGCAGACGGGATCGGCGCAGACAGGATCGACCGCGCCGCGCCGCGCGGCATTGGCCAGCCGCCAGCGAACCGCGATGCGCAGCGGTGCTGCGCCTCTGACGGTGCTGGCGTCGGCGTCGGCGTCGGCGTCGGCGTCGGCGTCCGACGCGGTCCCCGACGGCGCCTATCAGTGCAAGACATGGTTAGGCTCGACCTATGTCACCCTCGGCACGATCCGCAGCGTCGACAACGTGCTCGACATCGGGCTGCTCGCTGGCGTGGGGGCGACCCTGACTGCCGTGCAGCCACGGGGAAACGGCATCACCGTCCTGTACACGACAGCGCGCGGCTATCGCGAAACGATGGACTGCGCCCGGCAATAAAGGCTCGAATGCCGCACGCAAATCCGCTGTCCCCGGGGCGGTCGCTTGTGGCAAAGTCGCGGCCATGAATCTGCCCCTTTCCCTCTCGCCCGTCGTGCGCGACCCAGTCCTCGCCTTGTGCCGGCGCCCCGATGCGCGGGTCGGCTGATGCTTGATCATCCCGCCCAGCCCTGGCCCGGCCTGCCGCCCCTCGACGAGCAAGAACGGATCGCCCGCGCGAGCGCCTTTCGCGATCATCTCCGTACCCGGCGCACCTGCCGCTATTTCAGCAAGGCGCCCGTCGCGCGCGCGATCGTCGAAGCGGCGATCGAGGCGGCGGGCACCGCGCCGTCGGGCGCCAATCACCAACCGTGGCATTTCGCGGTGATCGCTTCGCCCGATCTCAAGGCGCAGATTCGCGCCGCCGCCGAGGAAGAGGAGCGTGCCTTCTACGCCGGCAAGGCGGGCGCCGAATGGCTGGAGGCGCTCGGCCCGCTCGGCACCGATCCCGACAAGGCTTTTCTCGAGGCGGCGCCGTGGCTGATCGTCGTCTTCGCGCAGCGCCGCGGCGGCATCGATCCGGGTGACGACAAGCAGAATTACTACGTCAATGAAAGCGTCGGCATCGCCACCGGCCTGCTGCTCGCCGCGCTCCATGCCGCCAATATCGCGACGCTGACGCACACGCCAAACCCGATGCGCTTCCTCAACCGCGTCTGCCGACGCCCCGCCAGCGAGAAGCCGGTGATGATCGTCGTCGCCGGCCATGCCGCGCCCGATGCCAGCGTCCCGCTCCACGCGCTCAGGAAGAAGCCGCTCGATCAGATATCGAGCTGGCTATGACGGCAGCGCCAATCGCCTATTCGGGCACCCCGTTCGCAAAGAAGCTGGGCGCGGTCGATGCGATCTGGTCGGAGCTGAAGCTCGTCATCCGTCGCGAGCTGCGATGACCCCGGGCCCTGCCGGCGCGATATCGCGGATCACCGCGATCGATGCGGTGCGCGGGCTGGCGGTACTCGGCATCCTGCTGATGAACATCGTCGCCTTCGCCATGCCGATCGCGGCCTATGACGATCCGACCGCCTATGGCGGGGCCCAAGGCGCCGATATGGTGGCATGGATGCTCGCCTTTGCCGTCGCCGACGGCAAGATGCGCGGGCTGTTCACGATGCTGTTCGGCGTTTCGATGGCGATCGTCGCCGATGGCGCGCTCGCGCGCGGCGCCGATCCGGCGGTGGTGCATTATCGCCGGATGGGCTGGCTGCTGGTGATCGGCATGCTCCACGGCACGCTGATCTGGTACGGCGACATCCTTGTCGAATATGCGCTGACCGGCGCGATCCTGTTCGCCGCGTGGCGCTGGCGGCCGGTCGCGCTCTTCTATGCAGCGGCCGTGCTTTTCGTCGCCGATCTGGCGATGGCCTGGATCAACTGGCGCGATCTCATCGCGCTGCACGATCGGGCGATGCAGCCCGGCGCGCGTGGCGCCGTGAGAGCAGCCTGGCAGGCCTTCGCCAGCCCCGATCCGGCGCCTGCCCTTGCCGAGATCGTCGGCTATCGCGGCGGACTAGCGACGATTTCGGCTACCCGCCTCAGCGATCTCGGCCAGCTTCAGGCGGGCCTGCCGATCTACCTGATCGAATCGGTCGGCACGGCGAGCCTAGGCCTCGCGCTTTATCGGCTCGGCTATTTCACCCGCTGGCCGGCGGCGTGGCATCGCTGGCTGCTGCTGGCCGGGCTGGCGGTCGCGCTGCCGCTCAGCCTGGCCGTGGCCGTGATGATCGCGCAAAGCGGTTTCGCGCCCGAGGCGATGGCGTTCGGCGCGATGCTCAGCCGGGTGCTGCGGCCGGCAATGACGCTTGGATTGGCGAGCGCCATCATCCTGCTGATCGAGGCCGGACCGCGGGGATGGGTCGCCAGCCGACTGGCCGCCACCGGGCGGATGGCGCTCAGCAACTATCTGATGACGAGTGTCGTGATGACGACGATCTTCTACGGTCATGGACTCGGCCTCTTCGCCACGCTGTCCCGCGCGCAGCTCTATCCGCTGGTGGCGGCGATGTGGCTTGCGATGCTGCTCTGGTCGAAGCCCTGGCTCGCCCGGTTCCAGTTCGGTCCGGTCGAATGGGCGTGGCGCAGCCTGGCGCGCTGGCAGGTCCAGCCATGGCGGCGCCGACAGAGCCGTGCTCGCGGCGATATTGCGACTGACCCGCAATAAATCTTGCGAATCACTCGCATTAGCGTCAAAAGGGGCGCGAGAGCGAGGAACGATGGTCGTTTGTGTCTGCAATGCCCTGCGCGAACAGGATGTCCGCGACGCCGCGCGGCGCGGGGCCACCACCGCCTGCGCTGCCTATCGCGCGCTGGGCAGCAAGCCCAAATGCGGCCAATGCCTAACCTACGCGCGCGCCATTATCGCCGAAGAGCGGGTCGCGGCTTGACGCTGTCCAGGGCGCCTGTGTCGATGGCAGCCTAAGTCCGGGGAGACGATAGATGAAGGGCGATGCCAAGGTCATCGACTATCTCAACGAGGTCCTCAAGAACGAGCTGACGGCGGTCAATCAATATTGGCTCCACTTCCGCCTGCTCGACAATTGGGGCGTCAAGAAGCTCGCCGCGCACGAGCGCAACGAATCGATCGACGAGATGAAGCATGCCGACCAGCTTGCCGAACGCATCCTGTTTCTCGGCGGGCTCCCCAATTTCCAGATGCTCGGGCGGCTGCGCATCGGCGAATCGGTCGAGGAGATTCTGAAAGCCGATCTCGCACTGGAAAACGAGGCAATCGGCGTCCTCCGTGACGCGATCGCGCATTGCGAGGCCGTGCGCGACTATGCCTCGCGCGCGCTGTTCGTCGCCATCCTCGAAAGCGAGGAGGAGCATGTCGACATGCTCGAACAGCAGTTCGAAATGATCGAGCGCATGGGCCTACCCAATTATGTTCAGCTCAACAGCCGCGCGGAACAGGATTAGCGCGGGATAGCTTCGGATTGACTCACGGGAGACTGCCGTTCGTGTCGAGCGAAGGCGAGACACCGTGGCGCGGCGATGGTGGCCTGTTTCTCGACTTCGGCGCGAGGGGTCGAAGCCTGTCCTGAACGTCTGCCTCGGCAGGAAGTCGAAGGGCTCGGTGGCCTCGACTCATCTTGAGCCCCTCCCCTTCGGAGGAGGGCTATAAGTTGCTCTCTGTGAGACGTGGTATCGGTCGAAGGGCTCGAAACGAACGGGTCAACCAAAAGTCGTCAAACGCTGGCGGGCGCCAGCGTCGTTCAGGCCGTCAGTGCATGCCCGTCAGCGCGCGCTTGCCGAAGCCCTGCCGGCGCTCGACCAGCGGATTGGCCTCACGCTGGAGCAGCGCGAGCGTCTGTTCGAACAACTGCCGTAGGCCGACGACGTCGGTCAGCGCGGCGTCAGGCGTGTCGCGGGTTTCGACACAGCTTCGCGCGATGGTTTCGATCCGCTCGGCGGCCATCGCCAGCGGCTCGGCACCGAACTGATGCGCTTCGCCTTTCAGCGTGTGGGCCGGCAGGACGAGCGCGGCGGCATTGCCCGCCCGCATTGCCGCCTCGATCACTTCGACCGACTTGATCCCGTCTTCCTGGAAATAGCCCAGGATACGCACGAAACCAGCGCCTAGCTCACTGCGCGCCTGGGTGAATGCCGCCCAATCGACCAGATTTTCGCCATCGACAGACACGTGCTGCTCCTCAACCGGTTCACGATCCCATATCGGCCAAGCATCGTTCTACCGAGATCAGGTAAATGAGGTGTTGATTTCGGGCGACGACTCGATCCGAAATCGGGGGTCGGCCGGATCGTCGATCGTGTCGAATCGCGCACCGACCGCCGCCGCTACGGCGGCCAGTTCGGACGCTGCAGCCGGATCGTCCGCGCGGATTTCCACCAGCCGATTGCCCTCGCGCAGCGCCCGGGCGAGCCGGATTGCCGGCCAGGGACAGCGCATCCCGCGCGCGTCGATGATCAAACTCATGAATCGAAAGGATTTTTCGCCGCGCGTAGCATCAGGCGCACCGGCACTGCGCCAAAACCGAGATCGCGTCGGATGCCGTTGACCAGATAGCGTTGATAGCTTTCGGGCAATTGATCGACGCGCGTGCCGAACAGCACGAAGCCCGGCGGGCGGGTCTTCGCCTGGGTCAGATAGCGCAGCTTGATCCGCTTCCCGCCCGGCGCCGGCGGCGGGTTGGCCTCGACCGCGCGCTCGAACCAGCGGTTGAGTTCGCCCGTCCCCACCCGGCGCGACCAGGCGTCGCGGGTTTCGAAGGCCGCGGCGATCAGCTGGTCGATGCCCTTGCCGGTCGCGCCCGAAATCGTCAGCAGCGGCACGCCCTTGACCTGTGCCAGCCCCTCGTCGAGCGCGGCCCGCACGCCGTTGAACAGCCGGCTGGCATCCTCCGCCACATCCCATTTATTGAGCGCGATCACCAGCGCGCGTCCTTCCTGCAGCGCGCGATCGGCGATCTTGAGGTCCTGCACCTCGAGCCCGCGGGTGGCGTCGAGCAGCAGCACCACGACTTCGGCGAAATCGATCGCGTGCAGCGCATCGGCGACCGAGAGCTTCTCGAGCTTGTCCTGGACATTGGCGCGCTTGCGCATCCCGGCGGTATCGATCAGCCGCACCGCGCGGTCGTGCCACATCCAGTCGATCGCGATCGAATCGCGCGTGATCCCTGCCTCGGGGCCGGTGATCAGCCGATCCTCGCCGAGCATCCGGTTGATCAGCGTCGATTTGCCGGCATTGGGGCGCCCGACGATCGCCAGCTTGAGCGGCGCATCCGGGCCTTCCTCGTCATCGGGGGGGGAATCGTCGAATCCGAGCGGCTCGAGATGCGGCAGCAACGCTTCGAACAGATCGCCGAGCCCTTCGCCATGTTCGGCCGAGAGCTGCACCGGATCGCCGAGCCCGAGCGACAGCGAATCGAGCACGCCCGCCTCGCCCGCGCGCCCTTCGGCCTTGTTGGCGACGAGCACGATCGGCGTGGTCGATCCGCGCAGCCAGCGCGCGATCTCCTCGTCGAGCGGCACCAGCCCGACGCGCGCATCGATCAGGAACAGCGCGACATCGGCCATCTTGACGGCGGCCTCGGTCTGCTGGCGCATCCGCCCGGGCAGCGAGGCCGCGTCTTCGTCCTCATAGCCCGCGGTATCGATCACGCGAAAATCGAGGCCGATCAGATGGGCATCGCCCTCGCGCCGATCGCGCGTCACCCCCGGCCGGTCGTCGACCAGCGCGAGCTTCTTGCCAACCAGCCGGTTGAAAAGCGTGGATTTGCCGACATTGGGGCGGCCGATGATCGCGACGACGGGAAGCTTTGCCATCGCCGCCTTCTAGCGCGATCCCCGATTTGCGCCAGTCACCTCGCGCAGCGGCGATCCGCGCCTCACCGATAGGCGGTGATCCGTCCCTTGCCGTCGAGCACGTAGAGCATGTTGTTGACGACTACCGGCCCGAGCGAGAAGGGCGCGCCGGCCTTGCGACGATCGTTGATCTCGCCGGTGGTGGGCGAGACGCTGACGATCTCGCCGATCGAATTGACGAGGATCAGCTTGCCGCCCGCGAGCACCGGGCCGGTCCAGTAGATCGGGTTTTTCTTCTTCTTCATGTTCTTGAAGTTGCCGAGCACGCTCATCCAGCGAATCTTGCCGTTCGCGCGCGACAGGCACAGCAATTTGCCGTCGTCGGTCACCACGAACAGCCATTCGCCGGCGATCCAGGGAGTCGAGATACCCGCGATATTCTGTTCCCACAGCCGCTGTCCCGTCGTCAGCTCGAGCGCCACCATGCGGCCGCCCTGGCCGACGGCATAGACCCGGGTCTGATCGATCACCGGGTTGGCGTCGATATCGGCAAGGCTCGAAACCGACGTCGAGATGCTCGTCTTCGACAGCGTGTCCTGCCATAGCGTGCGGCCATTTTCATAGCGATAGGCGTTGAGCTCGCCCGACGAGAAGCCGGCGACGACGGTACCGCGCCCGACGGCCGGCGCGGCAACCCCGAACACGCCTTGCGATTCGAGCGAGCCCGATTGGGTCCATTCGACCTTGCCGTCGGTCTGCGACAGCGCAAACAGCTGGTTGTCCTGGCTCAGCAGATAGACCGAGCCATTGGCCACGCTCGGCGCGCCGCGCAGTGGCCCGCCGGGCTTCTGCCGCCACAGGATCTTGCCGTCGGCGGCGTCGAGCGCGACCACGTCGCCCAGCCCGTCGATCGCGTACAGCTTGCCATCGTCGAAGCTCACTCCGCCGCCGAACCGGGCCTGGCGGTTTTCCTTGCTCTCGGTGATTGGCGACTGCCACAGGGCGGCGCCGGTATCAGCGGCGAAGGCATGAACGACCGCGTCGACATCGATGACGAACAGCCTGTTGTTGGCGACCACCGGCGATGCGCCGAGCCGAACCTTGGTCGTGCCGCCCTTGATGCCGACGCTCCAGACCTTGGTCGTGCCATCGCCGAGCGCGAGATGCCCCATCGACTTCGACGGATCGCCGCCCGGCTGCGTCCAGGCATCGTTGACGGCCGGCGGCGGCAGCAGAACCTGGACGTCGGCAATCGTCTTGTCGGGCTCGGCGCCGTTTTCCGAAACGAGAATCGGCACGCGATCGCCCAATGTGGGGGTCTTGCGACCGCCGCCCTTGAAAGTCCCGCATGCGCTCAGGGCCGTAATCGCGACGATCGCGACCGACACCCGCAAAGACTTCATCATCGCGCTTTCTTATCCCCATCTTGCTGGCCGGCATCGACGCCGAGCGAGCTGGCCATCTGGGCTGCTCGCTGGCGGATCGATTCGGGTACCAGCGTATCATTGGCCATCTGCCCGTAAATCTTGCCGGCCAGATCGGTCCGCTTCATGCGAAGATAGGCAACGGCGATCATCTCGCCGGCGCTGCCGAACCACGGCGCGCCCTTCTCGGCGAGCGGCCGCAGTCGCGACACCACCGTTTCGGGCTTGAGCGAATCATATTCGGCCGAGGTCTGGCGGATCAGCGCGAGATCGCGGAACGGCTGGGCGATCGATGCATCCCCCACGACTTCGCCGAATTTGGCCGCCGCGCCCTTCAGGTCGTTCTTCTGCAACATGATGTCGGCCTGGACGAACTTGGCGCTGGCGCGATACGCCCCGCTGCCGCTGCCGGCGAGTTCGGCGAGCGGGTTTTGCGCTGCCGCCTGATCGCCGGTGCCGATCTTTTCGAACGCGGTCGCGAGCGTCTTGCCCTGCTCGCCGGCGCGTTGTTCGGTGCGATGTTGCCAATAAAGCATGCCGCCAAATGCCGCGAGCCCCAGCACGACCGCGCCGATCACCAGCTTGCCGTAACGGGTCCAGAAATGCAGCGCCTGATCGCGGCGCAGTTCCTCGTCCACCTCGCGCAGAAAAGCTTCATTGGTTTGCGGCGGGACTGCCAAGGGTAACTCCATCTTGGGCGGGAAAGGCGCGGACCTTAGCGGCGGCAAATCCGAAACGAAAGGGCTTCAATCCTTCGGTGCATAGGTCTGTTCCGGCCCCGGAAAGCGCCGCGACCGCACCGCATCGGCATAGGTGCCAACCGCGGCGGAAATGCGGCCAGCCAGGTCGTCGAAGCGTTTGACGAATCGCGGCGTGCGCTCGAACAGGCCGAGCATGTCTTCGGCGACCAGCACCTGGCCATCGCACTCGGCCGAGGCGCCGATGCCGATGACGGGCACGTCGGCGCTATGGGTCACCGCTACCGCGATCGGCTCGAGCACGCCCTCGAGCACCATCGCGAAGGCGCCGGCATCGGCTACGGCCTTGGCATCGGCCAGGATTTTCTCATGCTCCTGCTGGCTGCGCCCGCGCGCGCCATAGCCGCCCAGCGCGTTCACCGCCTGCGGCGTGAGGCCGATATGCGCCATCACCGGGATGCCGCGCTCGCTCAGGAATCGGATCGTCGGCGCCATCGCCTGCCCGCCTTCGAGCTTGACCGCGGCGCAGCCGGTATCGGCGAGGAGGCGGCTGGCGCTGGCAAAGGCCTGTTCGGGCGATGCTTCATAGCTGCCGAACGGCATGTCGACGACGACGACGCTGTGATAGCTGCCGCGCACGACGGCGGCGCCGTGCGCGCACATCATGTCGAGCGTGACCCCCAATGTCGACGGCAGCCCGTAGATGACCTGCCCGAGCGAATCGCCGACCAGCAGGATATCGCAGTGCGGATCGAGCAGCTGCGCCATCCGCACGGTATAGGCGGTGAGCATCACCAGCGGCTGCTCGGTGCGCCCCTCGATCTTGCGTCGCTGAATCGCGGGCACGGTCAGCCGCTTCATCGGCGCCGGGGTCGGGTTGGCGCGGCTGGTCGACGTGTCGATCGTGAAGGTCGTGGACATGGCGCGGGGCTAGCGGATCCCGCCTGGCCTTGCCAGAGCCGATCGCCGATCATGCCAAACTCGCTTGACTCAATGTCGATTATCTTTAACTTTATGTCGTCAGTAGGCGACATTGGGGCAGGACGACGATGAGCTTCAGGGAAAAGATGCTGTGGGTTTCGATGGTCGCCGTGGCGACGATCTGGGGTTCCTATCTGTTCGACGTGGCCTCGCTGCTGGCCCGCGGCACGGTCGATGCGGGGCAAGCCTATGGCGGCTTCGTCAAGTCGGTGGTCCTGCTGGTCGGGGTCCAGGTGGCCGCCGCGATCATCCTCGCGATCATGGCGCCGGCCGAGGCCAACGCGCCCGAAGACGCGCGCGATCGCGATTTCGCCGCCACCGCCGCGGTCCCGGCCTATAAGTTGCTCAGCCTGCTGGTGGTGGTGATCATGCTCGCGACGCCGGCGATCGTCGCCGCCGCGCCGCGATGGCTGACCGGCGATCCCGACACGATCAACGCCGTGGTGATCGGCAACGCCCTGCTGCTGGCGCTGGTGCTCGCGTCGCTCGTCAACGCGGCGAGCCAGCTCCGGCGCTATCGTCGGGAGGGCTGATCATGCCTGCCCCGCCGATCACCAACACGATCCGGACGTTGCGGTTCATGGCGAGCGAAATGACCCAGGCCGAACTGGCCGGCAAGATCGGCATGACTCGCCAGACGGTCGCCGCGATCGAGGCCGGGAAATATTCCCCCTCGCTCGAAGCCGCCTTCCGCATCGCCGCCGTCTTCGAAAAACCGCTCGACGAGGTGTTTCAGTGGCAGGGCTGATCGCCCTCGAGTGCTCCTCAAATCGATCAGATCCCCCCGTTCGGGCTGAGCGTGTCGAAGGCTCTCCAGGGCGCCTGCCTTGGCAGGCAGTCGAACGGCCCTGCCTTTCTTTCCGCCGTCGAGAAGAAAAGCGGTCCTTCGACACGCGCAGGACAAACGGCTTTTGAGATTGCCTCAATCGCAACGGAATCGAGTCTGGAGCCATTTATGATCTTATGGACCCACCCTGTTCCGTCAGCCCCGATCAGGTCCGGGGTGACGTGCGAATTGATATGATCGCAAATCGCGCTAGCGCAGCCAGCCCCGCCCGGTCGCCAGCCCCGCCACCCAGATCTGCAGCACCGCCATCGCGGCGATGAAGAGCGGGAACGGGACGGTAGCCGCAGCCCCCTTGACCGCGATCAGATCGGTCGCGCCAAACGCCCAGCCAAACTGGATGATCACGCCAAGCAGCGAGGCGAGATAGAGCGGTCGCGCGACTGTCGAGCGCATCAGCAGCGCGACCGAGCCCGCCAGCGCCGGCAACGTTGCCAAGCCGTAGGCATAGCTGAACCACCCCGGCAAGGCGAGATAGGTCGCCCGGTCATAAGCGCTCATCGCCGCGAGCGAGGCCTCGCTCAGCGTGAGATGGGCATAAAAGGCAAACACCCCGGCCGCCGCCCAAAGCAGAAATATCCCCCCGACGATCCAGAACCAGACCGGTGGCGTCGTGCGCGCGACAGACATGTCCCCTCCCCTTGTCAGCGGCTGGCGCAAAGTCTGCGCCATCGCAAAAGGGTTGGCAATCTCAACCGCCGTCGAGCGCTGCACGCGCCTTTGCGCGGATCGCGTCGGCAACGCCCGCCGCCGCGGCGAGCCATTCGAGCTCCTGTCGGGTAGCGTCGCCATGATAGACGATCGCGATCAGCCGTTCGAACACCAGATGAGGGTGTGGCCGATCGACGCGCGCAATCGCGTCGCCGGGGGCGATGCGCCCGGTTTCGATCACCCGGTAATACCAGCCCGATCGACCGCTGCGGACCATCGCCTTGGGCATCCGGTTGTCGTCGAAATGGAGCGCGAGTTTGAAACAGGGCTGACGCGGCTGGCAGACCTGCAACCGCACGCCACCGATCGCGTGCACGTCGCCGACGCACAGATCGGCCTCGGCAAGACCGGTGATGGTGAGATTTTCCCCGAAACCGCCGGGCGCCAGCCGCGCACCATGCTCGGGATGTTCGGCGCGCCAGCGTGCATAGGTCTCGGCAGAATAGCCATAGACCGCCTTGTCGGGTCCGCCATGAACGCGACGATCGGCCTGCGCATCGCCGGCCAGGCCGAGCGGACCCACTGCGACCGGACCCTCGATCGGCCGCTTGACGAAACCGCTCGGGACGTCGTCAGGGCCGAGCGGGGCGATCGCGCCGGTCTGGATCGAGGCGAGGAGCGCGCCGGTCATGGTCGACTGCGCCGCTCAGGCGACTTTCACGCCCTTCCAAAAGGCATAATAGCCCTTGATTTCGGCCGCCTTGTCCTTGGGCGCGGGATAATACCAGGCGGCATCGGGGTTGCGCGCGCCATCGACGACGACGGTCTTGTAGCTCGCCTCGCCCTTCCACGGGCAGTGGGTGTGGGTGGCGCTGTCTTCGAGCAGTGCCGCATTGACCGAATCGGGCGGGAAATAATGATTGCCCTCGATCACGATCGTGTCGTCGGACTGGGCGATGATCTGGTCGTGCCAGGTGGCGGTGGGCATCGGCGGGGCTCCTGTGGTTCGATCGCGATATGGGGACGCCGCCGGTCGCGGCAAGGCATGATCAGCCGCCCAAATTGCGGTAGATGTCCGGATCGTAGCCAAGGATCAGTCGATCGCCATGCTCGAGCACCGGACGTTTGATCGCCGACGGATGAGCAAGCATCAGCGCTACCGCCCGCGCCTCGTCGAGATCGACCTTCGCGGAGTCGTCGAGCTTGCGAAACGTCGTGCCGGCGCGGTTGAGCAATTTCTCCCAGCCGAGCCGCTCGATCCACCCCTGCAGCCTGACGGGGTCGACGCCCGACGCCTTGTAATCATGGAAATCATGGGCGATCCCGGCGGCGTCGAGCGCGGCCCGCGCCTTCTTCATCGTGTCGCAGTTCCGGATGCCATAGATGGTGGTCATGCTCGTCCCTCAGCGCGCAATGCAGGTTGCGCCTGCCCAGAGATCGGTGATCTTGGCGGAGTCGCGCGCATCCTCGAGCAGGCCGGACACGCCCCCGGCGACGAATTCGGTGCCGAGCGTGCTTTCCTCGACCTTGGTCGGATAGGCCGCCTCCAGTGCCTTGCGGGTCGCGCCGAGCCCGATGCCCGCCACCGTCGTCAGCTTCTGATCGCCGCCCTGATTGACGCTCCAGCCCGCGAATTTGTCCTGCTGGAAGATCAGGCTCAGCCCGCCATCGAACTGGGCGAACTCGATCGGGCCGACGCCGCATTCGCTGTTTTCGCCCTGTTCGGTCGCTGCGCCGCGCAATCGGGCGACACGGTCGAGCACGGCTTGCCGGTCGCTGCCGAACGGGATCGTCGCGTTTTCGCCATTGGCCGGATCGACGATCCGGAAGCCGTCGTCGGCGAGCGCCAGCGCCGCCTTGGGCCGCGGCGTGGCCGTGCCGGCCGCCGGCCGGGACATGTCGGCGACGGCGTTCGCGGCGCCGCCGGCCTGCTGATCGCGGGTCGGCGCGCCATCGGCACAGGCACCGACCAGCAAGATCAGTCCGATCGCAGCACGCCGCATGAGTCGCCCCTTTTCAATGACAAAGCCATTATGCCCGCTCTTGGCGCACAGGTGAAACCCCAAATGCGTCGGCCACGGGCGTTGCCGGTCGCCCGTTGCTCAATAAGGCGGCTTCACCTTGGTCCGCTGCGCGCGCGCGGCATCGGTCCACCAGGCGAGATCGTCGGCAAATCGCGGAAACGCCCGTTCGAGCGCCGCACCGCCCTCGCCGATCGCGATCGCCTCGGCATCGAGCGCCTGGCCGATCTGGCCGACGCTCAGCGTGCTCGAGATCACCACCATCCCCATTTCGGCGAGCGTCGCGTGCCACGCGACGCTGGCGCGCGCGCCACCGAGGCGCCCCGCCGAATAGCTGACGATCGCGGCTGGCCGCCAGAACCATTCCTCGAGGAAATGATCGGTCAGGTTCTTCAGCCCCGGCTGCATCCCCCAATTATATTCGCCGGTGACGAACACGAAAGCGTCGGCAGCGCGGATCTTGCCGGCCAGCATAGCCATTGGCCCGGGCGCCTCGCCGGCCGGATATTCCTTGAACATCCGGTCGAGCATCGGCAGGTCGATCGCCCTCGCATCGATCAGTTCGGCGGCATCGCCGCGTGCGTTGAACCCGGCAACGACATAGTTGGCGAGCCGGATACCCATCCGGTGGGTGCGATAGGATCCGTAGAAGACGAGGATCGAACGACTCATGCGATGGACTCCTGAAAGCGGGCCTGCGGCCAATGCCGATCGCCACGGTGATCATCAAGGCGTCGGCGGCCGAAGCGACCCTTAAGGCTTGTGAGCGATCCTCGGGGGGCGGGCTAGAGCGCGCGCAGCACGATCTTGAGCGGCGCCGCGTTGAGCGACGAGAGATTGGCGACGAACACCACGCTGCTGCCCCAGTTGAACTGGAAGGTATAGCTGTTGCTGGTCGTCGTCGCATAATAGCCTTCGGGCGGCGCGGCGCCCGTGCCCGGCCCGCTGTTGGTCGCGTAGTTGACCGCGATCACATAACCGTTTTCGCCCTCGGCATCGGGAGGCCCGCCGATCAGCCCGATGATGCCGGTGGTCGCGCTGTCCGACTGGACGAGCAGCTGCATATATTGCGGCAGCGCGCTGCCCTGCGCGGTCTGGCCATAGCCGAGCCGCTGGCCGGTCGCGCCGACCGGCAGCGCCAGCGGCGTCGTGCCGGGAATGCCCGGGCCGATCGCCTGGATCTGGATCGGAGTCTGCGCATTCGGGCTGATATTGGTGACGCTGAGATTATTGCTCTTCCAGTTGTACATCCACACCGACGGCTGGTTTGCCAGCGCCGGCACATTCTTGAACACGGGCGCCGCTCCGCCCGAGGTGATCGCGATCGAGCCTGCGTTGTTTTGTTCGCTCTGATTCCAGTAGGCGAAGATCATTGTTCCATTGGGCGTCTGCGGCATCGCCGCATTCTGATTTTCGAGCAACACACGCGGCGCCCCGTCCCACGCTGCCTCGACACTGCCCTGATCGATCAGCTGGTAGGTTGTCGGCTGAAGCATCAGCGACAGCCCGGCGACAACCAGCGCGACATTCACAAGGGACTCAGTGCCACCTGAGCCGATGACGAGGTGACCGGAGACATGTTGACGACATAGATTTTGGACGAGCCCCAATTGAACGGAAACGCATAGGCGTTACCCGTAGTGGTCGCATAATAGCCCGGCGGCGGCGCCATGCCGGTGCCCGGCCCGGTCGTCGCGCTGGCATTGACGGCGATCACATATCCGTTGTTGCCGCTGACGTCGGTTGGACCGCCGATGATCGCAAAGATGCACAATTTCGGGCTGGTCCCGGTCAGATAGAGCCGCATATATTGCGGCAGCGCGGTCGCCATCGCGCTCTGGGCGGTCGCAAGGCCGAGCGCCGTGCCATCGGTCTTCAGCGTCATCGATGTCTGGCCGGGGATGCCGGGCCCGTAAAGGCTGATCCAGATCGGCGTCTGCGCATTCGGGCTGATATTGGTGACGTTGAGATTATTGGCGTTCCAATTGGCCATCAGCACGCCGGGCTGCGCCGCCAGCGCCGGCGCGTCGAGCGAGGTCGGCGCGCTCCCGCCCGAGGTCAGCGCGAGCGTCCCCGCATTGTTGAGCGTCGCCTGATTGGCCCAGCCGAACACCGTCGTCCCGTTCGGGGTCTGCGGCATGCTGACCGACTGGTCGACGACGAGCGTCATGCCGATCCCGTTCCAGCTGGTATCGACCATGTTTCGGTCGATCAGCTGAAACAGTGGCTGGCGTTTGCGGAGATGATTCATGTCTGATCCCGTCCGTGCCCGGTTGGACCGGGCGCGCGGTCTCGCACCACGCGCCCGACCCGTTCGAGCCTAGAGTGCGCGCAGCAGGATGCTGACCGACTGGGCCGTGCTCGGCGACAGGTTCGACACGAACACCAGCGAGCTGCCCCAGTTGAACTGATAGGCATAGGTGTTGGAGGTCGTCGTCGCATAATAGCCGGCAGGGGCGGGCATGCCGGTGCCCGGGCCGGTATTGGCGGTGGCGTTCACCGCGACGACATAGCCATTGTTGCCGTTCGCATCGGCCGGCCCGCCGATGAAGCCGATGATGCCGAGCGTCGGTCCGGTCACCTGCATCACCAGCTGCATATATTGCGGCGACGCATTGGTCTGGGCGCATTGCCCCATCGCCAGCGGCAGCGCGGTCCCGATCACCAGCGACTGCGGGGTGATCCCGGGGATGCCGGGGCCGACCGCCTGCACCAGGACCGGCGTGCTGTTGCTGGCGCTGATGTTGGTCACGCTGAGGTTGTTGGCTTCCCAGTTCTTGATCAGGATCGTCGGCTGGCTGGTGAGCGCCGGCACGTCGAGCAGCGAAGGCGCGCCACCACCCGAGGTCAGCGAGATCTGGCCCTGATTGTTGAGCGTCGACTGATTGGTGGCGGCGAAGATCGTCGTACCGTTGGGGGTCTGCGGCATCACCGTATTCTGGCTGGTCAGCAACACCGAGGGGCTGCCGTTCCAGCTGGCGGCGACCGTGAAGCGGTCGATCAGCGAATGTGGGTTGTCCGTGCTCATTCTATCCTCCTGCTTGTGCTTGGTTGAAAATTCGTCTCGTCCGGGGTGCGCAGTGCCGCGTTGCGGTGGCGGCTCGTCGTGCCAGGCAGCCATGATCTTTTTGAGCAGCCATCGGATCACGGCGTGACGTCTGCGGTCTTGAGCTGCAGCGCGCGCAGCCGCAGCACCGGGGTGTTGACCCCGCTGAGCTCGGCGAACAGCGTGACGTCGAACACCAGCTGCGCCCCGGCCTGTGCGGCGATGCCGAACGCCACCGCGTTCGCGGCGGTCCAGCTCGTGATCGCTTCGGCGAACATCGCCGAGAATTCGCCGAGCTGATCGGGGCTACTGCCGTCGATCACGAACGAGCGCGCGAGCACGATTGGCACCAGCGGCATCACCGGATTGGCCGAGGTCACCCCGCCCGCACTCGCGACCGGATATTGGAAGCTGCACGCGATCTTCAGCCGGCGCGGCGCGCTCTCGTCGAGCCCGGCGGCAGTACGCGCGCCTGCCAGCACCGCGCCCGACACGTCATTGGCGAGCAGATCGCTCATGATCGTATAGACATATTGGCACAGGCTGGCGGTGCCCGCCGGGCTGGTCTGGGTGCAGGCGGCACAGCTGCCCGCGCTCGGCAGCGTCGCGACGTCGATCGGTGTCGCATTGTCGACGAAAGGCGTGATCGGCTGGGTCGCGCTGACCACAGGGGTCATGTAGACGAACTCGCTCCTGGCGAACCAGCTATCGGCGCCGCTCGACATCTCGATCAGGTTGCGTTCGACCTGCACCGCCGCCAGCGCATTTTCGGCTGCGAGCACGTTGAGATCGTCGATCTCGACCTGGTGGACGATCCAGTCGTCGGCGAGCGGCGGCTGGGGGATGTAGCTGTCTGTCACGGCTTGCGGCAGGCGCTGCTGCGTCTGGTTGGGATAGGGCGCGAGGCTGGTCGGATCGAGCGCCTCGATCGAAAGCGTCGCGCCCGCGAAGCTCGATTCGGCGCTCGCCCAGCCCAGCGTGATCAGCCGGGTATCGCCGGTCTGGACGACGTCCGACACCGAATAGTGATCGGTGATGCGCACCAGCGCGCCGCGCGCGAGCATCGCGCTCGGGTTGGGGGTCCAGGTCGAATTGTTGACGACCTCGGCGACCAAGCCGGCAAAGCATTCGATCGCCGCCGTCCAGTTGGCGTCGGCCGGGCGAGTCAGCACCGGTTGCAGGACGGCATAAGCGGCGCTGAACCGCGCGAGCGATTCGAACAAGCTGTACTGCACCGGCGCGTCGCCGAGCGCGCGCAACGCGGCATTCGACGCCCCGTTCGCGGCGCTGAGATCGCTATTATAGGTCACCGCCGTCAGGATCTGGTCGTGCGCGGTCAGCTGCACCTGATAGGCATAGCGCAGATGCCATGCAGCGGCCGCCACCAGCGGATTGGCATGGGGCGCCTCAATCGATCTGCTGCCCTGAATTGCCTGCTGGCTGATCAGCGTCGGCGGGGTCGGATATTGGCGCAGTACCAGCGGGATCACCGTCTCGACCCCGGCCGGGCCGATATGCGGTGGGACGGCGCCGGGCGTGATCAGCTGCAGCCAGATCGACGGCCGCGCCTCGTCGTCGGGGGTGGCGCTCGCTGGTTCGAGGAAATGCTGGATGTGCGTGACGGTGAACGCCAGATCGAGGCTGACGCTGGCGACGTCCTTCACGTCGCTGACCCCGAACAGGAAGGTCAGGAGGCTCCTGCCGCTCGCATTGATCGGCACATGCGGGGTGCTGAAGGTATAGCCGCCGGGGGCCGCCACCTGACCGCTGAGGCCGACCGTGCCGAACAATTCATAACGGTCGTCGAGCCCGGCCGGCAGCGGCTTGGTCCAGGTCACGCCATATTGGACGATCGTATCCGTCGTATAGGCCGTCGCCAGCGCCGCTCGCATTTGCTGGCCAAAGGCCTCCTGCGCTGTCGCCAGCTGGCTCGCCGGGCCGGTAAACGGCGCCGCCGCGCCAAACAGCCAGTCGATCTCGTTGGTCGAATAAAGATTGGCGAGCTGGCTGCGGCCATTGGCGATCGTGGTATAGGCATCGCGCGCGTGCTCGAAGCTGGCGGCGGCGAGCGCCGGCGTCAACATCAGGTCGACCGCGTCGAAGAAGCTCCGGTTGAGCACGTCGAGATCGACATCGGTGAACAACTGCCTCGACGGCCAACTTGGCGGCTGCAGCCCCTGCGGGAGCGCCGGCAACGGCACGGTCGCGCTGTTGAGCGTGTTGTCGAGCGGCATCGGCGACGCATAATAGGGGCCGGCTTCGGCGCCCGTGCCGATCGAGATGTCGAGCACCACCTGCTGCACCGCCCAGAGCGATTGCGGCACCGCCTGCGCCGACCCGGTCGGATCGGCGGGGACGCCGAGCGCGCGCAGCCGGCGGGCATTGCGCGCTGCTTTCGAATTGGCGGCCGATTCATGTGCGCCGCCGAGCCCGACCGACAGCGCCAGCGCCGGGAAGGCGGTGACGAACTTGGCCGCGAAATCGTTTATGTCGATCGAGGTGCCGTTGGGCAGCGAGCTGCCGACGGTCGATCCGATCGTCGCGTTGACGCGCTGCGCCGAGGGGAAGGTAATCGTGCCGTACTGGTCCTTGAGCAGCGGCGAGATCAGCCCCGCCTCGCGCTCGATCCCGAGCAGCACGACCATCTCGAAGATCGGCGGCAGTGCGCCGGAGCCGGTGACCGCGACGGTCAGCACCACCGGATCGCTCGGGAAGGCGGCGGTCGGGTCTTTGAGCCACGCCACCATCTTGCCGACCAGCGCCACGATCGCCGCCGTTTGCGCCGCGCTCAAGGTGACTTCGGCCATGCCACCATCGGCGGCCAGCGCCAGATTGGTCTCGAGCTTGAAGCTCACGCCAGGGCCGGTGATCTGATCCTGGACGGTCGTCCAGCCCTGCAGTGCCGAGGCGAACTGGTCTTCCGAAAAGCCGTCGAACGCTGTCTCGCTAGGCGTCAGATAGACGGTGACGCTGTTCGCCTGCGGCCCGGTCGCGGTATTGAAATCATAGACCGAAACGATCCCCTGCCACTGGTCGATCGGCACGATCGGATCGAAATAATAGTTGGTGCTGGCAAAGGGCAGCGATCCCGGCATCTGGTTGCCGAAGGCGTCGTTCTGGAAGAACGCCATGCTCACCGGATCGGCGATGCTCGCATAGCGATTGGGGATCGCCGGCAGGGGCTGGTTGGCGGTCGCCAGCGCATAGAGCGGCACATAGGCGCGATACGAACGGGTATCGTCCGCCGTGTCGGTCAGCCCGTCGGCCGCGCTGCTCGACGCGTCGGGCTTTTGCGGCTGGATCGGCGCCGAGAGGTTGCTTTGAACGAAACCCGTGCTCGCGGCCACCTGATAGGTGACGAGGCTGTAGAGCGCGTTGAGCTGCGCGGCGCCGCTGCCCGAATCGGCGAGGATCGCATGCAGTTCGGCCTCGTCGTCTAGCCCGGCGCCAACCAGCGCGTTCACCACCTCCGAACGGCGGCAGCGCCGGTCGTGATCGATACCCGATGCGACCCGCAGCGAGACCGAGGGGGCCATCATCATCGCGGCATCGTTGCGTGTCATGACGACGCCGATGCTCCCCGGCGCGACCGTGCTGTACTGCGTGGTCAGCGCGAGATCGGTCGTCTCGACATAATAGATCAGCGCCGCATCGGCATCGTCGATCGTGATCGCGTTGTAATAGGGCTGGACGATCGCGGGCGACGCAGCGGTGTTGAACGACTTGTCGGGCAGATAGCTGATCAGGATCGTCAGCGGCGCCGGGCCGGCGGTGAACAAGGTCGTCGGCAGGCTGTTGTTGCTCGTGTCGAGATAGCGCAGGTAATAGCCGCTGGCATTGGTCACCACCGCCTGCTGGATGATCTCGAGGAAAGCCTCGGTCTCGTCGATCTGCGCACCGACGGGAGTCGTGGGCGCGGGCGCGGCAAGCGCCATCAGTGATACGCTGGGCGGCGCCGAGACGGTCGTGGTATTGGTGCGCAGAACGAACACGTCTGCAGGCGTCACGGTCTGCGACGTTAGCCCGGTCGATCCCGCCTCGGTCTGGTAGAGGATCTGGATCGAGGCGATCGGGTTGTCGGACGCCACCACCGCGAGGATCTGTTCGAGCAACTGCTCGTCCTGCTCGCTCGCGCCGTTCATCGCGAAGACGTCGGCAAGCGGCTGGCCATCGGCACCGGGCACCTGCCCGACCGTCAGGCTGATCTGCGTCGCCCAGCCGAAGCCCGTCGGCGGCAGGGTGGTGCCACCAGGCAGATAGGGCGCGCCGCCTTCGCGCGATTCGACCAGCATGGCGATCGCGGAAGATTGCTTCGCCTGCAGCGTCTGCAGGCTCGACGGGAAGGGCCGCAGACTGGCCGAGCTGCCCGAAGGCTGCGTCCAGACGATGGCATTCTCGAACGCGAAGGATTGCGGACCCACATCGGTGAAGGGCAGCTGCGTGGGGGTCGAGGGCGCGACGATCGCCGACGCTTTTATCCCCTGGAGCGGGCTCAACCAGTCGCTCGTCAGGTCCCAATTTGCCGTCACCGTCAGCCACTTCTGAGTGGCATCGGGATTGCTCAGCACGATCGAATATTTGTTCGAGCTGCCAAAGCCGCCGACCGGGAATTCCTGCCACAGCAGCGCGTAGAGCGGGTTGGTGGTGGTGAGCGCGGTGCCGCTCGGCACCGTCAGGCCGGCGGTGTAGGGTAATCGGGCGCCGCCGCGGAACGAGCTCGACATCTGCCCCGACAACGAGGCGAACAGCCCTGCCTTGACGCTCTCGAGGATCAGCGCATCGACCGTCGCGGTGGCGAGTTGGCCGTTCTGCATCGTTTCGAGCAGCGCGTGGACCCCGCCACGGATCAGGCCGGTCAGATAATCGTAGAAGATTTCCTGGACGAGCGGCGTCGTCGCGTCTGCCGGCGCCTGATCGTAGAGCGCCGCCATCGCGCCGCTTTCGCCGCTCTGGTTCACGAACAGCTGGTTGAAATAGGCGTCGACCTCGGTGATGTACGCCTTCGTCACCGGATTCTTGCTCGCGTACACGAAGTCGAGATCGGCCGCGGCCCCGCCCATCAGCCGCCCGCTCGTCTTGATGTTGAGGAACGGGAACATCGGGAAGGTCGCCGCGCTGACGGTGCTGCCCTTTGGTTCGTCGGGCACGAACAGGCTCGCCGCGCTGAACACCGCGAGTTCGGCGAGCAGGGCGGCATAATCGATGCCGGCGAGCAGCACGTCGGGATGCTGGTCGAGATCCGACAGCGTCGTTTGATCGACGCTGTAGTTCCAGCCGCCCTTCTGCGTTGCCTGACCGAGTACCCAGGTGACGAGCTGCGCCGTCACCTTCTCGAATGGCATGAAGCTCGCATAGGTAGTGCTCGCCGGCGGCGCCGGATCATATTGCAGCGCCAGCGAGGTGACGACCCACGGCGCGCCTGCCGTGCTCGAGTCGGCGAACACCGCCGTCCCTTCGGGGGTGAACCAGATCGGCAGCGCGGTGGTGAAGCCGGGGATTAGCGGCAGCACGGTGATCGCCTCGCTCGCCAGCGCCATCATTCGGGCGGCGCGCAGGCTCCGGTGATGCTCGAGCCGCGCCGCATTCTGGCTTGGCCCGGCGAGCTGCCAGTCGAAGCGGAACGAGGCGTTGAAGCTGAAACTGATCGTGATCGAGAAGAAGCCGAGACCGATCTCCACCGAGACGCTGACGCTGACGCTCGCCTCGATATAGAGCAGGATCGATCCGTCATTTCCGGCCGCGGGCTCGTATTTCAGGACGATGCCGATGCTCGCCTGGAGCCGGACGTTGACGCTCGCCTTGATGATGATGAAGTCGATCGAGCCGTAAATCTCGCCGATGATGCCGAACTGGCCCGACAGCGCAAGCGCGTCGGGCTTCTTGAACAAATCGCCGGTAATCGAATTATGATAGCCGACCGCCCCCTGGATGATCCCGAAAAAGGTAACGCTGACGCCGGCCTTGAGCGGCCCCGACACGAAATTCTTGCCGACCCCCAGCCGCGCGGCAAAGCCGAAAGCCAGAATGCTCGCATAATCGGCGACGAACACGTCGGTCGTCGCCGAGCTGAGGCTGGCGATGTAGAAGCCGCCCGATCCCGTCACCGGCACCGGCCCCGCCATTGCCTCGACCCGGAACGACTTGCTCCAGTCGTCATTGGCGGGGAAGCCGACGTCGAGCTTCCAGTTGCCGTTGGTGTAGACGCTCACGCCGATCGACGGCAGCGTCAGCGAAGCCGCGCCGACCTGATAGGTGCGCAGACTGTCGGGCAGGGCGAATTCGGCATAGAACAGCCCGATGCTGTCGCTGATCTTGGTGTAGGTGATTTCGAAGTTGAACAGCTTCTCGACGTTGAGCGTCAGGCTGTAGAAGGGCGTCGTATCGTAGAAGACGAAGCCGACCTCGACGATCTTCAGCAGCTTGAAATTGGTCAGCGCCAGCCACTGGCCGTCGGGGTGATAGACCTTGTCATATTCCTTGTTCTCGATCGCATCCCAGAAATCGGTCGTCATGAACGTCATGAAATCGGCGAAGTTGGTCGGCGTGTCGTCCTTTGACGGCCCGACCCGCTGGCCGAGCCCGAGATAGACCAGCTCGAACGCGCTGCCCTCGCCGTCCCCGCCCTCGCCGCTTCCACCGGCACCAGGACCATCGTCCCCCGCGGCCGAAACCGCGAGGGACGCGGCAGCACTGCCATGCTCGATCGTCACGGACTGCGCGGGGGATGATGGCAGTTGCGACGGTGGCGGCGGTGCGCTGTTGTTATAGGCGGCGATCCAGCCGATATGCGCCGAATCGCCGATCGGCGCGAACAGCGCGACGTCGATCTGCGCCTCGCCCGGCGGCAAACGCACCCCGAACACGGTCAGTGAACTGTTGTGCAGCGCGACGACGAGGAAGGCGGGGCCGCCATCGGCGGGTTTTTCATAGCGGAGAATGAACTGCTCGATCAGCAGATCGAGCACGCCCTGAATCTTGATCTGCAGCTTGCCGTCGGCCTGCGGCATCTGCACGCCGAACGCAATGCCACCGGCGGTGGCGCCATTGTCGACTGCCCAGCCGATCAGGAAGCCGAACTTGAACGCCTCAAGCGAGCCGACCAGCGCGCCGAGCCCGCCGAGATCGAGCTCGAAGATCAGGCCATAGTTAAACTTGTTGGTCAGCGTGAAGCCCGGATCGAGCGGCACCTCCGACAGCGAAAAATAGCCGAGATCCTCGACGGTCTGGTCGTCGGGATATTGATTGTAAAGAAACGACGTCAGCTTGAACGGCAACAGCCGGAGCAGGCTGGTATCGCCCTCGCGCGGTTCGCTTGCGGCGAGATCGAGCCGTAGATTGCCGGGGTTGAACGCGAGCTGGGTATTGGCGGTGTAGGGCGATTTGCCGCCCCCCGGCACGGTCAGATCGAAGCTTACCGAAATGCCGAGGTCGTTGAACACGAGATCCTTGAACGCGAAGATGTCGAGGACCTTGAACTCCTTGAAAACCAGGCTGCCCCAAATGCCGAACGAGGCTTCGATCGTTGAGGTGTCGCTGCCGGCGGTCTGGGTTTCCTGAATGAAGGAAAACTGGATCTTGTTGAGCGTGATGGTGTCGAGATAGGGATTGGTGCCGAAAGTGTAGTTGAACGGCGCTTCCGACACGAAGGAATAGACCCCCTCGCCCGAACTGTCGTCGTCGCCGCTCGTCGAATGCGCCTGATACGAGCCGGTGATGACGACGATGTTGGCATCGTCGGCGGCGGGTTCGGGATCGGCCGCGTCTGGGCCCGCCGGTGCAGGATCGCCGGTGACGTCGGTGCCAAACAGATTGTTTATCGTGAGGTTGATCTTGCACGAAAAACTCTCGAGCGCCGAGTTGGTGAACAGCGCGCGAAGGAATTCGACCTCGAAATTGTAGAAGACGTCCAGGCCGGTGGCGGCGAGCCGCGCCTCGGGCGGCGAGTCGGGCTTTTCGTAATCGACCAGCCCGAACAGCGAGCTCTGCGACAGCGTCGGCGTCGCGCCGGCCGGATCGGTATCGTTGATCGACACGCCGACATGATGGACGCGGAAGGCATCGATGTTGCTGACCGGTTTGCCATCGCTGTCGGGATAGGTCATCCCGCCGGTGACGGCCTTGATCGCGGTCGGCAGGCTGTTCAGCTCCATGTTGGCGTTGACCGCGAGCAGCCCGCTCCAGTCGGGATCGGTCACCACTTGATAGAAATTATAGTAGAGCGATGTCGGGCCGTCCTGGTCGACCGCCGCGCCCGCCGCCTCGATCAGGTCGCTGACATAGGTCTGCGCCTGCTCGGCGGTGAAGTCGCCACCGTTGAAGGTATCGGCCTGCGACCACAGGCTGGTGTCGGCGACGAGGTCCTTGATCGACTGGCCAGGATAGAATTTCATCATCACGATCGGCGGCACGCCATCCTTCGATCTGGTGCCCGTCGGCGACAGCGCGAACGGCCAGCCGGCGATGTTGATCTGCTGATCGGTGCCGGCGAAATCGAACAAGGTGTTGGCCGGCGGATTGGGATTGGTCAGCGTGCTGATGACGAGGAAGATCTGGTTCTGCTGGAGCGCCGCGCGGATCTGATCCTGCATCGCGGTGAACTGGAGGTAGATCGACGGATCGGCGGCCACCAAGGGCGGGCTGATCGCGATCCGCGTCGTCTCCCACATTTGATCGGCGCCGATGCCGCTCAGCCCGGCGAGCAGCCCCGGCGGAGTCATCGCATAGGTGAGATCGGCCTCGGCGGTGGCCGCCAACGCCAGGCCCCGCGCGCGCAGGCTCGCCGAGACCGTCGCCTCGGCCCGGGTGAACAAGTTTTTCCGCGTCGGATTGAGTGCGGTCGCCTCGATCAGCAGATAGGGCGCCGATTCGGCGGCGGTCGAGAAGAACAGCCCGGCGAACGGGACGAGCGGCACGAGCGGCGTCGAGGCCGCGCCGCTTGCGGCATCGCGCGCCTCCGGGGCGGTGTGGACCGCGCTCCAGCTCGGCAGCGGCAGGAAATCGAGGAGATAGACGTCGAGTGTGGCGGCATCGTCGGCAGCGCTGGCGCTGGTGGTGCCTGACTGCTGGTAAAGTGGCGAATCCTGCGGCTGCGATACGTAACCGCCGCTGGCCGTCTGCACCTGGCCCCACGCAGTCGTGACCGCCCCACCCATCGAATCGAGAAATTGTGGCGCTGCGCCCGGCGTGGCGGGGGGGGTGGTCTTCTGGAAAGCCGGCTGACCGGGAATGAAGACCAGTGTATCGGCGGCGCCGGCAGTGACATCGATACTGAGGAACTCGGTGCCCGCCGTGCCACACAGCATCGCAGCAGGGCCCGCCGCGGCTGCGCCGCCGTCGATGCCAAGGCCGAAGGGGCCTGCCATGGTCAGATAATAATTGCTGGTGTCGGTCGTCTGATGCACCGGCCGGTTGGCGAACACCAGCCGGCTCGTCTGTGCCGGACCGGTTCCCGCAGCCGTCGTGAGCGCGATCGCCTTGCCGTTGGCGGTCGAGAAATAGCTGCTGACGATGCTGTCGGTGCACTGAAAATACGACCGCAGATCGTCGAGCGGCGCGAGCACGTCGAACCAGGCCGAGAACTGCATCGCCGTCGCCGCGCCACCGGGCGCCCGCAGCACCGGGAAGCAATAGGCCCCCAGCAGATCGCTAGCCCCCGCATCGAAATACATCATCCCGGCTTCGAACGCCGCGAGATCGGCCACGGCGAGCGCGAAGCTGGCGTTGACGCTGCCGCCATGCGGATCGCTGCCGCCATTCATCGACAGCGCGAGATTGGGCGATGTTGCGGGAAAAGTCTGTTGGGCGCCGTTGGGTGGCTGCGCCGTCAGCGTGATCGGGTTCGACGGGTTCGGAAACAAGAACTGGCCGGTGGCATCGTCGAAGCTGATCACCGATGGCAGGAACGGGCTGGCCGGGACCGTCAGCGCGATGTTGCTGGCAAAATCGAACGAAAAGGGCTGGCTGGGCGACGGACCGGCGGTCCCCTGGTTGGTCACCTGGATCAGCGAGACCGCCGACACGGTCGTGGCGGCGCCGCTGCCCTGTTCGGCGATCCAGGCAAATTGCGCCGATGCAGTTTCGCCAAAAAGCCCACGCACTTTGGTGGCAAATGCTGCCCAGTCGCGCCCTGCGGCAGGAACGAAGAAAAAGAAATAACCCTGTTGGTCCGGATCGGTCCAGGTCGCCTGGGTCAGATCGAAGGTCGGATCGGTCCGAGCGCCGTCCTGGAAAAGAAAGCCGATTCGCGCCTGCGCGACATTGCCGATATCGGCGGCCGGCAGGTAGAGCGCGTCGTCATATCGGGTAAATGCTACCATCGCTCTTCGCCAATCTCTCTTTGAAGGTCGCGAGCAGGACGCGGACTCAGCCGTGCCACGTTGTTATGAAGACGCGTTGATTAAGATTATTCGTCGTCGCGTTTCTGCTATATATCTCTTACAAATGCGCGTTGACATAATCCGATATGATTTGATTTATACGCAATAAACTAACACCAATATTGATCATTTCCAATCAAACGTGAATTCAAGTCAAGGTGGCCATACCCACTACATGACTCGACATTATTTAGCCGATTCATGGCATGACGACTCACTTTGCACTAGCGATCTTGATTGGGTTTAAACGCTGCTGTTCGACAATCAATGGAGTCGGCGGGCGGAATAATCCAATCCTGTCCTAGTTGGGCCCAAACGCTCTGCCCGCGCAGCGCGGATCGTCCAGCTGCCTTCTCGCGTCCGAAACACGCCCAAGCAAAAGTCGCCACTTGACTCGTTCGTTCGAACGAACAAAGACGCGTTCATGGACGACCCCCTTCTCGAATCGGCGATCGATCATTTCGGCCGCGATGGCTTCGACGCCGCGAGCACCCGCGCGATTGCGACGGCGGCCAATGTCGCGATGTCGACGATCACCTATCGTCACGGCGGCAAGGAAGGCCTGTATCTCGCCGCCGCCGGCTATATCGCCGATCAGATCGGCGTGCAGATCCGGCCGGTGCTCGATCTGCAGTTCGACGATCCGGTCGAGCACGTCGTCGCGCTGGTCGGCGGCATGGCCAATCTGATGCTGCGCGACGAGGCAGAAAGCTGGTCGCGCTTCATCATGCGTGAACAGATGCAGCCCACCGCCGCGTTCGACCTGCTCTGGCAGAATGCGATGCAGCATGTGGTGATGCTGATCGAGCGCCGTTTCGCCGAGGCCACCGGCGAGGGCGATCCCCGCGCGGCACGGATCGCCGCCATGACGCTGATCGGACAGGCATTGGTGTTCCGTGCAGCGCGCGCGGGCGTGTTGCGCGCGCTCGACCGGCCCATCATCGACGAAGCCGACATGGCGATGATCCATGCCCGCATCGAAACCAATGTCCGTGCCATTCTACATCGATCGGAGACCCGATGACCCGCCCTGTTCGCCTCGCGCTGGTTGCGGCGCTGATTGCCCTTGTCGTCACGGGCGCGCTGACGCGCGGCTTCGGTCTGATCGGCCGCAAGCCGGCCGACACGCTCACCCTTTACGGCAATGTCGATATTCGCCAGGTCGATCTCGGCTTTCGCGTGCCCGGGCGGATTGCCGCGATACCGTTCGACGAGGGCGCGCGCGTCCCCGCTGGGGCCGTGCTCGCGACCCTCGATCCGCGCCCCCTCGGCGACAAGCTCGCCTCGGCCGAGGCGAAGGTCGCCGCCGCCGAAGCCGAGCTCGCCAAGCGTCGCGCCGGGAGCCGGCCACAGGAAGTCGCCACCGCCGCCGCCGATCTCGCCCAGCGCCAGGCCGTGCTGGCCGGCGCGCGCGACGATTACGAACGGCGCAAACCGCTGATCGAAACCGGCGCCGTCAGCCAGGCGCTGTTCGACCAGACCAAGGCCGCCTATGCCGCTGCCCAGGCCAATGTTCGCGCCGCACAACAGGCGCTGTCGCTGCAGCGCGCGGGCAGCCGCCGCGAGGATATCACCGCCGCCGAGGCACAGCTCGCCCTCGCGCGCGCCGAGCGCGACACCGTCCGCACCGACATCGCCGACGCCAAGCTCCGCGCGCCCTCGGCCGGCGTGCTGCTGTCGCGCGCACGCGAACCAGGCGCGATCGTCGGCGCGGGCGAGACGGTCTTCACGCTGACGATCGACCGACCGATGCGGGTGCGCGCTTATGTCGCCGAGCCCGATCTCGGCCGCATCCGCCCCGGCATGGCCGTCGAGGTATCGACCGGCGCGGGCCGCCGGCGCTATCATGGGACGATCGGTTATATCTCGCCGACCGCCGAGTTCACCCCCAAGACCGTCGAGACCGAAAATCTGCGCACCGATCTGGTCTATCGGCTGCGGATCATCGTCACCGATCCCGACGATGGCCTGCGCCAGGGCCAGCCGGTCACCGTGATCGTGCCCGACGCCCCCGTCGTGACGGACCGCTGATCATGACGATGCCCGCCGAGGCGATCGGCGTCACCAAACGTTTCGTCGCCGCAGACCCACCCGCGCTCGACGACGTCTCGATCACGGTCGGGCCCGGTCAGGTCACCGGACTGGTCGGCCCCGACGGCGCCGGTAAGACGACGCTGATCCGCATCCTCGCCGGCCTTCTCGAGCCCGATTCGGGCGCGGTGACCGCGCTCGGCGCGGCGCCGGGCGTGCGCGCCGAGGATATTGGCTACATGCCGCAGCGCTTCGGCCTCTACGAGGATCTTTCGGTCCGCCAGAATCTGAGGCTCTATGCCGAGCTGCGCGGCCTGCCCGCGCGCGATCACGACGCCACCTTTGCCCGGCTGCTCGAATTCACCGATCTCGCCCGTTTCGAAACCCGCCTCGCCGGCAAGCTTTCCGGCGGCATGAAGCAGAAGCTCGGCCTCGCCTGCGCGCTCGTTCGCACGCCGCGCCTGTTGTTGCTCGACGAGCCCGGCGTCGGTGTCGATCCTGTATCGCGGCGCGAGCTGTGGGCGATGGTGGGCGCGCTGGTCGATCAGGGGATCGGCGTGCTCTGGTCGACCGCTTATCTCGACGAGGCCGAGAAGTGCGCCGAGGTCTATCTGCTCAACGAAGGCAAGTTGCTGTTTTCAGGCCCGCCCGCCGAACTCACCGAGCGGATGGCCGGGCGCAGTTTTCGCCTTGGTGGCATCACCGCCAATCGGCGCGCGTTGCTCGAGCGCGCGCTCGATCTGCCGGCGGTCAGCGACGGCATGATCCAGGGTCGCGCGCTGCGCCTTATTGCCCGTGCCGGCGCGACGATCGCGCTCGATGATCTCGGGGCAGGACCCGCGGCAACGCTCGCGCCGACGCCAGCCCGGTTCGAGGACGGCTTCGTCGACATTCTCGGCGGTGGCCCCGGCGGCACCAGCGCGCTCGCCGCGAGCTATGCGCAAGTCCCGCCGAGCGACGCGCCCGCGATCGAGGCGCACGGGCTCACCAAGCGCTTCGGCGATTTCACGGCGGCCGAGAATATCAGCCTGCGCGTCAGCCGCGGCGAGATTTTCGGGCTGCTCGGCCCCAATGGGGCCGGCAAATCGACCACCTTCAAGATGTTGTGCGGGCTGCTGACGCCAACGCAGGGCAGTGGCACGGTGGCGGGCGTCAGTTTCGCCGGATCGGGCGCCGCCGCGCGGGCGCAACTGGGCTATATGGCGCAAAAATTTTCGCTCTACGGCGATCTCTCGGTTGCCCAGAATCTCAATTTCTTCGCCGGCGTCTACGGCCTCGGCCGATCGCGCGCGCGCGCGCGGATCGCCGAGCTGGTCGATATTTTCGGGCTCGGGCGCTATCTCCCGGTCAACGCCGGCACCCTGCCGCTCGGCTACAAGCAGCGGCTGGCGCTCGCCTGCGCGGTGATGCACGAGCCCCCCGTCCTGTTCCTCGACGAACCCACAAGCGGCGTCGATCCGATCACGAGGCGCGAATTCTGGACGCACATCAACGGACTAGTCGAACGCGGCGTCAGCGTGCTCGTTACCACCCATTTCATGGACGAGGCGGAATATTGCGACCGGATCGCGTTGATCTATCGCGCCCGCGAGATCGCTACCGGCACGCCCGACGACCTGAAGGCACAGGCGAGCGCGGCGGCGGGAATCGACGACCCGACTATGGAAGACGCCTTCATCGCGCTGCTCGAAGACGCCGATCGCCAGCGCGAACGGCAAGCGGCATGAGGCGCCCAAGCCTGCGCCGCTTGTCGGCGATGATCGTCAAGGAATCGGCGCAGATCATGCGCGATCCCTCGACGCTGCTGATCGCGTTCGTGCTGCCCGTCCTGCTACTGTTCCTGTTCGGCTACGGCGTCTCGCTCGATACGTCGCGAACCAGGGTAGGCGTCGCGCTCGAAGGCAACAGCGCCGCCGCGCTCGGGCTCGCCCAGAGTTACCAGCGATCGAAATGGTTCGAGGTCACCACCGCGCGTAGCGTCGCACCGCTCAAGGAAGCGCTGGTCGCAGGGCGAATCCGCGCGATCATCGTCATCCCGGCCGATTTCGGCAGATCGGCCGCGCGCGGCGCGGCGGTGCCGATCCAGATCATCACCGACGGATCGATCCCCAATACCGCGAGCTTCACCGCCGCCTATGCCGAGGGGGTTCGCGCCGCCTGGGCGGGCGCGCCCCCGCCGCCGATCACGCTCGACACGCGCTTCTGGTTCAACCCCGAACTCAAGAGCCGCTTTTTTCTGGTGCCCGGCGCGATCGCGATCGTGATGACGATGATCGGCACTTTGCTCACCGCGCTGGTGGTCGCGCGCGAGTGGGAGCGCGGCACAATGGAGGCATTGCTCGCCACGCCGATCACGATGGCCGAGTTGATCGCCTCGAAGTTGCTCCCCTATTTCGTCCTCGCGCTCGGCTCGATGACCTTGTGCACCGTGCTCGCGATCACGGTGTTCGGCGTGCCGTTTCGCGGCTCGCCGCTGGCGCTGCTGGCGATCGCCTCGGCGTTCCTCGTCCCGGCGCTCGGCCAGGGGCTGTTCATCTCGGCGGCGACTAAGAACCAGTTCGTCGCCAGCCAGATCGCGCTGCTCTCGGCGTTTCTGCCCGCGCTGCTGCTGTCGGGCTTCCTGTTCGAGATCAGCTCGATGCCCTGGCCGATTCAGTGGCTCACCTATATCGTACCCGCACGCTACCTGATCCCGCCGCTCGGCACGGTGTTCGTCGCGGGCGACCTCTGGGGGCTGATCCTGCCCAACATCGGCGCGATGCTCGGCTTCGGCGCGATCTTTTTCACCCTCGCCTTCCGGGCGACGCGGCGGAGGCTCGACTGATGGGCAGGCTTTGGGCGATCATCATCAAGGAATTTCTCGCGACGGTCCGCGATCCGCGCGCGCGGATCACGCTGATCTTGCCGCCGATTCTTCAGCTGGTGATCTTCGGGCTTGCGACCACGCTCGAGGTCAAGAATTACGATGTCGGCATCCTCGATCGATCGGGCGGCGCGGCGAGCGTCGACTTTCTCCAGCGGCTGGCGGGCGCGCCCGATGTCGGGCGGGTGATCCGGCTGCGGTCGCCCGCCGACCTGCGGGACGCGATCGATCGGCAACGCGTGATCGCCGCGATCGTCATCGACCAACGCTTCGACCGCGCGGTCGCCGCGGACCGCCCGGCGACGCTCGGGGTGGTGCTCGACGGTCGCCGCTCGAACGCCGCGCAGATCGTCGCCGCCTATCTGGGGCAGATCGCCGCCTCGGTCGGATCGGACAATCGCGCGACCCGGCGGCCGCCGAGCATCGTGCGCAACTGGTTCAATCCCAATCTCGATTATCTGTGGTTCACCATGCCTAGCCTGACCGCGATCATCGGCGCAGTCGCGGGGCTGTCGATCACCGCCCAGTCGGTCGCGCGCGAACGCGAGCTCGGCACGTTCGAACAGCTGATGGTCTCGCCGCTGCGCGTGTCCGAGATCCTGATCGGCAAGATGGTGCCGCCGATGCTCGTCGGGCTGTTCAACGCGACGCTCTTTTTGGTCGCCTCGACGACGATCTTCGGCGTCCCCTATACCGGATCGGTGCTGCTCTTCTACGGTGCGGTGATCATCTACCTGCTCGCACTGATCGGCATCGGCATGCTCGTCTCGACGCTGTCGATGACCCAGCAACAGGCGTTTCTCGGGGTGTTTCTGGTCACCGTGCCGGCGATCCTGCTGTCGGGCTACGCCAGCCCGGTCGATAACATGCCCGAATGGCTGCAGGTGATCAGCCTCGCCAATCCGGTGCGCCATTTTCTCGTGATCGTCGAGGGGCTGTTCCTCAAGGATCTGCCCGCCATCGATGTATGGGCGAGCACTTGGCCGATGATCCTGATCGCCGTGGTGACGCTCGGCGCGTCGTCATGGCTGTTCCGCGCCCGCAAGGAGTAACGCCTGTGTCCCGTCCCGCCCCTCTCGTCCTGATGCTGCTGCTCGGCGCCTGCACGGTAGGCCCCGACTACCGGCGCCCGGCGACGTCGATCGCACCCGTCTGGCAGGAGCCGAGCGGGCCCGGCACGATCGCGAACGACTGGTGGACGGGGTTTGGCGATCCCCAGCTGACCGCGCTGATCGAGGCGGGTATCAAGGGCAATCCGGGGCTGCGCGAGGCCGAAGCGCGGCTCGCCGAGGCGCGCGCCAATCGCGATGTCGCGCGCGGCGGCGCTGGCCCCAAGCTCAACGCCACCGCCAGCGGCACCGAAAACCAGCTGAGCGGCAATGGCCAGATTCCGGTCAGCCGCATCCCCGGATTTTCGCGCAATTTCTCGCTGTTCGACGCGGGCTTCGATGCCTCGTGGGAAATCGATCTGTGGGGCGGCACCCGCCGCAGCATCGAGGCCGCCGGCGCCCGCGTCGAGGCTGCCGAGGCTGCCCGCGCCGGCACGCTGGTCCAGCTGCGCGCCGAGATCGCCCGTACCTATTTCGAGCTGCGCGCCGCCCAGGCGCGGCTCGCCGCCGCGCGCGACGATTCTGGCGCGCAGGCGCGCACCGTTGATCTCGTCGACCGACGCTTTCGCGGCGGCGAAGCGGCGCGCTTCGATCTTGCCCGCGCACAAGCCCAGGCATCGGCCACCGCCGCCACGGTCCCTGTCCTCGAGGGCGACGTCCGCGCCGCCGCCTACACGCTCGCGCGGCTGGTCGGGCAGCCCCCCGAAGCGATCGCCCCGGCGCTGCTCGATCCCAAGCCGTTGCCGCCCCCGCCCACGAGCATCGCCGCCGGGTTGCGCGCCGATCTGCTGCGGCGCCGGCCCGATATCACCCGCGCCGAGCGCGAGCTCGCCGCTGCGACCGCCGACATCGGCGTCGCCACCGCCGATCTGTTTCCGCGCCTCTCGCTGCTCGGCTCGGTCGGCCAGGAGGCGCGATCGGTCGACGGATTGTTCACCGGCGGCGTCACGCGCTTCCAGCTCGGGCCGTCGTTTAGGTGGCCGATCCTCCAGCGTGGCACGATCCGCGCGAAGATCCGTGCGAGCGACGCGCGCGCCGATGCTGCCGCCGCGCGGTATGAAGCCGCGGTTTTCGATGCGCTTGCCGACAGCGAAACCGCGCTCAACCGCTTCGCGCGTTCGGCCGAAACCGAACGCGAGACGTCGAACTCGCTTGCTGCCGCGCGCACCGCGCTGGCGCTCGCCGACCAGCGCTACCGTGCCGGCGAGGACGATCTGCTGCCGAAGCTGACCGCGCAATCGAACGCCGCCGAGGCCGAACGCCGGCTAACCGACGCGCAACTGGCGCGCGCAACGGCTGCCGTGGCGGTATTCAAGGCGCTGGGGCTTTGAGCGGACAGCGGCCGCCGGCCCCTTTTCGCCGCCGCCAATTTGTGCGAACGCCAGCGCTCATGGGGCTCGAGCTGCAACCAAAGGCCGCCACGCGATGAAGGCCGACGACCGGCGCGCGGCGATCATCGACCGGCTGGCCGATCACGTCCTCGCAGAAGGGCTGTCGGGATCGAGCCTGCGCCCGCTCGCCAAGGCGGCGGGGATCAGCGACCGGATGCTGCTCTATTACTTCAAGGACAAGGCCGAGGTGATCGCGGCCACGCTCGACTGCATCGCCGCGCGCCTGACCGGGCTGCTCGCGGCGCGGCGCTCGCCGCAGCCATTGCCGCTCGATCGCCTGCGCGCCGAACTGGTCGCGGCGCTGATGGACGAGGCGCTGTGGCCCTATATGCGCGTGTGGCTCGATGTCGCGGCGCAGGCGGCCTATGGCGACGCGGCGCTCCACGCGATCGGCGAGCGGATCGGGCGGGGGTTTCTGGCCTGGGGCGAATCGCAGCTCGACAGCGCAACACCCGAGCAGCGTGCGATCGACGCCGCCCGCCTGCTCGTCACGATCGAGGGCAATCTGCTGCTCAAGAGCCTCGGCCTCGAAGACGTCGCGCGCCGCGCGGTCTGACCCGTCCGTCGCGCCGTCACTGGGCGCGCAGCGCCGCCGCCGGCCGGGCCGCGAGCGCGGGCAGCGATCCGAACAGCCCGATCGCCATGATCAGCACCGATCCGCCTGCCAGCGTCGCCAGTACGATGCCCCAATCGGGTGCCCAGGGCAGCGTGAACAGCTGCGTCACCACCGCCCAACCCGCCGCCGCACCCAGCCCGAGCGCGACCAGCGCGACGATCGCGGCGAGCAGGGCATATTCGATCGCCTGCACCAGCACGACCTGGCCGCGCGTCGCACCGAGCAGTTTGAGCAGCACCGCGTCATACACACGCGCCTGCCTCGCCGCGAGCACCGCGCCGACGAGCACCGCGATCCCCGCCGCGATCGCCACCGATCCCGCCGCCGCGACCGCCGTCGCGAGCTGGCCGAACAGGCTGCCGACCGCCGCGATGATGTCTTTCACCCGGATCAGGCTGACCGAGGGAAAGGCCTGCGTCAGCGCCTGGTTGATCGCCGCCTCGCGCGCGGCCGGCGCGGTGATCGTCGCCATATAGTTGAACGGTGCGCCATCGAAGGCATGCGGCGAATAGATCAGCACAAAGTTGAATCCGAGCGTCCCCCAGTCGATCTCGCGGAACGACGCGATCCGGGCAGCCACGTCGGTGCCGAGCACCGACACCGTCAGGCTGTCGCCGATCTTGAGACCGAGAATCCGTGCGGCGTCCTGATCGATAGAGACGAGCGGCGGCCCGGCATAGTCCTGTGGCCACCATTGGCCGGCGGTGATCCGGTTGCCCTTGGGGAGATCCCCGGCGAAGGTCAGCCCGCGGTCGCCGCGCAGGATCCACGCGCCTTCGGGGATCGTCTTCATGTCGGCGACGCGCTGTCCGCGCAGCGCGACCACCGGCCCGCGCAGCGACGGCACCGTCACCAGCGTCGCGTCGCGCGCCTTTTGGCGAACAATGCCCCTGAATTCGTCGATCCGATCGGACGGGATGTCGAGCACGAAAAAGCTCGGCGCGCGCGCGGGCACGCTGCTGCGCAATTGCCCGGCAAGGCTCGTCTGGATGCCGGCGAGCGTGACGAACAGGGTAAGCCCGAGCCCGAGCGCGACGACGAGCTGGCTGGTCTGCGCCGCAGGGCCGTGGAGATTGCCGATCGCCAGACGCATGAGCGGCGCGCGCGGGCGCGGCAACCGCGCCGCCACCCAGCTGATCGCCGCCGCGAGCAAGGCCAGCAACGCCACCAGCCCCGCCGAAGCGCCCAGCACGGCGGCGGCGAACAGCGGCTCGCGCGCGGTGCCGATCGCGAGCGTTGCCGCGAGCCCGATCGCCGCCACCGCGCCGGCGATCGGGCGCCAGCCGGTGCGCTCGCCGCCGTCGATCGCCGATCGGAACAACCCCGCCGCGCTCACCCGCCGCGCCCGCGCGAGCGGCGGCAGCGCGAAGGCGAGCGCGACCAGCGCGCCATAAGCCGCCGCCGCGAGCAATGGCCCGGGATAGAAAGCGAGCCGCGGCGCCACCGGCAGCGCCGGCCCCGCCAGCGAGACGACGATTGCCGGGACCAGCGCACCGACGAACAGCGCGGCGATGATCGCGCCGCCCGTGACCAAAGCGATCTCGATCAGGAACAGCCGGTGGATCAGCCCCGATCCGGCCCCCAACGTCTTGAGCGTCGCGATGCTGTTGCGCTTGCCGGCGAGATAGGCGCCGACGCCGTTGCCCACCCCGATCCCGGCAATCGCCAACGACGTGAGCCCAACCAAGATCAGGAATTGCCCGATCCGCTCGATCGATCGGCGCACCCCCGGCGCGCCGTCGCTGCTGTCCTGCACGCGCCAGCCCTGCGCCTTGAAGCGCTGGCGCAGGTCCGTGGCAATCGCGCGCGGATCGGCACCGGCGGGGAGCGCGATGCGGTAGCGCCAGTCATAGAGGCTGCCCGGCTGGATCAGCCGCGACGCCCGCAGCGCTGCCACCCCGGTAATCGCGGTCGGCGCGAAGCGAAAGCCTTCGCCGACACGATCGGGTTCGTCGGCGATCAGCCCGGTCACCACCAGCATCGTCTCGCCGAGCCGGACCCGGTCGCCGAGCCGCACGCCGAGCCGATCGGCGAGCGCCGGATCGAGCATGATGCCGTCGGCCCGCGGCGGCTGCGCGCCCGCCGCGAGCTGAAGCCTGCCTTCGAGCGGATAGCGGCCATCGACGGCTTTCAGCGCCGCCAGCGTCGCGCTGCCGCCATCGGCGCGCGCGAGCATCGCGTTGAGCTTGGCGCTTTCCGATACCCGCCCGAGCCGGGCGATGGCCGCGCGCTCCGCCCGCGTCGCCTCGCGCTGCGACAGGGCGATCTGGAGATCGCCGCCGAGAAACAGCCGGCCCTTGGCGGCGAGCTCGGCGGTCATCGCGGTCGACAGGCTGCCGATCCCGGCAATCGCCGCGACGCCAAGAAACAGGCAGATGGCGAGCAGCCGGAGCCCGCCGATCCCGCCCCGCAAATCCCTGAGCGCGAGCCGCCAGGCAAGCCTCATGCCGCCGCCCGATCGGCGACCAGCCGCCCGTCGCGCATCTCGATCACGCGGTCGCACCGCGCGGCAAGCGCGGAATCATGGGTGATCATCAGCAAGGTCGTTTCGGTCGCGCCGCGCCGCGCGAACAGCAGATCGAGGATCGCCTGGCCGGTCGCGCCGTCGAGATTGCCGGTCGGCTCGTCGGCGAACAGGATCGCCGGACGCGGCGCGATCGCGCGGGCGATCGCCACGCGCTGCTGCTCGCCACCCGAAAGCTGCGCGGGATAATGATGCAGCCGGTGGCCGAGCCCGACCGCCCCGAGTTCGGCCGCCGCACGCGCAAAGGCATCATCGGCGCCGGCGAGTTCGAGCGGCACCGCGACATTTTCGAGCGCGGTCATCGTCGGCAGCAAATGGAACGCCTGCAGGACGATGCCGATCCGCCCGCGCCGCGCGAGCGCGAGGGCATCCTCGTCGAGCGCGCCAAAATCGGCACCCGCCACGCGGATATCGCCCGAGGTCGCGCGTTCGAGCCCGGCGAGCACGCCCATCAGCGACGATTTGCCCGATCCCGACGCGCCGAGCAGCGCTACGCTGCTCCCGGCGGCAATATCCAGATCAATGCCCTTTAGAATCTCGACTCTTGCACTGGCCTTGCCAAGCGCGAGGGTGACATTGCGCGCCTGGATCGCGATATTCGGTTCTGTCATGGTCGAGAGGATATCCGGTGAAGCGCAGTAACAGTCCATATGGGAGGCGGGTCCCGATTGTCCAACGCCTGCTCGCCCGCCTGACGATCGGGCTGGCGATCGCGCTGGCGATGCTGGCGACGGCGGCCCCCGCCAGCGCGCGCGACAGGCTGGTGCTCGCCTTTGGCGACAGCCTCACCGCCGGCTATGGGCTTGGCCCGGCCCAGGGGTTCACCGTCAGGCTCGAGGCGGCGCTGCGTCGCGCAGGCGTTTCGGCGCGCGTGCACAATGGCGGCGTCTCGGGCGATACCAGCGCGGCCGGCCGTGCGCGGCTCGGCTGGGTGCTGCGCGGGCTGAAGGCGAAGCCCGATCTGGTGATCGTCGAACTCGGCGCAAACGACATGCTGCGGGGGCTGAGCCCGGCGCAGACACGCGCCAATCTCGAGGCAATCCTTGCCGAGCTGAAGCGCCAGAATATCCCGGTGCTGCTCGCCGGGATGCGCGCCGCGCCGAACATGGGGCGCCCCTATGCGACCGCGTTCGAAGGGCTCTATCCGGCGCTCGCCAAGCGTTATGGCGCGCGCCTCTATCCCTTCTTTCTCGACGGCGTCGCTGCGCAGCGCGGCTTGCTCCAGGCCGATGGCATGCACCCCAACCCCGCCGGGGTCGACCGGATCGTCGCGCGGATGCTGCCGACGGTGATCGCGGCACTGCGCCAGCGACCCGGCGCCCCGGCCAAATGACGGGATGGGCCAGCGCCGAACCGGTCGTCCGGCTGAGTGCGTTCGTTGGCGTGCTGGCGATCGTCGCCGCGCTCGAGGCGGTAGCGCCGCGCCGCCGGCCCGGCACGTCGCGGTGGCGGCGCTGGCCGGGCAATATCGGCATTCTCGCGATCGACACCGTGCTGGTGCGGCTGCTGTTCCCGCTCGCGGCGATCGGCGTCGCGGTGATCGCCGGCGATCGCGGCTGGGGGCTGCTTCACCAGCTCGCCCTGCCCGGCTGGCTGACGATCACGCTCGCCGTGATCGCGCTCGATCTGGTGATCTACGCCCAGCATGTCGGCTTTCACGCCGTCCCCTGGCTGTGGCGCGTCCACCGGCTCCACCACGCCGACACCGAACTCGACGTGACGACGGCGCTGCGGTTTCACCCCGCCGAGATCATCGTCTCGCTGCTGATCAAATGGGCCGCGATCGTCGCGATCGGGGCGCCGCCGCTGGCGGTGCTGATCTTCGAAATCCTGCTCAACGCCGCGGCGATGATCAACCACGGCAATATCGCGCTCCCGGCCGGGCTCGATCGCTGGCTGCGGCTGGTGATGGTGACGCCCGACATGCACCGCGTCCATCATTCGGTCGCCGCCGACGAGCGCAACCGCAATTTCGGGTTCAGCCTGCCCTGGTGGGACCGGCTGTTCGGCACCTATCGCGCCCAGCCCGCCGCCGGACACGCGGCGATGACGATCGGCCTCGCACAATTTCGCGCGCCGGGTGATCAAAGGATCGACCGGATGCTGCTTCAGCCGCTAAGAAGGGCCGAGGCGAACCGGGGAGAAGAATGATGGCGGACGCAGTGGCGACGGGCAAACGCGCGATCCGGCTGTCGTGGCTGGCGCTGATCCTGAGCGTCGGCGGCCTCGCTGCAGCGCTGCTCGCGGCCCTCGGCACCGCGACGGGGATATGGGGGTTCCGGATCGGGTTGCTGCTGCTCGTCGCGGCGTTTCTCGCGGCGGTGATCGGCGGCGTCGTCGCGATCGTCGCGTTCGTGATGGCGCGGCGGCGCGGCGTGCGCACCGGCCGGAAGAACCTGATCGCGCTGATCGTGGCGATAGCGTTCGGCGGCTATATGTTCGGCCAGATTTCGGCCGCCACCAAGGTGCCGCCGATCCACGACATCACCACCAACCTCGCCGATGTGCCGCAATTCACGGTGCTGCCGGTGCGCGCAGACAATTTCGACGACGTGCCCGATGGCGGCGATGCCCGCCTCAAAGCGATGACGCCGCAAGCGCGCTGGGCGGCGATCCATGCCAAGGCTTACGGCGATATCGCCCCGCTCCATCTGCCGCTCGACACCGCCGCTGCGATGAAGCGCGCGATCGCGCTGGTGCAGGAGCGCGGCTGGGCGATCGCCAAGGTCGATCAGGCGGCCGGCACGATCGAGGCGACCGCGACGTCGTTCTTCTTCCGCTTCAAGGACGATATCGTCATCCGCATCCGCCCCGATACCTCCGCAGTCGGCGGGGCGACGGTCGACATGCGCTCGATCAGCCGCGTCGGGCAGAGCGATATCGGCGTCAACGCCAAACGCATCCGCGCGTTTCTGGCCGATCTGAAGAAGGGGTGAGTCACGACCGGCCCGTCAAAAAGTGACGCGCGGCGAGTGTGCGTTGCCCGACCGTCAGCAGGCATAGCGCGGTGAACGCGCTCGCCAGCGCCGGGAAGGCCGCCGGCCACAAGCACATCGCGATGAAAAAGGCGATCGTCTCGCCGCCTTCGGCGATGCCGCTATTGTAGAAGAAGCTTTTCTCGCCGTGGGCGGTCGTCTCGATGCCGCGCGTCGAGGCGAGCACGGCGAAGGCAAGGAAGCTGATTCCGGTGAGCGTGAAGCTCGCCACCAGCAGCAGCGCGAAGGGCAGATTGGCGGAATCGGCAAAGCCGAAGCCGACCGGCACCGCGACATAGAAAGCGAAATCGCCGACGATATCGAGATAGCCGCCGAAATCGCTCTTGTGCGTCGCCCGCGCGACCGCGCCGTCGAGCCCGTCGAGCAAGCGGCAGACGAGCACCAGCGCGAGCGCGAGCGCAAAGCGGCGATCGGCGATGGCGATCCCGGCGCCGATGCCGATCGCCGTGCCCGCCAGCGTCACCTGGTTGGCGCCGATCCCGACGCGGGCGATCCGCCTGCCGATCGCGTTGAGCGGCGGATCGATCAGCGGGCGGAGGCGCGCGTCGAACATCGCCTCAGCCGAAGGTCACGAGGCCGATCACCGCCCCGGTCATCGCCGAGGCGCAATTGCCCGCGATCCAGGATTTGACCCCCAGCCCCGACACTTCGGCGCGCCGCGCGGGGCACAAGGTGCCGATCGTCGAGACGAGCAGCCCGATGCTCGCGAGATTGGCGACCCCGCACAAGGCATAGGTGACGATCAGCTGGCTGCGCGGGTCGAACGTCCCCGGCGGCAGCGCGGCGAGATCGAGATAGGCGACATATTCGTTGAGGATCGTCTTGGTGCCCATCAGCCCGCCCGCCGCTCCGGCCTGATCCCAGGGGACGCCGAGCGTCCACATCAGCGGCGCGAACAGCCAGCCGAACATCCGCCGGAGCGTCACCGGCGCGCCCTCGACCAGCGGGATGACGCTGAGCATCTGATCGACCAGCGAGACGAGCGCGAACACGACGATGATCACCGCGATCACCGCCAGGAAAAGCTGGAGCCCGTCCATCGTCCCCCGGATGACCGCATCGATGCTGCTGTCATAGCGCAGCACCGGCGCGTCCCCGTCCTCCGCCGTGGTCCCGGTCCCCGGCACCATCAGCCGCGCGATCAGCAGCGCGGCGGGCAGCGAGATCAGCGACGCCGCGATCATGTGGCTCACCGCATTGGGCACCGTCTTCGCCAGCGTCTGCGCATAAAGGATCAGGATCGCGCCCGAGATCGTCGCCATCGTCAGCGTCATGAAAGCGAACAGTTCGGACCGGCTCATCCGGTCGAAATAGCCGCGCAGCACGAGCGGCGATTCGACCACGCCGAGAAAGACGGTCGCGCCCGCCCCCAGCCCGACCACGCCGCTGACCCCGAGCGTGCGCTGCAACGCCCAGGACAAGCCCCGCACGATCGCGCCGAGCACCCGCCAGTGCCACAACAGCGCCGACAGCGCCGAAAACACGATCACCAGCGGCAGGATCTGGAAGGCGATGACGACTGGCGGCGCGGCGCCACTGGCGAGCGCGAACGGCAAGGGCGCGCCGCCGAGATAGCCGAACATGTAGCTCGAACCGACCTTGGTCGCCGCCTCGACCGCGCTGACCGCGTCGTTGGCGAGGCCGATCGCCGCCCAGATCGGCGGCACCCGCACCACCACCAGCGCGATGCCCAGCTGCAGCGCCAGCGCGCCCGTCATCCAGCGCCAGCCGGGCCCCGCGCGGCGATCCTCGGAGAGCGCCCAGGCGAGCCCGAGCAGCAGCGCGATCCCGATTATCCCGCGGCAATGCGCGAGCAGGTCAGCCACCGGCATCATCCTAGCCTCCAGCGATGGTAAAGTTCGAGCCAGCGCAGGATCGCCTGCGGCGCGTGCGCGCGTTTCCACTCGCCGGCGGCATATTTATTGGCTTCGGCGAAGGTCGGATAAGTGTGGATCGTCCCCAATATCTTGTTGAGGCCGAGCCCGTGCTTCATCGCCAGCACATATTCGGCGAGCAGCTCGCCGGCATGCGCGCCGACGATCGTCGCGCCGAGGATGCGGTCCTTGCCCGGCGCGGTCAGCACCCTGACGAAGCCGGTAGTGGCGCTGTCGGCGATCGCGCGGTCGAGCTCGTGGAGCGGATAGGTGGTGACTTCATGGGCGATGCCCTGCGCCTTCGCCTCGGCCTCGCTCAGCCCGACCCGCGCGACTTCGGGATCGGTGAAGGTCGTCCAGGGGATCACCCGGTAATCGGCCTTGAACTTGCGGAACCGCCCGAACAGCGCATTGACGGCGGCGTACCATGCCTGATGCGCGGCGACATGGGTGAGCTGGTAGGGGCCGGCGACATCGCCCGCCGCATAGATGTTGGGGTACAGCGTCTGGAGATAGGCGTTGGTGACGACGGTCCCGTCGGTCTCGATCCCGAGCGCCTCGAGCCCATAGCCGGTCAGCCGCGCCGCGCGCCCGACCGCGACGATCATCTGGTCGAACCCGATCGCGCTCTCGCGGCCATCGGCCTCGACGATCAGATACTGGCCGTCGCCGCGCCGCTCGCAGCGGACCGCATTTGTGCCGGTGTGCAGATCGATGCCTTCGTCGCGGAAGCGTGCCTCGATCAGCGCGGCGACATCATCGTCCTCGCGCGCGAGCAGCCGCGGCGCCATCTCGACCTGGGTGATCTGCGACCCGAGCCGCGCGAAGCTCTGCGCGAGTTCGCAGCCGATCGGGCCGCCGCCGAGCACGACGATCCGCGCCGGCAGCGCCTCGAGCGCGGCGAAACGCTCCCACAGCGTGTCGCTGGTCACATAATCGATATCGTCGAGCCCGGGGATCGGCGGCACCACCGGCGCCCCGCCCGCTGCGATCACGATCGACCGCGTTGTCAGCGTCTGCTCGCCGCCGTCGTTGCGCCTGATCGAGACCGTCCACGGATCGACGATCGTCGCATAGCCCGCGATCACCTCGACCCCGAGCCCGGTGTAGCGCGCGACGCTGTCGTGCGGCTCGATGTCGCGGATCACTTGTTGCACCCGTGCCATCACCTTGGGGAATGGCACCACCGGCGCGGCATCGGCGAGCCCGTAGCGACTGGCATGCCGGCTCTGGTGCGCGAGCCGCGCGCTGCGGATCAGCGCCTTTGACGGCACGCAGCCATAGTTGAGGCAGTCGCCGCCCATCTTGCCCGCCTCGACGAGCGTCACCTTGGCCCTGACCGTCGCGGCGATATAGGCCGAGACGAGCCCGCCCGCCCCCGCGCCGATCACCACCATGTTGCGATCATAACGGCGCGGCCTTCGCCACTTCGCATAGACCTGCCGCGCCCTGACCGCGCCGACGATCGCCCGCGCGATCCACGGGAAGATGCCGAGCGCGACGAACGACGCGATCAGCGCGGGCGAGGCGATCCCGCTCAGCGTCTTGATCTGCGCGAGCTGCGTCCCCGCGTTGACGAACACCAAAGTGCCCGCGAACATCCCGACCTGGCTGACGCCGTAGAAGGTCGCGGCGCGGATCGTCGTCAGCCCCATCAGCAGGTTGATCAGGAAGAAGGGAAAGGCCGGCACGAGCCGCAAGGTGAACAGATAAAAGGCGCCGTCGCGCGCCATGCCCTCGTCGATCGCGCGCAACCGATCGCCGAACCGCGATCGCACGACATCGCGGAACAGATAGCGCGACGCGAGAAACGCGAGCGTCGCCCCGATCGACGACGCGAACGACGCGATCACCGTGCCGACGACCAGCCCGAACAGCGCGCCCGACGCGATCGTCAGGATCGCCGCGCCCGGCAGCGACGCGCCGGTTACCGCGACATAGACGAGGAAGAACAGCCCGATCACCAGCCCGGGCGAGCGATCGTAATAGCCGGCGAATTCGGCCTGGCGCGCCTTGAGCGCGTCGAGCGTCAGATAATGGGCGAGATCGAAATAGAAAAAGGCGACGGCGATCACGGCCAGCACCAGCAGGACGAGCAACCGCTTCATCGACCGAATTCCCCAGCTTCTCCCCCGGCGCTACCACGCCAACCCGATCGGGCCAATCATAACGCGCGGCGCCGCGTGCCCGGGTGACGGCATCTGGTGCCGGCCCCGGTTGCAGATCCCCGATCAGTCGCGCGCGAAGCGGTCGGTCGCGCGCACCAGCTGATCGAGAATGCCGGGCTCCGAATAGGCGTGGCCGGCGCCCTCGATCAGATGAAACGCCGCCTCGGGCCATGCCTGGTGGAGCGCATAGGCATAATGGGGCGGGCACGGCATGTCGTAGCGGCCCTGCACGATCGCGCCGGGGATGCCGCACAAGCGGGGCGCATCGCGGAGCAGCTGATCGGGCTCGAGCCAGCAATCGTGGAAGAAATAGTGATTCTCGATCCGCGCAAAGGCATAGGCAAAATGGCCGTCATGATAGCTCGCCGCGCCCGCCGGATCGGGCAGCAGCGTGACCGTCTCGCCTTCCCACAGCGTCCAGGCCCTGGCCGCTTCGAGCTGGCGCGCGCGATCGTCGCCGGTCAGCAGGCGGTGATAGGCGGCGATCATGTCGCCGCGCTCGGCCGCGGGGATCGGCGCCACAAAGCGCGCCCATTTGTCGGGGAAGAACAAGGAGGCGCCCGATTGATAATACCAGCGCGCCTCGGTATGCGTCGCGATGAAGATGCCACGCACGACCAGCGCGCTGACCCGCGCCGGATGCGCCTCGGCATAGGCGAGCGCAAGCGTCGAGCCCCACGACCCACCGAACACCAGCCATTGTTCGGCGCCGACCAGCGCACGCAAGCGCTCGATATCGTCGACCAGATCCCAGGTCGTGTTCGCCTCGAGGCAGCCATGCGGGGTCGATCGGCCGCAGCCGCGCTGATCGAAAAGCAGCACATCATAGATCGCCGGATCGAACAGGCGGCGGTGATCGGCCGAACAGCCGGCGCCCGGCCCGCCATGGAGGAAAACCGCCGGCTTGCCACCCGGCATGCCGCAGCGCTCGTAATAGAGCTGATGCCCGTCGCCAACGTCGAGCATGCCGGTGAAATAGGGGTCGATCGGCGGATAGAGGGTCTTGAGGCTGGTCATAGGGCGATCCCGATTGGCTGGGCGGTGAGCGACGGTCCGTCTGCGGTTGGCGGTTTCTGGCCAAGGTCGACCGGTCTAATGGCTCGCCGGCCTGATGGCGATGGGTCGACGTCCCTCCGCTCGGGTCCAGACCGCAGCCCGGTCGTGAACCCACAAACGACCGCTATCGGCAACATTGCTAACCGCTGAATTGCTGACGGCTGTCTATAGGCGGCTAGTAGACTTTCCGCTTTAGGAGCGCGACGATCCCGGCGCTAGAAGATCGACACGATTGCCTTCGAAAAGCATAACGGAATTGACCGATCGGGCAAACCGAAGCGAGCGAATGGCTTGACCAGGCCACCCGTAAGCGGGACGAACATCGCCCCGCCCAGTGAGCAACGGTCGATTGCCCCGTTCGCGCGCTTGGTAAACCGCAGCAATTGCGTGCTCGTGTCGGTTGCTCCGATTGGCATGACCAGGCGGCCCCCCGGCTTGAGCTGGTCGAGCAGCGGAAGAGGTACTGCCGTTGCGCCGGCGGCGACGACGATGCCATCAAAGGGCGCATGCGCGGGCCAGCCAAGAAATCCGTCGCCGTTGCGCACGTCCACATTCTTGAAGCCCAGTCGGCGCAGTCTATTCGCGGCAGAAACCGCTAGCGGCCGCACGATCTCCACCGACGATACGTGACGGGCGATCTTGGCGAGGACCGCCGCCTGATACCCCGAGCCAGTACCGACATCCAAGACGTTTGCGCCGTTCGGGAGTTCAAGCGCTGCGGTCATGATAGAGACGACATAGGGATCGGAAATCGTCTGGCCGTACCCAATCCGCTGTGGCAGATCGACATAAGCGGCGCCGCGGCCGGATCGCGCGACAAAGCGCTCTCTCGGCAGCGAGCCGACCGCGCTCAGCGCCTTTTCAAGGGCTGGCGTGTCTGCATCGGGATCGGCCGCTTTGACGTCCTCCCGGATGCTCTTGACCATTGCGTCGCGTCGCTCATCAAGGCTGAGCCCCTTTTGACCGCTCGCGAGCAGGCTTAGCGGCTCGATCGGCTCTGGCGCGGAAGACGCCTGAGCACACGCGCCGAACGTGATGAGGCCAACCCAAACCGCCAATAGTCGAAGCGATGACGTGCTTTTCGCGACTCGGTTCATCCGCAGCCCATCGCACGAGCGCTCAGGATCCGCTAGTCGGCCTTTCCTGCCAGTCCGTCGTTATCCGTCTTTATCGAGTCGACGGCCTCGGTCGGTCGAACTGAGTTCGTCCTTTTTCCACCGGTCATGCCGACCTCGATTCAGCATCCGGCGAGCCCGGCTTGGAAGGTCATTCGTGGCACGGTGGACTTTGAAACAAGGTCAGCGAGACGGCGTTCGATGTGGTTAATGGCGGCACAGGCAGACCAGCAACAACCCCATCCGAATCCGATTTTCGCGCGTTGTCTCGCGCGATCCCGATCGCGACTCGCGGCAGGCACAGGACGCCATCCGGCGCCAATCGGGCCCGCCACGATGAGGATCGGGCAAAGCAGGGCGAAAGGGCGCCGACGGTTGCCGTAACGTCGGCCAACATGCCGCGCGTCGGGGCCTTGCGTATCGAGCCAAGCCTTGCCACGCTCCTCCGGCACGACAGAAGCGGCGGGTGTCGTGGCGGGGGCACCGCGCCGGACGCTAGCAGCGCCGCCCGCGATCAACCCCGCTGCCTGTCGATGGCAGCGATCTGGAGAGACGATGTGAACCTGGAATTCAGCCCCGAAGAGATCGCCTTCCAGCACGAGGTGCGCCAGTTCATCGCCGATCATTATCCCGCCAGCCTGCGCGGCAAGCAGGATGAGGGCGAGGAGATGTCGAAGGAGGATTTCCTCGCCTGGCACCGCGTGCTCGCCGCCAAGGGCTGGATCGCGCCGGCCTGGCCGGTCGACTATGGCGGCACCGACTGGACGCCGACGCAGAAATATATCTGGTCGGAGGAAACCGCCCGCGCGGACTGCGTCCGGCTGATGCCGTTCGGCCTGTCGATGGTCGGCCCGGTGATCTATACCTTCGGAACGCCCGAGCAAAAGGCGCGCTTCCTGCCCGGTATCCTCTCGGGCGATGACTGGTGGTGCCAGGGCTATTCGGAGCCGGGCGCGGGGTCAGACCTCGCCTCGCTGCGCACCAAGGCGGTCCGCGACGGCGACCATTATGTCGTCAACGGCCAGAAGACCTGGACGACGATGGCGCAGCATGCCGACTGGGGCTTCTTCCTCGTCCGCACCGATCCCGATGCCAAGCCGCAGGAAGGCATCAGCTTCCTGCTGATCGACATGAAATCGCCGGGCATCACGGTGCGGCCGATCATCACCCTGGGCGGCGAGCATGAGGTCAACGAGGTCTGGCTCGAGGATGTCCGCGTGCCGGTCGAAAACCGGATCTATGAAGAGAACAAGGGCTGGACCTGCGCCAAATTCCTGCTCGCGCACGAACGCACCGGCATTGCCGGGGTCGCCGCGTCGAAGCGCGGGATCGAGAAGGTCAAGGCGATCGCCCGCACCGAAATGGACGGCGACCGGCCGCTGATTGCCAATGCGTTCTTCAAGCGCAAGATCGCCGAGCTCGAAATGGACCTGACGGCGCTCGAATTCACCGAGCTGCGCAGCCTGGCGGGCGAAAGCGCCGGCAAGGGGCCGGGGCCCGAATCGAGCCTGCTCAAGATCAAGGGCTCCGAAATCCAGCAGCGGCTGACCGAATTGTCGCTCGAAGCGGTCGGCCATTATGGCGCGCCCTATTTCCGCGGCTTCGGCGAGGGCGACAACGAGCATCCGATCGGCCCCGACTACGCCCACCGCACCGCGCCGACCTATTTCAACATGCGTAAAACGACGATCTATGGCGGCTCGAACGAAATCCAGCGCAACATCATCGCCAAGATGGTGCTCGGCCTCTGAACCGGGCCGGGACAGACGACGAGAAGGCGCGGCCCACCGCGCCCGGCACGACACAGGACAGGACGACCCCGCATGGATTTCAGTTATACCGAAACGCAGGACATGGTCCGCGAGACGCTCGCGCGATTTCTCGCCGACACCTATGATTTCGAGACGCGCAAGAAGATGCTCGCGAGCAGCGCCGGCCGCGACCCGGGCATCTGGCGCGCGCTCGCGAGCGAACTCGGCATTCTGGGCGCCCCCTTCGCCGAGGCGCAGGGCGGGCTCGGCGGCGGTGCGCTCGAAAACATGATCGTGATGGAGGAACTCGGCAAGGTCATCGCGATCGAGCCCTATCTCCAGACCGTGGTGATCGCCGGCGGCGCGCTCAAGCATGTCGGCGGCGCGATTGCCGATGCGGTGATCCCGCAGATCATGGCGGGCGACGCGATCATCGCCTTTGGCTATGCCGAGCCGCAGGGCCGCTACGACCTCGCCAATGTCCGCACCACCGCCAAGGCCGATGGCGCGGGCTATACGCTGAGCGGGCACAAGAGCGTCGTGCTCGCCGCGCCCTGGGCCTCGCATTTCCTCGTCACCGCGCGCACCGGCGGATCGACCCGCGAGCGCGACGGCGTCGAGCTGGTCCTCGTCGACGCCAGCGCGCCGGGGATTGCGCGGCGCGACTATCCGACGGTGGACGGGATGCAGGCGTCCGAGCTCTATTTCGAGAATGTCGCGCTGCCCGGTGAGGCGTTGCTCCCCGGCGGCATCGCGCTGATCGAACGGATCGTCGACGAAGCGACCGCCGCCGTCTGCGGCGAGGCATGCGGCGTGGCGCGCAAGCTGCACGAGGGCACGCTCGACTATGCCAAGCAGCGCAAACAGTTCGGCCAGCCGATCGGCAAATTCCAGGTGCTCCAGCACCGCCTGGCCGATATGTTCATCGAGACCGAGCAGATCGTGTCGATGGCGCTGATGGCGACGCTCAAGCTCGATCTGCCCGCCGATGAACGCCGCGCCGCCGTCAGCCTCGCCAAGGCGAAGGTCGCGCGGTCGATCCGCTTCGTCGGCCAGAATGCGATCCAGACGCATGGCGGCATCGGCATCAGCGACGAGCTCGCGATCGGCCATTACTTCAAGCGCGCGACGATGATCGAAAGCCAGTTCGGCTCGGCCGACTGGCATCTCGAACGCTTCGAGCAACTGGCGCTCGCCGACGCGTAGGAGCCGCTTCCGGCGGGGTGGGGGTTCGAGCACGCGACCTGACACCGGCGCACCGATCAGCGCCGGCAACGGGCGATGGGCCGCGCTCAGCCAAGCATGCGCGCCAGCCGTTCGCTGATGATCGCCTTGGCCTGGGCCATGATCCGGTCGATCAGTTCCTGGCAGGTCGGGATGTCATGGATCAGCCCGGCGACCATCCCGCAGCTCCACGCGCCGGCTTCCATATCGCCTTCGCGCATGATCCGCGGATAGACGCCGGCGACCTCGTCGATGATATCCTCGAACCTGAGGTCGGCGCCGAGCCGGCGCTCCTTTTCGAGCAGCCGCTCGACCGCCGCATTGGTCAGTACCCGCTCGGTGTTGCGCAAGGGGCGCATCACCAGCCGCGTGTCGAGCTCGGAGGCGGCGACGAGCGCCTGCTTGACCTTCTCGTGCACAGGCGCCTCCTGCGTCGCGATGAAGCGCGTGCCCATGTTGATGCCGTCCGCCCCGAGCGCCAGCGCGGCGACGAGGCTGCGGCCGTCGGCCATCCCGCCCGAAGCGACGAAGGGGATGTCGAGCGTCTCGTCGGCCCGCGGGAGCAGGATGAAATTGGGCACGTCGTCTTCGCCCGGATGGCCGCCGCATTCGAACCCGTCGACCGACACCGCGTCGCATCCGATCGATTGCGCCTTGAGCGCATGGCGGACCGAGGTGCATTTGTGGATCACCCTGATCCCGGCCTGCTTGAAGAAGGGCAGTACCGAGGCCGGATTGTTGCCGGCGGTTTCGACGACGGTCACCCCGCCTTCGATGATCGCGCGGACATAGCCCGGATAATCGGGCGCGTTGACCGTCGGCAGGAAGGTGAGGTTCACGCCGAACGGCTTGTCGGTCAGGTCGCGGCACCGCGCGATTTCGCGGGCTAGATCGGCGGGAGTCTTCTGGGTCAGCCCGGTGACGATCCCGAGCCCGCCCGCATTCGAGACCGCCGCTGCCATTTCGGCAAAGCCGACATAATGCATGCCCCCCTGAATGATCGGGTGCTCGATACCGAACATCTCGGTGATGCGGGTCTTCATAGCATGGCTCTCCCTCGACGCTCTCGGCGCGGGAGCCGTTATGGCGCCGGTTACGATGGCGGACAATCGCGGAAAGTCGCCCCGGCTACCCATCAGCGGGCGCCTGCCGCCGACCGACTCCCCTCAAAACGGGTTAAAAAGGGCACGCCGGCTGGTCGCGGCAAGCCGCCCCGAAATGGGTGTAGCGGCGAGCGGGATGGATCGGCCCCCACGGCCGGAAAGAGCGGCATTTTCAACGAGTCGCGAGCGTGATCAGCGCCGAGGGAAGCGCAATTGCTTCAAGTATCGACAAAGTAAACGCCATGTTAAGTCCGTACTGCCGGGAATCATCGTCGCAGTCGGCTTGACACGTTGGGCAGGTTGCGGGACATTTCCTGCAGAAATCGAGTCGCGCGTGCTTTACCCGCGCAGGTTTCCTATTTGTAATTGTAACCATTTTGGGTCTGATCGTACTAATGCGCTGGCCATAGCGGTCGCGCAACGGGGGAAGCATTGGCGACTCTATTGATCGACGACATGCAGAGTACGGCGCCATGGGCGGCGCTATCGCCCGATGGCGTCACGCCATCGGCGGCGCTCTCGCTGGCCGCCGATGCGAGCACCCCGACGCCGAGCGGCGATGCGCGGTCGATCGTGGCGACGCGCGCCGGCCCCGCGCTCAACCATCGGCTGCGACGCTCGATCCCCCCTGTCGATCTGGCGACCTGGCCCGAGCTTCGACTGACGATGCAGGCAGACGTCGCGACCGGATCGCGGCCCGAATCGCCCTTCTATCTCGAGCTTCGGCTCGGATCGGCGGCGGCGCCCATCGGCGCGCCGGGCAATGACTGGCATCGCCGGCTCGCGATCGAGCGTGCCGATGCCTGGGAAGCGCAGCGGCTCAGTCTCGTCGATCTGCCTGGGCCGGTGCGCGGCGCGCTCGATCAGATCGAACTGCGCTGCGTCGCCGACACGCCCTTTGCAGCGCGCATCGACCAGCTCGTCGCGGCGCGGCGACGCTTTCCGGGCGATGTCGACGAGGCGCTCGTGGCGCTGCTCGATCAGCGCGTGACGATCGCCGGCGCCCCGGTGCCGGCGGCCATCATCCCCGCCGGGGGCGCGCTCCCGGAGACGGTACCGCTGATCCTGATCCAGCCCTATGATCTGCGCCCGGCCTGGACGCGCGACGCCGCCGCCGGGACGCCCGGCAATTTCATGGCCGACGGCACGATGCGACTGGCGGCGGCGAGCGATCCCTTCGAACTCGATTACGCGATCGAGGCGCGCGCCGCCGATCGCACCGATCAGGCGCTGCTCGTCGATTTCCTGCTCGGCGCGCTCCCGCGGCAGGGCACGCTCCTCGTCAATGGCGAGCCGCTGCGCGCGGAATGGATCACCGCCCCCGGCGGCGAACGCTGCTTCCCGATCGAGCGGCAACTGATCTTCCTGCGCGTCACCTGCTGGCGCGAGCGGCGCTCGCCGATCACGGTCGCGCCGGTCAAGTCCGTCAGCACCCGCATCGATCCGCGCGAGCCGGCCGATGGCTGAGCCGCTGACCCTCTACAATCCGCGTGCCCAGCCGGTCGAGCTCCATCATCAGGGCGCGGTCGTCGTGATCGGGCCGCATGGGTGCCTCGATCATCCGCGATCGGGCCAAGTCGATCGGCTGATCGCCACAGGCGCGCTGAGGATCGTCGATCGTCCGGCCGCGCGACCGGCCGAAGCGGCGCCCGACGCGGAGCCCCCACCCGAGACCCAAGCCGCCCCCGCCGCGCCGCCCGCCGGGGAGGCGACCGACGCCAAGCCCGAGGCGCCGCCGGAAACAGGCAAGCCGCGCAAGTCCCTCCGCCTCAAACGCACGTCCCGCCCGCAACGCTAGTCAGGAGCACGCACATGGCAAATATCGGCCTGAATATCCGCGAGGTGGACGGTTCCGCCAGTCCCGCCGTGGTCGCCGCCCCGACATCGGTCGCGGCATTCAACGTCCTGACGCGGCGGGGCGTGCCCAATCGATCGGTCAGGATCGATCGCTTCGAGCAGTTCGTCGAACGCTTCGGCAGCTATTTTCCCAGCGGGCTCGGCGCCTATCTCGTCAAGGGGTTTTTCGACAATGGCGGGCGGTCAGCCTATATCAACCGCGTCGTCTCGACCGATCCCGCCACCGGCCATCTCGCGTCGACCCTGACGCTCAGCGACGGCACCCCCAATCCGACATTGAAGCTTTCCGCCGGCTATCGGGGCGCGAAAGACCCCGGCCGCTGGGGCGACACGATTCAGGTGAAGGCCGAGCGCAGCTATGGCGCCGAAAGCCGTCTCCGCGAGGCCGCGCCTGCCTCGATCACCACCGGCGCCGCGCTGCCGGCGGCGACCGACATGACCGCGCTGCCCGCGCTCGCGCTGACGATCGACGGCACCGATGAGGACATCACCTTCCTGGCGAGCGACTTCCCCAATCCTGCCGCCGCGACGCGCCCCCAGATCGTCGCCGCGATCAACGCCCGGCAGAGCAAGGTGATCGCCTCGCTCAACGGCACCAACAATCTGGTGCTGACCTCGTCGGGCGAGATCGCCCATCTGTCGAATGGCTGGACGAGCCTGGGCGTGCGCGCGATCAATGCCGCGCTCGGCTTTCCCGCAATCGTCGCCGAGACCTTCGCCGCCGCCGCCGCAGTGGCAGGCAATGGCGCAACACTCAGACGCAGCGACTCGCTCGCGCTCGGCGACGCGATCGAAGTGTATGACGCCGCGACCCCCGCCAATCGTGCCTTCGCCAAGCTGATGACGCGCAACGACCTGACCGGCGCAATCACCTGGGCACCGCCGATCGTCGGGATTGGCGGCTGGTCAGCGCGCGACATCCGGGTGCGCACGCCGCGCGTCAAATTGACGATCGCCGAAGGCGGCACCGATGCCGCAAGCGTCAGGGAGGTCTGGGACGGGCTGTCGATGGAACCCGACACCGCCGATTATGCCCCCACCCGGCTCAATCACCCGATGAGCGGCTCGCGGTTCGTGATGGCCGAAGACTTGCTGAGCGCCAGCGCGGTCGGCGCCGATCTGCCCGCCGATTCGGGCTTTGCGCCGCTGGCGGGCGGGCGTGACGCCGCCCCGACGGCGAATGATTTCGTCGGCGATCCGGTCGCGCGGAGCGGCTTTCACGCCTTCGATACCGATGCGGTCCAGCTTGTCGCGTGCGAGCGCGCCGACCCCTCGGTGGTGATCGGGGCGCTGGCCTATTGCAGCGCGCGCGAGGATTGCATGTTCGTGGGATCGACCCCCGAAGGCGTCGTCGGCGCCGACGCGGTCACCTATGGACAGGCGTTTCAGGGGCGCAAGGTCTATGGCGCGCTCTACAGCCCGTGGATCGTCATCAACGATCCCCAAGGAGTCGGCGACAATCCGCTCCGCGCGATCCCGCCCACCGGGCATGTGATGGGTGTCTATGCCCGGATCGACGGCCTGCGCGGCGTCTGGAAGGCACCGGCGGGCGACGAGGCGAGCATCGCCGGTGCGATCGACGTGACCTACCGGATGACCGACGAGGAACATACCCAGCTCGTCAAGGACGGCAGCGTCAACGGCATCCGCGCGATCCCCCGGGCGGGGATCGTCATCGATGCGTCGCGCACGCTCAGCACCGATACGCGCTGGCTCTACGTCAACGTCCGGCTGCTGTTCAACATGGTGAAATCGAGCCTCAAGGACGGCCTGCGCTGGGTGCGGCAGGAGCCCAACCGATCGCAGCTGTGGAACTCGATCAATTACGGCACGGTCACGCCCTTCCTGCTCGGCCTGTGGCGGCGCGGCGCGTTCGGCACCGGCAAGCCCGAAGACGTCTTCACGGTGATCTGCGACGCCAACAACAATCCGCCCGACCAGGTCGATCAGGGCATCCTGAACGTCGAGGTCTATTTTTATCCGTCGAAGCCGGCCGAGACGATCATCATCACCGTTGGCCAGCAACCCTCGGGTGGGGTCGTCGCCGAAAGCTGAGGATGCCGTCCGCCGGGCGCGGTGCGCCCGTCCGCGGGCACTTACTGGGAAAGGATCGATCGATGCCTTTAGTCGGCAATATCTGGGAAAGTTACCGCGCGAACGAATTCGTCCTGATGGTCGAAGGCACCGAGAGCCCCGGCGTCTCGAAAGTATCGGGCCTGTCCGAGGGCGAGCTCGAGACCGTCGAGCAACCCGATGGCGGCTCGCTGCGGGTCTACAAGCTCGCCGGATCGAAGGTGAAATTCGAATCGCTGACGATCGAGCGCTATGTCGATGGCAGCCCGCAGGACCAGGTGTTCCGCGACTGGTTCCAGTCGACCTTTCGTCTCAACGGCACCGAGCAGGGCTCCTCGGGCGTCCGCAAGAACGGCATGATCGTCAAGCGCCACAATGGCGAGGACGTGCTGACCTTCGCCTTTTACGGCGCCTGGGTGAAATCGTCGAAATTCACCGATCTCGAAGCGGGCAGCACCACGCTGCTCAAGCAAACAATCGTGCTGGAGCACGAGGGACTGGAGCGGGTCGGATGAAAATGCAGGATGATTTCTCGGTCGATCGCGCCGCGGCGCCAAGCGGGCGGCGCACGCTTCCCTTCACGCTGCCGATCGGGGTGACCGATGAGGACGGCCAGGTCCGGCGCGACGGCGCGCTCCGCAAGATGACCGGACGCGAAGAGGCGATCCTCGCCGATGCGCAGAACCAGCGCAACGGCGCCAAGCTCGTCACCGAGCTGCTCAGCGGCTGCATCACCGAACTCGGCGGCCAGCCGGTATCGACGGCGACGGTGGCCAACATGTATTCGGCCGATCGCAACTATCTGCTGCTCCGGCTGCGCGCGATCACCTTCGGGCCCGCGCTCGAGGCGAGCTACAAATGTCCGTCCTGCGGGCATGGCTGGGACGTGACCGAGGATCTCGACGAGCTGCCCGTCAAGATGCTCGCCGAGGGCGAGCGCGTCGATACCGTGCCGGTCGAGCTCGAAGACGGCTATGTCGACAAGGCCGGCAACCTGCAGACGGCGATGGTCCTGCGGCTGCCGACCGGTGCCGACGAAAGCGCGGTGGCGGCGCAGATGCGCAAGAACGCTTCGCTCGGCAAGAATGCGCTGCTCGCGCGGTGCATGGTCGCGCTCGGCGACGTGCCGGCGCACCGGCTCGAGGCGCTTGGCCCCAAGATCCTCGTCGATCTGACGATGACCGACCGGCGGCTGATCGATCGGGCGCTCAATTCGGGCGCGCCCGGAGTCGATCTGATCCGCCCGATCGAATGCCCGGCGTGCGGCAACGAATTCAAGGCCAACCTGGATTTGTCGCGTTTTTTGGCAGTGGAGTGACGTTGGACGGGCTCAGGCGAGAGCTTTTCTTCCTCGCCTACCATCTTCACTGGTCCTGGAGCGAGCTGATGACGATGCCCCTTGATGAACGGCGCGCCTTTTCGCTGTTGCTGCGCGAGCAGATCGAGCGCGAGAACGCCGAGATCGATTCGGCGCGGCGGCACTGAACGATGCCGATCGCGCTTCTCCTCCAGAGCGATTTCCAGCGGCTGGTGCGCGCAGCGCGCCCGCTCGACACGTGGCGCGAGGTGCTCGCGCTCGAGGCGCTGGTGATCGATCGGGCGCGCGGCGCGTTCCTTTCCGACTGGTTCGGCGCCGCCGTCCCGCGCACGAGCGACCAGCTGCTGATCGGCATCGTCAACATCGAAGCGCTCGGCGAGCAATATCGGATCGCCCGCGCGCGATCGATCGGCGGCGACACCGGCGCGAACCTGACCGAGCCCGTCGCGGGGCTGGCCGGCATGGCGGCGGGGCTGTTGCTGTCGCCGTCGGGCAGCATTCTCGCGCTGTACGGCCTGTTGCGCACCGCCACCGGCACCCTGCCGCTCGTCATCTTCCACCTCCTGTTCAGCACACGCGCGTTCGGCGCGGCGCTGTCGCTTGGATTTGCTGGCGTGGTGGTCGGGCTCGGCGCGGGCGCAGCCGCGATCCTGCTGCCGATCGGCTTTCTGGCGGCGATCATCTACATCGCGATCAGTTCGGGTCGGCCCGGCGCCGGACAATTGGCGTTCGAGCTGCTCGGGGCGCTGGCGCGGCTGTTCGAAGCGCTGCCGCGGTTCGTCGCGCAGATCCTCGGTCCGCGATCGGGCGTGCGCAATCCGCTGATCCGCAGCCTGCTCGAGCTTTTCGACAGCGTCGCAGCGCTGATGGCGCAAGGCATCGGCGCGATCGCGCTGCTGGTGACGCGGGTCGGGCCCTTGATCCTGCCCTGGACGCGCGAATTTCTCGCAATCGGCCGACTGGCCAGCGCCACGGGCGCGTTGGTCTCCGCGATCGTCACCGATGCCCGCGATCGGCTTCAGCACCTGTTCGGCGATGCCGACGATTCGCTGCCGAACATCGTCGGGCGGTTGATCGATCAGCTGATGGCCGGGGTGCATCGCCTCGTCGGCGCCATTGGCGCCGCGATCGACCAGCTCGCCGGCGCGATCATGGCCGGCGCGGGCGCCGCCTATGACGTCGCCAAGACGAGCCTGCTCGCGGCGGTGCTGGTCGCGCGCAAGCTGGTGATGGATTTTCCGCTGATCCGCACCTTTCGCGCGCTGGCATCGGTCGCGACGCTCGTCCGGTCGCTGATCCCCCCCTCGACGCCAAGTTCCTCATCGGGGCCAAGCCTGTTCGGCCGCATCCTCGCCGCGCTGCCCTCGGGATCGGGGCCGTCGATGCCGACGTGGCCCGGCCTGCCCGACGCCGCCCTCGCCGAAGCCCGCGTCGGCGATCGCCCGCCCGCGCCGACGCTCGCCAATGTCGAGGAGATGCTCGATTCGTCGACCCCCCTCGGGGCGAGCGCGCGCTTCGGGTTGATGGCCTTGCCGCCGGGGGCGCTCGCGCCGTTCCGGCTGACCGACGAAACGCGGGCCATCATCGCGCAGCTGATGCAAGCGCCGCGCAGCATCGTCGCCGATCAGCTCGCCGCACTCGCCGCCGAGGGCGCGCCCGATCCGATCATCGACGCGGGCCGCGCGCGCGATCTGCTGCATCTGCTGATGGGGGTCCTGCCGGCCGATGTCGTCGCCGGCGCCACCGAGGGCGAGACCGACCTGCGCCGCAGCATTCACGCGAGCATCGCCGGCACGATCCTGCCCTTCATCCGCGCTCGGATTCCCGAATTGCGGCCGATGCTGACCGCGCTCGACACCGAAATCACCGCGCGGGTGGAAAGCGATCCCGACGCCTTCCCGGTCCGGAGCCTCCCCGACAATGGCCGGCTGCGCCCGGTGATCGGGCGGCTGACCGTGTTCCTGCCCGGCGGCGATCCGGCGACCGCGCGCAACTTCGCCAATGATCTGACCCGGCTGATGCGCGAACAGCCCTATGTGGTCGCGGCGTGATGCCGATCGATCTCGCCGCCATCGCCCGCGCCTATGCGCCGCTCCGGGCCGAGATGAACCGGCTGATCGGCGCGTTCACCCCATTGGGGCCGTGGCTCGCCGACCGGCTGGGCCAGCTCCGCATCCTCGAGCCGCGCACCCGCGCCTTTCCGGTCTATGCGTTCGAAGGCCGCGCGATCGTCGGCCGGACGGCGGGCGCGCAGGCCGGGACACTCAGGCCCTATGGATCGATCGGCGGGGCGTTCGCGGCGCCGTTCGTGGCGCTCGGGCGCGGTTTCCTCCGCGCCGGCCAGGCAGTGACCGACGAGCTGATCCTGCCCGATCTGCTCGGCGCCATCCGCGACATCGTCGCTGCGATCGACACCCAGATCGCGGCGTTCGCCACGCCCCGCGCCGCCATGTTCGATCCGCGCAACGCGCGCGCCGGGCAATTGTTCGGGCTCGCGGCAATGGCCTATCGCGCGGTGGTGTCGAGCACCGGCCAGCTGCGCGCGCTCGCCGGCGATTTTGCGACCATGCGCGGCCTGCTGGGCATCGCCCCCTATTCGCCCGCCCCCCCTCCCGGCGTGCCGACCCGACCGGGGGAGCCCGGCGCGGACATTCCCCGATCGATCAACGCCGAACCGCTCGACACGGCGTCGCGCTACATCGTCGCCGCGCTGATCGTCGTCCCCGCCCTGCCCGATCTGGTCGGCAGCGTGGTGCGCGCGGTGTGGCACGGTGTGCGGCTGGCGGTGCTGACCGCGATCCAGTCGATCGAGCGCCGCCTGTGGGCCGCTAGGCGGACAGTCTACGACGTCTTCTTGCACACCCTGCCGCGATTGTTGCGCAAGATACCGGCGTTGATGACGGTCTTCGGGCTGCTGATCGCCCAGAACATCCAGCATTTCATGGAGTTCGCCCAAGTCTATTTCGAGCTGCTGGTCGACGTGCTCCGCGATTTCCTCAATGAACTGCGCGATTACATCAATCACTTCATCACGATCATCAACACGGTCCTCGGGGTGATCGATGCCGTCCTCGATTTCGATCTGCTCCGCCTGATCAAGCCGTTCATGGGTCTTGGTGCCCTGGTGCTCGATTATTTCAGCATTCGCTTCACGATCAACGATCTGCTCGATGCCGCCGGCGCCGGGGTCAATCTCGCGCTGTACGCCGCGCTGCAGGGGTCGGTGATGGCAGCGCGGGCAGCCGTCTGGGCGATGCCCGGCGCCACGGGGCGGGCCGCGCGACGCGCGCTCAAGCTGCTCAGCCAGATCATCGATGCGCTGTTCCAGGATACCGGCGCCTATCCCGACGAGACGGCGGCGCCGCGACTGCCGCGGATGCCCAATCTCTACGATACGCTGATCGGTCCGCGCGGCGTGGCGCTTGGCCGGATGGTCGCGGCATGGGGCGCGCAGCTCGCCGGCGACATCGCCGGGATCGTCGAGGTGGGCACCCGTACCTTGTCCGGCCTGGCCGAGACCTTTTCGACCGCGGCCGCCGATCTGGCGCGGACCGGGCCGCGCACCGACGATTTCGCGCATGGCGCCGCCGACACCGCCAATGCATTGTTCGCCGATCAGATCGGGACGCTCGGCGCGCGTCAGGCGAGGGTGCCGGGGGCGCTCGAAGGCTGGCTCGCGGGGGGCGGCTTCGACGCGATCGGCGCGGCGATCCCACTCTATATCCAGTCGATGCGGCGCTTCTGGCGCGACGAGGTCGCTGCCGGGCGCGACGCGATGGTCGAGATCACCCCGACCTCGCCGCATATCCTCGCGCGTCGCGCCGTGCTGGGGCGGGTGCACTTCGCGCGGCTCGAGATCCGGGCGGGCGGGCGGCCGATCGACGAGGCGCTAGTGCGCGACACCGCCGAGCGCTTCCAGCGCGCGGTGCGCGACGCCTATGACGACGGCCAGCGGCGGCTGGCGCTGGTGGCGAACGGCTGATGGAACCCAACAGCCTTCCGATCAGCCTGATGATGATGGAGCAGGAATCGCTCTCGCGCCGGGTCGCCGCGCTCGAGGCGCACAGCCTGACCGCGCAGCTCCAGCTGATCGTGTCGCAACTGTCGGCGATGCGCACCAGCCTCGACCAGATCGGGCTGGCGACGAGCCGCTATGCCGGCTTCGCCTTTGCCGAGGCGTTCACCCCCGGCGGCCGGTTCGGCGCGCCGCCGATGATCGCCGGATCGCTCGCCGTCCATATCGTCAACATTCGCGATCTCGTCGCGAGCAGCGGGATCGCGGGCTTCTTCGAAGGCTTGCTGGGTGGCATCGGCCGCTTCTTCGGCGGGTTGTTCGGGGGGATCATCGGCGGCACGATCGCCGGGGTCGCGCTGCCGGTGATGATCGGCATGATGGACACCATCGTCACCACGATCGAGCGGATCATCAACCGGTTCGGGATCGGCGGCGGGCCGCCCGCCCCCACCAAGCCGGAGACCCCGACCGGCGCGCTCGGCGAATCGGCGACCGATCAGCTCGGCGAGCTGCGGTCGATCCTCGATCTGGCTACCGGGCTGGTCGAGGCGGCGGGCAGCGGCGAACCGCCCGCGGCGGGACGGCTGCAAGCGTCGCTGACTCCGGCGGCCGAACGCTGGCTGGAAATGTTGCGCACGGTGCAAAGCGTGGTGGGCGGCATCACCCGGCTGGTCAACGGGCTGACCTTGCTCGTGCCGGTCCTGGTCGGCAGCCTGGCGCTGCTGATCGACAAGCTCGATGCCATCAAGCTCGCGATCATCGACGTGCTTCAATTCGTGGTCCGCAACGTCCTTGTCCTGCGCGGGCTGGTGCTCGTCACGGTGTTCGATCTGATCGCCTCGGCGGCACGGCTTGCAGCGGGGCTGGTCGGCATCCTCGCCGAGACGATCCGCAATGCGCTCACTGGCGTGTTCGCGCTGATCGGCACGATCCTGCAGGGCGCGCTGGGGGTGTTCCAGTTTCTCGCCGGCGGTCTGCAGCGCACCGTCAACGCGCTGCTCGGCTGGGTGGTCGATACGCTGTTCGTGGTGCTCGCCCGGCTCGGCGATCTGCGGATCTTCCGGCTGATCACCCATATCGTCCGGGTGCTGCCGGCGGTGCTGCCGCCGCTCTACGAGCTGATCCGGCCGGCTGGCAGCGCGGCGCTGACGCCCACCCAGCAGGCCGATTTGAGCGCCGCGGCAGCGCTGGCGATCCCGGGACCGGCGGTGGCCGGCACGCTGCCGTCCGCCAGTCTGCCCGCGCTCCCCAATATCGCCGACGCGGTCGCCCCGGCGGCAGCCACCGCCGCACTGCAGACCGCGCTCGACGACACCCGCCAGGGGCTGTTGCGCGGAGTGGATGACACGCTTGGCGCGCTGCGCACGGGGCTGCGCGAGATCGGCTCCAGCATGACTAGCCTCGTTCAGGACGAACTGACCCGCAACACCGAGCGCTTCCGTCCCCAGCTCGATCAGGTGCGGACCCGCTCGGCCGAAGTCGCCGACGCCTTTGCCGTCGCCGAGCGGGCCGCGCGCGAGCGCCCGCGGACCGGGCTCGAGGCGATCGCCCAGGCCTATCAACGCTGGCTGGTCGGCAGCGGATTCCGGTCGATGCTCGACACGCTGACCGCCAGTTTCCGGGCAACCCCGCCGAGCGACACCGGCTCGATCCCCGGCGCGGTCGCAACCGAATCGATCGATCGGCCGCGCGCGTCGATCGAGATCGCCGATGTCGTCATCGATCTTACCCCGCCTACCCCGCCCCGCCCCGCCGCCGAACCGCACGCGGCGCGCGACATCGAAAGCATCACCATGGAAGTGCTCGCGCATCTCGACGAACTCCAGCGGCGGGGGCTGCGTTTCGTCCCCGGCGCGCCGATGGCGGCAGCGGTCTGATGGCGCGCGGCTATCTCGCCTCGTGGCTCAGCCTGCCGCCCCTGGTCTTCCGCTTCCAGTTCAACCCGGAATCGCTGGTCGAGAAGAAGAGCTACAAATATACCGAAGTCGATAATTTCGGGAACTGGGATTTCGACAAGACCTCGGCCGCGCTCAATTCGGCGCAGCCCTGGTACACCAAGCTCGCGACCGCGCCGGCCGCCGCCTACAAGGACATTCAGGAGATCGGGCCGCAGCTCGTGCGCACCCATCCGCTGATGGCCGGGTGCGGCGATCAGCGCGTCTTCACGCTCGATTTCGTGCTCGACGGCGGCGTCCCGCTCGACGGCGCGACCGGCGAAGTCGGCAATCGCTACGACGGCAGCATCGAGCCGGATCTCGCCATCCTGCGCTCGTTCGTCAATCCCGGCGTCGATGCCGGCGGGCTGATCGAATGGTTCGCCGACGGCTTCTCGAAGACCTTCGCACCGCCGCAATGCACGCTGATCTATGGCGGAATCAGCGCCGATTGCGTGATGGAAAGCCTGTCGATCAAGATGACGCGCTTCAATCCGGACACCTCCCCTGCGCGCGCCGAGGTGAGCATCTCGCTCAAGCAGCAGACCAAGGCGATCACCCCCCTGATCGAGACGATCACGCGCACGATCAACGTCGCCACCACGCTCGCCCGGCCGGGCTATGGCGAAGACTATGTCAACGTCATCCCCGGCGTCTCTGCCATCAAGCATATCTTTGATTTGTAAGGACGATCAATGCCCGTCGCGATCCGATCCCGTTATGCCGCCGCCACGCTCCAGCAAGCGCCCGACAGCGATGGCGTCGACCGGGCTGCGCTGCCGGCGCGGCTGCACCAGCCGCCCGATCCCGCCGCCGCACGATCGCGGCACGCGCTCACCGGCACCGAGACGCTCGAGACGCTGAGTTGGCGCTACGGCGGCACCAGCGATGGCTGGTGGCGGATCGCCGACGCCAATCCGCTGATCTTTCCGCTCGATTGGCGGCCCGGCCAGGTGGTCGAGATACTCGGCACCGGCGATGCTGGCCGTGTCGTACGCGATCGGCGGTTCTGAGATGGCCGATCCGCCGCCCCTTCCCTATCAGCGCGTGCTGCTCCAGGGCATCGACATCTCGGCGAACGTCCGTTTCGTCGAGGTCGAGGATCATGACCGGCTGATCGATCGCGCGGTCGTCGAGGTGGACGATCCGGCGGGGCTCGCGCGTGAGGCGCCGCGCGAGGGCAACACCCTGGTCGTCGAGCTCGGCTGGGCGGACACCCATGCCGCGCTGTTCGAAGGCGAGATCACCCGCGTCCAGACGCGCGAGGCGGGGTGCGAAGTCCCCCGCGTCCGGCTGACCGCGCTCGATTTCGCCTCGCGCATCCAGAAGCGCCCGTTCGAGGCGACGAACCACACCGGCACGCTGAGCGCCATCGTGCGCGCGATCGTCACCCGCACCGCCAATGTCGGCGTGACGGTGGCGCAGGTCGAACCGGCGGTCGATCCGAACTATACCGAGACCGCGCCGCTCCGGCAGACGCAGGACGACTGGGCCTTCATCACCGAGCAGAGCCGGCGTGCCGGGTGCATTTCCTTCGTCGAATATAATGCCGAGCGCTCGCAATTCTATTTCGTCCCGCTCACCGGCATCATGGCCGCCGCGCCGGCGGGCCAGCTCTCCAATGTCGGCACGTCGGGCCGGATTCTCTCGATCAATCTCGAACGATCGGCGGGCACCGCCGACACGCGACGCAGCGCCGCGTCGATCGATCCGGCGACCGGCGACGTCCGCGTCAGTGCCGCCCCGCCGCCGCCGGTCGAGACGCCGTCGGTGCCGAGTGCGCGGGCGATCGACACCGCCGACCGCGCCGGCGCGCCGATCGACGATGCGATCGCGGTCGCCGGCGAAGCCACCGAGACGCCGGCGACGCTGCGCCCGACCGGGCTCGCGGTCGGCGCGCGCGACGGCGATGCCCCGCAGGACCCGACGCTGGCGCTGGGCTGGCGCGCACGCGGGCGCTGCGTCGGCACGGTGATGCTGCGCGCCAAGAGCCGGATCGAACTGACCGGGGTGGCGAGCTGGGCCGAGACGCAATGGTATGTGAAGCGGGCGAAGCACGTCGTCGTCACGCCGCGCCCCGCCGAGGACATGCTGGCCAGCTATGTCACCGAATTCGAGCTGACGCGGTGAGGTGGTGATGGACCCCGATCTCTCGCGTCACGCCGGTCGCTATTACGGCAAATATCGCGGCACCGTCACCGACAATGCCGACGAGACCAAGGTCGGCGCGATCAGGGTGCAGGTCCCCGCGATCTTCGGCGCAACGCTGGCGGTATGGGCGCAGCCCTGCTTTCCCTACGGCCATTTCTTCGTGCCGCCGGTCGGTGCCTTCGTCTGGGTCGAATTCGAAGGCGGCGATCCGCAATATCCGATCTGGATCGGTACCTTCTACCCCCGCGACACCGCGCCACCCGAAACCCAGGTCAACCCGCCCGACAACCGCGTGCTTCATACCCGCAGCGGCCACATCGTCGAGTTCGACGACAAGGATGGCGAGGAGCGCGTGGTGATCCGTCACAAATCCAACGCCTTCGTCGCGATCGACAAGGCCGGCAGCATCACCGTCTCGAACAAGAACGGCTCGACCGTCTCGCTGAGCGCCGAAAATGGCGGCAATGCGATGGTCGTCTCCGAACATGGCCATGTCATCACGATGACCGATGCCGGCATCGTGCTGATGAACAAGGACGGCGCGGCGCTCGATCTGACCGGCGACACGGTGCGGATGACCGCCAAGCAGATCATCCTCGACGGCACCACGGTCGCGCTCGGCAACGGCGCGGCGGCGGGCGGTCAACCGACCGTGATGGGGACGAACTTCCAGACGCTGTGGACCCAGTTCATGGCCCATACCCACCCCTCGGCGATGGGGCCGACGGGGCCTGGAGTCCCGCCGGCGCCGTTCATCCCGGCGACGCATCTTGCCGGCGCGGTGCTCGTCAAATGACCCGCTGCGCCTTCCCCAGCCTGCCGGCGATCGCCATCCCGATCCCGCCGATCCCGGGCATTCCCGCCATCCCCGCGCTGCCCGACCCGCCGAGCCTGCCCGACCCGCCGGCCTTGCCCGGACTGCCCGCCATCGCGCTGCCCAGCATTGCCATCCCGACGCCGGCCATTCCCGGTATCCCTGCGATCCCATCGCTGCCCAGCCCACCGAGCCTGCCCGATCTGCCGGCCTTGCCCGGGCTGCCCGCCATCGCGCTGCCCAGCATCGCCATCCCGACCGCGCCGATCCCGGGCATCCCCGCGATCCCATCGCTCCCGCAACCGCCGCAGCTGCCCGCGCTGCCGGCCTGCCCGCTCGATTGAGGAGGCACGCATGGCCCTCGACAAAGCCGCGTTGTCCGCCAGCCTATCGGCCCGGCTGCGCACCAATTTCGCCAAGGGCAAGGACGAGGAATGGTCCGCCGACAAGGCCGCCGATGAGCTCGCCCTGGCGATTGCCGACACCGTCCACGCCTATCTGCTCGACGCGCGGGTGAAGGGGGTGGCGAGCGAGGTGCGCAATCCCGCCAACGCGGTGATCGGCACCGGCAAGCAGACCGGCGAGGTGGCGCTGTCATGACCTTGCCCGTCGCCGGCTTCGGCTTTCCCTTTCGCATCGATCCGGTCAGCGGCGGCGTCGCGCGGACCAGCGGCGCCGACAAGATCCGCGAGAATATCCGCGTGATCCTGGCGACGCGGCTCGGCGAGCGGGTGATGCTGCGCGATTATGGCACCCGTGTCGCCTCGCTGGTGCACGATCCCAATGACGAGGCGCTGGCGGTACTGATCCGGCGCGAGGTGCAGGAAGCGCTGCTCGCCTGGGAGCCGCGCGTGCTGGTGACCGCGCTCAGCGTCGATCGCGGCCCGAGCGGCGACCCGGGCGACCCGGACGCGACGCTGTCGCTCCGGCTCGACTACACGCTCACCAACGAAGCCGCGACCGACCGGCTCGTCGTGACCCTGGCCTGAGGATCGCCCATGACCCCGCGCCCCGCCATCGATTACACCAACAAGGATTATCAATCGCTGCGCCGCGCGATGCTCGATCTGGCGCGCTACCGGCTGCCCGAATGGACCGATCACACCCCCTCCGACATGGGTGTGCTGATGGTCGACATGTTCGCCTATATGGGCGACATCATCCTCTATTATCAGGATCGTATCGCCAGCGAGATGTTTCCGGGTACCGCCGTCGAGCGCCGGAGCATCATCCAGTTGCTGCGCCTGATCGGCTATGAACTGGCGCCGCCGGTGGCCGCCAACGCCGATCTGCTGCTGACGTTCGAATTCCCGAGTGGCGCCCCGGCCGCGACGACGATCCCGAGCGGCGCGCTGTTCGTCGCCCAGGCCCCGGCAGAGGCGCCACCCGAGTTCAGCTATCTCGGACCGGACCTGGCGATCGACCTGCGATCGGACCAGGCCGTGCCGGCCCCGGCGATCCGCCCCAACACCGATCGCGCGACCGTGCGGATACCCGTGGTCCAGGCGGGTGCGGCGATGCAATCGGTGATCGGCGGATCGTCGGGCGAGCCCAACCAGCAATTCGTGATCGACCAGGCGCCGCTGATTGCCGACACGCTGACGGTCGAGGTCGACGAAGGCGGCGACTGGGTCCGCTGGGACCGCCGCGAGAATTTCCTCTACAGCGAGGATGCGGCGGGCCATCTGCTGCTCTCGGCGGCCGATGCGCGCGATTATACGCTGCATTTCGACGAGCGCGGCGCCGCGCATATCGGCTTTGGCGACGGCGCTTTCGGGCTGATCCCGCCACGCGGCACCACCAATATTCGCGCGCGCTTCCGGCTTGGGGGCGGCATCGTCGGCAACGTCGGTGCCGGCGCGATCAACCGCGCCAAGACGGCGATCCCGCTGCTCGTCGCGGTGACCAATCCGCAGGCCGCTGCCGGCGGTGCCGACGCCGAAGCGACCGCCGACGCCGCGCGGCTGGGGCCCGCCATCTACCGATCGAACCGCCGCGCGGTGACGCTCGACGATTATGAGGCGCTCGCGCTGCGCGCGGGCGGGGTGGCCAAGGTCAAGGCGCGAAGCCGCAGCTGGAACCTGATCGAACTCGTCATCGGCCCGTCGGGCGACAGTCTGCGCCCGCTGCCCGAGGAATTGCGCGCGCACCTGCTCGATTATTTCGAGGACAAGCGGATGGCCGGCACGCTGGTCCGCATCCTCGACGCCGCGCCCGCACCGATCGATCTCTCGCTCGCCGCCGATATCGACCCGCGCTTCCAGGCGGACATCGTCCGCCAGCGGGTGATCGACGCTGCGTCCGGTTACTTCGCCTATGCGGCCGTCGAATTCGGTCAGACGCTCTACCAGGGCGATCTCTATGCGCTGGTCGAGGCGGTACCTGGCGTGATCGCCGCGAGCATTTCCCGCTTCGCGCGCAGCGACCTCGCCGAGCCGCCGATCGAGGAAGAACTGCGCCTCGCCGGGCTGCCGCCGCTCGACAGCCTTCCAGAGCCAATCCGCCGCGCGCTGGTCAGTCGAGGTACGCCGGCGAGCCGGATCGAGCTGGGACCGTTCGAAATTCCCGTGCTCGCGACGCTGGTCGCCGATGTGCGGATCGGGGCGCTGGGATGAAGATCGCCGATTTCCTCGCCGAGCCTGATCTCGTCGCGCGGCGATTGCGCATCTCGTGGCGGATCGTGCCCGAAGCGGGCGAGACGCTGGCCGACGCGCCGCGGTTGGTGCTCCGGCGCAAGACGCGCGATTGGGAGTTCGGCCCGATCGCGGCCCCCGACCCCTATCTGGTCTATGACAGCGCGGCCTTTCCCGGCGCGCCCGCGCCGGGCATCGCCGTGCTCGACCTGCCCGATCGCGAGGCGGCGGACGGCGCCGAGCGCATCCGGTTCGAAGGCATCTCGGTCGCCCGCACGCCGCCCGGCATCGAATGGCGCCGCCGCATCCATGCAACGCGGCTCGCCGCCGACGGCCATCCCGTCGAGCGCCGCGTCGAGATCGTCGATGGCGGCGATGCCCCGCTCTCGCTCGACCCGCAGACCGCTTATTATTACGAACTGACCGGCCCCGATCTCCGGCTGCGCGCGGTCGCGACCCCGGCTGCGCCGTTCGGGCTCAATCGCAGCCTGTACGACATGCTCCCCGCTGCCCACCGGATGCGCGACGTGACGCGGCGCACAGCGACGATCGAGTCGGCGACGATTCCCGAAGCGAGCATCGGCCAGCCCGGCCAGACCGCGATCGCCGGGCAGCTGCGGCGCTTCATCGATCCGTTCGGCGCCGCGCTCGACGGGATGCGCAGCTCGGCCGAGGGGCTGTGGTCGCTGCGCGATATCGACGGGGTTGCACCGAGCTATCTGCCGCTGATCGCCGAATGGCTCGGCTGGCGGCTGGGCGATGCCGATGCCGTGCCGCTCGCGCGCAACGAGCTCAAATCGGCGCCGCGGCTCTACAAAGCGCTCGGTTCGGTGACGAGCTACCGCGCGATCGTCGAGCGCTACACCGGCTGGACGACGCGGGTCGCCGAATTCGCCCAGCACATCGCCCGGTCCAACGATCCGCCCAAGCCCCATTTGTTCGCCGCGATCGAGGCGGCGGGAGCATGGCGCTCGCCGCTCGACGTCGCCGCCACGCTGGGGTTCGGGGCGGGCAACGACAATGCCGCCGGGCTTGGCCCGTTGCCCGCCATATTGACCGGTACGCCCGGTCCTTATGCGTTGTTCGGCGGCGCCGAACTGACGGTCGAGGTCGATCGCGGCGCACCCCTGGTGATCCGCTTTGCCGATGGCGACTTCCCCAACCCGGCCAATGTGTCGGCCGCCCAGCTCGCCGCCCGGATCGGCGCCGCGACGACCGAGATCGATGCCAGCGACGCCGGCGGCCGGTTGCGCCTGCGCACCCGGGGCGTCGGCGCCGATGCGCGGCTCGCCATCGTCCATCCCGATGCCGCGCTGCTGACGCTGAGCAGTGCGGCGCCCGACGCCGCCGCAGCCGCGGTCGACAGCGCCGGGCGTATCCACGTCATCGCCAGCGACGCCGCCGCAACGCCCGACCCCGGCGCCGCGTCGATCGACCCGAACGGCGGTCTGATCGCCAAGAGCTTCGCTTATGGCCGCTGGCATGGTGCGGCCCGGCTGCCGGTGCCGCCGGAGGCGCGCTTTCCCGCCGCTGCGTCGCTCCCCGACGGGCGGGTCGCGATCGGCTGGATCGAACGCGCCGGCGGCGCCGACGCACGGATCTGCTGGGCAATCGCCAGCAGCGGCGCTCCTGGCCCCGCGCGCCTGCTGGGCCGGCAACCGACCCCGGTCGCGCTCCCCCCCGGTGCACGGCTGCGTCTGCGCACCGACAGCGGCACCGAGGATTTCGTCGTCAACCCGGGCGATTACACCAATCCCGCCCAGGCGACGGCGACCGAGATCGTCGCCGCGATCAACGGGCAGTTGACCAAGGCCAAGGCATCGACCGGCGCCGACGGATCGATCGTCCTCCAGTCGGTCGCGACGGGACCGCAAGCGGGGCTCGCCGTCGACCTCGCCGGATCGACCGCCGCACGCTTTCTCGGCCTCGCCGAGCTGCCCCCGGCGACGGGCAGCTGGGATCCAGCGACCCGGCTGACCCCGACACAGCGCCTCGCAACCGCGCCGCACGCGACCGGGCTCACGGCCTGCGCCTCGTCCGGCGGCGCGGTCCGATTCGCGTGGAGCGCCTTCGTCGATGGGGGCTGGCGGATCGAAGGCGCGGCGATCCTCGGCGACACCGATCTGTTCGCGACCGACGCAGGCCTGGTGCTGCGGCGGGCCGATGGCGGGGTGGAGGTGATCGGGACCGCGCAGGGCGCCCCCAGCGATGCCGTCCGCCACGCCCTGATCGACGCGCACGGCCAGATCTGGATCGCCACCGATGCCGGCGTGGCACGGCGCCGCCCCGATGCGAGTTGGGCGACGATCAACGCCGCCGCCGGCCTGTCGAGCAACGATTCGCGCCGCCTCGCCTTGGCCGGCGATGGCGCCTTGTGGGTCGCGACCGCCAGCGGCGTGACGCGGCTCGCGCCGGGCGCGCCGCCGCAACGCTTCCGAATGGCCGATGGCCTGCCGTCGGACGACGTCCGCGCGCTGGCGATCGATCCGGCCGGCAGCGTCTGGGCAGCGACCGCCGCCGGGCTGGCGGCGCGCGCGATCGACGGCAGCTGGCGCGCGTTCGGCACCGCGCAGGGTCTGCCATCGGCCGATTGTCGCGGGGTGGCGATCGATGCCGGCGGCACGGTGTGGGCGGCGACCGCCGCCGGTCTTGCGACCGGCGACGCGGCGAGCGGGTTCGATCTTGCCGACACGCCGGGCGCGCTGATGACCGATCTGCGCGCGATCGCGATCGACGGGGCCGTCTGGGTCGCCGCCGGATCGGGCGTGTGGCGGCTGGCAGACGGGCTTTGGCGCGGCTGGACGGCGCTCGATGGGGTCGGTGCCGCCGGAACGGTGACGATCGCCGAAAATGGCGTCTGGGCGACAACCGCCATCGGTGCGGTCCGGATCGAGCATGACCGGGTACGCCTTGTGACCACCGCAGACGGCCTGCCGAGCAATGCGATCAGCATGGCCGAGCCCGGGCGGTCGTCCCCGATGCGACTCGTCGATGCGCCCGCCGCGCGCGATCCGGCACTCGCACGCGAGGCCGATGGCCGCCAGCTGCTCGCCTGGTCGCACGCCGATCTGGCCGATCAGGCGAGCGACCAGCGGCGGCTGCGCGTGCGCCGGTTCGATCCGGTAGCGGGGTCGTGGACGGTGCCGGTCGACGCCACTATGCCGCCGCCCGGCGGACGGGCCACCGATCGCCAGCCAGCGCTGCTGCCGCTGGCGGGGGGTGGCGCGCGGTTGTTCTTCACGACCGACCGTAGCGGCGCCCCGGGGCTTGCCGAAACGTTGCTCAGCAACGCGCTCGCAGCCGGCGCGCCGACCCTGTTGTTCGATGGCGACAGCCATCGCACCGCGCCGACGCCGCTGCCCTTGCCCGCCGGCCTGGGGCTGCTGCTGCTGCACCGCGCCGACGCCAGCGTCACTCCCGGCCAGATCTCGCCGCTGCTTGCCGGCGCGACGCTGGTGCCGGACAGCCCCGCAGTGGTCGCCGCGACGATGCAGCGCCGCTGCGGAACGACGACGGTAAGGGGATCGGATGCCGCGCGCAACGGCCGGCGCAAGCGTTGGGACGATCTGATCAGCTACACCCCGCATCGCCCCGTGATCGAGGGAGAGGCGCCGATCGCGCCCAACGAATTCTACACACGCGGCACGATCGGGCTCTACGTCTCGCGCGGCACCCGCGGACGACCGCTGACCGCCGACAATGCGCTGCGGCTCCAGCAATTGCTGCGCGAATTCCTGCCGATCAACATGCGGGCGGTGCTGATCCTCGATCCGGTCTCGCCCGAGGAGTTCGTCTTCGCCGATCGGTTCATCGAGGACAGTTTCAGCGACGACATCAATTTCATCGAGCGGATCGGCCTCCCCGCCGACAGCACCCATGCGCTGCTACCCGATTGGGTGATCCTCCATTCCAATGCCGCAGGCGACGTCTCGGTCGACCCGCTCGACCTGAAGACGCTGCGGCGCCGCAGCTTCTTTCCGCCGCCCCAATGATCCGATGCCAACCCAGCGAGGCCCGTATGTACGCGACTGCCATTCCCTTGCCGACCGGCCGCTACCGCGACGTGATGCGCGGTCCGGACGGGGCCATCCTGTGGGAACGCGACTGGCGATCGAACGTCGTCGTGGCGGGCACCCGGCGGCTGCTCGCGAGCTATCTGCGCGGCCAGCCGACCGCACTCGGCATCGGCGCACTCGCGATCGGCCAGGGGCTGGCGGCGTGGGACGTGACCCCGCCGGCCGCGCCCACCGAAGCCGAGACCGCGTTGACCGACACCCATCCGTTTCTGGTGACCGGGGCGGCGCTGGCGATGAGCTTCCTCAACGGCGATGTCGTGTCGGCCACGCCGACCAACCGGCTGCAGATCGTCGCGACGATCGGCCCGGGCGTGCCGCCCTGGCCCGACGGCAACCATGTCGCCGCCAATCTGCGCGAATTCGGGCTGATGGCCACGCTGGCCGGCGCGCCGTTGCTCGTCAATCTCGTCCGGCATCCGGTGATCGCGAAAGACCCGCTGAGCACGCTCGAACGCACGATCTGGCTCCTGTTTTGACTTCCGTCCGCAAAGGGAACGACCATGGCCGTCATCTCACCCAGCAGCTTTGATCCGGTCCGCCGCTATGTTTCGGTGCGCCTCGCGCAAGGGGTGCCGCTCGTCGATGCCGATTGGAACGAAAGCGACGATATCCGCCGATTCGAACTGCGGGCCTTCGTCCGCTGGTTCGTCGGAGACGGCGTCCCCGCCGGCAATGACGGCTTTCGGGTCGAGGCGGTCGCCGCGCCCGCCAACAAGATCGATTTCCGCATCAAGGCGGGCGGCGATGCCGCGCCGCTGTCGGCCGGCCGGATGTTCGTCGACGGGCTCGAAGCCTTCATCCTTGCCGACACGCTGTTCACCGCGCAGCCGCTGCACACGTCGCAGCCCGGAGCAGCGGCGCTCGCCGCGCGTTGGGGCGTGCCGGTGATCGGGGCGATCACCGCCGCCGCGACGCCGCTGCTGATCTATCTCGACGTCTGGGAGCGGCTCGTCACGCCGACCGAGGACGCGACGCTGATCCTCGCCGGGCTCGGCACCGAAAGCTGCTCGCGATTGAAACGCGAATGGGCGGTGCGCGTGCGCAGCGCCGCAGGGGGGTTCGTCGTACCCAAGGCGGGTGATGCCGATTTCCTCCCCGGGCACAGCTATGCCGCGCTCGCCAGGGTCGACCGGTCGACGGTTCAGGAGATCAGCGCGGCGACGCTTGCCAACGCGCGTCGCACCGGGCTCGAAATGTCGTCGCGTCGCGATCTCGAACAACTGATCGGCGACACCTTCGGCACCGGCTACACCACCGACGGTACCGGCACCCGCCAGCTACCCTATTCGATCAGAGACGTGCTCAACGGCGTGCTGCGCGATCGGCCCGCAGTCACCGCCTCGGTCACCCGCTTTTCGGGCGAGCCTTACAACCTGCCGATCGGGATCGCGCAGGGCTTGGCGAACCAGCTGTTCTGGGTTCATGTGAACGGCCCCGATCGGTTCCTCGCCACGGGGACGGTCGCGGCCGATGGCACCACGACGCGGCCGCCCGACCTGTTCCAGTTCACCGGCGTGCTCAACGTGACGAGCCTCGCCTATCAGCGGCTGGGGAGCGGTATTCAGCGGGTTTTCTACACCGGCCAGTCGGGGTCCAGCAAATTATTCTCGCGCCGAACCGACAATTCGGGGGTGTGGCAGGCGCCCGAGAATTCAAGCAGCGGCGCCGATAGCGACACGGGAGTCTCGGCGACGCTGCTGGCGAACGGATCGGCCCAGATTGCCTGGATTGGCATTTCGGGCGGCGTGCCGACGCAGACGATCTTCACTCAGAACTTTCCGGCCGATGGCAGCGCGCCCGGCCCCATCGTCGCCGCCGGCACCGTTGCGGATACGCAGGCGCGCGTTGTGATCGTGCCCGGGCCACAGCTCATCGCTTTCGAGCAGGTGGGCGGCAATCTGCAGCTCGAGACAAAGACCATGAATGGCGGTGCCTGGCCCGGCGCCTGGACGCCGCTGGCGACCTTGCCGGCCAGTGCGGTGCGCGATCTCGCCGCCGGCTTCATCAGCCCGGGACGGCTGTGGCTGACCTATGCGCTGACGGCCGCCGGCGGCACGCGATTGTTCGGTCGCACCTATGAAGCCGGCTTGCTCGGCGAGGTGCGGCTGATCGCCCCCGAAGCCACCGCCCCGCGCTATCCCAATGTCGTCGTCGCGGGCGGCAATGCCAGCATCTTCTACCAGGACGGCAACGCCCTCAAGCAAGTCTCGTTCGTCACCCAGATTTGAGTGTCCAGAATGCCTTAACAAGGGAGGAATGCCATGATTTCGTCTCATTCGACGTTGCGGTCGCGCGGCTCGATCCTCGCGTTGCTCGCGTGTCTGCCCGCCCCGGCGCTCGCCGCCGACGTGACGCCGACGGTCGCGCATCTCAGCGGCTCTGCCCCGAAGCTCGATCTCGCCGAAACCGCCTATGAGCCGCTCGACACGCGTCAGGCGGTGCCCTCGGCGAGCAAGGGCGGGCTGCTCGTCCAGTATCTTTCGGACGACTTGTCGGCCTTCCCGCTCAACCCCGCCGCCGCGACCGTCACGCTGCGCCCGAGCGCGATGGGCGCCCCGATCAACTGCAGCTTTTCAGCGGCGGCGCCCATCCTGTCGGCGAGCAATGGCGGCCAGTGCTTCTTCCGGATCACCGGCGGGTTGGGGGACACCGTCCAGATCTATTATATGGGCCTGCTCACGCTCAATCAGGAAATCCGGTACACGATCAACGGGATGCAGCCCGCAGTACCCGGTCACACCGTTTTTCCGTTCGACAGCAACACGGTTTTCGCGGGCGGGCGACCGACGCCGACGATCGCCCGCAATCCGGCCCGGCTGGTGATGGTCATCGACAAATCGGGCAGCATGGACTGGTCGGCCAAACCTGCCGGCGATCCGGGGTGCGGTTCTTTCTATGCACCGGCGGCGGCGTGCCGGCGCTGGAACATCCTCGGCAGCGCGGCCACGCAAATGGCCAATGTCGCCAAGGCCTATGCGACCCCGGGGGACCAGCTCGGCGTCGTCTTTTTCGATAGCGTCGCCACCGACACGGGCGGCATGGCGGCGATGAACGCGACGACACTCAACGCGGCAGTCGGCGCGATCGGCACGCGGTCACCCGGCGGGAACACCTCGATCGGCGCGGGTGTCGAGCGGCTCAAGGCGCCCCTCGTCGCCAACGCGGCCGCCAACAACAACATGACATTGCTCTTTACCGACGGCGAACAGAACACTGCGCCCTTTCTGGTCTCCGACGGGAGCCAGTTGCTGATCAACGCCACCCAGAACCAGCCCTTCGGCACGCCTTGGGTGGGGACGGCGCCGGTCAAGCTGTGCACTTTCCGGCTGCGCACCGACGATCCCGCCGGGCCGGGCGGCACCACCTCGCTCCAGCAGATCGCCGATCGCGGCTGCAACGGGCTGATGAATGCGCCGGTGACGCTCGATGCGCAGCCGGCCGATCTGATCGCTTTCTTTCTCCAGGTGCTCAATACCACGTTGATCGGCGACAAGATCGAGATGATCGCCAAAACGGCGGGCGTGACACCCGGCGCGGGCACGCCCGTGGCACTGCCCTTCCACACCAGCGCCGCCGACGGCGCGGTCAGCCTGCTGCTCAACTGGAACGCCACCGGCGGCAACAACGAAGGGGGTAGCCCGAGCAACCTCTCGATCGAAAAGGACGGCGTCGTCTGGGATCCGATCCGCGATCCCAATGTCGAACTGGTACGCGGCAAGGACCATCTGGTGATGACGCTGCGAGCGCCGTTCTGCAACGCCAAGCGCGCCTGCGTGAAATCGGCGGGTGACTGGAAGCTCGCGTTCGACTCGCGCACCGCGACCGGCAGCGGGCTGGGCTACAACCTGTTCGTACTGGGCGACAACGCCTCGATCGCGACGCGTTTTGCCGTCGACCAGGCAGCGCCGGGCATCGGCAGACCGCTGCGGCTCACCGCGCGTCTCACCGAGGCGGGCGCGCCCGTGAACGGACTCCCGCTCGGTTCGGTCTATGCGATCGTCAGCGGTCCCGAAGCGAGCCTGGGCAACATCCTGTCGGCATCGCGCGCCAAGCCGCGCCAGACCGAGGCGCGCGATCGCGTGAGCCTAGCCGGTCAGAAGGCGATGGCGATGTTCGATGGGCCCGAGCGCCGCGACATCTTCGCCGCCACCGATTTCTTCGGTGCGGGCAAGATCCCCCTCAAGGAAACCTCGCCCGGAAGCTACGAGGCGACCCTGCCCGCCAAGTTCGAGGGCGTCTATCGCGTGACCTTCATGGTCGATGGCAAGGCGCCCGCCAACGGGCCTTTCCAGCGGACCTTCAGCACCGATCGCTACGTGCCGGTCGCGGTCGACGCTGCCAGAACCGCCGCGACGATGGTGATCACGCCGGGCTCGCCGCGCATCTGCCGGGTCGTGCGCTGCTACAGCGTGACGCTCAAGCCGATCGATCAGCGCGGCAATCTGATGGGGCCGGGCAAGGGGCAGCTGTTTACGCTCAACCCGCGACTCGCGACGCTCAACGGCGTGACCGATCGGCTCGACGGCAGCTATGTGCTCGCGATCACCCTGTCGCGCATGGCGACGGGCCTGCCCGATCTGACCATCGGCGGCCCGGGCAAGACGGTGATCCCGCTCGGCAAGGGGCGCGGACCGATCAAGCCGATCGGCAAGATCGATACGATTGACAAGGGCAAGACGATCCTGCGCTGAACCGGCGGATCGACCGCGCGCGACGATGCCGGGCGCCGCCGTCGCGCTTTGCGGCTTGCTCAGATCAGGCCGAGGGCGGTGGCGCGGATTGCCGCGTCGGTCCGGTTGGTGGCGCCGATCGCGGCGATCGCCTGCGCGACATGAGTCTTGATCGTCGCGGGCGAGAGATCGAGCAGGCGGGCAATCTCCTTGTTGGTACAGCCCTTGGCGACGAGGCGCAAAACCGCGGCTTGGCGCGCCGTCACCCGCGATCCCGGCGCGCCGCCAGGGGATGTCTCGACGGCGCGGGCGCGCGGCGGATCGGGCAGTCGCCCGGCAAGTTCGGCGAGACGCGGGGGGAGATAGCGCCCGCCTGCCAGCACCAGATTGATCGCCGCCAGAATGATCGCCGTGCCCTGAGTCTTGGCGACGAACCCCGATACGCCGCTGGCGATCAGATCGAGCAGCAGCCGATCGTCGTGCGATCCGGTGATCACCAGCACCGGCATCGCGGGGGCGGCGCGACGCAGCCCGGCGATCCCGCTGCGTTCGTCGGCACCGGGCATCGCCAGATCGGCAAGGCACAGCTCGGGCGACGCCGCCGCGCCTTGCCAGGCGTCGGGAAAGGTCGCGGCGGTGCTGATCGCCACCCCCGGCCACTGCGCCATGATCGCGCCCGCCAGGGCGTCGCGGACCAAGGCGTGATCATCGCAGATCAGGCAGCTCTTCACGCCGCGCTCCGCCGCGCCTCGAGCGCCGTTACCGGCGTTTCGGTGCGCCGTGCCACCTGCAGGCTGATGACGAAGGCACTGCCGCCGCGCCAGCGCCGGTCGAGATCGAGCGCGCCGCCCTGCAATTGGGCGAGATGCCGCGCCGACGACAGGCCAAGCCCGAAGCCGCCGCGATTGTCGGCCCCATGGTCCGATCCCTGCACGAAATCCTCGAACAGCCGCTCGACATCGGCCTCGGCGACGCCGCGACCGTCGTCGATCACCCACAGCCGCGCCGCGCCGCCGATCAGGCGCGCGCCGATCAGCACCCGTGTGCCGCCCGAATGACGCACCGCATTGGCAACCAGATTGCCCAGCGCGCGCTGAAGCAACCGGGGGTCGGCGGTGGCGACGATCCGGCTGTCGACGGTGGCGATGGCGATGCCCGCGCTGCCTGCCGCCGGGGCGTGATCCAAAGCCACCGCTGCGATCACGTCATCGAGCGCCACGTCGATCGGCTGCGGCGCGATCGCCCCCGCTTCGAGCCGCAGATGATCGAGCATCGCTTCGATCAGCGCCTGGGTCGATCGCAGCGCCCGCCGCGCCCCGCTTGCCGCCTGATCGCGGACCGCGGCATCGCGCGCGTCGAGCGCGGTATCGAGGAACAGGCTCGCTGCCTGAATCGGCTGTTGCAGATCGTGCGACGCGGCGGCGATGAAACGGGTCTTGGCATCGCGTTCGGCGCGCACGATCGCCAGCGCGCGCTCAAGCGATTCAGCCGCGCGCACGCTGATCGCGCGCGCCGCGGCGGCCTCGTCGGCGACCCGCCAGATCTGGCGCCGCATCGTCAGCAAGGCGGCGGCCACCATCAGCAGGAAGACCGCCAGCGGCCCGGCATAGGGCATGGGGTGGGTGAGCACGAAGGCCAGCAACGACGCGATCAGCGCCAGACAGCCGGCGGCCGACAGCGGCGTCGCGCTGGCCATCATCACCATCGCGACGAACCAGACATAGAGAAAGATCGACAGCATCCGCAGCGCGTCGTTCGCCGGGGGCAACAATATCCAGACGCTGGAGGCGATCCCGCCGGCAAACGAGACCGTCACGATCGAGATGCAATGCATCCAGAACCGGGCCGATCGGGCCTGACGCCAGCGGGGCACGGTGAACACAGCGAGCGTCGCGATCAGAAACAGGACGGCGCCGCCCATGAAGGCGAGCCACGCGCCCAGCAGCAGCGGCGCCACGATCCCCGAAAATTCGTGGCCGATGAAAATCAGCACCGTGACCATCACGACGATGCCGATCATCGTCGGGCCGGCACGCGTCCACAGTTCGTCGGCCTGCTCGGCGCGCAAAGGAACCCCTTTGTCGGGCAAGACGGACAATACCATCCGGGCGGCAACCTCCAGTCGTTGATCGGCCATCTGGTTCGGCCAAATAGCCGATGATCTCAACCCGAAATCGAGCGTAATCAATATCTCCGGTCGGGCTTCAACGGTTATGTTCCCGCTCGTTGATAGATTTCGTGCCGGGCCGGGATTCCAGGTAGCGTTGTGGAATCCCGGCAGCACGATCCGGCCGTCCCGATGGAGGGCACCAATCGTCGGTCGGCGCGCGCCGGTCTTCACGATCACTGCACGCCCCACGCCCCCCTTCCTCTCCTCATGGTCCGGGGCAAGCCATCTGCTTGGGGTAGCCAATCGCCGCCTGGCCAGAATTGGAATGAGAAATAATTTCCTCTCCATCGACTACCGGGCTGATGCCCGTCAGAAAGCTGCACTGCTGATATCGTGGGACAATTTCCGCTGACCCCCGCAAGCCATCTTTCGACTGCTGTCGGCCGCCTGCCTGCGATTCCACCCCAGACACCCGAAGCGAGATCACGGCAAAGACTTCGGTCAACGTCGGCGTGATCTATTCAGTACGCCAACAGGCAAGGCTGGGCCGGCACCAGAAATTCTCCGACCAACGGAATATCCGCATGATCAAGACCGACTAAGGCATCCCGGCGCGAGGCTGCAGGCCGGCGCTGATCGGCGATGCGATCGACGTCCATGGCTTTCATCCAAATCTTTCGGATGGCGCAATCAGGGCAGATGCGAGCTGTTTTCCAACTTGCGCATAGTCGTTATGGTCGCGCAACGTTGTCGGGCGAAATGAACACAGCGATGCACACCACTAGACATTTCGCCCGGTTGGGCATCTGCGCCGTCGCGTTTTTGATCCTGGTCTCGGCCTGCCAACGGGATGCCGACCCGACAGCGGCGCTGGCATGGGCCTATCCGCATGGCCCGACATCCACCTTCGGCCAGCCGCTCGGGGCCGGGCCGTTCCACGTGCCCGGCAGCACGCTCGTGCTGTCCCGCGCGCAGGTCGAAGAAGCGTCAGGACCGATCGACTGGCATCCGCAGGATCACCCACCGGCCCCGCCGGTCGTGCGCGGACCCGGAAGGGCCGCTCTCACGCCGTGCGCTGAATGCCATTTGCTGAACGGCGCGGGATTTCCCGCTTCGGCGGACCTAACCGGCCTGCCCGCCGACTATATCATCGAGCAAGTGATGGCGTTTCGCAGTGGCGCGCGCAGATCAACCGCTCGCGGCCAGCCCAACACGGCCGAAATGATTAAAGTGGCAAAGGCCGTCTCGCCCGCCGAACTCAGGCAAGCAGCCGAGTATTTCGCGCGGCTGCCGCGGTCGCGCTGGGTCAAGGTCGTCGAGAGCGCCACGGTCCCGCGGACCTATCCCGACAAATATGGCTGGCTCAATCTGGCGCCCGGCGGCGGCACCGAGCCGATTGGAGACCGCCTTGTCGAAGTGTCCGAGAATTTGCCGCGCATGATGATCGGTGATGATCATGTCATGCTGATCGATTATGCCCCGCCCGGCGCCATCGGGCGCGGGCGGCGCGTGGTCATGACCGGCGGCGGCGCGGGCGTACCGTGCCAGAGTTGCCACGGTAGACGCCTGGGTGGCGTGGGGGCGGTGCCGCCGATCGCCGGGCGACCGGGCGGCTATCTTGCCCGCACCCTGTGGGACATCCGGACCGGGGCCCGCTCCAATCCGGGGGTCGCGCCGATGAAGGCGGTGAGCAAGGGATTGTCGCCGGCAGAGATCAGGGACGTGTCCGCCTATCTCGCCTCGTTGCGCTCATAGCCCGCCACCTTGGCGGTCGCGGCACGGACGCAGCGTGAGCATCGGGCATGAGCGTGCCCCGCTGACGCCATGCGCGGCAACCCACCGCTCTGCGAAACCGCGAACTCTTCAGATGCCATTGTACCACGCCCAGCCCGAGCGAATATCCCCGAGATCCCGGAACACGTCCGTGACGAAGATCCGTCGGAGGAACTTGACGCTTTTGTAGCCGATCTGCCGCTCGACCCGGAGGCGCAACGGGGCGCCGTGGCCGATCGGCAGATCACGCCCGTTCATCCCATAGGCGAGAATCGTCTGTGGATGCAGTGCGTCGATCATGTCGAGGCTGTCGGCGATCTGGTCAAACGCATGAAATTCGACAAAGCGCGCCGACGGTCGGATACCGACGGCTTCGAGCATCGTGCGAAGCGGCACGCCGGTCCATTCGGCGATCGCCGTCCACCCCTCCTCGCACATATGCTTGGTTATTTGGGTCCGGCCCGCCATTCGCTTGAGGTCGGCAAGCGAATAGCTGCCGGGACGCTCGACATGGCCGTCGATTTGCAGCCGCCAGTGGTCGAACCCGCGATTGCGAAGGATCGCGTAATCCTTGCCGCCCCGCCGATCATAAAAGTCACCATCCTCGCGGGCGGGGTCATAGGTGCCTGTCGCCGGCATCGAGGTGATGTCGGAGCGGTCAAATTCGCGCGCCAGCGCCATGGGCGAGAGGAGCGTACGCTGGAGGTTATAGGTGAGGTTGTCGCCCATCCTCAGAATGTTGCCGTAGGTGGGCGGTTGCTGGTCGCTGCACCCGGCCAGCAACAATCCGCCAGTTGACGCAAGGCCGCCGATCAGGGCGCGGCGCGATAGCAACAGCCGATCGTTGCTCATTTCAGTTCCCCCTGACCATCGCCCGCAATTGTCGCGCCGGTCCGGTCAGCACGATCATGACCAGATGGACCAGCAGGAAAAGCGCGACGAAGGAGAAGGTGAAGAAATGGATCGTTCGCGCGGATTGTGTGCCGCCGAAAATGTCGGGCAGGAGCGGATAACTCGCGGTGATCGCCGGAGACATCGATATCCCGGTCAGAAACATCAGCGGCAGCGCGACGAACGCCACGCCCGAATAGGCCAGCTTTTGCAGGATTGAATAAGGCGGGCCGGGCTTGGCGGCAGGCATGGGCAGGTGAAGGTGTGCCCTGATATCGCGCCAGAGATTTTCGCGGCGCAACTCGCGGCGCTGCGGCATCAACACGCGCCGGGCATGGTCGGTCAGCAGGCCAATCGAAAGATAGGACAGCAGGCCGACGAGAAAGAGCCATGCAGCAAGAAAATGAAGGCTGCGAGCCCAGCCATTCTGATTCCACGGTTCGGCCAGCCGATCGGCAGTGTCCGGTCCGCCGACGCCGAAAAAAGGCGTGCGCGGCGACCATGCGGTAGCGTGAGAATTAGGGCCGAGCGGTATTTCGAGCAGCGGCGTGATCAGCCCATTCCCGGCATTGCCCCAGTAGAGCCGGGGATGCGCCATCAGGATCGTGACGCCGGAAAAGATCAGAACGACCACCGACAGCGCAATCAGCCAGTGCGTCAACCGGACCCACGGCCGGTGTCTAGACATCCCCATCGCTTCTTCGACTTCGCTTTCTTGCGGCATCCAGCGCGCTCCCCCCTTCCTGGGAGGCTATCATGCAGATGGTACGCGCGGAAAGCCTTGAAGGGATATCGACGCGCCCACCCGGTCCCGTAGATCGCCAGCACCCGCCTTTGTCCGACGCTCGCTCGGTGCGTTGCGGGCTCGCCGCTGGTTGGCGATGAGCCCGCAGTCGGGACGTAGACCGAGCGTGGGCCGCACCGACTTCGCAGAAGCCAGGTGGCCGGTGTCACCCATCTGGCATATAACGCGACACCGGCTATTGGCTCAGCGCGACGACAATTTTGCCAGTGCTGCTTTGTAGGCATCGTAGTGCGTGCCTTCATCGACTGCGATCTGCCGGAACATCGCCGCGACCTTCAGATCGCCGTCGGCCTCGGCCTGCTTGGCGAAGGCCACGTACATCGTGACATTCTCATAATGCTCACCCGCCATCGCATCCTCGAGATTGGCGCTGTCCACGCCGCCGAGTTGAAGCGCCTGGGCCTCGCGATCGAAATGCTCGTTGGCTTCGATATTGGCCGACGCGCGGAAGAGCTCCGCGAGCTCGGGTTTGCCGGCCGCTTCGGCCTGATCGGCGTAGCGCAGATATTTGAGGTTGGCATAGGCCTCACCGTGCATCGCAGCTTCGAGATTGGCGCGAGTCTGCGCCGAGAGCGGCTTGGCTTCGGGCGGTGCCGCCATCGTGCCAGTGGACATCAGGGCGACGGCGACGGCGCCGGCGGCAAACAAAATGCGGTTCATGGTGTCTCTCCGATTTGCGCCGACAGCGGCGACGACCGGCTTTTTGCAGCCATGTCCTGACGCGTTCCTGACGCGGCGATCACGCAAAACCGAAATTCTCGGGCAACCGCCATTTCGTCATCCGTCAGCTTTTCGTCAGTTGGCGGGCGCAGTTCGATCGGGCCGGGTCGGCGTAAGCCGCCCGATTACAAAGGACCTTCCCATGAAGCACGCCCCATTCTTCAAGCTCGCCTTGACCGCCTCGGCCTTGTCGGCTGCCTCAGTCGCGACCGCCGCACCGGTCTGCACCAAACTCCCGCCGGCGAAGTGGCTGACGCAGGCGCAGATGAAGGCCAAGATCGCCAAGATGGGCTACCGCGACATCAAGGTCTTCCAAGTCTCGGGCAGTTGCTACGAGATTTATGCCCACACAAAGGACGGCAAGCGCGCCGAGGTCTATTTCAACCCGGTGACCGGCGCCGTCGTCCAGAACAACGTCGACTGATCGTGCCACAATCTGCTCAGGCGATCGCCCCCGTCGCCACGGCGCCCCCCGCAGGCCCGGTCCCCCGCCGGGTCAGGGTGTGGGATCCGATCGTCCGGATTTTCCACTGGACGGTGGTGGGCGGCGTCATCGCCAACCTCACCTATTTGCGCCACGCAGAGACCCCGCACATCTATGTCGGTTATGCCGTCGTCGCGGCGCTCCTCGTCAGGCTCGGCTGGGGCTTCGTCGCGCGCGGCCATGCCCGCTTCACGAGCTTCGTGCCCGGGCCGCGTCGACTGGTCGGCTATTTCGCAGCGATGCCCGGGAAGCGCGAGCCGCGCTATGTAGGTCACAATCCAGCAGGTGCAGCGATGATCGTGCTGCTGTTGGTGCTGCTAGCGACGGTCGGCGCAACGGGATGGATGATGGGCCTCGACGCCTTTTGGGGCGTGGCTTGGGTAGAATCCCTGCATGAGGTTACGGCCAATGTGTTGATCGGGGCGGTCGCGCTCCACGTCGTCGGCGCGATCGTCGAAAGCATCCGCCACCGCGAGAACCTGCCGCTCGCGATGATTACCGGCTACAAGCGGGTGGCAGAAGGGACGGATATCGACAATGCGCCTGTTGCTGATTGAAGATAATGCCCGCCTCGCGAGCCTGATCCGTGAAGGGCTCGATCGTCAGGGCTTCGCCGTCGACTGGTGTGAGACCGTCGACGGCGCCGAGCATGCGCTGAAGATCAACGACTATGATCTGATGCTGCTCGATCTCGGCCTGCCCGACGGGGAGGGGCTCGACCTGGTCCGTTCGCTACGGCGGCGGCAGGACACGATGCCGATCCTGATCCTGACCGCGCGCGGCGGTCTTGACGACCGAGTGACGGGGTTGGACGCCGGCGCCGACGACTATCTGGTCAAGCCCTTCCAGATTCCGGAACTTGCAGCGCGGTGTCGCGCGCTGTTGCGGCGACCGGGCGCATCGCTGGGCACCGAATTGACCGTAGGCAACGTGATCCTGCATTCGGCAGAACGCAGTTTCGCGGTGGCCGGCCGTGCGGTCGAGGCGACGCCGCGCGAGGTCGATCTGCTCGAATGCCTGCTGCGCAGAGCAGGCCATGTCGTCGCCAAGCCCGCGCTCGAGGGCGCGCTCTACTCGATGGACGCCGAAGTGACGCCGAATGCGCTGGAAGCGTGCGTCTCGCGCCTTCGCAAGCGACTGGCCACGGCCGGAGCCGACGTCCAGATCCGGACGGTCCACGGTGTCGGCTATGCGCTGTTCGCGCCTGTCACCGTTTATGGATAGAGCAGGAAACAGCAAAAGGGGGCCGGTCGGGCCGACGCTGTTCCGGCAGATCGCGACAAGACTGGCCTCCTTCACGCTATTGTTCGCGCTGCTCGACGTCGGCATCGTCGTCGCCACCTATAGCAGCCAACCTGAGTCGCTCGCGCAGGAGCTGCTGACGCTCGAAGCAAGCAAGGCGGAGCGGTCGACCATTTTGGCCCCCGATCTGCTTGCCGGGCCGCCCGGCGCGGAACACTGGGCAGCCCGCTATCTCGAGCCCGGCGCGGCGGTTTCGGCGACTCCGCCTTCGCGCGCAGATGCGCCTGGCGGCGTCCTGATGGACTGGACCCGCCGGGAACGCATCCCGGGCGGCTATCGGATTTCGGGCGTCCGGTCGATCGTGCAGGACGGGCAACGGCGCTGGTTGTTCATGCAGTTCGAAGGCGACGGGATTTGGCCCTATGTGCCGGTGATCGCCAACGAAATCGTGCAACATGTCGTGCTGCCGCTGATTCCGCTCTCGCTTCTACTGCTGCTCTTCAACGTCTTCGCGGTTCGCCGCGTCCTCCAGCCGCTGCGGCGCGCTGAGGCAGAGGTCGATGCGCTCGATCCTGACAATGTCCTGTTGCGTCTGTCAGAGGTGCCCGAACCGCGAGAGGTCAATACGCTGGTCCGGGCGGTCAACCGTGCGCTGACCCGGCTCGACGAAACGATGACGATCCTGCGCGGCTTTACCGCCAATGCGGCCCATGAGTTGCGCACGCCGCTCTCGATCATGCAGCTGTCGCTGGACAGATTGCCGCCCAGCCCGCTTCGGGACGATCTGCAGGCCGACACGCAGCATATGACGCGCCTGGTGGGCCAGATGCTCGATCTGGCGCAGGCCGATGCGTTGGCCGTGGAGCCGGATACCACGGTCGACCTGGCGGACATCGGCCGCGAGATCGTCGCCGCGATGGCGCCCAAGGTATTCGAAGCGCAACGCGATCTGCGGTTCGACGCGGTCGGCGACACAAGGGCACTTGGGCATGCAGAGGCGATCTACCGCATCTACCGCAATCTGATCGACAACGCGCTTGCCCATGCGCCCGGCGATACACCCATAGAGGTGACCGCCGGCCCCGGACCGCAACTCAGCGTGCGCGATCACGGCCCCGGCATTTCTGACGAAGACCTGCCTCACATCTTCGAGCGCTTCTGGCGCAAGGATAGGCGAAAGACCGACGGCGCGGGACTTGGCCTCGGCATCGTCCAGCGACTCGCGCAGGCCCATGGCGGGACAATCACGGTTGAAAATGCGCCCGATGGCGGCGCATTGTTCCGGGTGACGTTTGCGGCGCCCGAGCCTGCGTGAGGCGCGGGCTCAGAAAGACGAGGACCGACTGAACAGCTATCTGCTCTTGTTCGTGATCGTGCTGGGCGTGAACCTCATGCCGGCGTTCGGGCCGCCGACCTGGTCCATCATCGTCCTTTACGGTCTTGGCACCCACATGCCCACGGTGGCCATCATCCTGACCGGCGCGCTTGCCGCTGCCCTCGGTCGGTTTGCCCTCGCTCATGCCTTTCGCCTGCTCGGTCGTCGCGTCCCCCAACGGATCCGGGGCAATCTCGCGGCCGCGCGGGAAGCGCTGGAACGGAACAAACGCGGCGGGCTCCTGGCGCTGGGATTGTTCGCGCTATCGCCATTGCCGTCAGCGCAGTTGTTCGAAGCGGCGGGCCTGGCGCGCGTCCGCCTTGCCGCTTTCACCGCCGCCTTCTTCGGCGGACGGCTGGTGTCCTACTCGATCTACGCGTTTACGGCCAAGGGCATGCAGAAAACCTCCATGGGAGAGGAATTCCTGAAATCGTTCACCAGCCCTGCGAGTATCGCCATCCAGTTGCTCATGATCGCAGCGCTGTTTGCGCTGATACGCGTGGATTGGCGCAAGCGGCTCGGCGGGAACGGCGCTGAGACAACCGCAGCGAGCAAGCGATGATCGACGACATTCTGACCAGATCGCTGCCCACGTCAGGATTCCGTCAGGAGTTCGGCGGATGTCGTCACTTCCACGGAGGTGACAATGCCCAACCTTTCGACGCCCCCTCTCTCGTCCGCCGCTCTACCAACGGCCGCGCGCATCCGCGTGTGGGATTTGCCGGTGCGCCTGTTCCACTGGTTGCTGGTCGCGACGATCCTGATCGCCTTCCTGTCGTCGGAAGAAGATAGCGCGCTCGCGCCGTGGCACGTACCCGCCGGGTGGATCGCCGCCGTCCTGATCGCGTTCCGGCTCGTCTGGGGGTTTGTGGGCGGCGAACATGCGCGTTTTGCTGATTTCCTGAGGCCCAGCCAGATCGCCCACCACATCGGCGGCCTTTTCTCCGGCAAGCCTGAGCGGTCGATCGGCCACAATGCGCTTGGCGGCATTGCGATCATCGCCTTGCTCGGCACGGTCGGCGGGATCGTTTACAGCGGCGCGACAATGCAGGGCGAGGCCGAAGGCGGCCTGCATGAGACGCTGGCCAACGTCCTGCTTGGCCTGATCGCGCTGCACGTCATCGCCGTCATCGCGATGTCGCTGCTGACGAGGGACAATCTGATCGGCGCGTTCATCACCGGCACCAAACGATCCGATCTGCATCCTGGCGTCGCCGATGCGCGTCCTCCCACGTCCCTCGCGCTCCCCGTCGCAGCGGTCGCCATCGCGGGATCTGCATATGGGGTGACGCTGATCGACCCCCTGGCGTTCTCGCCCGGCGCTCATGCCGAGGCCGGCGAACGAGGCGCCGGTCCGGAATCAGGCGAACGCAGCGATGACTAGGCTGCACCTTCATCCGGAACGCCACCTTGTATCGCGCATCGGCTGGCTGCGCGCCGCCGTGCTCGGCGCCAATGACGGCATCGTCTCGACCGCCAGCCTGATCATCGGCGTGGCGGCAGCAGCAGCAAAACCGGGCGATATCCTCGTCGCCGGTGTCGCGGGACTAGTCGCGGGTGCCATGTCGATGGCGGCGGGCGAATATGTCTCGGTCAGCTCGCAATCCGACACTGAACAGGCTGATCTGGCACGCGAGCGGGCTGAACTTGCAGGCGACGTCGAGGCGGAAATCCGCGAGCTGGCTGGGATCTACGTCAAGCGCGGTGTCGATTCGACGACCGCCGATACCGTGGCGCGGCAGTTGATGGCCAAGGACGCGCTCGCCGCCCATGCCCATGACGAACTCGGCATTTCCGAGATGACGACGGCGCGGCCGATCCAGGCCGCGCTCACCTCGGCCGCGACCTTCACGGCCGGCGCGGCGCTGCCGCTGGCGATCGTGATCTTTGCGCCATCGTCATGGCTGGTCGGCATCGAAGCCATCGCATCGCTGCTATTCCTTGCGCTCCTCGGCGCTGTTGGCGCGCGCGCGGGCGGCGCGCCGGTCTGGGCCGCGACGATTCGCGTCACTTTCTGGGGCGCGTTGGCGATGGCCCTGACCGCAGGAATCGGCCTGCTGGTCGGAACGGCGGTATGAAGCCCCGCGCAGCTGCCTCGTCGAAACGCTGGCGCGGGTGACCGCGCTCGCGCTCCTTGGCTATATCTCCGCCGCCTTGCTGGCCCAGCTCAGCGTCGCGATCATCGTTGAAGTGCTTCGCCGCCAACCGACATCGGTTGGCCCGACACAGGCCGACGCGGTCTCCAATGCGGCCTGGAGCGGCTTGCGGGCCTTTCGCGTTCGATCGCGCGATGACGAAGACGACGCGATCAGCCAGACGTCCTTCTATCTCGAGCCCGTCGATGGCCAACCGCTCGCGCCTTACCGTGCGGGCCAGTTCCTGACGTTCCAATTCGAGCTGGCCGATGCGTTGGGGGAGGTTCGACCGGTCACGCGCTGCTATTCGCTGTCCGACCGCCACGATCCAGAAGCTTATCGCATCACAGTGAAGCGGATTCCGTCGCCGCGGGATCGACCCGATCTCCCGCCCGGCCTCGTTTCCAATCATTTCCATGATCGGATCGCCCCGGGCGCAATCGTTCAGGTGCGTGCGCCTAGCGGGGCATTCGTGCTCGATGACGACGCCAATATACCTGCAGTCCTGATCGCGGGCGGAATCGGCATCACGCCGCTGTTCGCGATGGCGCGCGACGCGCTCGCGACGCGGCCTGACCGCGCGCTCCATCTGTTCTATGGCGTCCGCGACCGTCGAGAGATGATTTTCGAAGCCGATCTGCTGACGATGGCGCAGCATCACCCCAATTTTCACCTCACCTGCGTTCAAAGTGCTCCCTTGCCGGGCGAGGGGGAGGCTGACCGATACCATGCAGTGGGTTTCATCGACGTCGCGTTGCTGCGCCGCGTCCTGCCGCACGGCCAGCACCACTTTTATGTCTGTGGACCGCCGCCGATGATGGCGAGCCTTGTGCCAGCCTTGCGCGAGTGGGGCGTGGCGGGTGACGCCGTCCACTACGAAGCGTTCGGCCCGGCATCGATCGAATCGGCCGAACACGTCGTCGCAGCCCCGCTCGAAACGCCGATCGACGTGCAGTTCGCCAAGTCGGCGCGGACACTCAGTTGGACGGGCGAGGACACCAACCTGCTCGATTTCGCCGAACGTCATGGCATTGCCGTCGCCTCGGGCTGCCGTTCGGGAAGCTGCGGCAGCTGCGAGACGGCGGTGTCGTCGGGCGACGTCCGCTACGCGCAACCGCCTTCGTTCGACGTCGCCCAGGGCCATTGCCTGCTCTGTGTCGGGGCGCCGAGGGGCGATCTGGTGCTTCAGGCATGAGCGGCCTGCGCACCAGCCTGTTGAGCCGCGAGGTCATCCCTTTCTACCTGTCGCTCGCCGCGCTTGGCGGGGCGGCGCTGGCAATCGATGCTGGCTTGCACCTTGCCAATGCCGTCTGGATCGGCCGCTACCTCGGCATCCCCGGCGTCCTGCTCATCCTCGCCTCGTCGGGCTATTCGATGCGCAAGCGCAAGCTGATAAAGTCGGGCAAGCCCGCCGACCTGCTCCGCTGGCATGAGCGGCTGGCCTGGGCAGGATCGCTGCTGGTCCTCGTCCACGCCGGCATCCATTTCAACGCGATCCTCGCCTGGCTCGCGGTGTGGGCGATGCTCATCAACATCGCCAGCGGGCTGACCGGCAAATATCTGCTCGGCCGATCGCGCACGCGGCTGGAAGCGACCCGCGCGCGGCTGCGCGCGCAAGGGCTGTCGGCAGAAGCACTCGAAGAGCAGACCTATTGGGACAGCTTGACCTTCGATGTCGTCAAGGCGTGGCGGGTGGTCCATTTGCCGATCACGTTGGCGTTCGGCGTGCTGGCGCTGGCGCACATCATCGCGATCTGTCTGTTCTGGGGGTGGAGATGATGCGCCGCTGGGGTTTCTGGTTGATCGTGATAAACCTGTGCGGGCTGATTGCGCTGGCGTTCGTCTATCCGCATCTGATGGTCGCCCCGGGGCCGTTGATCCCCGCGCATGCGAGCATCACGACGAACTGCTTCGCCTGCCATACGCCGTTCGAAGGGGTAGCAGCCGATCGCTGCACCGCCTGCCACAGGGTCGCCGACATCGGCATCCGGACGACGAAAGGCGTGCCGGTAAAAAGAGATGGCGACGCGATCGCCTTCCACCAGTCGCTGACCACGGCCAACTGCATGGCTTGCCACAGCGACCATAGCGGCCCGCAACTGGTGAAGGCGTCGCGGCAAAGCTTTGCCCATGCGCTGTTGCGACCCGATGTGCGGAACCAGTGCGCAACCTGCCACCGCGCGCCGAAGACAGCGCTGCATGCGCAGGCTGGCAGCAACTGTGCGGCTTGCCATACCCAGGCCGGGTGGAAGCCCGCGACTTTCGACCATGCCAGGTTCTTCGCGCTGACAGGGCCGCACAATGCATCTTGCGCGACGTGTCACACCGGCGGCGACACCCGCCGCTACACCTGTTTCAGCTGCCACCAGCACCAGCCCGACCAGATCCGCGCTCGCCATGCCGAGGAAGGCATCCGCAACATCGAAAATTGCGCGCGCTGCCATCGCAGCGGCTCGGGCGAGGGCGGCGAAGGTCGCGAGGGCGGGAGCGATGAATGAGCATGGCCGTTATATCGGGTTGTCTTCGGTCGAGGCGACCAGGAGGCTCGCAGCGGATGGCCCGAACGAACTTCCCCGTGCCGGGCAACGCTCGATCCTGCGGATCGTCCTAGAAGTACTCCGCGAACCGATGCTGGTGCTCTTGCTCGCCGGGGGGCTCGCCTATCTGCTCCTTGGCGACCTGACCGAAGCGCTGATTCTGCTCGCTTTCGCGACCTTCTCGGTGGTCGTGACCGTCGTGCAGGAAGCACGCACCGAACATGTGCTGGAGGCGTTGCGTGACCTGTCGGCCCCGCGAGCACTGGTCATCCGCGATGGCGCTCGTGTGCACATTGCCGGGCGCGAGGTGGTTCGCGATGACCTGATCGTACTGGAACAGGGCGATCGCATCGCGGCCGATGCGGTTCTCATTGAGGCGAGCGATCTCCAGACCGACGAGTCGCTGCTGACGGGGGAGTCCCTGCCCGTCGGCAAGGTGATCGCGGCCGCGCGGTCCGAACCCGAAGCGCACCGCCCCGGTGGCGACGACCAGCCCTATGTCTATTCCGGCTCGCTGGTGACGCGCGGCAGCGGCATCGCACGCGTGCTGGCGACCGGGCAGCGCAGCGAGATCGGGCGGATCGGTCAGTCGCTGGCAACGCTCGATACCGAGGCACCCCGGTTACGTCGTGAGACGACCCGGATCGTCACCTGGTGCGCTATCGGCGGCAGTACCGTCGCGCTGCTGGTGGTGCTGCTTTACGGCCTGCTGCGCGGCGGCTGGATCGGAGCAGCATTGGCTGGCATCGCGATCGGCATGTCGATGTTGCCGGAGGAATTTCCCGTCGTCCTGACGGTGTTCCTTGCGATGGGCGCCTGGCGGATCGGCAAGGTCGGCGTGCTCACCCGCCGCGCGTCGGCGATCGAGACACTCGGTTCGGCGACCGTGCTGTGCACCGACAAAACCGGCACATTGACCGAAAACCGTATGTCGCTTGCCGAGTTGTGGCTGCCGGATGGCGAGACTCTGAAGTTCGGAGCCGATGTCGCCGTCCCGGAAGCCTATCACGCCCTGATCGAGACAGCCGCGCTGGCGAGCGCGGTCGAGCCTAGCGATCCGATGGAGGTCGCCCTGCACGGCGCGCGCGCTGCTGTCCCGACGATCGCTGTACCCAATGATGCGCCGGTGCATGCCTATGCCCTGCGCCCCGAACTGCTGGCGATGTCGAACATCTGGGACGACGGTGGCGCACTGACCATCACGGCCAAGGGGGCGCCCGAAGCAATCGCTCGTCTCTGCAACCTCGCCGGCGAGGCACGCGCCACCATGACAGCCGCTGTCGAGGCGATGGCCGTACGCGGTATCCGCGTGCTTGCCGTGGCGACCGCAGCGACGCCCAACCGTGACTGGGCGGAAACCCAGAGCGGCTATGACTATACAATTGTAGGCTTGGTTGGCCTCGCCGATCCGATCCGCGCCAGCGTGCCGGCCGCAGTCGAGGAATGCCGCTCCGCGGGCATTCGCGTGGTGATGATCACCGGCGACTATGCCGCGACCGCACGATCGATCGCGACCCAAGCCGGAATCGCCGAAGGCGAGGTGCTGACCGGTGCCGATCTGGCAGCGCTCGATGACACGCAGCTCGCCGAGCGCCTGAAGACCGTGACGGTCTTCGCCCGCATCATGCCCGAGCAGAAGCTCCGCATCGTGCAGGCGTTCAAGGCCAGTGGCGAAATCGTCGCGATGACCGGAGACGGGGTCAACGACGCGCCCTCGCTCAAGGCCGCACATATCGGGATCGCCATGGGCAAGCGCGGGACCGATGTCGCGCGCGAAGCCTCCGCCATCGTGCTGATGGAGGACGATTTCGGCTCGATCGTGCAATCGGTCCGCCTTGGCAGACGCATCTACGACAATATCCGCAAGGCGATGGCGTTCATTTTTGCGGTGCATGTGCCGATCGCCGGGCTGGCGCTGCTGCCTTTGTTCTTCGGCCTGCCGCTGCTGTTCGGACCGATCCACATCGCGCTGCTCGAGATGGTGATCGATCCGGTTTGCGCGCTGGTGTTCGAGGCTGAACGCGACGAGGACGACATCATGGCGCGCCGCCCACGCGATCCCGCCGAGCCTCTTTTCTCGCTTTCGATGATCGTGTGGAGCTTGTTTCAGGGTGGGGCGGCGTTTGCGATGCTGGCGACGGTGTTCCTTGTCGAGACCTGGAGCGCAATGCCGGAGATCGAGCTTCGCGCGCTGATCTTCTTCGCCCTGATCGCGGAGATCGTCGCGTTGATCCTCGTCAACCGCTCATTCAGTGCGTCCCTGTGGGAAGCGCTCCTCCGCCATAATGCAGCCCTGCGCTACGTAGCGGCCGCGATTATCGGGGTGACCACGTTGATCTTGTTTGTGCCCTATGCCCAAGCCCTGTTGAAATTCGGTTCGATCGCATGGAGCGATATGGCGTTCGCGGTCGGGCTTGGCATCCTGCTCGTGGTGCTGCTGGAATCGAGCAAATCGATCGTCGCCCGATTCATGCGGCGTCCCGTAACGGCCTCACCCTCCAAAACCCCGGCGTCGATATGACCGAGCCAGCGGCGTCTCCCTCCGCTACGCAACGCAACTTCCTGTTGCTACTCCTTGCCACGACCTCGATCGCCTTTGCGTGGCTGATCGGGCCCTTTATCGGGGCAATCTTGTGGAGCGTGATCGCCGCGATCCTTTTCGCGCCGCTTCACGACCGACTGCTCGCGGGCATCCCGACGCGCCGCAATCTGGCCGCCGCAGCCACCTTGCTCATCATCGTCACGGTCGCCGTCATTCCGGCGATCCTGCTTGCCGCGGGCTTGCTGAGCCAGGCGACGGCAACCTATGGACAATTCCAGTCGGGGCAGATCGACGTCGGTCGCGGCTTCGTCGAAGCCGAGCGCCACTTGCCGCAGATGGTGCGTGATTGGCTGGCCGACCTCGGTCTCAGCGATTTTGCCGCTGTGCGCGACCGGATCAGTCGCGGCGTCGCGAGCAGTATACAAACGCTCGCGGGACAGGCGCTCAATGTCGGGCAAAGCGCGTTTGCGTTCTTCTTGTCGCTTGGGGTGATGCTCTATCTGACTTTCTTCCTGCTGCGCGACGGGCAAGGCTTGATCGCAACCGTCGAGCGATGCCTGCCGTTGCCGGTCGATCAACGCGGGTTGCTCGTCAGCCGATTCGTCGCCGTGGTCCGGGCGACAATCAAGGGCAGTCTGATCGTCGCCGTCTTGCAGGGACTGGTCGGGGGCATCACCTTCTGGAGCTTGGGCATCGGCGGCGCCTTGCTGTGGGGCGTGGCGATGGCGATCTTTTCGCTGTTCCCGGCCATCGGCACCGGCTTCGTCTGGGTGCCCGTGACTGTCTATCTGCTTGCGGCCGGCGATGTCTGGCGCGGCATCGGGCTGTTTCTGTGCGGATTTTTCATCATTAGTAGCGTCGACAATATCGTTCGGCCGATCCTTGTCGGGCGCGACGCGCGGATGCCCGATTATGTCGTGCTGATCGCGACGCTGGGCGGGTTCGAGCTGATGGGATTCAACGGCTTCGTGATCGGGCCCGTCATTGCCGCACTGTTCATGGCGACGTGGGAAATATTCGGCAATCAGGCGCGTCGCATTGCACCCAATTTACCGCTTCAATGACCATGCCGAGGCCTTCCGTCTTGATGCGACGGTGATCGAAATCGCCCATCCCGAACCCGCGTTACCGACTCAGACCGCCTACAAAGGCGAGTCACGGCATAAGCAGCCACTTTATGGTTCAAGACTCGCTGAAATGCGACTTTGGTGCCCCGGTGGTCAATTGCAATCTGGCCCATCAGGCGCGGCGTGGATAAGCCAACTCCGGTCTGGACCGGCGCCATTGGCATGCCGATACTGACGAAATGCCAACCTCTAACCGTATGACGCTATGATCTTGTTGAGCCTATCTCATTTCGTGAATGTCATCGTTGTAACGATCATTCCGGTGCTGATCGCGCGCGACGCGCCGGCGATGACTGCCTGCTACGGCCCCGATAGTGCTGCCCGGCGTATCCTGGCATGCCTCTACGCGACGATTGCAATAGTTAGCGCCGTCGCGCTGGTCGGTCAGGCTTCGGGCAATACGGCGTTGTCGATCGCCATCGCCGGCGTGTTGTTCCCGATGCAGATCGCTTACAAGCTGATGACCCTACCGGCCGTCGGTTGGCGCAATCCGGTGGTAAAGAGCAACCTCGCCATCGCGCTGCTCCACACGGTAACCTTAGCCATGCTTTGGCACGAGGGTGCCTTGTATGTCGGCGGCCGATAAGCAGCTGGTCTCAGAACCGTCGGCCACGCGCCTGAACGCCAACATTTGAGGCAATCAGCAGACCCGCCTTTCTGCACGCCAGTCTACGCCAGAGCACGACCCCCGATTTAGGCAGATTTACATGATCTTGCCGGTGCGCGTAGATCGGAAATGCAAAACAGAAGCAGCGCAGGCCAATTTGCCGGGAGTGAACACGAACGAGCGCGGTGTGAATCAAAGGCGAAAACCACCGCTGAGAATAACCTCTTGATACCGTCTCTGCGACCTTTCACTCCCACTCGATCGTGCGCCATCAGCATAACTAACTGATTTTCCTAATCAAAATATTTATTGTGTTTTGGTATGCCGCTCATCATGCCGTCAAAAATTCGCGCTATTGATATCATTAGGAAATTTTGCCCCAACTCAGAAACCGACATTTCCAGATCAATCGCCACCTTTCGCCCCACTCGTCGCATTTCGTCTGATACCGCAGGCTGAATGGACCACGGAAAGGGAGGCTAAAAATACCGTCAACGCAGAACATGTGCTGCCTCGGGTTCTCCAAAAAATACCGTCGGACAAATGCCACGGTGGCGAAATATACAGCAATTCGCGCTTGTCGACGATGGCCCTTCTCAGATCGAAAAGCCGGACATTTCCCTCGATCAGTGCAAACCGAGAGATGCTATCGGATTCCGGAAATCGGCGAACGCAATGTTGCATCACTACATCGCAGACGGAATTATTGCGCATCTCAGATGCGCAATAATTCTGCACATCGTAAATCCCAGGGTCGAACGAGAGACCGGCCAGTCTCGCTTGGCGGACGCCGTCAGTCTTCGGCAAGCTAGGTTCCAGTCCGGCTTGGAACCTAAGGCTGGACGACCCGAAACCCGATGTGATCGGTGCCGAGATCGCGTTCTTGGAACTGGCGTGCGGCAGCGCGGTAACGGGCGCAGTAATTTGCCGCGCAAAGGTATGAACCGCCCTTGATCACTTTGGTCGGCGTGCCTTCCCGCGGCTCGCTGCTGGTCCACTCCCAGACATTCCCGATCATGTCGTAAAGCCCGTATGCATTGGGTTTGAAGCACCCGGCTGGCGCGCGCGCGGTATAGCCGTCCGTGCCCAGGTCGCGAGCCGGGAACACGCCCTGATAGTAATTTGCCTGCGGTTTCCCTTCGGCATCAATGGGCTCCGGAATTGCGGCATCGCCAGCGCGGGCCGCGAATTCCCATTGCTCTTCAGTCGGCAGGCTCAGCCCGGCCCAACGGGAATAGGCCAACGCGTCGTTATAGGTAATCTGCACCACAGGATCGTTTTCGCGGCCCGCGATCGAGCTTCTGGGCCCATTCGGGTGCCGCCAGTCGGCACCGGGAACCCACTTCCACCAATTGGGATTGTTGGCCGTCGGGACGCGGAACACGGCGGAGCCGGGTTTGAGCATTTCCGCCGGCGCTCCCGCGAGCTGCGGTGGATCGCGTTCGGCCTCCGTGCGGTAGCCGGTTGCCTTGGCGAATTCAGCGAACTGCGCGTTGGTCACTTCGGTTTCAGAGATCCAGAACCCCTCGACATCGACCTTCCGCGCAGGCCCCTCTTCACGGTAGCGTGCAGCCTCTCCCATGACGAAGGTGCCGCCTTTGACCCAGAGCATCTTGCGCTGCGCGATCCCCGTGCAGGTTGGAGCCGTCGGGTCAGATGCCAGAGGATCTGCAGGGCCCGAACAGCTTCCGAGCACGAGTGGCATGAACAATGTTGCCTTGCGGATCATTCCCGGGGCTCCCAAGCGGCGTGTCAAAGGGCGCAATCCCCCGCAAAAACCGAGACACCACTCGGAGATCGGGATACGCGGGCCGATCCTAGCTGAGAGATCATTTAGCGTGCCCTGTTGGCCGGATCAAACTCATCGCATCGCAGCGCATCTCATCGCGCTAGCTCGTTGACCAACCTAATGCATCCCATTAGGTTGGTCAACGAGCCAGCGCGCACGATGAAATCGGCGCGGTTTACAACTCCTGTTTGGATGCGGGAAGCAGCTATGCAAAAAGCTTGGATCATATTCGCGATCGGCTTGCTTGCACTCGTGTCGGTCACGGACGGAGACGCAGCAGCGACCAAAGCGGCTGAAAAAGCCGCGCCGCGCCCAAACATCGTGGTCATCCTTGCCGATGATGCCGGCCTGATGGATTTCGGTGCCTATGGCGGGGAGGCGCACACGCCGAATATCGATGCTCTCACCGCCCGCGGCGCGATGTTCACTCAGTTCCGCGCGTCGCCGCTGTGCTCGCCTTCGCGCGCCATGCTCCTGACCGGGATGGACAATCACCTCACCGGCTTCGCGACGATCCCCGAAGTGCTGCCAAGCGAGCAGCGCGGCAAGCCGGGCTATTCGATGGCGCTCGAACCGGGCGTACTCACGCTGGCTGATCGCCTGCGGGGAATTGGCTATCGCACTTTGATGGTCGGCAAATGGCACCTCGGGGAAAAGGCCGAAGCGATGCCGCAGGCCCATGGTTTCGACCGGTCCTTCGCCCTGGCAGCATCGGGGGCGGACAATTGGGAAAAGCGGCCCTACATCCCCTATTACAAAGATGCGCCCTGGTACGAGGACGGGGTCGAGGCCGATTTGCCCGACGACTTCTATTCCTCGAAATTCGTCGTCGACAAGATGATCGACTATCTGCGGACGACTGACAAATCCAAGCCGTTCTTTGCCTATCTCCCGTTTCAGGCGATCCATATTCCAGTGCAGGCGCCGGCGGGTGTAATCGCAAAATACAAAGGCCGTTATGATGCCGGCTGGGACGTTCTGCGGCGCGAGCGGCAAAGGCGGGCCGAGGCGCTGGGGCTGGTGCCGCCAGGCGCGGCCATGGCGGACCTGCCGCCGGGTTATCGCCACTGGACCGACCTCAGCGCAGAAGACCGCGTGCTCTATGCCGCGCGGATGGAGGTGCAGGCCGCGATGCTCGAGACGATGGACCGCAATGTCGGCCGACTGATCGCGCACCTCAAGGCCAGCGGCCAGTATGACAACACGATCTTCGTCTTCGCGTCCGACAACGGTCCCGAGCCATCACGCGGCGACGACAACCATTTGCTGAGGGCGTGGCACCGCTTGGTCGGATATCATGTCGGGCTCAACGGCATGGGCGGGCGCCGGAGTTGGGGCTTCATCGGCCCCGAATGGGCGGCAGCGACCGCAACGCCAGGGGCCTGGTTCAAATTTTACGCCACCGAAGGCGGGGTGCGCGTGCCGCTGGTCATCGCTGGTCCGGGCATCGCCGCCACGCGCATCGACACACCCGCCATGATGACCGACATCGCCCCGACGCTGCTCGAATGGATCGGCGCGCCGATCGGCGATGCCGCCAAGGGAGCCCGGCCGATCACCGGACGAAGCCTGCTTCCGGTCCTCACCGGGAAGGCGACCAGTACCTATGCGAAGGACGAGGTGCGGGTGATCGAGGTTTCGGGCAACACCGCGCTCTACAAGGGAGATTTCAAGATCACCCGCAGCGTGCTTCCGCTTGGCGATGGCCGCTGGCGGCTGTTCGATGTGGCCAGCGATCCCGGAGAATCCACCAATCTCGCCATCGCGCGCCCCCAGCTCCTGACCGCAATGGTGGCGGAATATGACGCCTACGCCGCGCGCATGGGCGTGCTGGCGATGCCAGAAGGTTACGATTCCGCAGCGCAGACTACCTGGAACAACATCAGTCACATGCTCGAAAACTATCCGTGGCTCTATGGTGTGATGGCAGGGATGGTGATGCTCACCGGGGCTGTCGTCTGGCGTCTTTTCAAGGCGCTGCGCCGGTCTTTTCGCCGAACCGCCGCTTGATCGCCGCTGCGGCAAGGTCCGGGCATTGGCCGCCTCTCGCCGTCAAGTGACCTGTACGATTTTCTATCGTTCTTGATCGTTCGTTAATGCATGGTATTAGTTTACCGCGCTATCAGCGGATGAACGCTGGCGCACTGCCCGAATGGAAGGAGCCTGATTGTGACCTGGTTCAAACGTATCGGATTGGCGGCACTTGCTCTTGTCCTCATCGGGGCTGGGGCTGCTTACGCCTTTCAGGCGCGCATCGGCGCGTGGTTGTTCGAGCGCGGCACCGCGCAGCGCATGGGCGTCGACAATCTCGCCGCCCTGGGTGACGGCCTCCATGTCGGCTTGTGCGGCACCGGCTCGCCCATGCCCAATCTCGACCGCGCAGGTCCATGCAACGTCGTGATCGCCGGCAAACAGATGTATGTGGTCGACACCGGCGAGGGCGCGGCAGAGACGCTCAATGTCATGGGCATCAGCCCCGGCAAGGCCGACGGGCTGCTGCTTACCCATTTCCATTCCGACCATATCGACGGCTTCGGCCCGCTGATGCTCTTTCACTGGACCCGCGGATCGAGCACCGCGCCGCTTCCGGTCTATGGTCCGAAGGGCGTCGAAGCGATCGTTGCCGGTTTCAATGCCGCCTATGCGACCGACAACACCTATCGCATCGCGCATCACGGCCCCCGGGTGGTCCCGCCGAGCGGCGCGGGCGGCATTGCGCGCCCGTTCGACATGGTCGGCCCGGCGACAACCGTTCTGGAGCGTGACGGCCTGAAGATCACCGCCTTCACGGTCAACCACGATCCGATCAAGCCCTCGGTCGGCTACCGCTTCGACTACAAGGGGCGGTCGCTGTGCATTAGCGGCGACACCAAGAAGTCACCCAATCTCGAAGCCGTCTGCAAGGGCGTCGACATCCTAATTCACGAGGCGCTGGATCCCAAACTGCTCCAGAAAATGGAAGCCAGCGCGGCGGCAAATGGCCAGGCTAGCGCCGCGAAAATCTTCCATGACATTCAGGATTATCACACCACGCCGGAAGAAGCGGCCGAAAGCGCGCAGACCGCTGGTGCCGGGATGCTGGTGCTCAGCCATCTTGTACCACCCTTGCCGAGCCCATGGCTCTACGCTGCCTTTCTCGGCGACGCCAAAAGCCGGTTTTCCGGCCCGATCGTGGTCGGTGAGGATGGCATGATGTTCTCGCTGCCCGCTGGCAGCAAGACGATCGACCGGACCCGGTTGATAAGAGGCACCGGCTGACCCGCCGTTGCCACGATCCCACCCCAAACCCTGCCCCCACAAAGGAGAATGACTGATGAAGACGATGTTCCGGATGGCCGCCTTGGCGGCCGCGACCTTGGCCCTGACCCCTGCAGCGCACGCCCAGATGTATGACATGGCGTTGTCGCAGCTGACGTCAAAGTTTAAATCTTCTGACAAGAATGGCGATGGCAAGCTCAGCTTGCAGGAAGCCAAGGACGGCGGGATGACCCGTGTCGTTGCAAACTTTTCTACGATCGACACCGACAAGGACGGTTACGTGACTTTCGCCCAGCTCAAGGCGCAGCTGGATGGGCGCTACAAATAAGTGCTGAAACAATCGGGGCGCGTCGGCAGATGATCCGGCGCGTCCCGTGATCCGCCGCGCAGGCGCTCACTATGGCGAGACAGCCGCAAGGATCCGATCTACCGCTGCTAGGATACTGACGTGTCCGCTCAGGACGCTACCCGGGGTTTAAATTCATCGGCGCCCATCTTTCGCGCCAGCACGAACAACGAGCCGGCAACGACCGCCTCGACCAGGATCATGTCGAGAGCCAAGCCCGCCCCGTGCCCTAACCACGCGATTACGCGGCCGGTCGCAGCGAATAGCAGCATCATGATTGGACTTGTAACGGTTTTGCGCCGGTCGCTCGAGAGCATAATGCTCGTTCAAGGAGACCTGCGAGATGATCAAGCATACAGAAGAGTTCAAGCGGGAGGCGGTGCGGATTGCGCTGACCAGTGGCTTGCCGCGTGAGCGGGTTGCGTCTGATTTGGGGGTTGGCAAGTCGACGCTGCACAAGTGGATATCGCAATATCGGCCCAGTGATCTGGTGGCTGCGCCGCAGGCAGATTTAGCTCGTGAGAATGAGCGACTTCGCCTTGAGAACCGGGTTCTGAAGGAGGAGAGGGATATATTAAAAAAGGCCACGCAGTTCTTCGCGAGCCAGCGGCCGTGAGGTTCGCGTTCGTGGAGAGCTGGCGTCATGTGTGGCCAGTAGAGGCGATCTGCCGGATAATGCGGGTCAGCCCTCGCGGCTATCGATCGTGGCGTGCGCGACCGACGAGCCGCCGCGACCGGACCGACCTGAAGGTCCTGGCCCATATTCGCGAGCAATATAGCTTGAGCCTTGGCAGCTATGGTCGTCCTCGCATGACGATGGAGCTCAAGGAGGCAGGGCTCGATGTCGGCGAGCGCCGGGTAGGCCGATTGATGCGGATCAACGGGATCAAGCCAGTCCGCACCCGCAAGCACAAGGTGACGACCGATAGCAACCACCGCCTGGGTGTTGCAGCAAACTGGCTGGACGGGGACTTTGCCGCCGACGCCCCCAACTGCAAATGGGCAGGCGACATCACCTATATCTGGACGTCAGAGGGGTGGCTCTACCTTGCCGTCATTCTCGATCTGCATAGCCGACGTGTCGTGGGCTGGGCAGTCAGCGGGACTGTCAGGATTTCCGTGTGCGGGCGGGCATAATGGGTAAAAAGGAGATCCCATATGTCCCGACGCAAAGAGCCTGCGATTCCGAACGAGCTTCT
>NCGF01000004.1 GCA_002281485.1 Sphingomonas sp. 28-66-16
CGACGTTCACGGTGACGGTGACCGACGCGACGACGCCTGTCGCGCAGAGCTCGGCGCAGACGTTCCAGCTGACGGTGGCGAAGGGCGCGCAGACGATCAGCTTTACTTCGACCGCGCCGACGGCGGCGACGGTCGGCGGCGCGACCTACACGCCGACGGCGAGCGCAACCTCCGGGCTGGCCGTGACGCTGACGATCGACCCGGTCAGCAGCGCGGTGTGCGTGCTTGCAGGCGGGACGGTCAGCTTCACCGCCGCGGGCACCTGTACCATCAATGCCGACCAGCCGGGCGACGGCAATTTCAACGCGGCGCCGCGTGCGCAGCAGAGCGTCGCCGTGGCCATCGGGGCGCCCACGGTCACCGGCTTGAATCCCGCCGTCGGGACGAGCGGTGGTGGAACGACCGTCGTGATCGCGGGCAGCAACTTTGCCGGCGCGACCTCGGTCGCGTTCGGCGGGGTCGCGGCCGCGAGCTATGTCGTCGACAGCGCGACCCAGATCACCGCGATCACGCCGCCCGGCACGGGGACGGTCGACGTGATCGTCACGACGCCTGCAGGGCCGAGCGCCACGACGGCCGCCGATCGCTTCAGCTATAGTCCGCCTCTCGTCGCCTCGGTGAGCCCGGTCGCGATTGCGGCCGGCACCAGCGCGGCGATCACGATTACCGGCAGCGGCTTCACGCCGACGGCCACCGTGACGGTCGGCGGAACCGCAGCGACGGGAGTCGCGTGCCCGACAACGACTCAGTGCACTGCCACCGCCCCCGCGCTCGCGGCGGGCAGCTATGACGTGGTCGTCCGGACCGGTTCGGTCGCCAGTGCAGTCTCCGCCAATGACCGGCTCAATTATCTCGCGCCGCCGACGATCAGCGCGGCGTTCGGCGCCGCCTCGATCACCACCGCAACCGGCACCACGCTGGCGATCACCGTCACCAACCCGGCCGCCAATGGCATCGCGCTCAACGGTACCGCGATCGCGCCAAGCGCGCTCAACGGGCTGGCGGCGATCGTGCAGTCCAACAGCTGCGGCGGCGCGCTGACCAGCAGCGGCAGCGTGACGCTGAGCGGCGGCGTCGCGCTGGCACCGGGCGCGCAATGCGCCATCATCCTGTCGGTCACGTCGACGAGTGCCGGCACGACCAGCTTCACCCCGTCGGCCGCCGCTGCGACCGGCCCGATCGCGCTGACCGGCGTCGCGGGCGCGCCTGTCACGCTGGTCGTCCGGTCGACCGTCGCGACGCTCAATGGACTCGCGCTCTCGACGGGCACGCTGACGCCGGGCTTCGCCAGCGCCACGACGCGCTACACAGCGACGGTGCCGAACGCGACCAGTTCGATCACGCTCACGCCGACAACCTCGGATCCCGGCGCGACGGTGACGGTCAACGGCGTGGCGGTCGCCTCCGGCACCGCGTCCGGCGCGATAACGCTCGCCGTGGGCGCCAACACCATCACTACAGTGGTGACAGCGCAGGATGGCACGAGCATCGCGACCTATACGGTGATCGTGACCCGCGCCGCCTCGTCGGTCGCGACGCTGTCGGGGTTGTCGCTGAGCGCCGGCCCGCTCAACCCGGCGTTCGCGAGCGGCACGACGAGCTATACCATTGAGGTGCCCAACACGGTCAGTTCGACGACGGTCACCCCGACGGTAACCGACGCCGCGTCAACCGTGACCGTCAATGGTACGGCAGTGGGATCTGGGATCGCCTCGGGCGCGATACCGCTTGCCGTGGGCGCCAACAGCATCACCACGATCGTGACGGCGCAGGATCGCTCGACGACGGCAAGCTACGTCGTGGTGGTGACTCGTTCCGAGGCACCGCCGGTCGCCGCCGACCGGCCGGGGGTCGCCATTGACTATAACAGCATCGGGACGGCGATCGATCTGTCGGCATCGATCAGCGGCGTCCGCACCGGCGTCGCGGTCGTTACCGCCCCGGCACACGGCTCGACGAGCATCGCGGGCGAAGTAGTGACCTATGTCCCGACCCCGGGCTATTACGGCGCTGACAGTTTCCGCTACACCGCGACCGGTCCGGGCGGCACGTCGGCGCCCGCGACGGTCGGCCTCACCGTCGCCACGCCGGCCGCGCCGGTCGCTGCCAACAAGGGCGGAGTGGCGGTCGCCTATAATAGCGGGGGGACGGCGATCGACCTTGCGAGTTCGGTGTCGGGTGTCTTTACCAGCCTGGCGGTCGCCGGCCAACCGACGCATGGCAGCGTCACGCTTGCCGGGACGGTCGCGACCTATGTCCCGACCACCGGCTATTACGGTGCCGACAGCTTCACCTATACGGCGACCGGACCGGGCGGCACCTCGGCCCCGGCGACGGTCGGCGTTACGGTCGCCACGCCTGCCGCGCCGGTGGCGGCGGACAAGAATGGCGGCACGATCGCCTATAACAGCGGTGGCACGGCGATCGAGCTGGCCGGGTCGGTTTCGGGCGTATTCTCGAGCCTGGCGGTCGCCGCGCCGCCGGCTCACGGCACCGTCGTGGTGACCGGGACGGTGGCGACCTATACGCCGACGGCGGGCTATTACGGCGCCGACAGCTTCACCTATACCGCGACCGGTCCGGGCGGAACGTCGCCGCCGGCGCGGGTGACCGTCACCGTCGCGACTCCGGGGGCACCGGTCGTCGCCGATCGCACCGGCGTGACCATCGGGTACAACAGCAACGGCACGCCGATCGATCTCGCGACCTCGGTTTCGGGGGTCTATTCGAGCCTGTCGATCGCCGGACAGCCCGCGCATGGTGCGGCGACGCTGGCGGGCACCGTGATCACCTACACCCCCACCACCGGCTATTATGGTCCCGACAGCTTCACCGTGACCGCGACCGGCCCGGGCGGCACATCGCCCGCCGGCACGGTCCGTCTGACGGTCGATACACCACCTCCGCCGGTAGCTATCCCCGTCGCCCAGACGGTCACGCTATCGACGACCACCGGCACCAAGAGCGCCGATATCAACCTGTCGAACCAGGTGACCGGCGTGTTCTCGACCATCGAAATTTCGCAGAGCCCGCAACATGGGACGGTGCTCCTGACGTCGAGCGGCACTTCGGCCGCCGGCGGAGTGACAGGCACGGCGACCTCGCAAGCCGTGGCCGCGCCAATCATCGCCGTCTACACGCCGACCCCCGGCTATTATGGCGCCGATCAGTTCCAGTTCGTGGCGGTCGGCCCGGGCGGCCGTTCGGCACCCGGCAGCGTGTCGCTTACGATCGTCGGGACGAGGCCGATTGCCCGCGACAAGCAAGCCGCCACCGGCGATGCGCAAGTCGTGCTGGTCGATCTGACCAGCGACGCGACCGAGGCGCCGTTCACCAGTGCCACGATCGTGTCGGTAACGCCCGCCGCCGCAGCGACGGCCGCGCTGATCGAATTGGGCCCGGTCGGCAATCGCACCTATCAATTGAGCGTGACGCCCGCCGCGCGGTTCAGCGGGACAATCGCGGTGAGCTATAGTCTCACCAACGCCTTCGCCACTTCGGCACCGGCGACGGTAACGATTGCGGTCACCGCGCGTCCCGATCCCTCGGTCGATCCCGCGGTGCGTGCGCTGAGCGACGCGCAGGCGGAAGCGACGCGTCGCTTCGCCCAGGCGCAGATCGGCAACTTCATGCGCCGCAACGAGCAGCTCCATCATCCGTCGAGCGGGCGCAGCGACCCGCTTGGCTTCCGGTTCAATTCGCGCGATGGCTCGAGTGGCTTCGGCGACGCGCGCTTCTACAACGGCGATCTCGACATCACCGAGCGGATGCGCTGGGCAAGCGATGGCCGGAGCGGCGGAATCGACTCGCTGACGAACCCCGACGCTCCGGGCGGCGGCGGTCGCGGCGGTGGGCGGCGTGGCGGTGTGCCCCGCGGGCCGGGCGAGGGGACCTATGGCGCCGGCGCCACCACCGGCAACAGCCCCGGCTTCGGAGCGGCGGAAGGCGGATCGGGTGGCCGGTCGATCGGCGGGCTCGCGATCTGGACCGGCGGCGCGATCGAGATCGGTACCCGCGACGCGACCAGCCGGCGCACCAAGATTACCGCCTCGACGTCGGGGCTGAGCGGCGGCATCGACATGCGGATCGGCGAAGACGTGACGGTGGGCGTCGGTGGCGGCTATGGCGCCGATCTCAGCGAGATCGATGGCGGCGCCGGTCGCGTGCGATCGGATACCAGCGTGGTTGCCGCCTATGGCAGCGCGGTGCCGATCGACGGTTTCTTCCTCGACGGGGTGATTGGTTACGGTACGCTCCGCTTCAACACCCGTCGTCTTGTGGGCAATGCGCTGGCAACGGGCGGGCGCGACGGCTCGATGTGGTTCGGTGCGCTCTCGGCGGGAATCGATCGCAACAACGGGCCGCTGCTCTGGTCGGTCTATGGCCATCTCGAATGGCTCGACGCGACGCTTGGCAGCTATGCAGAGACGGGTGCCGGGCGGCTCAACCTGCGGTTCGACGAGCGCAACGTGAGTTCGCTGTCGAGCGTCATCGGCGGCCGGCTCGGGTTCACACAAAAGGTGTCGTTCGGATCGGTGTCGCCGCAGATCAGGGGCGAATGGCAGCATGAGTTCAACGGCAGCTCGCTACAGGGCGTCGATTACGCCGACATCATCGGCGCCTCGCAATATGGCATCGAGACGATCGGATGGCGCCGCGACAGCTTCACGGTCTCGCTCGGCAGCCGATTGATCCTGCCTTATGAATGGGCGCTCGATTTCGAACTCGGCCTGCGCGGTGCCACCGGACAGACATCGGGCCAATTGCGGATCGCGGTCACCAAGAAATTCTAGGGGGGTGGCTCCCAAAGCGCGGCTCGCGACCGGTTGGGTTGGGGCAGAAACGGGATGGCCGCTCGACAATCTTTCTGGTCAAAAGCCTTGAGATGACTGTCGGCGCAGACGGCGGGCTGGACATCGCGCTGCCGCCGATGGCGATGCGCGGGTTCCACCTGACGGGCCGAACGGGCTGCGTGGCCTAGCGAGCCCAGGCATAGGGGCCGACGACCGTGCCGACGAAGCCACCTGCTTTTTTGGTGCTCAGGAAGGTTGCATCAAAGCCGGCCTTCAGCGTCAGCGTCTTGCCGCCGACGTAGCAGTCGAAGGCCATCGTGCCGCCATTGGCCCGGATCGTCAGCGTGATCGGCCCTGCGTAACGGCGGGCGCGGTCGCCACGAGCGTATCGGTATTGGCATGATCGCGCGCATAAAGCGTGATGACAGGCTTGCCGCCGCGCCGTGTCACGCCGAAGAACAGGAACGATTCATCACTCTGCACGGCGGCGAGCCCGGCCCGGTCGCCGTCATGCACGGGGGTGTAGCGCATCACCGTCGAGAAGGTCGCGACATGATGCTGCTGCCGCCGCCCGACAAAGGCGGGGACGCCGCCGACATCGCCCATCGCCGCGCCGCGGTTGAGAATCAGCGCGCCGCCGACGAGCCGATAGACGGGGCGTTTCGGCGTGCGCACGCCGACCCAGCCACTGCCCAGCCGGCCCCCGGCGAAGTGATCGACATAGCCAAAGTCGCCGTTCATCGGATGATCGGGCCTCGGCTGGGGTTGAAGGCGGGGCCGCGGCGCGACGAAGGGGATGATCGCGCCATTAGGAAGGATCGTCGGCCAGCCGCCGGGCCAGCTGACCGGCAGCAAGAAGGTCTCGCGGCCGATATTGTAAAAATCGCCGTCATGGGGCCGGGTCGCCAGGAACGTCGCCCACCAGTCGCCGGCCGGAGTCTGGACGAACTTGGCGTGGCCCGCCGAGGTGATCGGATGGGGGAGTCCCGGAGCGAGCCCGCGCTGCGTGAGGATGGGATTGTCGGCAAACGGGATGAAGGGGCCGCGGATATCGTCGGCCCGGAATACGACTTCCGAATGAGTGTCGCTGGTGCCGCCTTCGGCCGCGATCAAATAGTAGAAGCCGTCGCGATTGATCAGATGGGGCCCCTCGATCCAGATCGGTTTGGTCGACAGATCGACCCCGCCATTGACGATCTGGGTGCGTTCGCCGACCAGCTTCATCGCCCGCCAATCGAATTGCTGAAGCCAGATCGCCCGGTGCCCATCGTAGCGCGGCGGTTCGTTTGGCGCGCCGTTATTAACCATATAGGCGAGATCGCCGTCCCGGAAGATGGCCGGATCAATCCCCTCGAAAGCGAACCAGATGGAGTTCGACCAGGGACCGGCGGAATCCCTGGCGACAATGACGTAATTCCCGCCGCAATCGACGCAGGTATTGGCGATGTAGAACAGCCCCTCATGATAGGAGATGTCGGGCGCAAACACGCCGCGCGATACCGTCAGGCCCGAAAAATCGAGCTGGCCGGGTCGATCGATCGCGTTGCCAATTTGCACCCAGTTGACCAAATCCCTTGACCTGAAGATCGGCAGCCCGGGGAAATGCGTGAAGGATGAATTGACGAGATAATAATCATCGCCGGCGCGCGTGATCGACGGATCGGGGTAATAGCCCGATAGGATCGGATTGCGATCATCATCGGCGCCGGCGGCAACTTGCTCCTGCGCGTGCCCCTCGTACCGAAAGCTTCCGAAACGTGCGGGGGCCGGCGGGCCCGCTTCAGCCGCCGTCGCTGCCAGCAGGCCGATACCCTGCTATGCCGCCCCAAACCCGCGAGATCATGTCACTCTCCCCTGCGTCGTCCGGGGGGCTGTCGCGCCCGAATTCGTCGAAGATTCGCCAAACCATATCGCCCGATAAAAACTCAGACAAATAAAATGCGGTGGCCTGGGCATCGAACGGTCAAATCCTGCCCGTTCGATGGTCCTTCCCTTGACAAGCAGCATCAGTCGTGGTGGTAGCGCTATCAAACAAGAAAGCGAAAGGGGAGGATATGAGCGACATTTCGGCGATCGCAGCCTCTTCGCTGCCCGACGATTGGCAGGACGGCGTGTTCGTCGGCCGGATCGAGACAGCGCAAGGGCCGAGCCCCGTTCTCCTTCGCGGCGGTATGATCATCGACATGTCAGCGGTTGCGCCGACCGTATCCACGCTCGTCGAGCGCGGCGATTTTTCAGGAAGTGGCGGCACGTCGCTCGGCTGTTTTGATTCGCTTCGCCACTTGCTGATCAGCCCCATCGACTTGCAGTGCGTAAAGGCGTGCGGCGTTACCTTCGCCGTATCGGCGATCGAGCGGGTCATCGAAGAGCGGGCACGCGGCGATTGGTCGATCGCGGGCGCGATCCGCGCGCGCCTCGAATCGCGCGTCGGCGGATCGATCAGGTCGGTGGTGCCAGGAACGGACGAGGCCGCGGCGCTCAAGGCGGCGCTGATCGCGGATGGCCTCTGGTCGCAATATCTCGAAGTCGCGATCGGCCCCGACGCCGAGGTTTTCACCAAGGCGCCGGTGCTGGCGACGGTGGGCCCGGGCGCCGATATCGGTGTCCGATCGGATTCAACATGGAACAATCCCGAGCCAGAGATCGCGCTGCTGGTCGACAGCTGCGGCGCCGCGATCGGCGCGATGCTCGGCAACGACGTCAATCTTCGCGATTTCGAGGGGCGATCGGCGCTGCTGCTCGGCAAGGCCAAGGACAATAACGCGTCGTGTGCGCTCGGCCCGATGGTGCGGCTGTTCGATGAGAGCTTCACGATCGACGATGTCCGCAGCGCCGAGGTGCGGCTGACGATCATCGGCGCGGATGGCTATGTCCTCGAAGGCGCCAGCAACATGGCCGAAATCAGCCGCGATCCGCTCGATCTGATCGCCCAGACGCGCAGCGAACATCAATATCCGGACGGCTTCGCGCTGTTTCTCGGCACGCTGTTCGCCCCAATTCAGGATCGCGACGAGCCGGGGCGTGGCTTTACCCACAAGACGGGAGATCTGGTGACGATCGAAAGCGACAAGCTCGGCAAGCTGACCAATCGCGTCGTCACCTCGCGCGATGCGGCGCCTTGGACCATGGGCATCGGCGCGCTGATCGCCAATCTCGGGCGGCGGGGTTTGCTGGGGGCGATTCAATGACGGCGCTGGAGGCGGCATCGGTCGAGCGTATCGGCGCGATCTATCCCAGCCTGTCGGGCAAGCGAGTGCTGATCACCGGTGGTGCGAGCGGGATCGGCGCTGCGCTGGTCGAGGCATTTGCGGGGCAGGGAGCCTCGGTCGCATTTGTCGATCTCGACGTGGCGGCCGGCGATCGGCTGGAGGCGCGGCTCGCGACGACACGGTTTGTGCCATGCGACCTGCGCGACGTCGAGGCGCTGCAGGGTTGCATCGGGATGATTTCGTCGGCGCTCGGCGGGATCGACATTCTGCTCAACAACGCCGCCAATGACGACCGCCATCATCTGGCGGATGTCACCCCGGCCTATTGGGACGAGCGCATGGCGACGAATTTGCGGCATTTGTTCTTCGCCACGCAGGCAGTGGTGCCGGCGATGCGTGCGGCGGGCGGCGGCGCGATCGTCAATTTCGGCTCGATCAGCTGGCATCTCGGCCTGCCCGATCTTGTGCTGTACCAGACGGCGAAAGCGGCGATCGAAGGCCTGACTCGCGGACTGGCGCGCGATCTTGGCCGCGACAATATCCGCGTGACGACAATCGTGCCCGGCAACGTCCAGACCCCGCGTCAGCAAAAATGGTACTCCCCCGAGGGCGAGGCCGAGATCATGGGCGCGCAGTGCCTCAGCGGCCGCATCCAGCCCGATGACGTCGCGGCGCTGGCGCTGTTTCTCGCCTCCGATGATGCGCGGATGTGCACCGGCCACGAATATTTCGTCGATGCGGGTTGGCGCTGAGATGCGCGCAACCTCGGTCCTCGCGGTCGGCACGATGCTGGGTGAGGGGCCTGTATGGATCGAAGGTGCGCTGTGGTTCGTCGATATCAAGGGCAGGCTGATCCACCGTTTCGATCCGGCGACCGGCGACGCACGGCGCTGGGAAACGCCCGACCAGATCGGCTGGATACTGCCTGCGGCCAGCAGCGAGATGATCGTCGGCCTCAGGACCGGGGTGCACCGATTTGATCCGGCGAGCGGCACTTACGACCAGCTGCACGATCCGGAACCGCATTCTCCGGGCAGCCGACTCAATGACGCGACGACCGATACCGCCGGCCGGCTATGGTTCGGCACCATGGACGATGATGAGCGCGCCAACACCGGGCGGCTCTATCGCTGCGACAACGGCCGCTGCGTCGATACCGGCGCCGCGCCCGTGGCGATCACCAACGGACCGTCGATCAGCGCTGACCGGCGCACACTTTATCACACCGATACGCTCGCCAAAACGATCTGGCGGTTGCCGATCGATCCCGCAGGCCATCTCGGCAAGCCCGAGCGGCACATCGTCATCGAGGAGGGCGCGGGTCATCCCGACGGATCGGTGCTCGATGCCGAAGGCTGCCTGTGGACCGGGCTGTACGGCGGTTGGTCGGTGCGGCGCTATGATCCCGCCGGTAAGTTCATGGCAAGCGTGCCGTTTCCCGTCGCCAATGTCACCAAGATCGCGTTCGGCGGCGATGGCCTGCGGACGGCCTTCGCAACGACGGCGCGCAAGGGCCTCGATGCTGCCGCGCTCGCCGACCAGCCGGAGGCCGGCGATTTGTTTGCGTTTGATCCCGGCGTTGCCGGCCTGCCGGTTGTGGCAGCAAGGATATGATTACGGTCCAGAGGAGCGGACGACGATGGCGACGATAGCGGGAGCCGATGGCGGCAAGGCAAATCTTGCCTTCATCGCCGGGGTGGTGACGGTGGCGACGATCGGCGGATTCATGTTCGGCTATGATTCGGGCGTGATCAACGGCACCCAAAAGGGGCTCGAAAGCGCGTTTGCGCTCGGCAAGCTTGGGATCGGTATCAATGTCGGCGCGATTCTGGTCGGCTCGGCAATCGGCGCGTTCGGGGCAGGGCGGTTGTCCGATCGGATCGGGCGGCGCGGCGTGATGATGCTGGCGGCGCTGCTGTTTCTGGTCAGCGCGCTGCTCGCCGGCGCTGCCGCATCGTCGGCGGTCTTCATCATGGCGCGCATCCTGGGTGGGCTCGGCGTCGGCGCGGCGAGTGTGATCTCGCCGGTCTATATCTCCGAAGTCACCCCGGCGAACATTCGCGGGCGATTGTCGAGCGTCCAGCAGGTGATGATCATCACCGGCCTGACCGGCGCCTTCGTCGCGAACTTCGCGCTGGCGCGCTATGCGGGCGAATCGACCGCTGCGCTGTGGCTGGGCTTTCCGGCGTGGCGCTGGATGTTCTGGCTTCAGGCCGTGCCCGCACTGATCTATCTGATCGCGTTGTTCGGCATTCCCGAAAGCCCGCGTTACCTGGTTGCGCGCGGGCGCGAAGACGAGGCGCGGGCCGTGCTGACCCGGCTGTTCGGTGCGGCTGAGGCCGACCGCAAGGTCGTCGAAATCCGCGACAGCATGGCCGCTGATCACCATCGCCCGAAATTGTACGATCTGGTCGACAAGGCCAGCGGCACGATCCGGCCGATCGTCTGGACCGGGATCGGGCTCGCTGTCTTCCAGCAATTCGTCGGCATCAACGTCGTCTTCTATTATGGCGCCGCCTTGTGGGAAGCGGTCGGCTTCTCCGAAGATTATGCGCTGCAAACCAATATCCTGTCGGGCGTCCTCTCGATCGCGGCATGCTTGTTCACGATGGCGATCGTCGACAAGGTCGGCCGCAAGCCATTGCTGCTGATCGGCTCGGCGGGGATGGCGGTGGCGCTCGCGACGGTCGCCTGGGCCTTTTCGACGGCGATTACCGCTGCCGGCGGCGAGGTGTCGCTGCCGGGCAATAATGGCGTCATCGCGCTGGTTGCCGCCAATCTTTATGTGATCTTCTTCAACCTCTCCTGGGGCCCGATCATGTGGATCATGCTCGGCGAGATGTTCCCCAACCAGATCAGGGGATCGGGGCTGGCGGTCGCGGGCTTCGCGCAGTGGATCGCCAATGCCGCGATCTCGGTCAGCTTTCCGTCGCTGGCGGTCTCACCGGGGCTGGCGGTCACCTATGGCGGCTACGCGACCTTCGCGGCGATCTCGTATTTCTTCGTTCAGAAGATGGTGGTCGAGACGCGCGGTCGCGAGCTGGAGGATATGCCGGGCTGAGCAGCATCCGCTGCTACCCCCGGCGCGCGATCGGCCGCCGCCGCGGGGCTGCGTCGGACTGGCGGCGGATCAGTTCATAGTCTGCCAGGATATGCGGATGCTCGACACTTGCGCCCGGCGTTGATCGGGCGCGGATCGCCCGCACGAGCAGGTCGACCGCGAGGCGCGACATTTCGGTCACCGGCTGACGGATTGTGGTAAGCTCGGGCCAGATCGTCGTCGCCAGCGCGGTGTCGTCGAAACCGCATACCGACAGATCACCCGGCACATCGAGGCCCTTGCGATGCGCGATGGCCACGGTTGCGGCGGCCATGTCGTCATTCGAGGCGAAGATCGCGCTCGGCGGGTCGACGATATCGAGCAGCAGATCGGCGGCATCCAGGCCCGATCGATAGGTGAACAGCCCCTGCGCCACCAGGTCGGGTGCCTCGGGGATGTCCATATCGGCGAGCGCCTGTCGGTAGCCGGCGAGCCGTTCGGCGCTGGCCGTCTGGTTGGGGTTGCCGATGATAAAGCCGATCCTGCGATGGCCGAGCGCGCCCAGATGGCGGGTCATGTCGTACGCCGCGCGGCGATCGTCGATGCTCACCGACAGTGCCCAGCCGGGCGCGCGGCCGGTCGCGACGGCAACGACGGGAAGGTTGCGCCCCTCGAGCGCCGCGAGGATACCCGGCGAATCGCTGAGCGGCGGCGGCAGCACGATGCCGTCGATCCTGGCGCGCAGAAGATGCTCGATGGCGGTGAGCTCGCCGTCATCCTCATCGCATTTCTCTACCACGAGTTGAACGTTGCTGCGGCTCGCCTGATCGAGGCTGCCGACCAGAAATTCGCTCAGATAGGCAAAGCTGGGATTGGAATGGAGCAGGCCTATCCGGATTTCCTCGCCCCCCGCAAGCGTCCGCGCGGCGGCGCTTGGAGTGTAGTTCAGCGCCTGGATCGCTTCGTCGACGCGGCGCTTGGTGTCTTCCCGGACAGTGCCCTGCGCGTTGATGACGCGGCTGACCGTCATCGGCGAAACCCCGGCCCGCTTGGCGACGTCGCTGATCGTCGGCGCATTGCGCTGCCGACGCGGCCCCCGGATGTCCTTCATGCTCGTCCTTTCCCGCGAACGCATAGGGCGCGCGCGCCGCGCGTGGCAAGACGGCGCTGATCGGCCCGACTTGGCAAACTGGGGCGCACGTCGTCCTCGAGTGGCCGAACCCGATCGAGCGGCCTGTTTCGATCGCTGCGCTTGCCGCTTGAACAGCGGCTATTTGTCTGAGTATATTCGAGCCTAGGCGGTATCCACCGCGGGGGGGGATCGATGAGCAATGGCGCCATGACCATCGCCGGCGCGCTCGGTATAATCGCGTCAGGCGTCGCGGCCACGACCGGTTCGGCGGCCACCGTCAGGCGCGAGGCGGCCGGCGCCTTGCCCGATGGTCGCCCGATCGAGGCGGTGATCCTGACCGGCAGCAATGGCGTGTCGGCGCGGATCATCAGTTTCGGCGCGACGCTGCAAACCTTGTCTGCGCCGGACCGCGCCGGGCACGTCGCCGATGTGCTGCTCGGTTATGACGACGCCGCCGACTATGCCGCCCGACCAAACTATTACGGGGTAACCGTCGGCCGCTACGCCAATCGCATCGGCGGCGCGCGCTTCACGCTCGACGGCAAGACCTATCAGCTGCCGAAAAACGACAAGGCCAATATCCTGCACGGCGGCGCAGCGGCGTTCGATACCCGGCTGTGGCGGATCGAATCAATCGCCGCAGGCGCCCAGGCAAGCGTCACCTTTGCGCTGACCAGCGAAGATGGCGACCAGGGCTTCCCCGGCAGACTCGATGTCCGCGTCACCTATGCGCTCGACAATGCCGGTGCGCTGACGATCAGCTTCGCCGCGACAACCGACCGCCCGACGATCGTCAACATGACCAATCACGCGATCTTCAACCTGAATGGCGAGGGCGCGCCCGGCGGGGCACTAGGGCATCGGCTGACGATCCCCGCGGCGGCAATCACCCCGGTCGACTGCGCGCTAATCCCCACGGGCGCGCTGCGCCCGGTGGCGGGCACGCCGTTCGATTTCCGCGAAGCGCGCGTGCTTGACGCGCGCGTCCGCGACGGGCGCGATCAGCAGATCGTCTACGGACGCGGCTATGATCATAATTTCGCGCTCGACAAGGGGCTGACCGCTGAGCCCGAGCTCGCCGCGCGGCTGGCGGACCCGCGCTCGGGCCGGGTGCTCGAGGTGCTCACCACCGAGCCCGGCCTTCAGCTCTATACCGGCAATTTCATCGACGGCTCGGCGACCGGCAAATCGGGTCATGTCTACCGGATGGGCGACGGCGTGGCCCTCGAGCCGCAGAAATTCCCCGATGCGCCCAACAAGCCGCACTTTGTCTCGGCGCGGATCGATCCCGCGCATCCCTATCGCCATGTCATGATCTACCGCCTGTCGGTGCAGGATTGATGCGGGCCGTGCCCCGCAACCGGAGAATAGTTTAGTGAGCGATACCCCAAAGCCCGCCCTGCGCAGCCGTGCCTGGTTCGACAATCCCGCCAATATCGACATGACCGCGCTCTATCTCGAGCGCTATCTGAACTTCGGGCTGAGCCTCGACGAATTGCGCTCGGGCCGGCCGATCATCGGCATCGCCCAGACCGGCTCCGATCTCTCGCCCTGCAACCGTCACCATCTCATACTCGCCGATCGGGTGCGGGAGGGGATTCGCGAGGCGGGCGGGATCGCGCTGGAATTTCCGGTCCACCCGATCCAGGAAACCGGCAAGCGGCCAACGGCGGCGCTCGATCGCAACCTCGCCTATCTGGGGCTGGTCGAGGTGCTCTACGGCTATCCGCTCGACGGGGTCGTGCTGACGATCGGCTGCGACAAGACCACGCCCGCCGCGCTGATGGCGGCCGCGACGGTCAATATCCCGGCGATCGCGCTGTCTGTCGGGCCGATGCTCAACGGGTGGCACAAGGGCGAGCGCACCGGATCGGGCACGATCGTGTGGAAAGCGCGCGAACTCCTCGCGGCGGGCGAGATCGACGACGCCGAGTTCATCCGGCTGGTCGCCTCGTCAGCGCCGTCGACCGGCTATTGCAACACGATGGGCACCGCGACGACGATGAATTCGCTGTGCGAGGCTTTGGGCATGTCGCTGCCGGGATCGGCGGCGATTCCGGCCCCGTATCGCGACCGGCAAGAGGTATCCTACCGCACCGGCAAGCGCATCGTCGCCATGGTCGCCGAGGATCTCAAGCCCTCGGACATCCTGACCAAGCCCGCTTTCCACAATGCCATCCGGGTCAATTCGGCGATCGGCGGCTCGACCAATGCCCCGATCCACCTCGCCGCGATCGCGCGGCACATCGGCGTCGATTTACCGATCAAGGACTGGGAGACCGAGGGTCACCACGTGCCGCTGCTCGTCAATCTCCAGCCCGCCGGCGAGTATCTGGGGGAGGACTATTACCGCGCCGGCGGCGTGCCCGCCGTGATCAGCCAGCTTATTGCGCAAGGCCTGATCGACGAGAGCGCGATGACCGCCAATGGCCGCACCATCGGCGAGAATTGCCGCGATGTCGCCATCGAGGATGAACGCGTGATCCGACCGTTCGACAGCCCGCTACTCGCCGATGCCGGTTTCGTCGTGCTGTCGGGCAATTTGTTCGACGCGGCGGTGATGAAGACCAGCGTGATCTCGGCCGAGTTTCGCGCGCGCTATCTGTCCAATCCGGCCGATCCCGACGCGTTCGAGGGGCCAGCGGTAATATTCGACGGCCCGGAGGATTATCATCGACGGATCGACGATCCGGCCACCGGCATCACCCCTGAGACGCTGCTGTTCATGCGCGGCGCGGGGCCGATCGGCTATCCCGGCGCGGCCGAGGTCGTCAACATGCGCCCGCCGGCCTATCTGATCACCGAGGGAATCCACGCGCTGCCGTGCATCGGCGACGGGCGGCAATCGGGCACCAGCGGCAGCCCGTCGGTCCTCAACGCGAGCCCCGAAGCGGCGGCGATGGGCGGGCTCGCCCTGCTGAAGACGGGGGATCGGGTCCGGATCGATCTGCGCGAGGCCACCGCCAATGTGCTGATCCCCGATGCCGAGCTCGCCGAGCGTCGCGCCGCGCTGCTGGCGGCGGGCGGCTATCGCTATCCGGCATCACAGACGCCGTGGCAGGAAATCCAGCGTGCGGTGGTCGGCCAGATGGATAGCGGCGCGATCCTCGAAGGCGCCGAGAAATATCAGCGCATCGCCCAGACGATGGGGCTGCCGCGCGACAATCATTGAGGCGATGCTCGGAGCTGCCGTTCTCGGCGTTGACTCCCCTCCCTTCCGGGGCGGGGAGATGATCGACAGCCGATGGCGGGCTTTCGGTCGAATTGGCCCGACATTAGCGCCGGTCGGGCAGCTCCATGTCGGCGAGTGCCAGCCGGAGCAGTTCGCCCATGGCGGCGCGCGCGGCGGCTTCGTCCTGTTCGGCGATCGCCTGATAAACGGCGACATGATCGGGCAATGGATCGCGCGGCAGCGCGCGGGTGCGCTGCTTGAATAGCGTCGTCCAGCGCACTGCAGCGCCGACCGTGCTGGCGAGCGATGCCAACGGCTCATTGCCGGCGGCTGTCAGAATGATGCGGTGGAAACGCTGATCGGCGGCCTGCCCCTCGACACCGGCGAGGCCCAGGCGACCCATCGCTTCGAGCGCCGACTCCATCATCGCCAGATCGGCGTCGCTCCGGCGACAGGCGGCAAATGCGGCTGCCGCTGGTTCGATCACCGTGCGCAGTTCGAACAGGTCGAGGATGAAGCCCGGTTCGGGCTCGCCCTCGAACATCCATGCCAGAATATCGGGATCGAGCAGGTTCCAGCGCGGTCGCGGTGTCACCCGCGTGCCCGCCTTCGGTTTACTTTCGACGAGACCCTTGGCGGCCAGGATTCTGATCGCCTCGCGATAGGCGGTGCGCGAGACGCCCAGCGCCTCGCTGGCCTCGATCTCGCCGCCGAAAACCTCGCCGGGGCGGCGGGCGCCGCTGACGATCTCGATCCCGATATCATGTGCGATGACGCCGTGAATGCGCAGCGAAGGACCCGGTTCATCGTCCAAAGGCGTCGCTCCCCGATCCACGCTGTCGTCCGCGCATCGCTAGCCGATCGCTGGCCGGTAAGAAAGATCGACGGCGCGGGGGCGTCCGCGCGATTTCAGACGGGGGAACCCTCGCGCACCCCGTCGATGCGGCGCGCGATGTTCCAGCCATTGCGATCGGCAATCGCATCGGGCAGCAGCGCGGCAGGCAGATTCTGGAACGCCACCGGGCGCAGGAAGCGATGGATCGCAAGGCTGCCGACCGAGGTGCTGCGGCCATCGCTGGTGGCGGGGAAGGGGCCGCCATGCACCATTGCGTGGCTGACCTCCACCCCGGTAGGCCAGCCATTGGCGAGAATGCGGCCGACCCGATCGGCGAGCAGCGGGATCAGCGTCTTGGCGTCCGCCTCATCGGCAGGATCGATCTGGAGCGTTGCGGTCAATTGGCCTTCCAGGCTTCTCACCACCCGGGTCAGGGTAGCCATGTCGCGGCAGCGCACAACGATCGACGACGATCCGAACACCTCATGCCCCAGCGCGCGATCGGCAAGAAACGCGTCGCCATCGGTTTCGAACAGCGCGCCGACCGCCTGGTTGACGCCTTCGCCGACGCGCCCGCGCGCGATCGTGCGGACCGCGTCATGGCGCTCCAGCGCAGTAACCCCTTGCTCGAAGCTGGCATGGATGCCTGGGCTGAGCATCGTTGCCGGCTGGCAATCGACGAGCGCCGCTGCCGCCGCCGCGACGAAGACATCGAGTGCGGGGCTGTCGACCGCCAGGACGAGGCCGGGATTGGTGCAGAACTGGCCAGCCCCCATCGTCAGCGACTGGACAAAGGCCGTGGCCATCTCCAGCCCACGCGCTGCCAGCGCTGCCGGAAACAGGATGACGGGGTTGATGCTCGACATCTCGGCATAGACCGGGATCGGCTCGTCGCGCTGGGCAGCGATGCGCATCAGTGCCAGGCCGCCGGCGCGCGAGCCGGTGAAGCCGACCGCCTTGATCCGCGGGTCCGCGACCAGCGCGCCGCCGAGCGCGTTGGTTTCGCCCGGGAGATAGGAAAAAACGCCGGGGGGCAGCCCGCAGCCGGCAACCGAACCGCCGATCGCGCGCGCGATCATTTCGCCGGTGCCGGGATGCGCCGGGTGCCCCTTGACCACCACCGGGCACCCGGCGGCGAACGCCGCCGCTGTGTCACCGCCGGCGACCGAGAAGGCAAGCGGGAAGTTGGAGGCGCCGAAGACCGCGACCGGCCCCAGCGGCACATTCATGCGGCGCAGATCGGGGCGGGGCAGCGGCGCGCGATCGGGAAGGGCTGGATCGATCGTCGCGTCGATCCAGTCGCCCTGACGAACTACCCCGGCAAACAGCCGCAACTGGCCGACGGTGCGGCCGCGTTCGCCCTCCAGCCGGGCGCGGGGCAAGCCGCTTTCGGCCATCGCGCGGACGATCAGATCGTCGCCGAGCGTCCCTATCGCCTCGGCAATTGCCTCGAGAAAACAGGCGCGTGTCGCCAGGTCGGTCGCGGCATAGGCAGGCGCCGCCTCGGCCGCGAGGGCACAGGCCGCGTCGACCGCCGCCTCGTCGGCCGACGAGAAATCGGGCGTCAGCGTGTCGCCGGTTGCCGGGTCGATGGCGGTGAAGCGATTTGTCGCCTGGCGTGCCTCGGCACCGATCCGCATCGCTCCGTCGATCATCGAGTCTTCCTTGGCAATAACTCAGACATAATAAGTCGACGGTCTGCGCCGCGCAACCCTGCCCAACCCGCTGGCGATTTCGCCGGCTCCGTGCGCGGTGCTAGTTCACAAAGGGATCGATTGTCCGAATGGTCCCGTCGGGATTGTAGAACAGCTCGGTCACCTTGACGTTTCGCAGCCGGGTATTGCCTTTGGAGAGCTGGCTGTCGGCATAGAAAAGCCACCAGCGCTTGTGCCATTCGACGATCGAATGGTGCGTGGTCCAGCCGAGCACCGGCAGCAGGAGATGTCCCCGATAGGTGAATGGCCCATAGGGATTGTCGCCGATCGCGTAGTTCAGGAAATGGGTGTCGCCCGTCGAGTAGCTGAAATAATATCTGCCGCGATATTTGTGCATCCACGATGCTTCGAAGAAGCGCCGGTCGGTATCCCCGCCGAGCAACGGCTTGCCGGCCTTGTCGAGGATCACGACATCGCGCGGCGGCGCGGCAAATTCGGTCATTCCCGGCGTCATCGGCGCGACCTTGGCGGTTAGTGCGGGCTTTTCGGGCGCCTGGAGATCGGTCTTCGAGCCATTGGGATCATAGCGGCCGGTGATATAGCGCTGGAGCTGGCCGCCCCAGATGCCGCCGAAATACATGTAGCTCTTGCCGTCGGTGTCGGTGAACACGGCGGGGTCGATCGAGAAGCTGCCCTTGATCGGTTGCGGCTTCGCCTTGAACGGGCCGGTCGGCGAAGTCGAGGTCGCCACGCCGATCCGGAACGCCCCTTCATGGTCCTTGGCCGGGAAATAGAGAAAATAGGTCCCGTTTTTATAAGCGGCATCGGGCGCCCACATCTGCTTTTCGGCCCAGGGCACGTTCTTGACGTCGAGCGCGACGGGGTGAACGGTTACCGGGCCGCCGATCCTGTTCATGCTCAGAACATGATAATCGCGCATCTCGAAATGCGCGCCGAGATCGTCTTCGGGGGTCGGCCCGTCGATGTCGTGGCTCGGATAGACATAGATTTTGCCGTTCCACACATGTGTCGACGGATCGGCGGTGTAGATCCCGGTAACGATCGGCTGCGACAGGAAATGGCGGCCATCCGGGGCGCGGGGGGCGTCGTCGGTCCGGGCGCGGCCCGGGACGGCCGCAAGTCCACCGGCTGCGGCCAGCAGCGCGGCACCGATTCCCAAGGCGTGCGGGCGTTTCATCACCGTCTCTCCTCCGTCGTTGCCTTCTGACCGACTGCTCGATCGACTGCTTTCAAGGTACCGCTACCATCGATTGCGTCGGCGTGACAAGGGTCTGGCGGCGCCTGCCATCGGTGCCGGAAAGGCGGCGTATCGCGACGTCGTCGAACCTCCCGATCGCCAACCCGGCCCGAGCCGGGGGGCGGCGAAAATAACCATATCGTCTAACGCACGTGGAACGCGCGGTAATTTTGCCGGCTATAGTCGGGCGCACGTTGCGCTGCCCATGACTGGAGAAGCGTATGTCAATCCTCGATAAAGCTATCGCCGCCATTACCCCTCCCGAAAGCGATGAGGACCGCGCCGAGGCGCGCGCCAAGGCCGAACGGGCGGCCACCCCCGGGGACTGGCTCTCCCGGATCATCGACGATCACCGCGGCATCGAAGCCCAGTTCGCAGCCGTCAAGGCCGCTACGACGCCCGATGCGCGCAAATCGGCACAGGATAAGCTCGGCATGCTGCTTACTGCGCACGCCATCGCCGAGGAAGCCGCGCTCTATCCGGCGATGGCGGCGCACCATCAGGTGGGCCATGCCGAACTCGCCCATCAGGAACAGGCCGCCGCCAAGATGGAGATGGGCTTGCTCGAACGGCTCGATCCGCTGAGCGAGGACTATCGGGACAAGCTCGAGCACATCGAGGGTGCCGTCGCCCACCATGTCTATTCCGAAGAGGGCACCTGGTTCCTCGATCTGATCGAGAGCGTGCCGCCCGCCGAACAGGCGATGATCCAGACGCGCTACCAACAGGAATATGCGCGCTATGCCAAGGGAATGACGGCGTAAGCGTGATCCAATCCCGGCGCGCCCGGCGAGGGCGCGCCGGTTCCATTTTCAGGGAGACGATCCATGGCCAACGAACCGACCGACGCCATCGCGCTTCTCAAAGCCGATCACCGCGCCGTCGAAGGGCTGTTCGAGCAGTTCCAGGGCGCGAGCGGAAAATCCAAGAAGAAGACGATTGCCGACAAGATCTGCGTCGAACTCAAGATCCATACGCTGATCGAAGAAGAAATCTTCTATCCGGCATTTCGGGGCAAGATCGATGATGACATGCTCGACGAAGCCTATGTCGAGCATGACGGCGCCAAGATTCTGATCAACGATATCGCATCAGGGTCGCCCGCCGACGATTTTTACGGCGCCAAGGTCACGGTGCTGTCCGAAGAGATAAAACACCATGTCCACGAAGAAGAAGCCAATTCGGAAGGCATGTTCGCCCAATGTCGTAACACCGATGTCGATCTCGTGGCGCTGCGCGACCGGATGATGGCGCGCAAGGAAGAGTTGATGGCGCAGTCCACGGCCGATGGCTTGCCGCCGGCGCAGACGACGGCGATCAACGTCGGCGCCTGACATGAAATCGGCGGGCGCTGCTTGATTCAGCGCCCGCCGGCTCATCTATGGGTCCGAATGCTTGGGCGACGTCGCGGTCGCGCAAAGCGCTCGCTCGCGTCGTTCTCAGTCGAGCGCAACGGTCGCCACATGATCCTTATAATCCTGCTTCGGGTCCATCCCGAACAGCATCTTGATCCCGGCGAGCATGCTCGAACCGTCGAGCCAGATCTCGGCTTCCTCGGCGTCGAGCCGCAGCAGGGCGAGCTTTGGATCGTCCTTGCCCTCGTACCACGCCGCGACATAGGGGTTCCACAGTCGATCGATCACGGCGCGATCATCGTCGCGCACGAGATTGCCGTGGACCGTCGCGAACAGATCATGATCCTTGGCTGTAAAGGTGGCGATCGCCCGATTGCCCTTCGGCAATTGCTTGACGATGCCGTTGTCGACCGAGGTGAAGAACCAGATCGGGCTGCGATCTTCCTCGAACAGGCCTGTCATCGGGCGGGCATGGCCGTCCTCAACGCCATCGAGCCCAAGCATCATGGTGCGATCGGACTTGAGCATCTTCCAGAATTTTACTTCGAGTTCGTGGGCGTCGGCCATTTGTGTGTCTCCATTCGAATTCTGTCCTACCAACAGGTGAGCGCGACAGCGGTTCCAGCGTTCGGCTTGCGGAACCGATCGGCGTCCGCGCGGTTGTGGATCGATGGCGCGCGACCCTCTCGACTGTCTGGTGATCGGCGCGGGTCCCGCCGGCCTCACGGCGGCGATCTATCTTGCACGCTTCCATCTCGACATTCTGGTCGTCGATCGCGGGCAGGGCCGCGCACGATCGATTCCCAAGACCCACAACCACGCCGGCTTCCCCGAGGGCATTACCGGCGCCGCACTGGTCGATCGCATGCTCGTGCAGGCCCGCGAATTCGGCGCTGTCGTCCGCGACGGCGAAGTGACTGCGCTTCGAGTGGTGGAAGGCGGGTTCGACGCGACGGTTTCGGGCGGGGCGGTGGCAGCACGCTCGGTACTGCTCGCGACAGGGGTGACCAACAACCGGCCCGATATGCCGACCGCGCTCCACGATGTCGCCGTCGCCCGGAATCTGCTGCGTTATTGCCCCGTCTGCGACGGCTATGAGGTCAGCGACCAGCGCATCGGGGTGATCGGATCGGGGAATCACGGCGCCAGGGAAGCTCTGTTTCTGCGCAGTTTCACGCGCGATGTGACGTTGATCGCGCCCGACGGCGCGCATCGGCTCGACGCGTCTGATCGCGCAGCGCTGGCGCGCGCGGGCATCGTCCTGATCGATGGTCCGGTGATCGACTATGCGATTGATGGCGACCGGATGTCGGCGGCGACCGCTGGCGGGGCGCGGTGCTTCGATGCGATCTATCCCGCGCTGGGCTCGACGATCCACGGCGATCTCGCCCGCGCCGTCGGCGCCGACGTCGCCGAATCGAACTGCATCAAGGTCGATGCGCATCAGCGGACCAGCGTGCCCGGCCTTTATGCGGCCGGCGACGTCGTCCTGGGTCTCGACCAGATCAGTCATGCGATGGGCGAGGCCGGCGTCGCGGCAACTGCGATCCGCAACGATCTCAACGCGCGCAAGCCGCTATACCGCTGACATGATCGAGCCGACGACATGAGCGACTGGACCAACGCCGCCGCGTGGATCGCGCCCGCCGCGACGATGATCGCCGCGATGATGACAGCCGCCAATCTGGGCGCGCGGACCACCGGCTGGGGGTTTGCCGTGTTCACGATCGGCTCGGTGTGCTGGGCGCTGATCGGCGCGACCACCGGGCAGACCAATTTGCTCGCGACCAATGGGTTTCTGACGCTCGTCAACCTCGTCGGCATCTGGCGATGGCTCGGGCGCCAGGCGCGCTATCAGGACGGCGCCGAAAGTGCCGCCAGCGAAAGCGAAAAATGCCTCGGCCCGTCGCTGACGGCCGCGTCCGCGCTATGCGGCTTCGCGGTGACCGACAGCAACGGCGAAGCGCTCGGCCATTGTGTCGAGGCGCTGATCGATCGTGCCAGTGGCCAGATCGACTATATCGTGGTCGCTTCGGGTAATGCCGTCGGTCTCGACGAGCAGTTGCGCGGTGTCGCGCGCGCGTCATGCCGCTTTGATAATGATGCGATCGCGCTCATGATGCCTCGCACTGCCTTCGTCGACCTGCCGATACTGCCTGACGGCGAATGGCCAGCCCGCTTATCCACCTCCTCTCCACCGGGAAACTGACATGCTCGATCCCTTTACCTATTGGTCGCGCATGATGGCGGTGTCGTTCGACATGGCGCAGACCGCCCTCCGCGCGTCGCAGACGATGAGTGCTTCGCGTGACGTGATCGACAAGCGAACGGACATGTTGCGCAGTGCGATGTCGGATCCGGTCCACGCCGATCACGCCGAACTCGGCCGGATGGTGCCCGAAAAGCTCGCGGCCTTTTCTTCGGCGGGCAATGCCATGATCGATGGCTGGCTGGCCTGGAACAGGGCGCTGATGGAGGAAACCCGACATGTCGGCGCGATGGCGATGCGGGGCAGGGCGCCCACCGCGAGCGAATGGATGGCGCTTGCCGCCCGGGGCCAGGCGTTCGGGCTGACCGCGGCCGAAAGCAGCGCGCGGGTCGGTGCCGCGACGCTCAAGCCCGTGCATGCCAAGGCGGTGTCGAACGCAAAGCGCCTCAGTCGGCGCAAGGCTGGCTAGGCTCGGATGACTTTACCTCCACCCCACCGGATGGAGATTGAGTGGAACACAGGGCATCCTGCTCTAGACATCCGGCAATATTTGCGCCGCCATACCCCAGCCCGCCAGCCCCCCGCGTGACGCACGCTCGAGCAGCGTATCGGCGTCGGCCAGCGAAAAATGGTTGGCGGCATTGATGCCGGCCAGTTCGTGCCATCCGACGGGCGCCGCCACGGGGGCGCCGGGGCGCGCACGGACGCTATAGGGCATCACCGCCGTCGCGCCGCGCTGGTTTCGCAACCAGTCGATGAAGATGCGGCCCTTGCGCTTGGCTTTCGACATCGTCGCGGTGAAGCGATCGGGTTCGGCCTGCGCGAGCGCGGTCGCAAAGCGCGACGAGAAATCCTTGACCATCGGCCATTCGGCCCCCGGCGTCAGCGGCACGACGATATGGATGCCCTTGCCGCCCGACAGCATTGCAAAACTGGCCAATCCGATATCGGCGAGCTGAGTGCGGATATGCTCGGCAGCACTCCTGACCGCCTCGAAGCCTAATCCCTCGTCGGGGTCGAGATCGAAGATCATCCGGTCGGGCTTTTCGACCGCGTTGCTGCGTGCCCCCCAGCCGTGAAATTCGATCGTCCCCATCTGAACGCAGGCGATGATGCCCGCGAGATCCTTGATCTGGATATAGGGTTCGGCCTTGCCGGTCTTGTCGGTGATGTCGATCGGATAGACATCCTCGCCGAAACTGCCGCTGTCGTGCTTCTGGAAGAAGCATTGTTTGGCGCGCCCCTGGGGACAGCGCACCAGGCTGATCGGACGATGACTGACCCAGGGGAGCATCAACGGCGCGATCACCTGATAATAATGCGCGAGCGCACCCTTGGTGATCGCGCTGTCGGGGAAGATCACCCGATCGGGGTGGCTCACCGCAATCGGCGCCTCGCCGGGGACGGCGACCGGCGTTTCGCGACGGACCTCGCTCGCCGGCTTGTCCTCGCGAAGCCCCAGAAAGCTGGCGTGGCGCAGCACGTTCTCGGCGGTGAATTCGGCGAAAGCGATCTCGGCGACGAGCTTGGGTGTGATCCACTGCGCGCCGCGCACCTCGGCGGCGGGCGCGTCGAGCGGCGCGGTGTTGCGGGCGAGCGGCTTCATCGCCGCGGTAAGACCGTCGATCGCGTCGCTGTCGAAGCCGGTGCCGACCTTGCCGGCATAGACCAGGCCGTCGGCGCCCTGCTGGGCGAGCAACAGCGATTTGAACGGGCGGCCCCGCGCGCTGCTCGGCAGCCACCCGACGATCACGAATTCCTGACGCCGGGTACATTTCACCTTCAGCCATGCCCGGCTGCGATGGCCGCTATAGCGGGCATCGACCCGTTTGGAGATGATCCCTTCCTGTCCGGCACCGCACATCGCATCGAACAGCTTCTCGCCGGCGCCGATCACGTGCGCGGCGACCCGCACCACGCCCTCGCCGGGCAGCGTCGCCGCCAGTTTTTCCTTCCGCTCGATATTGGTCAGCCCCGTCAGATCCGCCCCGTCGAGCGCCAGCAGATCGAAGGCGAAGAGGGTGAAATCCTGCCGCCCGTCCTTGAGCGCCTGTTGCAGCGCCGAGAAGCTGGGATTGCCGTCAGCGCCGGCGGTGACGATCTCGCCATCGATCAGCGCGCCCGGCAGATCGAGGGCAGCGACCGCATCGGCAATCGACCTGAAGCGATCGGTCCAGTCGAGACCGGTGCGGGTATATATCCGGACCTTGTCGCCTGCGGCGGCGATCTGGCATCGATAGCCGTCGAACTTGATCTCGTGCATCCAGCCGGTGCCCGTGGGGACATGGTCGACCAGCGTCGCCAGCTGGGGGTGCCTGAAGGCGGGCAGCGCGCGTGTTCGCCGCGACTGGTGCTTGGCGGAGGTCGCTGGCGGCGGCTTGCCCTCGGCAATTTCGTGCATCGTCCGGCCGGTGCGGATGCTCGTCAACGCCTTCTCGACCAGCACGTCGCCATGGCCGGCGTCGCCGTCCTGCACCTTGCGCAGCAGCCAGTTTTCGCGCTTTTCCTTTGGGCGGCCTTTCAGCCGGATCAGGATCCACTCGCCTTTCATCCGGCTGCCGTTGAGGATGAAGTGGAGATGGCCTTCCTCGAGATCCTTCACACTTTTGCCTTTGATCGGTGCCCAGGTGCCTTCGTCCCACAGCATCACCGTCCCACCACCATATTGCTTGGCGGGGATCGTGCCTTCGAAATCGGCATAGGAGAGCGGATGATCCTCGGTCCGCACGGCCAATCGCTTGTCGTCGGGATCGATGCTCGGCCCGCGCGTGAGTGCCCAGCACTTGAGGACGCCGTCCACCTCAAGCCGCAAATCATAGTGCAGCCGCGTCGCATCGTGCTTCTGGACGAGGAAACGATTGCCTTGACCCTTGGCGAGACGGCCTTGGGGTTCGTGTGTGAGGCTGAAATCGCGTTTGGCGTTATAGGCTTCGAGCGGGTCGGGAGTGGCCATCGGTTACGCCCTCTTGCGCGGCGCCGCTTTTTTGGGCGCGGGTTTGGCCCTTTCCGGCGCCTTTTCCGGCGCCCTGTCCGGCGCATTGTCCGCCGGCGCCTCGACCGACTTTTTGAGCGCCGCCATCAGGTCGACGACGTTACCGCCGCTCGGTCGGGTATCGTCCTTGTCCTCGACGATCTTGCGGCCATGCGCTTTCTGCTTCTTGTCGACGAGCGCGCGCAACGCATCGCCGTACCGGTCCTTGAACTTGCCGGCCTCGAACGGCGCGGTCTTCTTGTCGATCAGGCTTTGGGCGAGATCGAGCAGTTCGGCATCGGGCTTGTCATCGCCGATCTCGCGAAAGAACCCCGTCGCCTTTGCTACTTCGTCGGCATAGCGCAGCGTCTCGAGAATCATCCCGCGTCCGCAGGGCTTGAGGCTCACGATATATTCGCGCCCGCGCATCGCGAGTTGCCCGAGGCCGACCTTTTTCGATCGCCTGAGCGCATCGCGCAGCACGATATAGGCTTCCTCGGCGAGATCGTCGGCTGGAACCACGTAATAGGGCTTTTCATAATAGAGCACGTCGATCTCGTCGGCGTCGACGAACTGGGTGAGTTCGAGCGTCTTGCGGCTTTCGAGCTTCACCCCGTCGATCTCGTCCTGATCGAGCAGGACGAATTCGCCCTTGTCGATCTCATAGCCCTTGCGAATGTCGTCGGTATCGATCGCGCCGATCCCGTCGACGACCTTTTCGTAATGGACGGCTTTGCCCGAAGGTTCGTGAATTTGCTTGAACGCAATCTGCGCCCCCCGTTTCGTCGCGGTGTAGATTTCGACCGGGATCGACACCAGCGCCAGCCTGATTTGTCCCTGCCAATAAGCCCGTGCTGCCATCGTCGATCTCCCTCGTGCCGGGATGAACCATCGATCAATCGCGGCGGTTCCGAAAGCCCCGACCCATCGCGTTCTGGTAGCAGCGAGCGATCGACTTGACCGGGTGCGCGTTTGACCTTCCATCTCCCTTCATGACCGCTTGTCTAAAGCGCATATTGGCGCCAGAGCGGTGCCGAGGGAGTATTTTACACCAATGATATTATGGGCCTGAGCAGGCGCTTCGAGCGGCTACCCCTATTCGAAGACCGACGAGTGCTGGGTTACGCGACCGCGCTGGGGTTTTCTGGCATCGCCTGGGCGCTCCGATCGGTGCTCGATCCCGATTTGCCGCCGGGTTTTCCCTATGTGACCTTCTTTCCCGCCGTCATACTGGCGTCGTTTCTGTTCGGGCGGGGGCCGGGTATCCTGGCCGGTATCGCCTGTGGTTTCCTGTCATGGTATTTCTTCCTGCCGCCAGCGTTCAGCCTTGCCCTCGATGGCAACACGGCGCTGGCGCTATTGTTCTATGTCGCCGTGGTCTCGGTCGATATTGCGATCATCCACTGGATGCAGCGGGCCAACCGCCGGGCGATCGACGAGCGCGAAATGTCGCGCGAGCTCGCCATCGAAAGGGGACGGCTCGTCGATCGTACCGAATTGCTGTTCAGCGAACTCCAGCACCGCGTCTCCAACAATCTGCAAATGATCGGCGCGGTGCTGTCGCTGCAAATGCGCGACATCGACGATCTGGCGGCACGGCGCACCCTCAGCGAAGCGATCAACAAGCTTCAATTGATCGGCCGCATCCAGCGCCAGCTCTATGACACCACTGGCGAGCAGGTCTCGGTCGATGTCCTGATGGCCGAGCTCGCCGCCGATCTGATCGCGGCGGGCGGCAAACCCGGCGTTGTTTACACCATCGACGTCACGCCCGGCATGCGACTGCCGCCCGAATCGGCGATCCCGCTTGCCCTGATCATGGCCGAATCGATCGCCAATGCCATCGAACATGGTTTCGCCGACCGCGACAGCGGCAGCATCGTCATTTCCCTCAAGCGCCGCGACGACCGCGTTTGCCTGACGATTCGCGACGACGGAATCGGATTGCCCGGCGATTTCGACCTCGACCGGACGACGAGCCTCGGGCTGAAGGTGGCGCGAACGCTGGCGACCCAATTGGGGGCAACCTACCTGATCGAGGGGGCATCGCCCGGCACCACCGTTCAGCTCAGCTTTCCGGCCGCATGACGTTCAGTCGAGGTGGACAGGGCGCCGGCGACGTGCGCCAGCGCCCTGATCGTCACGCCAGCATACGCACCTTGGGTTCGCGGTCCCAGTAACGCTTGGCGGCAGCGTCGGTGAACCCCTTCAGGTCGGTGATGCCGTCATCGGGCTCGACACCGGCCTTGTCGAGCAGCGGCTGGGCGGCGTCGTTATGACCAATTGCCTTCAGATGGCCGAAGGCGTCCATCACCCACTGCACCGCGGCTGTTTCCTTGCACAGCATCTTGGCGGCATCGGCCGACAGGATCACCGCGCAGGCATCGACCGTGACCGAAGGCTGTCCCGCAAGCTGGGCGTCGGCCGTGATCGCATCGCCTCCCGCCAGCTTCACCTTGCCGACCTTGGGCGCGATCACCAGCGGATGGGCACCGGCCTTCATTACGGCCTTTTTCAACGCGTCGAGGTCGCCGGCGTCGGTGCCGTCGGCGATCAGAATGCCGACCGTCCGGCCTTCCAGCGTCTGCTTGTCGAACGGGCCGTTGATCAGGCGAAGTGCCGGTGACACGTCCATGTCGAGCACCGGCATCTTGGTCGGCGTGGCCTTGGGCAGGTCCATCGCGAGGCCATCGGCAACCCGCTTGGCGAGATCCTCATCGACGTTGCGCAGATTGGCGATCACCTGCAACCGGACGTGCTCCAATGACACCTTCGACAGTTCGAAGACGATCGCCGAGGCCATGTGCGCCTGTTCGGCCGGGTCCTGCGAGCGGAAGAACAACCGCGCCTGGCTGTAATGATCGCCGAACAATTCGGCGCGGACGCGCAGTTTGTTGCCCTCTTCCTTGGCCTCGAAACTCTTGTAGCCGTCGGGCGTCTCGCGCGCGCCGCCGGGCTCGCCGGCCATTGAAAGGCTGTTGGGCTCGTAATTTGCGCGGCCCTTGAATTGCTGCATCTGCATATGGCCGTCGCGCTGCTGGTTCATGAACGGGCAGCCGCCCGACTGGTTCTTGGGTTGATTGATCGGGATCTGCGCGAAATTGACCCCGCCGAGCCGCGACAATTGCGTGTCGAGATAGCTGAACAGCCGTCCCTGCAGCAGCGGATCGTTCGAATGGTCGATGCCGGGCACGACATGACTTGGGCAGAAGGCCACCTGCTCGGTTTCCGCAAAGAAATTGTCAGGATAGCGATCGAGCACCATCCGCCCGACGATCCGGACCGGAATTTCCTCCTCGGGAATCAGCTTGGTCGCGTCGAGCACGTCATAGGGCTGCTTGTTCGCCCAATCCTCGTCGAACGCCTGGATGCCGAGCTCCCATGTCGGAAAATCGCCGCGCCCGATGCGCTCGAAGAAATCGCGGCGATGGAAATCGGGGTCGGCGCCGGCGATCTTGACCGTTTCGTCCCAGATCGTCGACTGGACGCCATATTTCGGCTTCCAGTGGAATTTGACGAAGGTCGACTTGCCGTCCTTGTTGATCAGCCGGAAGGTGTGGATGCCAAAGCCTTCCATGAAGGCAAGGCTGCGCGGCAGGGTACGGTCGGACATCGCCCACATGATCATGTGCGTCGCCTCGGGCATCAGGCCGATGAAATCCCAGAAGGTGTCGTGCGCGGTGGCAGCCTGGGGAAAGCCGCGATCGGCCTCCATTTTGGCGGCGTGGATCAGATCGGGAAATTTGATCGCATCCTGGATGAAGAACACCGGGATGTTGTTGCCGACGAGATCCCAATTGCCTTCCTTGGTGTAGAACTTCACCGCGAATCCGCGGACGTCGCGCGGGGTGTCGACCGATCCGGCACCCCCGGCGACGGTCGAGATGCGCGTGAAAACCGGCGTCTTTTCGCCGACGCGCTGGAAGATGTCGGCAATGCTGATGTCGGCGAGGCTCTCGGTCAGCTCGAAATAGCCGTGTGCACCGGTACCGCGGGCATGGACGATCCGCTCGGGGATGCGCTCATGATCGAAGTGGTTCATCTTCTCGCGATAGACATGGTCTTCGAGCAGCACCGGACCGCGCTCGTTCGCCTTGAGCTGGTTCTGATTGTCGCTGATCGCCATGCCTTGGTTGGTGGTGAGGACGGGGTGATCGGCGTCAGCCTGCTGATGGGTCTCGCCGCCGTTGCCGGCGTTGAGGGCGGTGGTCTTGGGTGCTGTCATGATGGTCCTTTCGCACGCTGTCCGAAACTGGATCGGGGAGGGGAATGCCGGACGAACGCGCAGCGCGCGGATTTGTCGCATCTTTTTGATGATTGTTTTCGATGGGTTGCGGGAAAGCACCGATGCTGGCGGCCGCTCGCGCTTCGTTCGCCTTTCCCAATAAAATTTGCCGCGAAGGGAACGCTTTCGTCGCGGTGTCCTTTTTAGAAGACATCTCACAACAGGAGCCGCTCATGACGGTTGCACTGACCCATGGCCATTAAAGTCAACGGCGAAGCCCATGAATTCAGCGGCGATCCGCGCACGACCCTCCTCGATTTCCTGCGCGACGGGCTCGGCCTGCACGGCAGCAAGAAGGGGTGCGACCATGGGCAGTGTGGCGCGTGCACCGTCATCGTCGACGGGCGCCGGATCAACAGCTGTCTGAGTTTGGCGATCATGCATGACGGCGATGAGGTGACGACGATCGAAGGCATCGGCACGCCCGACGATCTCGCGCCCCTGCAACGCGCGTTCGTGACACACGACGGCTATCAATGCGGTTATTGCACGCCCGGGCAGATCTGTTCGGCGACGGCAATGCTCGAGGAGGTCAAGGCCGGCTGGCCGAGCGCGGCGAGCGGGTCCGTTACGGATGACGTCACGCTGAGCGACGAAGAAATCCGCGAGCGGATGAGCGGCAATATCTGCCGCTGCGCCGCCTATCCCAACATCGTCGCGGCGATCCGCGACGTCGCGGAGCACGCGTCATGAAGCCATTCGACTATGGTCGCGCCGCCGACCTTGCCGAGGCCAACGCGGCTGCGCAGGACGGCGCGTTCCCGATCGCGGGCGGGACCAATCTGATCGACTTGATGAAGCTCGAGGTCGAAACGCCCGATCGGCTGATCGATGTGAACCGGCTGCCACTCGCGCAAATCGAGCCCGATGGCGATGGTATCCGGATCGGTGCGCTCGTCAGCAACAGCGATTGCGCCGCCCATCCGCGCGTCCGCCGCGATTATGCCGTACTGTCGCAGGCGATTCTCGCCGGCGCTTCGGGCCAGTTGCGCAACAAGGCGACGACGGGGGGCAATTTGTGCCAGCGCACCCGATGCTACTATTTCACCGATCGCACCCAGCCATGCAACAAGCGCGAACCCGGCACGGGCTGTGGCGCGATGAACGGCTTCAATCGCATTCACGCTATCCTGGGGGCAAGCGATGCCTGCATCGCCACCTATCCGGGCGACATGGCAGTGGCGATGGCGGCGCTCGATGCGACCGTGCTGATCGAAAGCACGCGGGGCGAGCGTGACGTGCCGGTCCGCGATTTTCATCGGCTGCCGGGCGCCATGCCCGAAAAGGACAATGTGCTCGAAAAGGGCGAGCTGATCGTCGGCGTCCGGCTGCGCCAGGCGCCTCCGGGACGGCACGCCTATCGCAAGGTTCGCGACCGGTCATCCTATGCGTTCGCGCTCGTATCGATCGCCGCAGTGATAGCGATGGAGGACGGCAAGATCGCCAATGCGCAACTGGCGTTCGGCGGGATTGCGCACAAGCCGTGGCACGACTCGCGGGTCGAACAGATGCTGGTCGGCGAGACGCCGAGCGCGGCACTGTTCGACAAGGCCGCCGACCTGCTGCTCGAGGGCGCACAGGGCTATGGCAGCAATGATTTCAAGATTCCGCTCGCCCGCCGCACGCTGCATGCGGTGCTGGCCGAGCTGACAGGAGCGTAAGACGATGGCGACGACGCTGACGATGGACAAGCCCGACAACCGGGACCGGCTCGACGCGATGGCGCAGGGCGTGATCGGCAAGCCGCTCGATCGCCCCGAAGGGCCGCTGAAGGTCACCGGCACCGCGACCTATGCCGCCGAATATGACGTTCCCCATTGCGCGGTCGGCGTGTTGGCGCTCTCGAGCTGCCCGCGCGGCAAGGTCACCGACATCGATCGCGCTGCCGCCATGGAGATGCCCGGCGTCATCGGCGTCTATGCCGATGACGCGATGCTCCGCCGCCCCGCACAGGGCACTGCCGGCGAAGCGCCGGTGCAGGATGTCGGCACGGTCGATTATTTCGGCCAGCCGGTGGCGCTGGTCGTCGCCGAGACCTTCGAACAGGCGACGGCAGCGGCCCAGGCGCTGACACTGACTTATGAGCCAGCGACCGATCACATCGCGTTCGATGCCGAAGGCCCGAATGCCAGGATCGAGGACGCGCCCGAGAACACGCCGGTCGATCAGGGCGATCTCGACCAGGCGATGGCGGACGCCGCCTTCACCGTCGACGAAATCTATCGCACGCCGGGACACAACAGCGCGGCGATGGAGCCGCACGCCTCGATCGCCCAGTGGGATGGCGATGTGCTGACCCTCCACGGCAGCTATCAGATGATCGGCTATAATGTCGACGAGCTGGCGGATTCGCTGGGCGTCGAACCCGACAAGGTCCGCATCATCGCGCCGTATGTCGGCGGTGGTTTCGGGTCGAAGCTCGGCATCTCGCACGAGGCGGTGGCCGCCGCGATCGCCGCGCGCGATCTCGGCCGCCCGGTTCGGGTCGTGCTCACCCGCCCTCAGGTCTTCCAGACGACGATGCGCCGGTCCGAAACGCGCCAGCGGCTCCGGCTGGCGGCGGATGCGGATGGCAGGCTGACGGGCCTCGGCCATGAATGCCTGGTTTCCAACCTGCCCGAGGAGGGGTTTGCCGAGCCGGTGACGCAGGCGACCGCCTTTCTCTATGGCGGCGCGAACCGGCGGCTGAAGGTCGATATCGCACGCATCTGCCGGATGAACGCCGGATCGGTGCGTGCGCCGGGCGAAGCGGTCGGCATGCAGGTGCTCGAAGCGGCGATGGACGAACTGGCTGAAAAGGTCGGCATCGATCCGGTCGAGCTGCGCAAGCGCAATATCCCTGAATGCCATCCCTCCGAGGGCACGCCCTATAGTTCGCGCAAGCTCGCCGAAGCGCTCGATGCCGGCGCGAAGCGGTTCGGCTGGGACAAGCGCAACCCGAAACCCTGTCAGCAGCGTGAGGGCGAGTGGTGGATCGGTACGGGCATGGCGTCGGCCGCGCGCGTGAACAATCTGATGCCCGCCAAGGCGCGTGTGTCGATCGCGCCCGATGGGCAGGTGACCGTCGAAAGCGACCAGACCGATATCGGCACCGGCAGCTATGCCATCCTTGGCCAGATCGCCGGTGAGATGCTCGGCACGCCGATCGAGCGCGTCACCGTGAAGCTGGGCGACAGCAACTTGCCCAAGGGCGCGGGATCGGGCGGCAGCTGGGGCGCGGCCTCGACCGGCTCTGCGGTGTTCGCCGCAGCGCAGGCGATCCGCGCCACGCTCGCCGAGCGGCTGGGGTGCGGCGAGGAAGAACTCGCGCTCAAGGATGGCATTGCCACCGGTCCCAATCTGCGCGCCGATATCACTGATCTGCTCAAAGGCGAGGCGCTGATCGAAATCGGCGAAATCGAGCCCGGCGATACGGGCGATGATTTCGCCCAGGCCAGCTATGGCGCCTTCTTCACCGAGGTCGCGGTCAACGCCTATACTGGCGAAACGCGTGTTCGCCGGATGACCGGGGTGTTCGCCTTTGGCCGCGTGCTCAACGAAAAGACCGCGCGCTCGCAATGCTATGGCGGGATGACCTGGGGAATCGGCAGCGCGCTGATGGAGGAACTCGCCTTCGACACGCGCGACGGCCATCTGGTGAACCACGATCTCGCCGAATATCATGTGCCCGTGAACCGCGACGTGCCCGCGCTCGAGGTGATCCTGCTCGAGGAACGCGATCCGGCGGCCAACCCGATGCAGGCCAAGGGCATCGGCGAACTCGGCATTTGCGGCGCGGCGGGGGCGATCTCCAATGCGATCTACAATGCCTGTGGTGTGCGGGTGCGCAGCTTTCCGATCACGCTCGACAAGCTGATCGTGGCATTGCCGCCAGCCTGACGCTTCGACGGGCCGAGCCAGCGGGTGTGAGCACCTGTCCCGCGAGTGGCTGCCCTCGCGGGGTCCATCGGATTGGACAGACCAGCCCGGCATTTGCTTAAAGATGCGGATGCGCGCCTTGCTCGTTCTTGCCCTGCTGTTCGCCACCGCTGCCCCGTGTCAGACCGCGCCGGCACCGGTCGATGCCGTTGATCCGATGATCGGCACGGGCGGGGAAGGGCATACCTTCCCTGGTGCCACCGCGCCTTTCGGCATGGTGCAACTCTCGCCCGATACCGATACCGGCTGCGAAATTCGCGCCTGTTACAGCCACGCCGCCGGGTATCGCTACGAGGATCCGACGATCCAGGGGTTCAGCCACACCCATTTTTCGGGTGCCGGGCACAGCGATCTGGGCGACATTCTGGTGATGCCGCAGTCAGGCGACGCGGTGATGTTCGATCCGGGCGATCCGGCGCAACCGGGATCGGGCTATCGGTCGCGGTTCGATCATGCCCAAGAAGTGGCCCATCCCGGCTATTACGCCGTGACGCTCGTCGATAGCGGGATCCGGGCCGAGTTGACCGCCGGGACCCGGATTGGTGTCCATCGTTACGGTTTTCCGGCGGGCAAGGCGGCGCACCTGATCATCGATCTGCGGTCGTCGCTCTACAATTATCCGGGCAAGACCTTGTGGTCCGGGCTGCATCTCCGCCCCGATGGGACGCTGACCGGCTTTCGCGAGACGCGCGGCTGGGCGCCGGGGCGCAAGCTCTTCTTCGCGATGCGATTTTCGGCGCCGCTCGCCGATCACGCTTTTGTCGATCGTGATTCGGGCGTTATCTACAAGGGCTTTCAGGGGCCGGGCAGGGGCAGCGATGCCGTCGCCGAGAAGCTCGGCCGCGCGCTCGAGGCGCGGCTGGATTTCGGCATCGTGACCGCGCCGCTCGAAGTGCGAGTCGCGCTGTCGGGCGTCGACGAGGCCGGGGCCGTCGCCAATCTCGATGCCGAGGGCGGCGATTTCGATGTCGTCCGCGCGCAGACCATTGCCGCCTGGGCGAAAGCGCTCGCGGCGGTGGAGATCGACGCGCCGGCGCCGATGCGGACGTCGGTCTACACCGCGCTGTATCACGCGCTGCTCGCGCCGAGTGTGTGGAGCGATGCCGATGGTCGTTACCGTGGGCCGGACGATCAGGTGCATCAGGCCAAGGGCTTCACCTTCCGCTCGACCTTTTCACTGTGGGACACCTTCCGCGCCGAACACCCGCTGCTCACGCTGGTTCAGCCCGAACAGACCACCACCGACGTCGTGCGATCGCTGATCGCGAGCCGGCAGCACAGCCCGGACGGGATCCTGCCGGTCTGGCAGTTTGCCGGGCGCGAAACCTGGACGATGATCGGCTATCACGCCGCGCCGGTGATTGCAGACGCCTATCTGAAGGGTATTCGCGGTTTTGATGCCGATGCCGCGCTCGACGCGATGGTCGCGAGCGCCAGCTATGCCCCCTATGGCGGGCTGGCCGACTATATGCAGCACGGCTTTGTGCCGATCGACAAGGAGCCCGAAGCCGCCTCGAAAACGGTCGAATACGCCTATGACGATTGGACGATCGCCCGCATGGCGGCGGCAATGGGTCGGACGGCGATCGCCGATCGGTTCGCCAAGCGCGCCGGCAACTGGCGAAACAGCTTCGATGCGAAGACCGGGTGGCTGCGCGCGCGGCTGTCGACCGGCGCGTTCCGCGAACCCTTCGATCCCGCCGCCATCAACTACGGCTCCGATTATACCGAGGGCAACGCGTGGCAATATAGCTGGTTCATGCCGCAGGACGAGGCCGGCCTGATCCGATTGCTCGGCGGCGACGCCAAGGCGATCGCCAAGCTCGATGCAATGTTCGATTTCGACACTTCGACACTCGATTACAGCCATGCCGAAGACATTGCCGGGCTGATCGGCCAGTATATTCACGGCAACGAGCCGAGCCATCACGTCGCCTATCTCTATAATTACGCCGGCGCGCCGTGGCGCACGCAGGAGCGGCTCGCGCAGATCGTGAACTCTCAATACAAGCCGACGCCCGACGGGCTGGCCGGCAACGACGATCTTGGCCAGATGTCGGCGTGGCTGGTGTTCACCGCGCTCGGTTTTTATCCGGTGGCACCGGGATCGAACGACTATGTCATCGGCCGGCCGTTCGTCGATCGTGCATTGCTCAACCTGCCCGGCGGCAAGCACTTCGTCGTCGTCGCCTCCGGCCTGTCCGCGACGAACCGCTATGTCGCCGCGGTCACCTTGAACGGGGTTGCGCTCGATCGCAGCTTCGTCAGGGACGGTGAAATACGGGCTGGTGGCGAACTGCGGTTCCTGATGGCAGCGACGCCGAACAAGCGATGGGGAAGCGACAGGGCCGCGCGACCATTTTCGATGTCGACCGCCGACTGATCGCGTTGGTCTACGAGATCAGCGCATTTCGCCGATGCGGGTATCGCGCCATCGCCGGTCCGGAAAGCAAAACCTGTTCGGCAAAGCGCGAATCAGGAGCCGTCATTGGCGCCGGTCGTCAGGTCGACGGATCGGATGCGATCATCAGCGACGATATGGCGACGACGAGCTGGGCGGAAGCGAACGGTTTCGAGAGCATCGTGCTGCCCGGCACCCCGTGCGAGGTCCATTGGTGATCGCTGGCGGCACTGACATAGACGATCGGCAGGCCGGCGATCAGTTCTCGCGCCGTTCGCGCGATTTCCCAGCCGTCGGGGCCTTCGCCAAGATCGACATCAGTCACCAGACCCCGCAGGTCGGCACTGTGCTCGGCGAGCAGGGCGAGGCCCTCCTCGCCATTGTCGGCGACGATCAGCCTGTATCCGGCATCTTCCAGACACGCGATGACCTCCACCTGAATCAGCACCTCGTCTTCGATATAGAGGAGCAGCGGGATCGATGAGTCAGACATGGGTGTAATTTCCAGACACATTTGTCGCCCCAACGAGCGGCGACGTCCAAAAGTGCCGAGGTTTCATTTGTTTAAGTGAACGATCGCAACCCGGGTGCCAGGATTGGTCGCGGTGACGACGACCGCTGAATTGAGCTGATTCGACAGCGCATCGACGATGCCGGTGCCCAGTCCCGGCTTCTGCGTTTCGTGATCGCCGGGCATGCCGATGCCGTCATCCTCCACCTTCAACGTCCAACCTGTCGCCTCGGACTTGTAGTCGACAATGATCGTCCCGCAAGCCGTCCTGTCGGGGAAGGCGTGTTTGAGTGCATTGATCACGAGTTCGGTCACGATCAGGCCGAGGCTGACCGAAACCTCCGGGCCGACCACAGTGTCATCGACGTCTGCCCTGAGCGTGATCAGCGACGGATCGTAGATCATCGATGCGCCGATGCTGTCGCACAGATCGGTGAGATACGGCCGCAGCTTCACGTTGCCCGCGCGCGTCGCCGCCAGCTGGCGCTGCAACGTCGCGATCGACATGACCCGGTGATGCGCGTTCTGGAGGTGGCTGCGCGCCTCGTCCGACTGGACCTTGCGGGCGCTTTGCATCAGCACGCTGGCAATGATTTGAAGGCTGTTTGCAACACGGTGCTGCAATTCTTCCAGCAGGACGAGCTTCTCCCGAACGACGTCGTCCTTCAGTTTTTCGGTCTGGCGCGCCTCGGTGACGTCGGCGATCGCGACGGCGATTCGGTCTCCGTCCGATCCGGGATAATCGAGGCGATGGGCGTTGATGATCAGATGGCGCGTCGGCTGCCCGGCTCGCACGAGATCGAACTCATAGGCGCGGATCGCCGCATTGCCGGCGACGGTCGCGCGGAGCAACGAGCCAAGGGTCGGCGCGCTCCATTCTCCGGCGCCGAGCTTCGCAAAATCCAGGCCCACGACTTTGTCGGGATCGAGCGCGAAAGCACCACAAAATGAGCCACTTGCCGCCTGTACGACAAGATCGGCGTCGAGCAACACCAGGGGTGTTGCCGATGACAGGACGAGTGCCATGCCCAGACTGCTGGCCGCATCGGGAAGTAGGGGCGTAAAAAATTCCATGGCCGAAGCCTTCGGTGCCGGAGACTCGCGGAGCGAAAGCCATACCCGGAGCAACAAGAGCGGCGATGGCCGGACGCCGGTTTGCGTCCCTGGCCAACGCAGAACTCGACCATAGCATGGTCTGGCCCATCCAACCTATCGATTGTTCGTCGGCCCGGTCGCGAAGCAATCGACCGGCGAACCGATGGCAGCGGACCAACTTGCCGACTTGATCGCTCCCGGGGAGCGCTTGCGTGCCGGCTCAGCCGCGCGCCGTGGCGACGATGAATCGCAGGCCTTCGGGGGTATGGCCGACATGCGTCGTCACCCCATAGGTTTCGGCAAGGCGCGCCGGCGTCAGCACAGTTTCCGGTGTCCCCTGCGCGATGATGCGGCCTGCGCGCATCAGCAGGACGTTGTCGGCGACGCGCGCCGCCTGGTTGAGGTCATGGAGCACGACGATCACGCCGGCGCCGCGCGCGGCAATCCCGCGCAGACAGTCGAGGACGTCGAGCTGATGCGCGGGATCGAGGCCCGCTAGCGGCTCGTCGGCCAGCAGCCAGTCGGGCGTCCCCGCGAGCACGCGCGCGAGCAGGGCACGCCCGCGTTCGCCCCCGGAAAGCGTATTGACGATCCGTCCCGCCATCCCCGTCACGTCGGTCGCCGCCATCGCCGCCGTGATGGCGGCGCGATCGACATCGGTCTCGCCCCAGCGACCCCGGTGCGGGAAGCGCCCAAGCGTGACGAGGGTTTCGACGTCCACGTCCCAGTGCACGTTCGCGGTCTGGGGCAGGAAGCCGATCCGGCGGGCAAGGTCCCGGCGATCATGCCGCGTGCGGGGGATGCCGTCGAGCGTCACGATACCGGCATCGGGGTCGCGCAGCCCCGCCAGGCAGGCGAGCAGAGTCGATTTGCCCGCGCCATTTGGGCCGAGGATCGCCGTCACCCGTCCGGGCGCAAAGGTCGCGTCGACGCGCTCGAGCACGCGCGTGCCGCCGAGCGTCAGCGACAGGGCCGCTGCCGCCAGACTCATGGCAGTTGCCGCCGCATCCGCAGCAGCAGCGCGAGGAAAAAGGGGCCGCCGAGCATCGACATCGCAATCCCCAGCCGTAACTCGCTCACCGTGGGGGCCGCCCGCACCGCGCTGTCGGCGACCACCAGCAGCAGCGCGCCGGCAAGCGCCGATGGCAGCAGCACGGCCGAGGGACGATAGCCGACGAAGGGCCGGACGAGATGCGGCACCATCAGGCCGACGAAGCCGATGATCCCCGCCGCGGCCACCGAGGCGCCGACGCAAAGCCCGACCCCGCCGATGACGAGAAGCTGAAGCTGCAACGGATTGACGCCCATCGAGCGCGCCGCCGGCTCGCCGAGGGTCAGCGCATCGAGCGAGCGCCCCGTCGCGGCGAGCAGCGCCATGCCGAGGACGATCAGCGGCAGCGCAATCCGCACGTCGTCCCAGCTGCGATCGGTCAGCGCGCCCATCAGCCAGGTGACGATCTGCGAGGTCGCAAAGGGCGTCGGCGCCAGGCTGATCGCCAGCGCGGTCATCGATCCCGCGATGCTCGACAGGATGACGCCACTCAGGGTGAAGACGATCAGGCTTCCCGATCGCCCGACCAGCAGCGCCAGCAGCGCCATCGCAATGCCCGCGCCCGCCAGGGCAAATGTCGGCAGCAGCCACGCCTGCGCCGTATAGCCGAAAAACAGCGAGATCACTGCCCCCAGCGCGGCGGCGGCAGAGACGCCGAACAGGCCCGGATCCGCCAGCGGGTTGCGAAGATAGCCCTGCATCGCCGCGCCCGACATGCCGAGCGCCGCGCCGACGAGCGCCGCCAGCACCGTTCGGGGCAGGCGCAGCTCGACGATGATCAGCCAGCGGGGATCGGCGCTGTCCCAGGCCGAAAGCGGCAGCCAGACCTTGCCTGCGAGTAGCGACAACGCCATCGCCACGACCAGTGCCAGCCCCAGCGCGCTGCTGAACCGCAGCGTCACAGGCCCCGCTTCGTCTTGGCGAGCAGCGCGACCGCGTCGATGATCGTCGGCCCGGCGCAATGAAGCAAGCGCTCGGGAAAGGCCCGGATAGCGATGTGACGGGCGAGGGGACGCAATACCGGATGACTGAGCATCCGGTCCCCGTCGGATGCGTCACCAACCGAAAACAGCACCCGTGGCGGCTGCGCGACGAGATATTCGAGCGGCAGGACGTCCCATGTCTTCAGCCCGTAATCGCTGCTCAGGTTGCGAAACCCGGTCTTTCGGAGCAGCTCGCTCGCCAGTGTGTCCTTGCCGGGCACCAGCCCGCCGCCCTGCCAGATCAGCGCCGGCACCCGCGGGCCTGCGCTCCGCGCTGCCGCCACCGCCGCATCGATCCGCGCGTTCAACCGTTCGCCGCGATCGACATGGCCGACGGCAGTCGCGATCCGGTTAATCTGTTCACGGCTCTGGGCAATCGTCTCGGGCACCTCCAGTTGCAGCAGCGCGATGTGCAGGCGCTTGAGCGCGGCGATCGTCGACGGCGCGACATGCGCGCCAGCGATCACCAGATCGGGTGCGAGCGCGACGACTTCCTCGGCGGTGCCCGACGTCGCCTTGAACTGCGCGGCCAGCGCAAGCGGGATCGAGGTCGCGCGCGGGTCCTTCGAATAATGGCTGATCCCGGCGATCTGCCCACGATCGGCGACGTGCATCAGGATCGAGTCGACGCAAGGATTGATAGAGACGATCCGCGGCTCGTGGCGCGGCGCAGGCCGGGCAGCGATGGTCGATGTCGCCACTACGGCACACAGCAGCGACGTCGACCGCATCGACCCGCGCCCCCGTTTGCCGTCCGTCATCGGTCTGGGCCGGCAAGATCAAGACGAGTGGCGGCCGGCCTGAGGCAGCAAGATGCCGCCGACCGGCGGTTCCGGGCGTCGTGCCGCCTGCGCCAGTCGCACGATTCGTCGAATGTCGAAATGATTTGAACACGCACGCACGCCACCTCCATCGATGTCGTCACGCGAGGTTTTGCCTCGATCACGTCAAACACCCCGTTGACGCAAAGGACCGACCGCGACAGGCAGGTCTCCTGGCTTCCGGGTCGTCACGGCCGCTCCGCCTTCCCGGCCGCCGAGGCCACCAGTGGCATTTCGAGCGACCGCTCTCCGGTCACAGTTGCGGGCACAGCCCCGGTTTACAGGTGGAGTCCTGCTTCCGGGTTCCCTATTATTTCCGTTTCCGGAAACCTGTCGCCACGCGCCTATATTCCAGCCGCCTGTGGGGAGCAAGCGCGCCACCGGGAAGGGCGCTATTTGCCGATCGAGCCGGAGCGGGCAGGGCGAGCAAGCCGCTGATTGCCGGTGGGCGGGAGCAGTGGGCACCGAAATACGCTTCGTGTCGCGCGGATCATCATGCGGTGGGCGCGCCATCGACAAAGGTCGCCGCGCCTTCAATCGGCGGGCTGTTCGCTCCTAGGCCGGGCGCCGCTGCGAACCAGCCAGCGGTAGAGGCTCGGCAACAGCAACAGCGTCAGGATCGTCGAGGTCACGATGCCGCCGATCACCACCGTTGCGAGCGGGCGCTGCACTTCCGCGCCGGCCCCGCTCGCCAGCGCCATCGGCATGAAGCCGATCGAGGCGACCAGCGCCGTCGACAGCACCGGGCGCAGCCGGTCGCGGGCACCTTCGCGCACGGCGTCAGCCACCGTGCGCCGCTCGCCACCGTCCCGCCCGTCGCGCAGGCCGTTGATATGGTCGATGAGCACCAGCCCGTTGAGCATCGCGATCCCCGACAGCGCGATGAAGCCGATCGCGGCGGTGATCGAGAACGGCATGCCGCGCAGCCACAGCGCCAGCACCCCGCCGGTGACGGCGAAGGGAATGCCGGTATAGACGATCGCCGCCTCCTTGACGCTGCCGAGTGCGGCATAGACCAGCGCAAAGATCAGGATCAGCGCGGTCGGCACGACGATCGACAGCCGCGCCTGCGCCGCTTCGAGCTGGTGAAACTGCCCGCCGAATTCGATGCGATAGCCCGGCGGCAGCTTGACCTGGGCATTGACCGCGTCGCGCGCCTTGCGGACATAGCCGGCAAGATCACTGGTCTTGAGGTTGACCATCAGCGCGGCACGGCGCTTGCCGCTGTCGTGCAGGATCGGTTCGACCGCATGAATTTCCTTCAGCCGCGCGACGCGTGCCAGCGGCACCATGCCGTAATCGCCGACCCGCAGCGGCAGCGCGAGCACCGCCGCGGGATCGGCGCGCAGCCCCTCGCGCATCCGCACCACGATCATGTGGCGCGCCTCGCCCTCGGGAATGAAGCCCACCTCGGCCCCGGCGATCGCGTCGGTGATCGCCTTGTTGACCTCGGCGGTGGCCAGCCCCATCCGCAGCATCGCGGCATGATCGAGCTCGACGACGATGCTTTTCGGGCGGCCGGCGGTTTCGAACTCGACGCTTTCGGTGCCGGGCTGATTCTCGATGATCGCCTTGGCCTGTTTCGCGGCGCGCTCGAGGATGTCGTAATCCTGACCGAAGACCTTGACCGACACGTCGGCGCGGACCCCCTCCAGCATTTCGTTGAAACGCATCTCGATCGGCTGGGCGAATTCGAAACTCTGGTCGCGATAAACCTGGCGCCCGATCTTCCCGATCTGCTCGATCAGCGCGTCCTTGGTCTTCGGCTTGCCGTCGCCCTGCGGCCAGTCCTTTTCGGGGGCGTAGAAGATATAGAGGTCGTTCTCGTTGGGCGGCATCGGGTCGGTCGCGACCTCGCTGGTGCCGATCCGCGAGAAGGTGTGCGTGACCTGCGGGAATTGCTTGCGGATTGCGCGTTCGGTCGCCTGTTCGATCGCCAGGCTGCGTTCGAGTGACATCCCGACCGGTCGATAGACCATCGCGGTGATCGATCCCTCGTCGAGCTGCGGCGTGAATTGCGATCCCAGGGTGCGGAAAACCAGCAGGGTCACCGCCAGCAGGATGACCGCGCCGGTCGCGAGCAGCGCCGGATGCTTCAGCGCCTTGTCGAGCACCGGCACATAGAAGCGTTCGGCGGCCCCGATCAGCCCCGCCTTTTCGCCCTGGTCGGCCTCGCGCTCCGGGGTGCGCAGCAGCCAGGCTGATAGCGCGGGGACGATCGTGAAGGTCCAGGCGAGCCCCGCGAAGATCGCCAGCATCACCGCCTGCGCCATCGGCTGGAACAGCTTGCCCTCTACTCCGCCCAGGCTCAACACCGGCACATAGACGAGCGCGATGATGACGATGCCGAAGATCGTCGGCCGCGCGACCATCCGCGCGGCGTCGGCGACGGTCGCCCGGCGTTCCTCGGGCGTCAGCGGCTCGCCCTTGGCGCGACGGCGCTCGGCGAGCAGCCGCAGGCTGTTTTCGACGACGACGATCGACCCGTCGACGATCAGCCCGAAATCGAGCGCGCCCAGACTCATCAGATTGCCCGATACGCCGATCGCGTTCATGCCCGTGACGGTCACCAGAAAGGCGAGCGGGATGACCAGCGCGACGATCAGCGCCGCGCGCCAATTGCCCATCACGAACAGCAGCACGATCGCGACCAGCAACGCGCCCTCGCCGAGATTATGCTCGACCGTGGAAATGGTGCGGTCGACCAGGTCGGCGCGGCTATATTGCCGGTGGATCACCATGTTTTTCGGCAGCGCCGCCTGGATATCGGGCAGCGTATCCTGCACCCGCATCGCGACTTCGCGGCTGTTCTGACCGACCAGCATCATTACCGTGCCGAGCACGGTTTCGCTGCCGTTCTGCGTGGCGGCCCCCTGGCGCGGCGCGGAGCCGATCACGACATTGGCCAGATCGCGGACCTGCAGCGGCAGCACGCCACCAGCGAATTTCACCGGGATCGCGCCGATTTCGTCGGCAGTCATCACCCGCGCGTTGGTGAGCACGGTGAAGCGCTCGGCGCCGCGCGCGATGATGCCGCCACCGGCATTTTCGACATTCTTGCCGACCGCCGCCGCCAGTTCGGCCGCCGTAACGCCGTGCATCATCAGCTTGGCCGGATCGGGCTCGACGACGAATTGCTGCTCGATTCCGCCATTGGAATTGACATCGGCGACGCCGGTCACCGCGCGCAGCATCGGGCGTACGGTATATTCCTGCGCCTCGTACAGCTCCATCAACTGGCGCCGACCATCGAGCCCCGGCGGCGGGCGCTTCCATTCGAGCGTGTAATAATAGATTTCGCCCAGACCCGTGGTGATCGGGGCCAACTGCGGCGATGCCCCGGGCGGCAACTGGTCGCGCACCGCCTGAAGCCGTTCGGAGACGAGCTGGCGCGCGCGGAGCTGATCGGTGCCGTCCTGATAGAGCAAGGTGACCTGGCTGAGCCCGGTTTTGGTAAGCGATCGGGTTTCCTCGAGCCCCGGCTGCCCGGCCATGGCGCGTTCGATCGGCAGGGTCGCCAGCCGCTCGATCTCCTCGGGGGCAAGCGCCGGGACCATCGTGTTGATCTGCACCTGCACCCCGGTAATGTCCGGGATCGCGTCGATCTTCAGCGTGGTATAGGACCATAATCCGATCGCCGCGACGACGGCGGTGACCGCCGCCACCGCCAGCCGGTGGCGCGTGACGAGCGCGAGCAGCCAGCCGATCATTGGCCGAGCGCCGTCCCGCCATTGAGCGCGCGCAGCTTGAGCAACGCCTCGATCGCCTCGCGGCGGGTGTCGAGCACGGCATTGGCCGCGTCGATATAGGCTTGCTGGACCTGAGTGTAGGTGGTCAGCGGGATTGCGCCGAGCCGGTAATTGCGGTCGGCCTCCTCGGCGGCATCGGCAAAGCGTTGCGGCGAACTGCCGGCCCATTGGCCAAGGGCGTCGCGCTTGGCTTCATATTGCGCCGCTTGATCGAACACGTCGCGCGCGATCCGCCGTTCGGCATTGAGCAGCGTCGCATTGGCCTGTGCCTGCCGGCCCTGCTCGGCGGCGACATCGCCCGCCTGGCGGTTCCATACCGGCAAGGTCGTCGACAGCCTAAGGCCGTAATTGGTCTCGCGAATGTCGGACCGCGCGTGGTCGTAATAAGGGCCGACACTCACCACCGGGATGCGCGCCTTACGCGCCAGATCGACGCGAAGCCCCTGTTGCTCGAACTGCGCCCGGAGGGCCTTGAGCTCGAAATTATTGGCATTGGCGCTGGCCGCGAGCGTCGCGCCCGAGGGCAGGTTGGGAAGGCTCATGTCGGGCCGATTGATCCGGATGCGTGCGGCAAAGGGCGCACCGCGAAGCTGGTTGAGCTCGTACAGAATGGAATTCGCATCCGCATCGGCCGAGGCCGCCGCACGCTCGGCACTGATGGCGCCGGCCTGCAACGCTGCCGCCTCGAGCGCCGGGGCTGGCCCGGCGAGGTCGCGCGACACGATGACGCGGGCGAGCGTGCGCATGCGCCCCGCCACCGCGCGGGCTGCCGCCGCCTTCTCGTCTGCCGCGAACAGTCCATAGCCGAGCGACCGCACGCGCGCGGCGAGCGTCGCGTCGAATTGGGCAAGGCCGGTTTTCGCGAGGTCGATCTGGCGCTCGGCGATCGCGCGACGCAGCGCGATGCGCCCGCCGAACTCGATCGGCTGGACGATCGATACCGCGTAGGTCGTGCCCTCGCCGAGCAACTGGCCGGAACTGGGGTCGGTCGCGCGGCGCTGGCCGAATTCGACGACGGCTTCGGGGTCCGCCCAGCGCCCGGCTGCTTGGCGCTCGACTCCGGCGGTCTCGATCTGCCGCTGGTAATATTGACGCTCCGGATTGTTCGCGACGACATCCTGGACGAGCCGGTCAAGCGAGACCGCAGGCCCCGGCTGCGCGTGGCCCGAACCATCCTGCGCATGCGCGCACGCGGGCATGATCACCCCAAGCATCACCACAAGACCGATCATCCGCATGGCGCGCGTCTCCTTGAAAATCCCGGATCGACCCGTAGCGGGGCGACGGCGGATCGGTCGACTAAATCCGGGTTCAGAAAGTGAAATGCTATTCAGTTGACGTTGGGTGACGCCGACTGCGAACAGGAAGGGTGACGCAGATTCTGCTCCTCGAAGACGATGCGGGTACCGCCAACGAGATCGCGCTCGAGCTCGCCGCGAACGGCTATGGCGTGACGCACCGCGCGCTGGCGGCGGACGCGTTGATCGAGGCACGGCGCGACGACATCGACCTGCTGATCGTCGACCGCCAGCTGCCCGATGGCGAGGGACTGGACCTGATCGCCCGGCTGCGCGCCGAGGGACGCCGCACGCCGGCGCTGGTGCTGAGCGCGCTCGGTAGCCTCGACGACCGGGTGCGCGGGTTGCGCGCGGGCGGCGACGATTATCTGCCGAAGCCGTTTGCGCTGGTCGAGCTGATCGCGCGGGTCGAGGCGCTGCTGCGTCGGCCCAACGAAACGCGCGACACGCGGTTGATCGCCGGGCCGCTCGATCTCGATCTGCTCGCCGGGGTGGCATGGCGCGCCGGGCGGGCGCTCGATCTGCTGCCGCGCGAGTTGAAGCTGCTCGACTATCTCGTCCGCCGCCCGGGCCGGATCGTCACCCGGTCGATGCTGTTGCAGGACGTGTGGGGCTATAGTTTCGAGCCCAACAGCAATGTCGTCGACGTGCATATGGGCAGGTTGCGCCGCAAGGTCGATGCCGAGGGCGAGCCGCAACTGATCCGCAACGTCCGGGGGCGCGGCTATGTCTTCGACATCCCCGGCTGAACCGCGGACCCGGGCGATGTGGCGCTGGGGCGGTGCGATCGCCGCGCTGCTGATCGCGCAATCGATCATCCTGGCGGGGTTGTTCTGGCTGCTCGCGACCGGCAGCCACCAGCGCACCGTCGAGCGCGGCTTTGCCGCCGATTGTAGGCGACTGGCCGCACTGTCGCCACCCGCCCGGCGGCATGAACTGCGCGCGATGCTGACCCGCGACATCCACCGCGACCGTTTCCTCGCGCTGTTCGCGCCGGGCGGGGCGCTGATCGACGGCAATGTCGCGCGCATGCCGGCAGGCGACATGGCTTCGTCGTCATTCGTCGCGACGGTCCGCCCGACCGAGCTTCCCGGCAAGGACCGCGACGTCGCGCGGCTGGCGATCTGCGCGATGCCCGATCGGTCGCGGCTGCTGACGGGGGTCGATCTCGACGATGCCGAAGAAGCGCTGCGCGTCGTCGAACAGTCGCTGCTGATCGGCTTGATTCCCGGCCTGTTGCTGGCGATCGGCTTCGGGCTGTTCGCCGGTCGGCGGGCGGCGCGCCAGGTCGATGCAGTGCGCGTGCTGACCGAGCAGATCGTTGCAGGCGACCTTGCCCAGCGGCTCGAAATCGGTGGCCATCCCGACAGCTTTGGCCTGCTCTGCGCCCACATCAACCTGATGCTCGACCGGCTTCAGACGCTGGTCGCCGATGTGCGCGGGGTCGGCGACGATATCGCGCACCAGCTGCGCACGCCGCTCACCCGCTTGCGCGCGCGGCTCGAACGCGGTCTGCGCGATGCCAGCGACGCCGACGCCGTCGAGGCGACGGTCGATGCCGCGCTGGCCGAGATCGATCAGTTGCTGGGGATCGTGGCGGCGCTGTTGCGTATTCGCGAGCTGGAGGATCATGCCCGCCGCAGCCGCTTCGCTCCGGTCGACCTGAGGCAACTGGCCGAAGACGCGTGCGAGCTCCACCGCCCGACGGCGGAGGATCGCGGGATCGATCTGGTGTGCGACATTTCGCCGGTGGCGCCGGTCGAAGGTGACGCCAGCCTGCTGATCGAGGCGATATCGAACCTGATCGACAACGCGATGAAGTTCGGCCCGCCAGGCGGCCGGGTGACGGTGTCGCTTTCCCAACGGGGCGAGACGATCGCCTTGATGGTGGCGGATGAGGGGCGCGGCGTTCCTGCTGCCGAACGCTCGCTCGTCACGCAGCGTTTTTACCGCGGGCGTCACGATCAGGAAGGCGCGGGGCTTGGCCTCAGCCTCGTCAAGGCGATCGCCGACTTGCACGGCTTCAGGGTGCACTTCGCAGAACATGGCAGCGCGGTGTTGATCGTCATGTCGTCCAAGAATTATTGATCCGGCGAGTCGCGCCACCAAAACCATGAGGACAGGGCCCGCTTCGGCCCGTCATTCCAGGCGGAACAATCGGCACGATAAATCGTCCTGTGCCGATGATCACACGCAAGCGGACGATCCGCCTCTCCGTGCGGGTTGGCATCGCGCTGCTCGCGTTCATCATGGCCGCCCTGCTGGTACTGGCCATGCTGCCGTGGGGCGTGTTCAAGGGGCAGATCGAACAACGGCTAGCGGCGCGCACCGGGCAGACCGTGTCGATCGGCACGATGGCGCGCGAAGACCTGTTCTCGCTGTCACCGGTCGTGCATTTGACCGATGTGTCGGTAACGCAGCCGGCATGGGCCGGCCCCGGAAAGCTGGCGGCGATTCGCTCGATCCGCGTCCGTTTTCCGGTGCTACCGCTTCTGGTCGGCAAATTTCGCCCGACCATGATCGAGGTCGACGGCGCGCGGGTGGCGCTCGTGCGCGATCGGACGGGGCGGAGGAACTGGCAAAGCGCGCGCAAGAAGCGTGGCGACGGGGCACCCCCCTCGATCACGTCGCTCACATTGCACGACGTCGCGCTCCGCTATCGTGACGCAGTTCAGAAGCGGGTGCTCGATCTGTCGCTCGCCGCCGATGCACGCGGCGTCGCCGTGAAAGGCAGCGGGACGATCCGGGGGTCGGCCGTGACGGTCCGGGCAAGGGGCGCCCCGCTGCTCGGCGCTGCGGCGCACTGGCCATTCACCGCCGCGATCGACGGCCGCGATCTGGAGATGCGCGCGCAGGGGACGATGGCGCGGCCGCTCGACACCGGCAACATGGCGCTCGACGTGTCGGCCCGCGCAAGCGACCTCAAGATGATCGACGCGGTGATCGAGGCAGGGCTGTTCGGGACGCAACCCGTGCGGCTGACCGCGCATGCCCGGCATGACGGCGCGCGCTGGAGCGTCGAGCGGTTGCGAGGTACCATCGGCGGATCGACCATCGCCGGCCACGTGACCGCGACCAGGGAAGGCGGCCGCACCAGGCTCGACGGTGCGGTGACGTCCGACCGACTCAATTTCGACGATTTCGCGACCGATGCCGGGCAAGCCGCCGCGCGTGCCCTGGAACGCGCCAATGGGCCGAAAATCGTGCCCAACACGCGGATCAACATCAAGAAGATCGACAGCACCGATGGCCAAATCCGGTTCGACGTCGGCAGGATCGTCAGCGCGCGCGGCGCATCGGCGCTGACCAGCATGAGCGGCCTCGTCTCGATCGATCACCAGTTGATGAAGCTCAGCAATTTCAGGATCGGGCTGACAAAGGGCGTGATCACCGGGCGTGTGACCGTCGACCAGCGCGGCGGGCGCGCCGAGCCGACCGTGACGCTCGATCTCACGCTCAAGGACGGCAGCATCGCTGCGCTCGCGGGCGGCGATGACAAGGCGATCGACGCGTCGCTCGCGGGCCGGGTCAAGCTTGCCGGGGTCGGCAGCACCGTGCGCGAGGCAGTCGGTCATGCCGGCGGGTCGATCGGTCTGGCGGCGCAGCGCGGCGCCCTGCCGGCGAAGGTCGCGGCGATGATGGGGTTCGATGTCGCCAGGAGCCTGACCAGAAGCGATTCGGAACAGGCGCAGTTGCGCTGCGTCATTGCCCGTTTCGAGGTAACAAAGGGTGTCGGTCGGGCCGATCCGGTGCTGGTCGACACCTCGCTCAGCCAGTCGCACGCCGAGGGAACGCTGCGTTTCCCGTCCGAAGCGCTCGCGCTGTCGGTGACTGGCGCTCCCAAGCGCGACTCGGCCCTGCGGTTGCCCGGATCGATCACGATCACCGGCACCGTTCGTGATCCCCAGGTTGTCGTCCCCCACGAAGTGAAGTCGGTCGGCAATATTTTGAAGGGCATCGGACGCGCGATTACGGGCAAACAGGGGCCGGTCGCCAAGGACGCCGATTGCGGTGCGCTGGCCGCATCGGCGCTGCGTTGATCGGTCGATGTCGGTGGGCCGGCCGGCAGGCGCGAAATTTCGGGGCGGAACGGTTTCGATGATAGGAAGTTTGCGTTAGGGCTGCCGAGCGACCGCCGCCGCGGTGCAACTTTCCACAACCGGGACCTGTCCACCCATGCCACTGAGCCCGAACTCATGAGCGATGTGATCGACGAGAAAAAGGACCAGACGCAACACGCGCCGGGCGACGATGCCGAAGCAACCCGCGGGTCTGCCCAGGAGCCGGCCAAAACCCCGATCTACAAACGACCGATTTTCTGGATCGTCGTGACGGTCGTCGTCGTCGCGGCTGCGATCGTCGGAACGCTCTATTATCTCCACGCGCGGCAATATGCGTCGACCAACGATGCTTTCGTCGACGCGCATATCGTGCGGCTGTCGCCGCAGGTTTCGGGGCAACTGACGTGGGTCGCCGACGTCGACAATCACCATGTGCCCGCCGGCATGCTGCTCGCCCGGATCGAGCCGAGCGGCACCAACGCCCAGCTTCAGCAGGCGCAGGCCGGCGTGGCCCAGGCACAGGCCGGGATCGAGCAGGCGCAAGGCCGGTTGATCGCCGCCCAAGCGCAGGTCCAGCAAGCCGAGGCCAATGCCCGTGCGCCGATCGCGCAGGCGCAAAAGGCGGCGCAGGACCTCGCGCGATACGAAAATGCCGTTCGGCTCGATCCGGCGGCGGTGTCGGGCGCCCAGCTCGATCAGGCGCGGGCACAGGCGCGCGAGACCGCCGCGCAGGCGGCGGCCGCGCGCAAGCAGATCGACAGCGCCCGGGCCGAGATGCTGGTCGCCCAGCGCGGGGTGGCGGCTGCGCGCGCGCAGCGAAAATCGTCGGAGGCGCAGGTGCGGCAGGTCGATGTGACCGTCGGCGATCTTGCCGTCACCGCGCCGATCGCGGGTCAGGTCGTCAATCGCAGCGTTAATGTCGGCAGCACCGTCTCGCCGCAGTCGCAGCTGATGGCGATCATTCCCGACAAGATCTGGATCACCGCCAATTTCAAGGAAACCCAGATCACCACGATGCGGCGTGGCCAGCCGGTGGACATCAAGATCGATGCCTTTCCCGACATCAAGTTCCACGGGTTCGTCGATTCGATCCAGCGCGGCGCGGGGCAGGCCTTTGCGCTGCTGCCGCCGCAGAACGCGACCGGCAATTTCGTAAAGGTCGTGCAACGCGTGCCGGTGCGGATCGTGTTCGACAAGAACGGCCCCGATCCGCTCAAATATCCGATCGGGCCGGGCATGTCGGTGGTGCCAACCGTCAAGGTGCGCTGACCCCGTGGCCCAGAGCGCTGCCTCGAAGAACCAGGGATGGGACGCCGACCGTTCGGTCGCCGGCACGCTCAACCCATGGCTGATCGTCGCGATCATCAGCCTGCCCACCTTCATGGAAGTGCTCGACACCTCGATCGCCAATGTTTCGCTCAACGACATTGCCGGTGGGCTGTCGATCACGCTCGATCAGGCGACCTGGGTGCTGACGAGTTATCTCGTCGCCAATGCGATCGTCATCCCGATCTCGGGCTGGCTGTCAGACGTCGTCGGGCGGAAGCGTTATTTCATGATCTCGATCGCGCTGTTTGCCGGCGCGTCGTTGTTGTGCGGGCTGGCGCCGAACCTCCAGACTTTGGTCATCGCCCGCATCCTGCAGGGAATTGGCGGCGGCGGCCTGGCGCCGGTCGAGCAGTCGATGCTCGCCGATACCTTCCCGCCCTCGCAGCGCGGCCTGGCCTTTGCGACCTTTGCCATCGTCGTCGTCGTCGGCCCCGTGTTCGGGCCCACCATCGGCGGCTACATCACCGACAAGGCGAGCTGGCACTGGATCTTCCTGATCAACGTGCCGGTCGGCATCGTGGCTCTCATTCTGGTGCAATTGTTCGTCGACGAATCCGAGACGATCAGGCGTGATCGCGAGCAACTGATCAAGCGCGGCATCCGGATCGATTATATCGGCTTCGCCCTGGTCGCGATCGGGCTCGGATTCTTCGAATATACGCTCGATCGCGGCGAGCGCGAGGCGTGGTTCGACAGCAGCTTCATCGTCCTGACCGCGTGCATTGCCGGCGTGGCGCTGGTCGGGCTGGTGATCTGGGAGCTCAATCACGACGATCCGATCGTCGATCTGAAACTCCTCAGGAATCGCAATTTCGCGATCACCAATATCATCATGTTCACGACGGGAATGATCCTGTTCGGCACCACCCAGCTGATCCCGCAGATGCTGCAGCAGGTATTGGGCTATTCCGCCACCGACGCCGGGCTGGCACTCACGTTCGGCGGCTTCGCAACCCTGGTCGCGGTGCCCTTTGCCGGGCGGTTGACCGACAAGGTCGATGTCCGCTTCCTGTTGTTTCCCGCGCTTCTGGCGCAGGCTTTTGCGCTGCTCAACCTGTCGATGCTCAATGCCGATATCAGCTTCTGGGACGCGTCGCTGGCGCGCATGTACCAGTCGGCCGCGCTGCCGTTCCTGTTCGTGCCGATCAACGCCGCCGCCTATGTCGGTCTGCCCCAGCGCAAGACGGCGCAGGCATCGAGCCTGCTCAACGTGTCGCGCAACCTGGGGGGCACCGTCGGTATCTCGGCAGCGCAGACCTTGCTGTCGAGCTATCAGCAGACCCGCCAGTCGCATCTCGTCGAGACCCTCAATCCGCTCAATCCCAATTATGTCCAGTGGATGAATCGCGCCGCCGGCGTGTTCGGCGAAAGCGTCGAGGCGCGGCTGGGGTCGATGTATCGCATCGTCCAGCAACAGGCGGCGATGCTGGCATTTCTCGATACCTTCCACACGCTGATGATCTTCGTGTTCCTGGTCAGCCCGATCGCCCTTTTTCTTCGCAGCAAGCCCGGCCAGCGCGCGCCGGCGGGAGCGCATTGATGTCTCGCCCAAGCCTGATGATCCCGTTGGCGGCGCTGTTCGCGTCGGGCTGTACCGTCGGCCCCGACTATCACCCGCCGTCCGAAGCCGCGCCGCCGGCTTTCGCCGAAGCTGTTCCGGCCAATGCGCGCGCCGACGTCGTCGATCTCGAACATTGGTGGACGGTATTTGGCGATCCCGAACTCGACAGGCTGGTCGATGCAGCGCTGAACGACGCGCCCGACATCCGGCTGGTGGCCTCCCGGGTCAGGCAGGCGCGCATCGCCGCCGGAATCGCGCGCGCGCGCTATCTGCCACAGATCAACGCGAGCGGTGGGGTGAACCGAATCGACTTTTCCAAGAATGCCGGTTTCTCGTCGCTGGCGAGCCTGTTCGGCGGTGGCGGGTCCGGCAGCAGCGGGCAGGGCATCGCGACCCCCGGCAACGGGATCACCACTTACTCGGCCGGTTTCGACGCCAGCTGGGAGATCGATCTGTTCGGCGGCGGTCGGCGTGCCGTCGAGGGCGCGAAGGCGCGGGTCGACGCCGCCGAATGGACCGCCCGGGACGCCGCCGTCTCGCTGTCGGGCGAAGTCGCCAATGGTTATTTCCAGTTCCGCACCCTCCAGCGTCGCGAAAGCGTCTTGCGTGAGGATATCGCGCGTCAGGAACGCCAGCTCGAGCTGCGCCAGCATCGGGCACAAGCGGGCCTGACCCCGGGCGACGAACCCATTCGCGAGCAGGCCAGTCTGTCGCAGTTGCGTGCCTCGCTCGAGCCGCTGCTGATCGAACAACGGATCGAGATGCACGCGCTGGCGGTGCTGATCGGTCGGGCGCCGGGCGCGCTGATCGACGAACTCTCGGCGCCTGCCCCTGCGGTCGCCGTTCCGCCGGCCATTCCGCCGGGTCTGCCGTCTGAACTGCTGCAGCGCCGCCCCGACGTCCGCGCCGCCGAGCGCCAGCTTGCCGCGGCAACCGCCGATATCGGCGTCGCCACCGCCGATCTCTATCCCCATATCAGCCTGACCGGCGTCGCCGAATTACTGTCGAGCGGGCTCTCGAACCTCGTCAGCCGCGATAGCGTGCAGACCAGCGCGGGGGCCAGGCTGGCCTTTCCCCTGCTCGATTTCGGCCGTCGGCGGGGCGAGGTCGACAATCGTCGCGAGGCAATGACGCAGGCCTATATCGCCTATCAGAAGGTGGTGCTGGGCGCGTTTCGGGATGTCGAAGATGCGCTCGTTCGCGTCGACGGCGCGCAGAAGCAAACGGCCCAACTCGCCGCCGGCGTCGCCGATTCAAAGCGCGCGCTCGACGTTGCCGATGCGCGCTATCAAAGCGGGCTGACGGATCTGAGCGCCGTGCTCCAGGCGCGAGGCGGGTGGATCGCCCAACGCCAGGCGCTGGTGGTGGCGCAGGGATCGCTCGACCAGGCGCTGGCCTCGCTCTACAAGGCATTGGGGGGCGGCTGGCAGCAGCAGGCCGCCCAATAAGGCGCTGGTCGACGACGGGCAGGGTTGCGATCCGGAAGAAGCGCGCATCCCCAGCCGATGTCGGTGCCGGGCTTACTGCTCGAAACCGGATATTCGGTCGACATGCAATATTGGCCGGGGCCAGCATTTTCTGTGCTATCCGGTAAAGGTGGTCCCCGGTGAGGTGCAAATCGCCATGCTAAAGCGAATTTTCCTCGGCATCGTCGGAGCGGTCATCGTCGGCATCGTCGGGCTCTATGCTTTCGCCTGGCGGTCGGCGATCGCCGAGATCGCGCGACCTGCGCCGGGCAGCTTCACGCCCGCTCTGGTGGCGCAGGGCGAAGTGCTGAGCAACGCCGGCTATTGCGCGTCTTGCCATACCGCCAAGGGCGGCGAGGCGTTCGCCGGCGGCTATCCGCTGGTGACCCAATTCGGCACGATCTATTCGACCAACATCACCCCCGATCCCGCCACCGGGATCGGCACATGGTCGCAAGCCGCGTTTACCCGCGCCATGCGCGAAGGCGTCGCACGCGACGGATCGCATTTGTTTCCGGCTTTTCCCTATGGCCATTTCACCAAGCTGAGCGATGGCGACGTTGCCGCGCTCTACGCCTATTTCATGACTCGCACGCCGGTAGTGGCCAAAGAGAAGAGCAATTCGCTCCCATTCCCGCTGAACGTCCGGATGTTGCAGGCCGGCTGGAAGATGCTGTTCTTCACACCGGGCCGCTTCCAGCCCGTTCCCAAGCAGAGCGCCGAATGGAATCGCGGCGCCTATCTCGCCGAGGGGATCAGCCATTGCGGGGCCTGCCATACGCCGCGCAACGGCCTGGGCGCCGAGAGAGAGGACCGCGCTTATGCGGGCGCGCCGATCGACCATTGGATTGCGCCACCGCTCGACAAGACCAACCCCTCGCCGGTGCCCTGGACGAACGACGAGTTGGTCGCTTATCTGGCCACGGGGGTGAGCAGGTATCACGGAACGGCGGCGGGGCCGATGGGGGCGGTGTCGCGCGGCTTGGCGCATCTGCCCGCCCCGGATGTCGCGGCGATCGCCACCTATTTCGCCAGCCTCAGCGGCGCTGCCACCCGGACCGACGGCCCAGCCGCCATCCGCAAGGCGCTGCTGGCCGACAAGCGCGGCACCGGGCTGCAATATGATCCGGCAGTTCGCCTTTATACCGCCGCATGCGCGTCGTGCCATTATAACGGTCAGCAGTTGAACCCGCTGCGCCCCGACCTCGCGCTCAACAGCGCGACCCATCTGGACGACCCGACCAACCTGATCCGCGTCATCCTGTACGGCGTGAGCGCGGCGGACGGCGCGCCGGGGGTGGTGATGCCGGGCTTCGCCAGCGGCTTCAGCAACGCCGATGTCGCCCGGATCGCCGCCTATCTGCGCGCAACGCGCACCGACAAGCCGGCCTGGACCGACCTCGAGAACAAGACCGCCAGCATTCGCGCGGAGGGACCAGGGCAATGACCAGTTTCACCATCAACGGTCGCGCCGTCACGACGACGGTTGAGGACGATACCCCGCTGCTGTGGGTGATCCGCGACACCATCGGGCTGACGGGCACCAAATTCGGCTGCGGCATCGGCATGTGCGGCGCGTGCACCGTGCATGTCGGCGGGCGGGCGACGCGGTCGTGCATCACGCCCCTCGCTTCGGTGGAGGGGGCGGACATCGTCACCATCGAGGGCCTCGATCCGGCATCAAACCATCCGCTGCAGCAAGCCTGGCGCGCGTTGCAGGTGCCGCAATGCGGCTATTGCCAGTCCGGGCAGATCATGCAGGCGGCGGCGCTGCTGAAGGATTTTCCTGCGCCCACCGACGACGAGATCGATGCGGTCATGACCGGCAACCTGTGTCGCTGCATGACCTATGTGCGCATCCGCGACGCGATCAAACAGGCAGCTGGCAAAGAGGCGTCGGGCAAGATGGAGGCGAAGGCATGACCCGGCTCCGGTCCCGCATCGCCGAGCCCGGCCCGCTCAGCCGCCGGGGTTTCCTGGTCGCGAGCGCGGCAACCGGCATCGCCTTTGGCTTTTCGCGGCTGGTCGCGGCGACCGATCCGGCCGTGCCGGGCGGCGTGCCTGCCACCCCCGCCAAGCCGCAGTTCGAACCGACCATCTGGTTCGGCATCGACGCCGACGGCATCGTCACCGTCAACATCATCCGTGCGGAGATGGGGCAGCATGTCGGCACAGCGCTCGCCCGCATCCTCGCCGACGAACTGGAGGCGGACTGGGACAAGGTCCGCATCGTCCATGTCGATACCGATCCCAAATGGGGCTACATGGTCACCGGCGGCAGCTGGTCGGTGTGGCAGACTTTTCCGGTGTTCAGCCAGGCCGGCGCTGCCGGCCGGATCGCGCTGATCGAGGCCGGTGCCAAGCTAATGGGGGCCAGCCCCGCTGGCTGCACCGCCCGCAATGGCGCTGTCCATACTGGCGGCCGCTCGATCTCCTATGGTGACATCGCCAAAAGCGGCACGGTCGCCCGGCAATTCACCCTCGACGAACTGAAAGCGCTGCCGATCAAGCCGGTCGCCGACCGCCACCTGATCGGTCGCGAGACCCACAGCCTCGATATCGACCCCAAGACCAACGGCACCGCGATCTACGGCATTGATGCCAAGGTCCCGAACATGGTCTACGCCCGCCCAAAGCTGCCGCCGACGCGCAACGGCGCGAAAGTTTTGTCGGTCGACGACAGCGCCGCCAAGTCGGTGGAGGGCTATCTCCGCTATCTGATCCTCGACGATCCGTCCGACACGGTGCCGGGCTGGGTGATGGTGATCGCCAGCTCTTACTACGCCGCGATCAAGGCGACCGACCTGCTCAAGGTCAGCTGGACTGCAGGGCCGGGCGCGGATGTGACCGAACAGACATTGCAGGATCACGCCCGGCAACTGGTTGCGAAGCCAGATAGCGGTGTCGCACTCGATATCGCCGAGAATGGCCCGCCGCTCAAATCGGGGGAAGCCGCGAGCACCTTCGAACAGATCTACACCACCTCGACGGTGCTCCATTTCCAGCTCGAACCGGTCAACGCGCTCGCCTTCGAGAAGGACGGGGTGTTCGAAATCCACACCGGCAACCAGTGGCAAAGCCTGATCCTGCCGACGATCGCCAAGGCGCTCGGCGTCGCCGAAACCAAGGTCGTGATGCGTACTTATTTGCTGGGGGGCGGCTTTGGCAGGCGGTTGAACGGCGATTATGCGGTGCCGGCGGCGCTTGCGGCCAAGGCGCTCGGCCGCCCGGTCAAAATGATCCTCACGCGCGAGGATGACGCCCGCTTCGATTCAGTCCGCTCCCCGTCGGTCCAGCGTCTGCGCATCGCGTTCGACCGCAGCGGCACGGTGCGGGCGATGGAGCATCATGCCTGTGCCGGCTGGCCGACCAAGGTGCTCGCCGAGCCGTTGCTCGCCAAGACCAAGCAGGGCGCGGCCTATGATCCCTTCGCGATTTCCGGGGCCGATCACTGGTATGAGGTCGGGCATCAGACCGTGCGGGCAATTCCCAACGATCTGGCGAACACGATTTTCCGTCCGGGTTGGTTGCGCTCGGTCGGTCCCGGCTGGACGAACTGGGCGCTGGAGAGCTTCATCGATGAAGCAGCCCACCACATAAAGTCGGACCCGGTTGCGTTCCGGCTGAGGCTGCTGACCGGCGAGGGCCGCAATGCCGGCTCCGCCCCCAGCGCCATCGGCGGCGCGCTGCGACAGGCAGAGGTCGTGCGCCGGGTCGCGGAAAAAGCGGGGTGGGGTACGAAGCTGCCCGCCGATACCGGCCTTGGCATCGCCACCAGCTTTGGCCAGGAACGCGACATGCCGACCTGGGTGGCGTGCGCGGCCCAGCTCCATGTCGATCGCACCACGGGGTTTGTCCGCGTGCAGAAACTGACCCTGGTGGTGGATGCCGGCACGATCGTCGATCCCGACGGCGCGCTCGCCCAGGTACAGGGAGCGTCGCTCTGGGGCCTGAGCATGGCGCTGCACGAGGGCACCGCATTCGCCGCCGGCCAGGTCGAGGATACCAACCTCAACACCTATAATCCGCTGCGGATCGCCGACGTGCCGGTGATCGACGTCAGCTTCATCGACAACGGTCATACCCCGGTGGGCCTCGGCGAGCCGGCGACCACGGTCGTCGCACCGGCGATCGCGAACGCGATTGAAGCGGCAGTGGGCGTGCGGCTGCGGCACCTTCCAATGACGCCAGCGGCGATCCTTCAGGCCCTGAAGGCGTCCGCTTAGGCGAAGGCCGGGCGGGGCGTTGCCGCCAAGGCTCGGTCGTCGGAGCAGCTCCGAGCGCCAGGCCAGCTCTCGCGTCTCGGGGCCGGGAATCGGCGGCAATCGCCCCTGACGCGCGGGATCAGCCGTGAGCGGCGTAGAGCGCCTTGGCGTCGGCCTTGAAGGCCGCCCCGCTGTCGGGCCGGGCATAGAACATGTGCCCGCCGGGATAGATATCGAGCTTGACCCGCTCCTTCATGCCGAAGCTCGGCAGTTGATCGACGATCAGGCGCGACGCGAAGAAGGGGCAGCTCAGGTCGTCCCACCCATGCGCGATGATGACGCCCATGTGCGGATCGTTGGCGATCGCCTTGCGCAGGTCCTGCACGGGGGTGTCGTCGGGCTTGCCGCGGTCCCAGGCGGCGTTCACTTCGTAGGACAATGCATGATAGCGCGCGTCGGTCTTCCAGCCGACCACGCGGGTGACGAAATCGACCATCGCGCTGGTCGTCGGGGCGATCAGCGCGTCGAGGATCGGATCGTTCGATCGCCGCTCCGCCGACCATGGGAAGGGATCGAAGGCAGTGACATTGGAATCATAGACGCTGCCGATCGTCCCGTCTGCGCGGTGGATTTCACGCAGGAAGGTGCCCGAATCGACCCGGCCGCCCATCCGCTGGACCAGCGCCGGATCGAGCCCGGTGAGCTCGGTTACATGACTGACGAGTCGCGCGATGGCCTGCGGATCGGATCGCCCGCGCAGCAGATCGGTCGCAAACGGTCCGCGCGTATACGCCTCGACCTCTGCCATCGCTGCCGGAGTCAGCCGTCCCTCGCGCTCGAGATGCGCCGCCGCCATCGACGGCAGATCGATCATCCAGGGCAGCGGTGACAGCGCGGTCGCGCCGTCGCCCGAGGCAGGGTCGAGATAGGGCGAGACCATGATCAGGCCAGTGACGCCGACGCCGATCTGCGACTGAAGTTCATAGGCGATGCGCGGGGCCCGGTAGCCGCCATAGCTCTCGCCCATCACATATTTGGGTGACCGCAGCCGCCCCGCCTTGACCAGCCAGTCGAACACGACCTTCGAGAGATATTTGATGTCGGGATCGTTGGCGTAGAACGCTTTCTTGGTCGCGGCCTCGTCGACGAGGCTGCGGCTGAAGCCGGTGCCGATCGGATCGATGAAGACCAGATCGGTGAAGTCGAGCCAGCTATTGGGGTTGTCGGTCGCCACCGGTGAATCCGACGGCGCGTTCCCCTGTACGCCGAACGGCACGCGCTTGGGGCCCACCGCGCCCATGTTGAGATAGACCGACGACGCGCCGGGGCCGCCGTTGAAGGCGAAGGTGACGGGGCGATCGACCCCGCTGCCTGCGACGACATAGGCGGTGTAGACGACCTGCCCGATTTCCTTGCCCTTCTTGTCGCGAACCGGGATCGTGCCGACGGTCGCATCGTAATTGATCGTGCGCCCCCCGATCGTGGCGGATTGCTTGACGGTCTTGTCGGCGGGCAGCGGCGGCAGCTGGATGTCGTCGCCGGCCTTCTTCTCGGCCGCGGTCGCGTCATGCTTTTCCTGCGCAGCGATCGGGCTGGTGAGGGTCAGTGCCAATATGGCGGCGGCGATCAATTGGCGTAGCGTCATCTCGCTCCCTTGCGTCGGCGGGGCTGCGCGCCGACATGTCGTTTTGGTGTCTCGAGTTACGAGAATTGCGGCACGATCGCTCAGCGTCAACCGGCCTCGGAAAGATCGCATCTTCGGCCTGGCCCGGAGATATAGAATATCATTGCGCTTGTTTGCACAGCGACGGCCGACGACGTCAAGCCCGGGCTGCCGGAGCACGTCCTGAGCCTGGTTATCACGCACCGCGCCGGGCGGCCACTTCCAGATATTTGTCGAGCATGTTCCTGTTGATCGCATCCCAGCCATAGGCGCGGCTGCGCGCCTCGCCGGCAAGGCCGTGCTCATCGGCCAGGTCGCGATCCTCGCAATAGGCTTGCAGCGCATCGGCAAAGCCGGCGATGTCGTCGGGCGGCACGAGCCGTCCGGTGACGCCGTGTTCGACGAGGCTCGAACTGCCGGTGGCGATGGCCGCCACCACGGGCACCGCGCACGCCATCGCCTCGAGCGTCACGTTCCCGAAGGTTTCGGTGACGCTCGGGTTGAACAGCATGTCCATCGACGCGACCGCACGGCCAAGATCGGCGCCTGCCTGAAATCCGGCGAATACCGCGTCGGGCACCTGCTCGGCGAACCAGTCGCGTGCCGGGCCCTTACCGATCACCAATACCCTGTGCGGGACGCGGCGGCGCGTCAGTTCGCCGACCACGGCCGCGAACACATCAAGGCCCTTTTCGAGCACCAGCCGCCCGAGAAAACCGATCGCCATCTCGTCGTCGCGAATGCCGAGCTCGCGCCGCCAGACGGTGCTGCGCGCGGCGGGCGTGAAGATGCCGGTGTCGATGCCGCGCGACCAAATGCCAATGTCGTCGTTCATGCGCTGATCACGGAGCAGATCCGCCATCGATTGCGAGGGCGGCATGATCGCGTCGCAACGCCGATAGAATCGACGCAGCAGCGCGAGCGCGCCACCCTCCAGAAACCCGAGATGGTAATATTTGAGATAGGTCTCGAACCGGGTGTGGACCGAGGCGACGACGGGAATCCCCCGGTCCCGGGCATAGCTGACCGCGCGGTGGCCGAGAATATCGGGGGCGGAGACGTGGATCATGTTGGGCGCAAAGCCGTCGAGATCGCGCCGCACCGACGCCGGAAGCCCGCGTGCCACCCGATACTCCTTGCGGGTGGGGATCGAAAACGCGGGCACCGAGACGAGATCGCCGGTCGGCTCGAACGCCGGCACGGGCACCGTCGGCGAATAGACGCGGACCTGGCATCCCTGCGAAAGCAGATAGCCGACAAGCTTGTTGAGCGCGGGATTCGCCCCGTCGCGCGTGTAGTTGTAGTTGCCGCTGAAGAGGGCGATGCGGAGATCGGATGCTTTCATCGCGCGTGCCATAGCGTGCACGCCGTGGCGTGACTATGTCCAGCGAGACGATGCCTTGCGAAGGAGCTTGCCCATGGCCGACCTGTCCGCCTTTCCGATCACCAACCGCTGGCCCGTGCAGCATCCCGACCGGCTGCAGCTCTATTCGTTCCCGACGCCCAACGGGGTGAAGATATCGATCATGCTCGAGGAAATCGGGCTCGCCTATGAGCCGCATCTGGTCAACATCATGACCAATGAAAGCCATGACCCGGCATTTCTGTCGCTCAATCCCAACGGCAAGATCCCGGCGATCCTCGATCCCGACGGGCCCGGCGGCCAGCCGATCGCGCTGTTCGAAAGCGGCGCGATCATGCTCTATCTCGCGAACAAGTCGGGCCAGTTCCTGTCGAGCGACCCGGCGATACGGTTCCAGACAATCCAGTGGCTGATGTTTCAGATGGGCGGTGTCGGTCCGATGTTCGGCCAGATGGGCTTCTTCGTCAAATTCGCCGGCAGCCAGTGGGAGGACAAACGTCCGAAGGACCGATTTGTCAGCGAAGTGAAGCGGATATTGGCGGTGATGGATGCAGCACTTGAAGGCCGCACATGGTTCATGGGCGACGATTATACGATCGCCGACATCTCGATGATCGGCTGGGTGCGGGCGATCGATGCGTTTTACGGGGCGGGCGAGCTGGTCGGAATGGCCGACTTTGCCAATGTCGCCGGCTGGCTGGAGCGCGCGCTGGCGCGGCCGGCGGTGCAGCGCGGCCTGGTGATTCCCGGCCGGGGGTGACCGCGATCAAGCGATCCTGGGCCGATCCGAAAAGCCTTCATACCAGACCGCAATCGAGCTGGCGAGATTGAGCCGGGCCGCTGAAAGCCCTGGCCGATGCGGTCGTCCAATCCATCGGCGTGACGCTTCCCATCAGATCAATACTGCGGCCGAAAGCGACCATATTATATCCGGATTGCTGTCGGACGAATGGCGATTGGTGCGCCAGCGCCGGGATCGGATCAGGCGCCAGCACGGCAGGGACCGTCCGCGAAAGAGCTTGTGTTCTTGGTGTGTTCCGATCATATGAAACCGTGGCCAAACCCCAGAAACGCTATGTCTGCCAATCCTGCGGGTCGGTGTCGCACCGCTGGGCGGGGCAGTGCGCCGATTGCAGCGAGTGGAACACGCTGGTCGAGGAAGCGACAGGGCCGGTCACCCCCTTTGCCGCCAGGCACAACCTGCAGGGCGGCGGGCGATCGCTCGAGCTGGTCGGGCTCGACAGCGAGATTGCGCTGCCCGAGCGCTTGCCGACCGGGATTGCCGAGCTCGATCGCGCATTGGGCGGCGGGTTCGTCGAGGGAAGCGCCACGCTGATCGGCGGCGATCCGGGGATCGGCAAGTCGACGCTGTTGCTTCAGGCCGCCGCCAGGCTGGCGCTTGCCGGGCAATCGGTCGCCTATGTCTCGGGCGAGGAAGCGGCGGATCAGGTGCGGCTGCGCGCGCGGCGGCTGGGGCTGGGCAATGCGCCGGTGATGCTTGCGGCCGCCACGTCGGTGCGCGATATCCTGACGACCCTGTCGCAGGGCAAACCGCCCGCGCTGGTCGTGATCGATTCGATCCAGACGATGCACAGCGACCTGATCGAGGGCGCGCCCGGCACGGTCAGCCAGGTCCGCGCCTCGGCGCAGGAACTCATCCGCTTCGCCAAGGAGCGCGGCACCGCGGTCGTGCTGGTCGGCCACGTGACCAAGGACGGCAGCATCGCCGGCCCGCGCGTGCTCGAGCATATGGTCGACACCGTGCTGAGTTTCGAGGGCGAACGCAGCCACCAGTACCGCATCCTGCGCGCGATCAAGAACCGGTTCGGTGGCACCGACGAGATCGGCGTGTTCGCGATGGTCGAGGAGGGCTTGGCCGAGGTGTCCAATCCCAGCGCGCTGTTCCTGACCCAGCGCGACGAGGGGGTGACCGGCACGGTCGTGTTCCCGGCGCTGGAGGGTACGCGGCCGGTGCTCGTCGAAATCCAGGCGCTGGTCGTCCGCCTCGCCAGCGGGGCGACGCCGCGCCGCGCGGTGGTGGGCTGGGATTCGGGGCGACTGGCGATGATCCTGGCGGTGCTCGAGGCGCGCTGCGGGCTGAGCTTTTCGAGCAGCGAGGTCTATCTCAACATCGCCGGGGGATACCGCGTGCAGGACCCCGCAGCCGACCTCGCGGTCGCCGCCGCGCTGATCTCGGCGCTCAGCGAGCGACCGGTGGCGATCGACTCTGTCGCGTTCGGCGAGGTCGCGCTGTCGGGCGAAATCCGCCCGGTCGCGCATGGCGGCCTGCGGCTGAAGGAGGCCGGCAAGCTCGGCTTCGAACGCGCGCTCGTCCCCGCCGCGCTGACCGGCGAGAAACAGGCGCTGAACCTGTCCGGTTTCAAGAACCTCGGCAGTTTCGTTGACCACATGCTCGGGCGTGGCTAGCGGTTCAGCGACCGGATACCCATTTGCCAGACGCTTGCTGGTGGGGAGTAGGAGCGCATGGGACTGACCGCACTCGATATCATCGTGCTTCTGCTCGTCGGGGGCGGGGCGGTACTCGGCCTCGTGCGTGGTTTCGTCACCGAGGTGCTGTCGCTGTTCGCCTGGGGGGCGATCGTGATCACGCTGCGGTTGTTTCACGCGCCGCTGACCGTGGTGCTGAGCGGAATCGTCGGCACGACGGCGGGCGCGGCGGTGCTCGCCTTCGCGATCGTCGCCGGGGCGACTTTTTTCGGCGGGCGGATCGTCGCCAATGCCGTCGGGTCGCGCACGCGCACCTCGATTCTCGGTCCGCTCGATCGCGCGCTGGGGTTCGGCTTTGGCGGGTTGAAGGGGATCATCTTCGCCAGTCTGCTGTTCCTGCTGATCGTGCTGGTCACCGACACGATCGGCGGTGGCCCGGCGCGGCGCCCGAGCTGGATCACCGGATCGCGGACCTATCCGGTGTTGATCTTCACCAGCGCCGGCATCGCCGATTTCGTCGATCGCCGCCGTCGCGGCGAGCCGGTATTTGGTCCTGCGGGTGCGCCTGCCGGGGCTCTGCCTGCCAATGAAAGCACGCCCAAGTGAACGCGCCGCTCTACAACAAGGAAATTCTCCGGCTCGCCGCGTCGGTGCCGCATGGCGAGCGGCTTGCCGCGCCCATGGCGAGCGTCGAGAAGCGCTCGCCGATCTGCGGCAGTCGCGTGACCGTCGACGTCGTCGTCGATGGCGCCGGCCGGATCAGCGATATCGGCATGCTGGTCCGCGCCTGTGCGCTCGGCCAGGCCTCGGCATCGTTGATGGCAGCGCAGGCGATCGGCCGCACCGCCGATGATCTCGCGCAGACCCGCGACGCTCTGACCGCCTGGCTGGCGGGGCAGGGCACGGCGCCCGACTGGCCGGGGCTCGACATCTTCGCGCCGGCGCTGGCGCACAGCGCGCGCCATGCCTCGATCCGGCTGGCCTTCGAGGCGGCGGCGGAAGCGGCGGCGCTGGCGGAGGCGCACGCATGATCGCCTCGACCCTGCGCGACGGCGTCGTGCTGCTGGGTTTCGCGCTCGGTTTCGTGCTGCTGTTCCGCAAGCTCGGGCTCGGGGCGACGCTCGGGTTCCTGGTCGCGGGCGCGGTGGTCGGGCCGGAGGTGCTCGGGCTGGTCGGCGATGCCGAACAGAAGATGGGCATCGCCGAACTCGGCATCACGCTGCTGCTTTTCCTCGTCGGGCTCGAGCTCAATCCCTCGCGGCTATGGCGGCTCAAGCAGGATATCTTCGCGCTTGGGATGCTTCAGGTCACGCTGTGCGGCATGGCGCTGGCGGCGATCGTCTGGCTGATCGCAGGCTTCTCGCCCGCCGCGGCGCTGGCGGTGGGTTTGCCGCTCGCGCTGTCGTCGACCGCGCAGGTGTTGCCGATGCTGCAATCGGCCGGGCGGCTGCGCACCCCGTTTGGCGAGCGCGCCTTTTCGATCCTGTTGTTCCAGGATCTGTCGATCGTCCCGATGATCACGATCGTTGCGGCGCTTTCGCGCGCGCCGGCAGTCGCCAATGCACCGCCTGGCTGGCTGCTTGCGCTCTACACCATCTTGGCGGTCGCCGGCCTCGTCGCCACGGGCCGCTTCCTGTTGCGCCCGCTGTTTCACCTGATCGGCAATCTCGGCGAGCGCGAGATGTTCGTGTTTGCCGCGCTGTTCACCGTCATCGCCAGTTCGGCGGTGATGGAGGCGTTGGGGCTGTCGACCGCGCTGGGCGCATTCATCGCCGGCGTGATGCTCGCCGACAGCCCTTATCGCCACGAGCTCGAGGCCGATGTTGATCCGTTTCGATCGATCCTGCTCGGGCTGTTCTTCCTGAGCGTGGGCATGATGCTCGATCTGCATGCGATCGCCGAGCGGCCGGGGTTCGTGATCGGGCTGGCGCTGCTGCTGATCGCGACCAAGACCGCGATCATGATGGGGATCGCGCTGGCCTTCAAGATGAAATGGCGGCCCGCGCTCGCGCTTGGCCTGCTGCTCAGTCAGGGCGGCGAATTCGGTTTCGTGCTGTTCGCGCAGGCGAAGGACGCGCTGCTGATCGCCCCCGAGGCGGCCAGTCTGTTCGGCGCGGTGGTGACGTTGTCGATGGCGACGACGCCTTTTCTGATGATCCTCACCCGCGGTATCCGCGCTGCTCCCGCGACCTCGAGCGAGGGGCTGGAAACGCCGCACGTCGATGGCTCGAGCGCGCTCGTCATCGGCTATGGCCGGTTCGGCCAGACGGTCGCGCAGATGCTGATCGCGCAGGGGCTGACGGTATCGCTGATCGATCGCGACCCCGAGATGATCGCGACCGCCGGCAGTTTCGGCGCCAAGGTCTATTATGGCGACGGCACCCGGCTCGATCTGTTGCGTCAGGCCGGCGCCGGCGACGTCCAGCTGCTGCTGTTCTGCGTCGACGAGGATCAGGTCGATGCAGCGCTGCTCCATGCCGTCAAGGAGGCTTTCCCCAAAGCCTCGGTGTTCGTCCGTGCCTATGATCGACGCAGTCTCGTCAGGCTGAAGGACGCGCCGATGGCCGGGTCGATCCGCGAAGTGCTCGAATCCGCCGTCTGCATGGCCCGCCAGGCGCTGACCGAAGTCGGCGTCGACAATGACGAGATTTCCAAGACCGAGGCGCAATATCGCACGCGCGACATCGATCGGCTGAACGCCCAGACGGTCGACGGGGATCTGCATGCCGGCGACGCGCACCTGATTCGCGGGCGATTGATCGCGGAGGAAGAGACGGGATGAACCTGCTGTTGTTGCTGGCGGCGCTGTCGGGCGCGATCGCAGTCGGCGCTGGGGCGTTCGGCGCGCACGGGGCCTCGGGAGAGGCGGCCGAATGGCTCAAGACCGGCGGCCATTATCAGTTGATCCACGCGGTCGCGGCGATGCTCGCGGTGCAGATGAGCGCGCGCGGGCCTGGCTGGCTGTTCGTGATCGGCGGCGCCATCTTTGCCGGCGCGCTCTACCTGATGGCGCTCGGCCTGCCGCGCTGGCTCGGCGCGGTCGCGCCGATCGGCGGGCTGTTGCTGATCGCCGGGTGGCTTTGGCTCGCATGGCGAGCGATCCGGATCTAGCCTTCGACGCGTTCGACATGGCCGGTTTCGAAATCCGCCGCCAACAGCGCGGCGATCCGATCGGCGACGACTTCGGGCGGCTTGACCGACATCGGGTCTTCGCCCGGATAGGCGCGCGCCCGCATCGCCGTTCGGGTCGCACCCGGATCGATGATCGCGGTGCGAATCTTGCTGATGTTGGCGACTTCCTGGCCATAGGCCGACACGATCACCTCGAATGCGGCCTTCGACGCGCCATATTCGCCCCAGTAGGCGCGCGGCTGGCGGGCCACGGCGCTCGTCAGCCCGATCACCCGGCCATACGGCGATTTGCGGAGCATTGGGTCGAACGCCGTCAGCAGCGCCACTTGCGCACTGATGTTGAGGGTCAGCATCTTCGCGAGATCCTTGGGGTCGATCGCGGTTACCGCGCCCAGGGTGCCGAGCATCGCGGCATTGAGCACGAGGATGTCGAGCCGCTCCCATCGCGCGCCGAGCGCGGTGGCGAGGCGGGCGATGCTGTCGTTTGCCGTCAGATCGATGGGGGCAATCGTCGCGGTGCCGCCGGCAGCATGGATCGCTTCTTCGGTCTGCTCGAGTCCGCCCGTCGTGCGCCCGGTGAGGATCACATGCGCGCCGGCGCCAGCGAGCGCGATCGCGGTGGCGGCGCCGATGCCGCGGCTGGCGCCGGTCACCAGCGCGATTCGGTCGGCGAGGGGTTTTTCGGTCATGGCGACTCCGTCGATGCTCCGGCTGCGGCAGAGCGTCGATTCGATTGGGGGTTAGAGGTAGCTAGATGACGCGTTCGGCGAGCAGCGCGAACTGATCGACGGTTTCGCTTTCGTCCTGGTCGGTCAGCGGCGTCGGATAGTCGCCGGTGAAGCAAGCATCGCAATGGCTGGGGTGGATATCCGACCGCTTTGCCTGGCCGAGCGCCTTGTAGAGTCCGTCGATCGACACGAAGGCGAGGCTGTCGGCATGGATGAAATCGGTCATCCCACCGACATCGAGCTGCGCCGCGAGCAACTTGGCACGCTCGGGCGTATCGACGCCGTAGAAGCAGCTGTGGCGCGTCGGCGGGCTCGCGATCCGCATATGGACCTCGGCGGCGCCCGCCTCGCGCATCATCTGGACGATCTTGAGACTGGTCGTGCCGCGCACGATCGAATCGTCGATCAGCACGATCTTCTTGCCCCGGATCAGCGCGCGATTGGCATTATGCTTCAGCTTGACGCCGAGATGGCGCACCTTGTCGCCCGGCTGGATGAAGGTGCGGCCGACATAGTGCGAGCGGATGATGCCGAGTTCGAACGGAATGCCCGATTGCTGGGCATAGCCGATCGCCGCCGGAGTCCCCGAATCGGGGACGGGGATGACGAGATCGGCCTCGACCGGGCTCTCGATCGCCAGCTGCGCGCCGATCGCCTTGCGCACCGAATAGACCGAGCGATCGTCGGTGATCGAATCGGGACGCGAAAAATAAACATATTCGAAAATGCAGGGGCGAGCGATTTGCTCGGCAAAGGGGCGGATCGAGCGTACCTCGGTGCCCTGGACGATGACCAGCTCGCCGGGTTCGATCGCGCGCTCGAAGGTGGCGCCGACCACGTCGAGCGCAACGGTTTCGGAGGCGAAGATGATCGCGTCTCCGAGCCGGCCCATCACCAGCGGCCGGATACCGAGCGGATCGCGGCAGGCGATCATCCCCTCGGGCGTCATCACGATCAGCGAATAGGCGCCCTCTACCTGCTTCAGCGCGTCGATGAACTTGTCGAGCAGGGTCCGGTAGTTGGAGGTTGCGACGAGGTGGATGATGACTTCGGTGTCGCTCGTCGACTGGAAGATCGAGCCGCGCCGGACAAGCTCGCGGCGCAAGCGCATCGCATTGGAGATATTGCCGTTATGCGCGATCGCGAAGCCGCCGCTGGCGAGATCGGCGTAGAGCGGCTGGACGTTGCGCAGCGCCGTCTCCCCGGTCGTCGAATAGCGGACATGCCCGCACGCGACCGTTCCCTGCAGCGCCCGGATGATGTCGTCGCGATCGAAATTGCCGGCGACATGCCCCATCGCACGGTGGGTATGAAAGGCTCTGCCGTCGAACGTGGTGATCCCGGCGGCCTCCTGGCCGCGATGCTGGAGCGCATGCAGCCCCAGCGCCACCAGCGCCGCGGCTTCGCCGTCGGTGCCCGATACGCCGAAAATGCCGCATTCCTCATGCAGCTTGTCGTCTTCGAAGGGATTCGTGGTCAGCATTGATACCCGCCGGTTGTGCCGTGCCCGCCATATAGGGACGGCATTCGCGATTGTCGCGCTTTTGTCATCATCGCGCGGATCGCTTCGTCGTTTCGGCCGTTTTTTTTGAACGAGCAGGAAGGGAGTTGGCCATGGCAAAGGATCACGGACCGTCGATCAAGGACGACGAAACATACGAAGCGCTGCGCGCGGACGGGGCTTCGATGGAGAAAGCCGCGCGGATCGCCAATGCCAGGGCGGGGGGGAGTCTCGACGCGCGGGGTTCCGATCTGGACGATCGGACGAAGGACGATCTTTACGAGGAAGCTCAGCGGATCGGCATCGCGGGGCGGTCGACGATGACGAAGGCTGAACTGGTGGCGGCGATTCGCGACCGTTGAGATCGGCGGGTGTCGGCATCCCGCAGTTGCGCTAAGAACGCGCGATGACCGACTCACGCGAAACCGGGCGCACGCTCGATCCGAAATATGATGCCGACGGCTTGATCACGGCGGTCGTCACCGATCGTGTATCGGGCGATGTGCTGATGGTCGCGCACATGAATGCTGACGCGCTGGCCAAGACCAACGCGACCGGGATCGCCCATTTCTGGTCGCGCAGCCGCGGCGAATTGTGGCGCAAGGGCGAAACCTCGGGCAATATCCTGTCAGTGGCGGAGGTGCGGATCGATTGCGATCAGGACGCCGTCTGGCTGATCGTCGATCCGGCCGGCCCGGCATGCCATACCGGCGCGCGAAGCTGTTTCTATCGGCGGATCGAAGGTAGCGTGCTGAAGCCGGCGGCATGAAGCGCCTGTTGCTTGGTGTTTTGGCGCCGCTGCTCACGACTTGCGCCCCGAGCACGCCCGACACGGCGGTTGCAAATGGCACGCCGCCGGATCTCGAGACGGCAGCGATCGCGGCGGGGGTGATATCCGATCCCGCCAACAGCGATATCACCGGCCTCTATGCCCGCGATACCGATCGGATTTGCGTGGTGCCCGATCGGCTCAACTATCGGATTGGTGCCTTTGTCGATTATGGTGATCGCCAGGGCTGCGCGGGATCGGGCACCGTCGCGCGGGTTGGGGAAAAGCTGCAGGTGAGTTTTGCCGAGGCACCGGGCTGCGATTTCGAGGCGCGTTTCGAGGGCGATCGTATTGCCTTTCCGGGCCGATTACCCGACGCATGCGAGAAATTGTGCAGCCGCCGCGCTTCCTTCGCGGCGCTCGATGTCGGGCGATTGAGCGAGTCCGTCTCGGAGGCGTCGACGCTGCGCGATCCCAAGGGCCGGTTGCTCTGCGCAGGCGACCGCTGAAGACCAGCCTTGGTTGACGTTCACGTCAACGGTAAGTAATATCGGATCATGGCATCCATCCTCGCCTACGCCCCGATCGAGCCGCATCCCGACCAGGAGGAATTCTCGATTTCGGACCTCTCCGCCGAATTCGGCGTGACCGCACGGGCGCTGCGCTTTTACGAGGATGAAGGGCTGATCGCCCCCGAGCGGCGCGGGACGGCACGAATCTATTCGCTCCGCGATCGCGCCCGGCTCGCCTGGATCCTGCGCGGCAAGCGAGTCGGTTTCAGCCTCGGCGAAATCCGCGAGATGATCGATCTGTACGACGTCGGTGACGGCCGTCGCGCGCAACGCGACGTGACGATCGCGCGTTGCCGCGATCGTGTCGCGCTGCTGGAATCGCAAAAGCGCGATATCGATGCCGCCATCGACGAGCTTACACAATTCATCGCCATTCTCGAGCCCACCGCCGAGACGCGCCACAACGAGGACTGACCATGCCGAAATATACGCCCCCCGTTCGCGACACGCGTTTCATTCTCGACCATGTCGTCGGGCTCGAACGATACGCCAATCTGCCGGGTTTCCAGCATGCGACCCCCGATGTCGTCGACGCCGTGCTCGACGAGGGGGGCAAGTTCGTCGCCGAGGTGCTGTTCCCGATCAACCAGTCGGGCGACCAGGAAGGCTGCACGCGCCATGCGGACGGCTCGGTGACGACGCCCAAGGGCTTCAAGGAAGCCTATGCCAAGTTCGTCGAGTCGGGCTGGTCGACGCTCGCAGCCCCCGAGGAATTCGGCGGCCAGGCGATGCCGCACGTGATCTCGACCGCCTTTGAGGAATATATGATCTCGGCCAACATGGCGTTCGCGATGTATCCCGGGTTGACCCATGGCGCGATCGCCGCGCTGCTGGTGAAGGGGTCGCCCGAGCAAAAGGCGAAATACGTGCCCAAGATGGTGTCGGGCGAATGGGGCGGCACGATGAACCTCACCGAGCCGCAATGCGGCACCGATCTCGGCCTCATCCGCACCCGCGCCGAGCCGGCCGCCGACGGCAGCTGGTCGATTACCGGCACCAAGATCTTCATCTCCTCGGGCGAGCACGACCTGACCGAGAACATCATCCACCTCGTCCTCGCCAAAACCCCCGGCGCGCCCGAGAGCTCGAAGGGGATTTCGCTGTTCGTGGTGCCCAAATTCCTCGTCAACGACGATGGCTCGCTCGGCGCGCGCAATGCCGTGACGTGCGGGTCGATCGAACACAAGATGGGCATCCACGCCAATTCGACGTGCGTGATGAACTATGACGGCGCGAGCGGCTGGCTGGTCGGCGAGGAGATGAAGGGCCTCGCCGCGATGTTCATCATGATGAATGCGGCCCGACTCGGGGTCGGCATGCAGGGGCTCGGCGTCGCCGAAACCGCCTATCAGAACGCCGTGCAATATGCGCATGACCGCCGCCAGGGCCGCGCGCTGACCGGCGCTGCCGAGCCGAACGAAAAGGCCGATACCTTGTTCGTCCACCCCGATGTCCGCCGCATGCTGATGGACGCCAAGGCGTTGACCGAGGGGCTTCGCGCCTTGTGCCTGTGGGGCGCGCTGCAGGTCGATCTCACCCATTTCGCGCAGACCGAGGAGGAACGCCAGACCGCCGATGATCTGATCGGGCTGCTCACCCCTGTCATCAAGGGCTATGGCACCGACAAGGGCTATGACATCGCGACCAACGCCCAGCAGGTCTATGGCGGCCATGGCTACATCGCCGAATGGGGGATGGAGCAATATGTCCGCGATGCCCGGATCGCGATGATCTATGAAGGCACCAACGGCGTCCAGGCGATGGATCTGGTCGGCCGCAAGCTCGCCTCAAATGGCGGTCGGGCGGTGCAATTGTTCTTCAAAATCGTCGGCGAGGAAATCGCGGCTGCCAAGCAGGACGAGACGCTCGCCGATTTCGCCACGCGGCTCGAGCGCGCCAACAATGATCTGCAGGCATCGACATTGTGGTTCGTCCGGAACGGCATGACCAACCCCAACAATGTCGGCGCCGGCGCGCATAGCTATATGCACTTGATGGGGATCGTCGCGCTGGGGCTGATGTGGCTGCGCATGGCGACCGCCGCGACCCGCGCGCTGGCGGCGGGAGAGGGCGACAAGGCCTTTCTCGAAGCCAAGCTCGTCACCGCGCGCTATTTCGCCGAACGAATCCTCCCCGATGCCGGCGCTTTGCGCCGCAAGATTGAAGGCGGCGCGGAGGCGATGATGGCGCTCCCGCCCGAGATGTTCGAGGCCGCCTGAACGCGCTCCGCGGCCTGCCGGCTCAAGGCAGGTCGCTGGGGGACGGGGCCTGCGCACGCGGTACGGTGGCCGTCCCCGCCGGCCGCCGCCTGCGCGATGGCATGACCGGATCGCTCGGCTTCGCCTCGGCGCCCGGGCTGGTCGTCGCGAGGCTCGAGGGAGCGATCAGCATCTCGGCGCGCGGCAAATTGGTTTGCGGCTTGAGGGGATCGAGCTCGCTCGGCGCCGGGACTATCACCTGCGCCTTCATGCACTCGATCGGGTTGGCACGCGGGAACTCGGCGCAATTCCACAACGGCTTGTCATAGCCGCGCACGCCGTCGCGCAGGTAGCTGAACGCCATCGTCGCGATGTCGCGCGGCTCGAGCGGCAGCGACCGGGGGGTGCGCTGGCGATCAGTCCAGGCGAGGAATTTGCAATAGCTACGCGCCCCGCAACTGACCGAAGCGAGCGCGGGGAGGCTCTCGGCCGGTGTCCGCTTGTCGATCGTCACCAGGAAACTGTCGGCACTTTCGCCAGATCCGACGCCCGGCGCGCCGCTCACCGGCTGGACCGCGGTGATGCCGCCGCCGGTGCCGGGCAACAGCGTGTCGTCGATCGTCGGCTGATGGGCGGGCGAGAGCGTGGCCAGCATCGGGATCAGCGGTTCGTCATGATCGATCTGGCGCCGAAAGGCAGCGGGCGTGCCCCACCAGCCGGTCCAGCGAAAGAACAGATGCGATCCGACCTCGGTGATCTTGTCGAGGCTCGCGCTCCAATAGGGCACCACCCAATCGGTGTGGTAGTGCGTGGCATGGCCGACCGGCGCATAGACCGATCCGCCGAGCGCCGCCCTGGCGATCGCCTGCGCGCGTTGCCAGGCGAGCGCCGGAAAATGGTGGCGCTCGAGGGCGCCGTCGCAGGCGAAAGTAAACTGGCATCCGGTCGCCCGCTCGGCGCCCTGAAAGACGACACCGCACACTGTCTTGGGAAAAGCGGGATGGCGCAGCCGATTGAGCACGACCTGGGCGACGGCGCGCTCGCCCACGGCATCGTCGCCGGCCTCGTAGAGTACGGCGGCGGCCAGACAATCGGTGGCACGAGCGATTTCCAGATCGGAACCGGTAAGGCGGAACGGTCTTGCGGCCGGGTTCGGTGCGGTCGAGAAGGGGATCTGCGCATTGAAGGCGATGGCATCGGCTGCATCGACGGGCTGGAAGGTGACGGGTTCGACTTCGGGCACGCGAACCGGCGGTACCACGCGCTGGGCGAGCGCGCGGGGATGATGGGGGCGTTGCACTGGCGCGACGCTTGAGACGATGATCGTCGGCACTGCGAGCGCTGCCGCCGCGACGAACGCCATTGCTGCGCCCAGCGGGCGCGAGAGGCGAGGCTCTGCGCGGACGTGATCAGGGCGTGGTGATACTGTGGACGACATCAGCATGCTGGGGGGGCGCTTCGAATGATGGGGGGCGCCGGCTCATAGCCCAATTCGGTCGCGGCGCGAAGGCCCGCCCGGCGTGTCGTGCTGCGAACGCGCCGATCGGGCTTCGTCCAATAGCGAGACAATGGCGAGAGGGTATGCCCCGGTGGGCGCCAGCGCGATCGGCCCTCCGACGCCGATCTGCGCCGCCGAGTCGCGGCGCTCGCGAAGCCAGCGTTTCGGCGCTCGCCCAGCGGCTATGGCGCCGGCCAGAATCCCGTCGCTTCGCAAAGGTCCCAGAGATCGGCCGCCGCCATCCGGCACTGGCCGTTGCCCGGGCTGCACTTTTGAAAGGCATCGGTATATTGTTTGTAGCAATCGGTTTTGGGTGCCTTTTCAACCGCTTTGATCGTCATCACCGGCGCCGACATCGCGCCAGCGGCTACCGCAGGTACCATCTTCGCGCGTTCGGCGGGGGCGATTTGGGCTGCCTCGCTTGACGGGAAGGTCGACGCCTGGCGTCCGAACACCATCGGCCACAGCTGCAAAATCGCCAACATCACGCTGACACAGATCATCGCCCCGCGCATCGAATCCCCCCGGAAATGTCCCCCACGACGCTTCGATTATAGGGAAGAAGGAGGGTAAAAGCGATCTTTAGCTTTCGGGCAGGAAGTCCGGGACCGAGAGATAGCGTTCGCCGGTATCATAGTTGAATCCGAGCACGCGGACATCTTCGGGCAGCGACGGCAATCGCTGTGCGATGGCCGCCAGCGTTGCCCCCGAACTGATGCCGACCAGCATACCTTCTTCGGCGGCGGCGCGACGGGCCATTGCCTTGGCGTCCGAGGCATCGACCTGAATCGTGCCATCAATGGCGGCGACATGCAGGTTGGCCGGGATGAAGCCGGCACCGATTCCCTGGATTGGATGCGGTCCGGGGGCACCGCCCGAAATCACCGGCGACGCTTCGGGTTCGACCGCGAACACCTGGAGCTTCGGCCAATGCTGCTTGAGCATTTCCGCAACCCCGGTGATATGCCCGCCGGTGCCTACGCCCGTGATGATGACGTCGATCGGCGTGTTGGCGAAATCGGTCAGAATTTCCTGCGCCGTCGTGCGCACATGGACGTCGACATTCGCCGGATTCTCGAATTGTTGTGGCATCCAGGCGTTGGGGGTTGCCTCGACCAGCGCCATGGCGCGCTCGATCGCGCCGCGCATGCCCTTGTCGCGCGGGGTCAGATCGAACGTGGCGCCATAGGCCAGCATCAGCCGCCGTCGTTCGATCGACATGCTCTCGGGCATCACGAGGATCAGCTTGTAGCCCTTGACCGCGGCGACCATCGCCAGCCCGACGCCGGTATTGCCGCTGGTCGGTTCGATGATCGTGCCGCCGGGCTTGAGCGCGCCCGACGCCTCGGCGGCTTCGATCATGGCGAGCGCGATCCGGTCCTTGATCGATCCGCCGGGGTTGCCGCGCTCCGACTTGATCCACACCTCGGCCTGCGGAAAGAGCTTGCCCATCCGGATGTGCGGGGTGTTGCCGATCGTCTCGAGGATCGTGTTGGCTTTCATCAGGCTGCCTCCATCGTATTAGGCTGAATTTCTTCGGGCAATGCCGGTGGCTCGAAGCTGCGGGCATTGCGAATACTCGGGAAAAGATAGGTCCACAGGATCGTCACGACAATCGCCCCGCCGCCGCCGACCAGCACCGCGCCGACCGGCCCGAGCGCCGCGGCCAGAAAGCCCGATTCGGCCTCGCCGAGCTCGTTCGATGCCGAAATCGTCAGCTGCGAGACGGCGCCGACACGCCCGCGTTTCTCGTCGGGGGTGTGGAGCTGGATCAGCGACTGGCGGATATAGACCGAAAACATGTCGGCCGCGCCAGCGATCCCCAGCGCGATGAGGCTGAGTACCATGATCTGCGAAACGCCGAAGACGATCGTCGCAACGCCATAGACGATGACCGCGCCCAGCATCTTCGGGCCGACATTGGTCTTGATCGGGCGGAAGGAGAAGATCAGCGCGATGATCGAGGCGCCGACGGCGGGCGCCGACGCGAGCAGGCTCAGCCCGACCGGCCCGACCTTCAGGATATCGTGCGCGTAGATCGGCAGCAGTGCGCTGGTGCCGGCGAGAAAGACCGCGAACAGATCGAGCGTGATCGCGCCCAGCACGAGCTTGTTCTCGCCGACATAAAGAAGGCCGTCGACGATCTGGCGGATCGGGTGCGGTTTGCCCGCGATCAGGGGGCGCGGCACCGGGCCGATCAGCAGCAGACAGCCCATCGCCACGCCAAACAGCATGGCGGCGAGCGCGTAGGCGGCAAAGGGGGCCGCCGCATAGGCCAGCCCGCCAACCGCCGGCCCGATGATCGTGCCGACCTGCCACGAGATCGAGCTGAGCGCGATCGCGGTCGGCAGCACCTCGCGCGGGACGAGATTGGGGGCGAGCGCGCCGAACGCAGGCCCCGCAAAGGCACGGCAGGTGCCGAGCACGACCGCGATCGAGAACAGCACCGGCAAGGTCATCGCGCCTTGTTCGGTGACGATCGCGAGCACGAACGCGCAGGCGAATTGCAGGCTGACGGTGATCCGGGTGATCGTCCGCCGGTCGAAATGATCCGCGACCCAGCCGGTGATCGGCGTCGTCACGAACAGCGGCAGGAACTGGAGCAACCCGATCAGCCCCAATTGCGCGGCGGCAGCCGACGGCGACATCGTCGCCCGCGCGATCGTGTAGGTCTGCCAGCCGATGACGATGATCATCGCGTTCTGGGCGATCGTCATCGCAAAACGGGCGGCCCAATAGGCACGGAAATTGTGGATGCGAAACGGGTGAGGAAAGAGCGCCATCTGCGGTTGCTTTAGGACCGGGCAGGGGATCGGGGCAATCGATGATTGGGCGCCATCGCCAAGCTTTTCTTGCCCGCGCCCAAGCATCGATCGGCGGCGGGCGCGTCGCCGCCCTGACCATCCCGAGTCAGCTGGGCTGGACGGGCTCGATCATCGCCTCGAAGCCTGATGCCCCGCTGACCGACGGGCGCAGCCGCGCGACGCTGCACAGCCCGGCGATCAGCGCGAAGCCTGCAGCCACGAACGCCGGCACCCGCCCGGTCCCGACGCCAAGCGCCAGCAGCGTGGCGACGAGCGTCGCGCCGGCGGTTTGCCCGACGAGCCGCACCGTCGATACCAGCCCGCCCGCCGCCGCCGCGCGGTGGCGCGGCGCGCTGCCGATGACCAGTCGCGCGTTGGGTGACAGGAAGATGCCGAAGCCCGAACCGCACAGCGCCATCCGCCAGGTGACATCGGCGACCCCGGCATGTTCGGGCAGAAACGCCATCAACATCAGCCCGACGATCGACACCGCCATGCCGATTCCGCCCAGCAGCCCGGCCGCGATCCGATCCGATAGCCAGCCGGCGGTCGGCGCGACGATCATGTTGGTCAACGGCCAGGCGGCAATCGCGATGCCGACTTGCGCCGGGGTGAAGCCATAGACGAGCTGCAATCGGAACGGCGTCGACAGCAGCAACGTCATCGAGGCGATGAAGGCGGTGAAGGCGCCCGTCGCCGACAGCGCGAGGATCGGCGTGGCGAGCAGATCGACCGGCAGGATCGGCTTGGGCTCGCCGCGTTCGCGCCGCACGAAGAAAAGGCCGACGACGATTCCGACGATCACCGACGCGGCGGCTGCCGGCAGCGACGTGCCATGCACCCCGGCTTCGATCCCGCCGATGATCAACCCGAACATCGCCGCACAAAGCACCGCGCCGATCAGATCGAACGGCTCGATCCGCGGTTCGGGCGCGGGCAGGGCACGGCCGAGGAACAGCGACAGGATGGCGAACGGGACTGCGCTCATGAACACCCAGGGCCAGGGCGCGATCGAGAGGATCAGCCCGCCGAGGCTCGGCGCCAGCGCGGCGCTGCTGGTGACGAAGATCGTGTTGATGCCCAGCCCTCGTCCCAGCTGCCGCGCCGGATAGACCGACCGGATCAATGCCGAAGAAACGCTGAGCGCCGCCGCCGCGCCAAGCGCCTGGACCGCGCGCACGACCAGCAGCAGCGGCAGGCTCTTGGCAAAGAAGCAGAGCAAGGTGGCGACCGCGAACACCAGCTGCCCCGATTGATATAACCGTTTCAGCCCCAGTCGCTCGCCGAGCCCGGCCATCGGCAGCAGCAGCATCACGAAGACCAGTTGGTAGATGGTGACGATCGACACGACTGCGCTGCGCTCGACATGCAGGTCGCGCGCGATCGTCGGCAGCGCGACGGTGGCGATGCTGCCGTCGATAATCACGAGCGAGGTGCCGAACGACAGCGCGGCGATCGCCAGCAGCCGGCGCGGCATCGGCAGGCCGTCGTCGGCGGCGTTCAGGGCGTCGGGCGAAGACAGCATGCGCCTCCTTGGCCGCAAACATCGATTCGCGAACAGCAAAAAATCAATGCGCCGGCGGCGACCATCCCGGTGCGGCGAGCTCGAAACCGGCAAAGTCGAACGCCGGCGTCACGATGCAACTCACCAGCGCCCAGCCAAGCCGCGCCTCGGCAGCCTGCCAGGCATGCGCGGGGACGAGCCCTTGCGGCGCCTGACCCGCGATCGGATCGCCGCCGAGCAACAGATCGCGGCGTGCGCCATCGGCGATCAGGAGATCGAGTGGCGCGCCGGCGTGCCAGAGCCACAATTCGGCGGCATCGACGCGGTGCCAGTGCGATCGTTGGCCTGCTTCGAGAAGGAACAGGATCGCCGTGGCGAGGCCGCGGCCGCCCTCGGACGCGGGCTGGCGAAACGTCTCGCGGTACCAGCCGCCTTCGGGGTGCGGCGCGAGCCCCAGCTGAGCAATCAGCGCGTGACTCATGATCGGGGCGCCTCGGGCACCAGATCGGCGAACCGGGCCAGCGGAGCGCCGGACCGCGCGACCGCGCCCAGCACGCCCGGATCGATCAGCGCGGCGAATTCGTCGGCATAATGATAGCCGGGCGCATGGCCCGGGAAATCGTCGGTCGTGCCCGGATGCGCATAGATTTCGGTGATACCGGCCGGCAGCCGATCGATCAGACCCGCGAGTCGCGACGCGGTCACTGCCCCGCTCCAAGCGAGGCCGAAGACCTGATCGGGGACGATCATTCCTGCCCGACGCAGCCGCCGCCGGAGCAATTTCGCCCAGAGATCGGCGACCTTCATCGTCACGTCATGCCGCGCGGGCTCGACCGCGTTGACGATGGCGATCGGTTCGATCGGTGCGCGCACCGCTTTCATGCCGTGGCGACGGCCAATCTCGATCACCAGCTCGGCGATCGTCGGATGAAGATGAAAATGCTTGTGCGCATTGACGTGATCGAGCGGCAGGCCCGTCGCCGCAAAGCGATCGAACTGGGCGGCGATTTCAGCGCTGAGCTGGGCGCGGACGTGCGGACGAAAGAAGATGTCGGCGCCCATCCGCGCCATGTCGGTGCGAAACCGGCCATCGCTGGCGACGAGGTCGGGCACCCGCGCGGCAGCCAGTGCCGGTGTGCCCTCGACGAGCACCAGATGCAGGCCGACGCCGAGCCGGGGCAGCCGCCACGCGCGCTCGACGGCATCGTCGAACCCTGCGCCGGTCACCATCAGGCTCGCGGCCGTCAGGCAGCCTTCACGATGCCCGCGTTCGACGGCCTCGTTGATCTCGATGGACGCGCCGAAATCATCGGCGGTGACGATCAGGCGCTTCACTGGCCCAGACTCGTCGCGGCCTTGATCTTTCCCTCGGGCGCCATGTCGAGCCGCGCGCCCTGCCAGTCGACCGTGCGCACGAAAAAGCTCGTGACGAATACGACGAAGCTCAGGCACTCGCGTAGCGGCATCTGCCACAACGGCGCGGTCGATGCCCCGACGAGCCGATCGACCGCGCGTTTGAGCAAGATCGGCAGCGCGAGCGTGAGCCCCGCGAGCACGCCTGCTGCCAGCCCCGGCGCCAGCGCGAGCACCAGCAGCGCGAAGGGCAGGGGCATGGTCACGATCAGCCCCGCATAGCCGGCCGGGTTGATGTCGCGCACCGTGGCCCCCCAGCGCAGTTCGTGGCGGAACAGTGCCGCAAGGCTCGGCTCGGTCGACGCATGCGTCACGACATAGGGGGCGATGACGACCTGCAGCCCAAGCGCGCGGACCGCTTCGCCGATCGCATGATCGTCGGCCAATATGTCGGCGAACCGCTCGAACCCGCCGATCCGGTCGAGCGTTTCGCGGCGGAGCGCGATCGTCGATCCCATGCAGGCTGCGCCGGCGTCGAGCGCCCGGCTGACGAGCACGCTCGGCAGGAAGCGATAGCTGATCGCCGCGCCGCCGAGTTGCGACCAGAAGCCATTGTCGCCGCGCCCACGATAAAGGCAGGTAACCGCGCCGACGCCCGGCTCGGCAAGCGCGCCGCCTACCCGCGCGAGATAGGCAGGGGTGACCGCGATGTCGCTGTCGCTGAGCACGATGATGTCGTGCGCCGCGCTGGGCATCATGTTGATCAGATTGCCGATCTTGGCGTTGGCACCGTGGCGGCGCCCGTCGACCACCAAGCCGACGGCGCGACTCGTCGTACCGGGGGCGAGCCGATTGACCGCCGCGATCGCCTTGTCCTGCGCCGAATGCACGCCTGCGACGAGTTGGATCGGCGCGGCCCAGTCTTGCTCGAGAAAGGTTGCGAGATTGGCGCGAAGCCTGGGTTCGCTGCCGTGAAGCGGCTTGAGGACCGTCACCGGCTCGGCGGGGGTGGTCGGTCGGGCGCCGCGCAACGCGCTGCCAAACCGCGCCACGATCACCGTCGTGGCGACGATATAGCCGCATCCTGCCACAGCCATGAGGCCCGAAAGCCAGACGATCGCGCCCGTCACGCTCAAATTCGACATCCCAGTCCCCAGCGGCGCTATCGCCGCTCATCTCGCCGCTGTCAAAGCCCGCCGTGGGCGGCTCGTCCCAAACGGGCCAACGATAGACCTTGCTGCATTGCAGCATTTTGTTATATGATGCTCCTATGAAGCATGCTGAGGAACAGGGCGAAATCGTTCGGCCCACCGGGCCGGTGCCGACGATTCTGGAGGCAATCGTCAGGCGGCTGTGCCTGACGGCGGTTTACAATCGCCAGACCATGATCCTCGCCCCGCACATTCTCTATACAAGGCACGGCGAGCTCCACCTCGACGCGGTCGCCGTCGAGCGCGACGGTCAGCCGCCGCGCGAAATGAAGCTCGGGACCTATCGGCTGACCGGCCTGGGAGCGCTGCGCCTGGTCGATCGGGCGTTCACGCCGATCGAGAGCTTCGATCCGCTCGATCCTCGCTATGAGGGTGTCACGTTGATGATGGTCGATCGCAACTGAACGCCGACGCTGCCGGTGACCAGGGCTCGGGGCGCAGCATCGCCCGATAGAAAAGCGGCGACTCGCGATGGTCTGACAGCCACGCCTGAAGGCGGGGCAGGGGTTGCTGGCCGAACCATCCCGGGTCGACACCGGCAAACTGGCGCACGAAGGGCATGATCGCGATATCCGTGAGCGCGCGCCGCGCGCCGCACAGGTTCGTGCTCAAGGCGAGCCGGTTTTCGAGCAGAAGTAGCAGATCGAGGCACGCGTCGCGGTGATCCGGCGCTGGCGGCCCGAACCGGTCGGGATATTTGTAGCGATCGAGATGATGCTTGAACGCACCATCGAATGTCTCGATCAGGCCTCTGTCGTCGCCGGCCAGCCAGCCTTCGGGATCGTGCCGCCGCAGTGCCCACCGCATGATGTCGAGGCTCTCGTCGATCACCTCGCCGGTGGCGAGGACGAGCACCGGCACCGTCGCCTTGGGCGATACGGCGATCAGATCGGCGGGTTTGTCGCGCAGGCGCACCTCGCGGAGGTTGAAAGGCACCTCGCTGATCAGCAGCGCCATCCGCGCGCGAATCGCATAGGGGCAGCGCCGGAAGCTGTAGAGGATGGGCGGTTCAATCATCGTGCAGCCCCGCCAGCGCGATGCCGGCGAGATTCTGGGATCGCTTGATGTAGCGAATGCGCGGCGGCACACCGTCGGGCATCCGATCGAGCAAACGACGGTGGTGGGCGATGCCGATGCCGCGACATTTTGCCCTGCCCGTCGCCTGATCGACGACCGACACGGCATCGCCAAGCAGGACGAAGGCGGTGGCGCCGAGCGCCTGCCCTATTTTCAGCGCTTCGATCAATGCGAGCCATTCGGCATCGAGGCTCGACCCGCGACCGAGATCGCGGACGATATGTGCCCGGCCCTTTACGACCACCGCAAGCTCCATCGCGCCGGGATTGGGCCGGCAGCCGCCGTCAAAGTAGATTTTGAGGAGACGATCGCTCATCGGCGGGCGTCAGCCGATCGCCACGAAGCTGTCCATCACGCGTTTGCGGCCAGCGCTTTCGAAATCGATCTCGAGCTTGTTGCCCTCGATCTCGGCGATCGCGCCATAGCCGAATTTCTGGTGGAAGACGCGCATGCCCACGCTCAGGTCGCTCCGTCCCTTGTTGCCGATGCTGACGGCGCTGGCGCGCGATTCGACGACGCGGGACGGTTCGCGCGTGAAGGTTCGGGTGCTGAAGCCGCCGCCTGGAGTGCCGGTCCCCGCAGCGCGCTGCCAGCCGGGCCCGCGGCCGGTGCCGCGCGCGACATCGGCGAACGGATCGGCGCGTTCGGACCAGTTGGCGCGCCACAGGCTTTCGCCGCCCGACATGCTGCTCTCGCTGTCGATATGCGCCGACGGCAGCTCCCCGACGAAGCGGCTGGGGATGCTCGACGTCCATTGCCCGTAGATGCGGCGATTGGCGGCGTGGAGGATGATCGCGCGCCGCCTTGCGCGGGTGATCGCCACATAAGCGAGGCGGCGCTCCTCCTCGAGGCTGGCCAGCCCGCCTTCGTCGATCGCGCGCTGCGATGGGAACAACCCTTCCTCCCAGCCGACAAGGAAGACCGTGTCATATTCCAGCCCTTTGGCGGCGTGGATCGTCATGATCGTGACCTTGGCGTCCTCGGCCTGCGCCTCGTTGTCCATCACGAGGCTGACATGTTCGAGGAACGCGCCGAGATTTTCATATTCCTCCATCGCGCGAACGAGTTCCGACAGGTTTTCGAGTCGGCCCGAGGCCTCGGTCGATTTCTCGGCCTGGAGCACGGCGGTGTAACCGCTTTCGTCGAGTATCTGGCGGGCCAGCTCGGGGTGCGGCAGGTCCGCTGCCATTTGCCGCCAGCGCGCCATGTCGATCACGAAATTGCCGAGCGAGCGTCGCGCCTGCGGGGTGAGTTCGTCGGTATCGAGGATCCGCGCGGCCGCGGTGGTCAGCGGAATACCTTCCGCGCGCGCCAGTTGATGGACCTTCTGGACCGCCTTGTCGCCGAGCCCGCGCTTGGGGACATTGACGATGCGTTCGAAGGCGAGATCATCGGCGGGCTGGCTGACGACGCGCAGATAGGCCAGCGCATCGCGGATTTCGGCGCGCTCGTAGAAGCGGAAACCGCCGACGATGCGGTACGGCATGCCGATCGCGATGAAGCGGTCCTCGAACTCGCGGGTCTGGTGCTGCGCGCGCACCAGGATCGCAATCTCGTCGAGCGACTTGCCGCCGCGTTGGGCCGACTCGATTTCCTCGCCGACACGGCGCGCTTCCTCGGGGCCATCCCAGATGCCGAGCACCTTGACCTTTTCGCCCTCGGCCTCGTCGGTCCAGAGCGTTTTGCCGAGCCGGCCGGCATTATTGGCGATCACCCCCGATGCGGCGGCGAGAATATGCGGGGTGCTGCGGTAATTCTGTTCGAGCTTGATGACCTTGGCGCCCGGAAAATCCTTCTCGAACTTCAGGATGTTTTCGACCTGCGCGCCGCGCCAAGAATAGATCGACTGGTCGTCGTCGCCCACGCAGCAGATGTTCTTGCGCTCCTGCGCAAGCAGACGGAGCCAGAGATACTGGACGCTGTTGGTATCCTGATATTCGTCGACCATGATATAGCGGAAACGCTGCTGATACTGGTTCAGCACCTCGCGGTCGCGCTTCAGGATGGTCAGCATGTGCAGCAGCAGATCGCCGAAATCGCAGGCGTTGAGCGCGACGAGACGCGCCTGATAGGCGGCGTACATTTCCTTGCCGCGGCCGTTGGCATAGCTTTCGCTCTCGCCGGCATCGATATCGGCGGGGGTCAGCCCCTTGTTCTTCCAGCCGTCGATAATGCCGCCGAGCTGCCGCGCGGGCCAGCGCTTTTCGTCGAGATCGGCGGCGAGAATGAGCTGCTTGAGCAGGCGCAATTGGTCATCGGTATCGAGAATCGTGAAGTTCGATTGCAGCCCGACGAGTTCGGCATGCCGCCTGAGCATCTTCGCGCCGATCGCGTGGAAGGTGCCCAGCCACGGCATGCCCTCCACCACATCGCCGACGATGGCGCGCACCCGGTGGCGCATTTCGCGTGCCGCCTTGTTGGTGAAGGTCACCGACAGGATTTCGCTGGGATAGGCTTTGCGCGTGTAGAGCAGATGCGCGAGCCGGGCGGTCAGGGCCGCGGTTTTGCCGGTGCCGGCGCCCGCCAGCACGAGCACGGGCCCTTCGGTCGTCAGGACGGCTTCGCGCTGGGGTGCATTGAGGCCCTTCAGATAGGGCGGGTCCTGCGGCGAAGGGGCGGGAAGACTCATCGGTGAACAGGTAGGGAACGCAGGCGGCGAGGGCAACCGCGCTTTTGCGGGGGCCGGCTCAGCCCTCCGATGCTGCCTCGGCACGCACCAGCCGGCTCATCGTTTCGAGATAGGCGGCGGCTCCGGCTTCGATCGTGAAGCGTCGGGCATGCGCGCGGGCGCTGTCGGTACAGGGCTGGCAGCGGCTGGCCTTGTCCATCGCGCCGGCGAGCGCGGCGACATCGCCCGTCGGCACCAGCTTGCCGAACCGGCCCTGACCGAGCAGATCGGGCATCGAGACACTGCAATCGGTCGCAACGACGGCAAGCCCTGCGGCCACCGCTTCGATGATCACCGCCGGCACGCCTTCGTAAGCCGATGACATCACCAGCGTGTCGGCGTCGCGCAGCCAATGATCGAGCGAATCGACGTGGCCGGGCATCGCCAGCCGATCGGCAATCCCCAGCCGCGCCGCCCGCTGCTCGAGGTCGGCCCGTTCGGGTCCCTCGCCCAGGATCGTCAGCCGATCGTCGGGAGCGGCGATCCGGGCAAAGGCAGCGAGCAGCAGCGCGAAATTCTTTTGCGCCGTCAGCCGACCGATCGCGATGAACCGCCGTCCTTTACGAACGGCGAGGGGCGGCGAGCGCGTCGCGCCAAGGCGGTCGAGTTCGGCTTCGAACAGCACCGGATCGTTGATGATCGTGATGCGATCCCGGCCGACGCGCATGCCTTCGGCGATTTCCTGCGCCATCGCCGGCGCCATGCCGACGAAATGATCGATCAACCGGCCCTGAATCTTCAGCCAGCGATGATAGAAGACGCGAACCAGCCAGGGCATGTCGCGGCGCGCCAGATCGTTGCTGATCTTGGCGATGATCGGCGGACAGGCCTTGCCGAGAATCAGCCTGAGGCCGACCGCGATGGCGCTGTAGGTATTGCCCGCGCAGAAGATCACGTCCGGACGGTCGCGCCGGATGATTGCCGGCAACAGCAGCAACATGTGCACTATTCGGGTTCGCGGGCCCGGCACGAACCGTCCAGCCAGGACCTGATACTGGATCGCGGTGGCGGGCGCGCGCGCGGCGCCGCTATCGCAACCGACGATGATGTTGGTTTGCGCGCCGCGCGCCGCCCAGGCCGCATTGAGCCGCAGCGCCACGCGCTCGACGCCGCCGGGATCGAAGCCGTGCAGATACGTCAGGATTCGCAGCGGCCGTGCCGGCCCACCGGCCTCGACCGTGGGCGCGTAACGGGTGATCATAGTGCGGCGACCGGGTGACGAACCGACCCGGTCGATCGTATTTGCGCTTAACGGCATGCGTTGATCGCCATCCAAGAACCCGCCCCGATCGTTGATCGCCGTAGGTACAATCGCCCGCCGAAGCAATGCGCTGCGCGCGCGATCATCAGTCACGCCGAACGGTCTAGCGTCCATTCGGTGCCACTTTATGGTCAAATCATGGCGCGCTTGCGATTGGCCGATGCAGCATTAGGATCGAGCCGGGGACGATCGGAGACAGTGCATGACTGCCGTAGCAATCCAACGCTGGCACGCGGTGATGAAGGCGCGCGACCTTGGCGGCCTCGGGGCGCTGATCGCCGACGATTGCGTCTTTCAGTCGCCGGCGGTGCACACGCCGCAAAAGGGCAAGGCGCTGACGATCAATTATCTGTCGGCGGCGATGACGGTGCTCGGCACGCCTGATTTTCGGTACGTCGAGCAATGGATCGGCGCCACCTCGGCGGTGCTCGAATTTTCGCTGACGCTCGACGGAATCGCGGTCAACGGTGTCGACATCATTCACTGGAACGATGCCGACCAGATCGTCAATTTTCGGGTGATGATCCGCCCGGTCAAAGCGTTGCAGGCGGTGATGCCGGCCATGGCCGCCGTGCTGGCGGCGTAATCATCGCGCCGCCGCCGATTGTTGATGCTTGCTTGCCGACCGGCCACGGCGCTAGGGGCTCCGCAGCGAGGATGGCCGGACATACGCTGTCATCCATATGACATAATAATCGACCACGGATTGAGCCAATGGCATCCCAGACCCTACCGGCCGATGACAGCGGCGCATCCGTCGCGCGACCGTCGCTCGATGCCGCCGCGCATCCCGCCGGGCGCTGGCTTTTTCTCGCGGCGCTCGCCGGTGGATTGATCTACGCCGGTTTCAGCATCTTTGCCGATACCGCGCAGGTTGGCGAAAGCCTGGCGACCGGGGTGTTTCTGTTTCTGGTGCTGGCGCTGGTGATCGCGCTTGGCTTCGAGTTCGTGAACGGCTTTCACGATACCGCCAACGCCGTCGCGACGGTGATCTACACCAATTCGATGTCGGCGCCGGTGGCCGTCGTCTGGTCGGGCTTTTTCAATTTCCTCGGCGTGCTGCTGTCGACCGGGGCGGTGGCCTATTCTATCGTCACCTTGCTGCCAGTCGAACTGATCCTCAACGTCGGCAGCAGCGCCGGTTTCGCGATGATCTTCGCGCTGCTGCTTGCGGCGGTGATCTGGAACCTCGCGACCTGGTATGTCGGCCTGCCCAATTCGTCGAGCCACGCGCTGATCGGATCGATCCTCGGCGTCGGCTTCGCCAATCAGCTGATCTCGGCGAGTACCAACGGGACTTCCGGGGTCGATTGGGGGCAAGCACAGAAAGTGCTCTCGGCGTTGCTGTTCAGCCCGATGGTCGGCTTTGTCGGCGCGCTCGTCCTGTTGCTGGTGATGAAGCGGGTACTGAGCAACCGCAAGCTCTATGAAGCGCCGACCTCCAATGCACCGCCGCCGCCCGGGATCCGCGCGCTGCTGATCTTCACTTGCACCGCCGTGTCGTTCGCGCATGGCGGCAATGACGGGCAGAAGGGCATGGGACTGATCATGCTGATTCTGATCGGCTGCGCGCCGACCGCCTATGCGCTCAACCGGACGATGCCCGAAAGCGCCACGCCGGCGTTCATCGAACGGACGATCGCGGCTGCCGATGTCTTTCGTGACCATGCCGGCAGCGCGACGGTAACCCCCGGGGCCGCGCGCGAGGTGCTCGCCAGTGCGCTCAAGACCAAGTCGGCGAGCGACCCGGTCGTTTATGCAGCGATCGACACCGTCTCGCGCGATATCGGCGCGCGCCTCGGCAATTACGGGTCGCTGAGCAAGGTGCCGGCGGCGGCGACGCCCAATCTGCGCAATGACATGTATCTCGTGCTCGATACGACCAAGCTGGTGACCAAGAGCGCAACGGTCCATGACGCCTTTTCGGAAGCCGAGATCAAGGCGGTCGGCGCCTATCAGAAGGGCCTCGAGGACGGCACGCGCTTCATCCCGCTGTGGGTGAAGATCACCGTCGCGATTGCGCTCGGGCTCGGCACGATGGTCGGCTGGAAGCGGATCGTCGTCACCGTCGGCGAAAAGATCGGCAAGTCGCACATGACCTATGGCATGGGCGCTTCGGCCGAACTGATGGCAGCGGCGACGATCCTGCTCGCCGAACGCTATGGCCTGCCGGTCTCGACCACGCACATCCTCTCGAGCGGGGTTGCGGGCGCCTCGGTCGCCAATGGCCAGGGACTTCAGGCAAGGACGATTCGGAATATGGCGCTGGCATGGCTATTGACCCTGCCCGTGGCGATGGCGCTCTCGGGCGGCCTCTACTGGCTGTTCCTGACGATCGTCCGCGCCGCCGGGAGCGCCTGAATCCGCCGCCGCGCCCGTTAGACAAAGCGCACGGGAACGGTATGGCAGGCAGATGACCGCCGCCGCCCGCCCCAACCCGCTGATCGCGCAACGCCGCGTGCTCGTCGCAAGTCTCGTCGGCACGTCGATCGAATTCTACGATTTCTATATCTATGCGACCGCGGCGGCCCTGGTCTTCGGGCCGCTGTTCTTTCCGGCCGAGGACAAGGCCGCGCAATTGCTGCTGTCCTATGCGAGCTTCGGCCTGGCCTTTGTCGCCAGACCCGTCGGCGCCGCCATTTTCGGCCATTTCGGCGATCGGGTCGGCCGCAAATCGACGCTCGTCGCCTCGCTGTTGCTGATGGGGGGCTCGACCGTGCTGATCGCCTTCCTGCCCACTTACGCCCAGATCGGCTGGGGTGCGCCCTTTATCCTGTGCCTGCTGCGCTTCGGCCAGGGGCTCGGCCTCGGTGGCGAATGGGGCGGGGCATCGTTGCTCGCGGTCGAGAATGCCCCGCCGGGCTGGGCAGGCCGGTTCGGGATGTTCCCGCCGCTCGGTGCGCCGATCGGATTCGTCGCCGCCAATGGTTTCTTCCTCATCCTCGGCCTGACACTGAGCGATGATCAGTTTCGCGCCTGGGGCTGGCGATTGCCGTTTCTGGCAAGCGCCGTGCTGGTGCTCGTCGGGCTCTGGGTGCGGCTCAAGCTGACCGAGACGCCCCCCTTTGCCGCGGCGGCGAAGCAGGGGCGGTTGCCCCGGGTGCCGATCGCCCAGCTGCTTCGGCACGATCTGCGCGCGACGCTGGCGGGAACGTTCGGCGTGATCGCGTGCTTTGCATTGTTCTATATCGCGACTGCCTTTGCGCTTGGCTATGGCACGACGACGCTCGGTCATTCGCGACAGGCGTTTCTGGTCGTCGAGTTGCTCGCGATTCCCTTTCTCGCGCTCGGCGTCATCCTGTCGTGCACGCTGGCTGATCGCCACGGCCTGTCCGCGATGCTGCGCCTGGGATTCGGCGGCGCCGTGATCGTCGGGCTGGCAATGGGACCGATGCTCGGCGCGGCCTCGCTGGTGATCGTCTGGCTCTGGTTGTCGCTGGCACTGTTCGTGATGGGCTTCGCTTATGGGCCGCTCGGGGCGTGGCTGCCGTCGCTGTTCGGTGCGGGGGTGCGCTACACCGGGGTGTCGCTGGCGTTCAACCTGGGCGGGATCATCGGCGGCGCACTGGCGCCGATCGTCGCGCAGGCATTGGCCGAGCGCGGCGGGCTGGCGCTGGTCGGGGCGTATCTGGTGGTCGCGGCATTGCTCAGTATCGGCGGTCTGGCGCTGGTCAAATCACCCGTCGGCAAATGACGTTCAGCCCTTGCTGGCGCGGAGGATGACGACGGCGGAGATGGCGAGCAACAGGATGGCGCTCGCCTCGAAAACGATATTCTCGGGCGCCATTTCCTTGCCCTGCAGCACGATCAGCCGGGCGAGCGCGGTAATCGCAATGAAGATCGGATAAATGAACGGCGAGCCGCTCCGCGTGTAGAACACCGCGACCATCCCGATGACTTCGGTGTAGAGAAACATCAGCAGGATATCGGCCAGCCCGATCGTCTGGCGCTGGTACACGCCGGTCATTTCGATCGCGGCGGCGCCGAGCGTCATCGCGGCGATGACGATGAGCAGAAAGCTTTCGATGAAATGAAACCCGTCGATCGCCCGCGGATGGGCGGCGGGGCGCTCGGGCGCGACCGGCAGTTCCGCCGTGGCGGTCTGCGCTGTGCGGTCGGGATGAAGCGGTTCAGCCATGATCGCCGCCATCCTACAGCAGATTACGCGATGCGCCAGCGGTTGGGCGCGGTGGCGCTACGCCGCCAGCCGAAGCAGCGTGAGCCGGGCGCGCCCATGGGTGCGATCGGCATCGATCGCGAAGCCCGGGACGGTCACCGGTTCGTTGAAAGCGGTTTCGATGCTCACCCAGCTCGCCGGGCCGATCCAACCGAGCCGGGTGAGCTTGTCGAGCGCGACGGCGCCGGCGCCCGAGCCATAGGGCGGGTCCATCATTATGATATCGAGCGGAGCGGGAGCGACGCCGAGCGACAGCACCGACATCGGGCGAACGTCGCCGGTCGCGCCGAGCTTGGCGAGATTGGCCCGCAGCGCATCGATCGCCGGCCGGTCCTGCTCGACGAACAGGCAGGTCGCCGCGCCGCGCGACAGCGCCTCGATCCCCAGCGCGCCCGATCCGGCGAACAGATCGGCGACCGCCAGCCCCTCGAAGCTGCCGACGCGGCTGACCAACATCGAAAACAAGGCCTCGCGGGTGCGATCGGCGGTCGGGCGGGTGGCGTCGCCCTTGGGCGCCGCCAGCGGGCGACCGCGCCATCTGCCGGCAATCACGCGCATCGGCTAGCGCCGAGTCCGTGGTGGGCTGGGTTTGCCGCGTCCGCGCGTCGGCCCCTTGCCGGGGCTGGGCGCGCGGGGCTTGTCGACCAGGGCGCCGTCCTTGCGCCGCGGGTCGGTGGCAGTGCGCCGGGCGCGGGCGCTGGTGTCGCTGCGCTTGGCGGATCGCTCGGGCTTGGCGGGCGTGACGCCGCCCTTCTCCCTGGCGTCATAGAAGCGCTTGGGCTTGATCGCGGTGAGCGTTTTCGGTGCCTTGCGCGGCTCGGCGGCATCGGGGCCGGGTTTGGGCCCGCGAAACGGGCGATCGGCTTTGGCGGGTGCCGCCGTCCGCTCGCTGCGGCTGCGCGCTTGCGGGGGCTTGCCGTGTTCGGGCGGCGGCGTGCGGGTCGGATCGCGGCGAAACGCGACGACATCGTGCTGGCGCACCTCGCCAATCTCGCCGGGCGCGAGATCGCCGAGCAGGAACGGGCCGTAACGCGTCCGAATCAGGCGCGACACCTTGAGCCCCAGAAATTCGAGTACGCGGCGGACTTCGCGGTTCTTGCCCTCGGTCAGGATCATCTCGATCCAGACATTGGCACCGGTACGCCGCTCGAGATTGGCATTGATCGAGCCATAGCGCACGCCCTCGATCTCGACACCTTCGATCAGGTCCTCGAGCTGTGCCTGAGTGACCGCGCCGTACGCGCGCGCGCGATAGGCGCGCTCGACCCCGGTTGCCGGCAATTCGAGCTGGCGCTTGAGCTCGCCATCGGTGGTGAGCAGCAACAGCCCCTCGGTGTTGAGATCGAGCCGGCCGACTGGCACGAGCCGCGGCAGGTCCTCGGGCAATTTGTCGTAGATGGTGGGGCGCCCGGCCGGGTCGCGCTCGGTGACCAGCAGCCCGCTCGGCTTGTGATAGAGAAACAGCCGCGCCGGCGCCGGGGCCTGGACCGTATTGCCATCGACCGTCACGCCGCGCAGCGACGGCAGGATCGTCGCCGGTGTGTCGACCGGCTTGCCGTCGATCGCGACGCGGCCCTCGGTGATCATCCGCTCGATCTCGCGACGCGACGCGATTCCGGCGCGCGCGAGCAGCTTGGCGATGCGGTGACCCGTGCGGGGCGCTTGTTCGGTTGGGGGTGTTGCCACAAGGCCGCTGATACAGGGAATTCGGCGCAATGCTCAAAATATTTGCGGCACGATGCGCCGGGAACCGATATCGTGCCCCTGCGGGCCGGGTGCATCTTGGGCTCTGGAGTGGTGTTGCGTCATGTTGTTTGGGAAGAAGAAGCGCGCGATCGTTCGACTCCTGATCGTCGAGGACGAACCGCTGATCGCGTTCGATGCCGAGCATCTCCTCGTCGACGCCGGCTATGAGATCGTCGCGACCGTCGACCGTGTCGCCGATGCGGTTGCGACGATCGATTCGGGCGAATCGATCGATCTGGTGCTGGTCGATATCAGTCTCGCCGACGGCAGTGGGCTCGATGTCGCGCATGCCGCCCGCCGGACGGGTATCCGGGTGCTGTTCGTAACCGGCGAATTCCCCAGCGAAGCCCGCTCGCTCGCCGACGGCTCGCTCGCCAAGCCCTATCAGCAGCGCGATCTGCTGCTCGCGATCGAAGCGATCGAAGCGGTGATCGGCGGCAAGGCGCCGAAGCGCGTTCCGGCCGGCTTCACCTTGTTTCGCGACGCCGCCTGACCGCCGGGGCGCTAAAGGCGCGCCTCCACCGAATCGTGAAAGTGGCGAATGCCGGTTTCGAGTGTGCCGAGGGTGACGCGATCGATCGCGCCCGACGCCAGTCCCTGCTGCCCCAGTTCGGCAGCGCGGAAATCCTCGCCGGCAAAGACTTTTCCGTCGAGCAGCGCCCAGCTGCGCTCCCAGTGATCGCGCGCCTTGTCGGTCGCGGGCGCCTCGGGGATCAGCATGAAATCCTCGACCAGCACCTCGCCGGCCGATTGCGGCATCATGATCATCAGGTTCATGTAATCGGGGCTGACGATCAGCACCGTGCCCGGAAACATCTGATAGGTATAGGTGATCGCGGCGCGCAATTGCGGCCAGTCGCTGCCGGCCGCCGCGACGAGATCGGCCTCGCGGCCGACGGCCGAGCGCTGATGCGGGCCGATCGCATCGCCGGTGGTCACGCCGTCCTTGAAGAACGGGCCGATCGTCTCGGCATGCAGTCGCTGGACGTGATAGCTTTCGAGGAAAGCGTCCATGATCAGCTTCCAGTTGGCGGCAACGCGGTGCGTCCGGCGGCGGAAGAGATGATGGCCGGGCAGGTCGAACGCCTCGAAATCGGCGCCGAGCGCGCGTGCCTCGGCGAAATCGGCCGCCTCGTCGAAAGCGAACCAGATCAGCCCCCCCGATTCGACCGTCGGCAGCCGCTTGAGCCCGAAATCGGGCTTGTCGAGGCCGGGAAACGTCTCGGGCCGGGGCATCCCCACCAGCGTCCCGTCGAGGCTGTAGGCCCAGGCGTGATAGGGGCAGATCAGCCGTGGCGCACAGACCGGCCCGGCGCCTTCGACGAGCCGGGTGCCGCGGTGGCGACAGACATTGAGGAAGACATGTGCCGTGCCGCTCCGATCGCGCGTGATCAGCAAGGGCTTGCCGAAGCCATCATGCGGCACCGCCATATTGGGTTGCGGCAGCAGCGCCGAGGGGGCGATGACGAGCGGCTGCTTGCTGAAGATCATTGCCTGCTCGGCATCATGGCGCTCGGGCGAGGTATAGGCGGCCGCACCGACATGGGTGATGCCGGGACTTGGCCTCGTCCCGCCAGCGGCCAGCAAGGCGGCAAGCGCAAGCTGCCCCTCGGTCGGCCGCAAGCCTTGTCGCGCCTGCACGTTCATGGCTGTCCTTCTCCCGGTTTCGCGCTAGTGTCGGCGCGATTTGGGCGGGGAGCAAGTGGGCGATGGCGACTGCGGCGGGGGAAGACTGGCTGTCGGGCATCAGGCCCTATGTCGAAAAGGCACCACTTGCCGCTTTTTTCCTCGGGGTATCGTCGGGTTTTCCCTATGCGATGATCGGCGCCACGCTGACCAGCCGGTTGGCGCAGGACGGCATCGACAAGAAGACGATCACCGCCTTCACGCTGGGTTTCCTCGTCTACAACCTCAAACCCTTGTGGGCGTGGGCAGTCGATGGCGTGCGCCTGCCGCTGATCGGTGCGCTGGGCCAGCGCGTCTCATGGCTGTTGTTCGCGGGCGTGCTGGTGATGGCGGCCGTCGCCAATCTGGCGCTGGTCGATCCGGCGACCAATATCGGTGCGACGGTGGTGGCGGCGGTGCTGGTCGGCTTTGCCGGCGCGACGTTCGATATCGTCATCGATGCTTATCGGATCGAGCAATTGAAGCCCTATCAGCTCGGCGTCGGCTCGGGGATGACCCAATATGGTTGGCGGATCGGCTCGGTCGCGGCGGGTGCGCTCGCGCTGGTGCTGGCGGCGCGGATCGGCTGGTCGGGAGCCTATCTGGCGTGCGCGAGCTTCGCGCTGCCGGCGATGATTACCGGGCTGGTGCTCGGCGAGCCCGAGCGGCATCGTCCACCCACCGAAAAACGGGGCATGGCCGAAGTGCTCGCGTCGATCGTCGGGCCATTTACCGAATTCTTCCAGCGCCACGGCGCGATCATCGTGCTTCTCTTCATCCTGATCCACAAAATCGGCGACACCCTCGGGCAGATCGTGCTCAGGCTGCTACTCAACGATCTCGGTTTCACCAATGACGAGATCGCGCTGTATGACGTCGGGGTCGGATTCTGGGCCTATCTGATCGGCATCTTCGTCGGCGGCGCACTGTATGCGCGGCTCGGCATGAAGACATCGGTGCTGCTGAGTCTGATCCTGATGGCGGTCTCCAATGCAAGTTTTGCGATCCTCGCGGGGGCCGGCCACAGCAACTGGGGGCTCGCGGGCGCGATCGGCTTCGAGAATTTCGCGAGCGGGATCGGCGGCGTCACCGTCATCGCTTATTTCGCGGCGCTCTGCGATCTGCGGTACACGGCTTCGCAATATGCGCTGATCTCCGCTGCCTCGAGCGTGGTCGGGCGGCTGCTGACCGCGACGACTGCCGGGGCGATGGTCGAGCGGTTCGGCTATGTGACCTTCTACTGGATTACGACGATCGTCGCTTTCCCCGGCGTTTTTCTGTTCTGGTGGATGATCAGGACCGGGTTGGTCGATCAGGCGATCGGCGATGCTGGCACCGAGGAATAGCTTGCAGCGCTGCGCCGGGAACAATCGGACAATCAGCGGATCGGTCGGCCGGCGTCGGCAAAGGCGCTTGCGACCAGCGCGACACTGGTGAAGACGCCGTCAACCTGACGATTGCCGAGCAAATCAGCCAGCAGCAACCGCGCGGCAGCGGGGCGAACCGGGATGCGCACGATGATGTCGAGCATCGCGCGTTCGGCCGCCGTCGCGCGCGGACAGCAGCACGGCGCGATCATCATCGGTGTGGATGCGGCGGCGGCGACTTCGGTCATCATCACGCGCAGCGCGATCAACGGTCGCTGAACGCTGCCGCCGAATGCCCGGAGAAACTGATGCGTCACGACTGCGTCGTCCAGCCCATGCGCCCCAAAGCGACGTATCCCGAGCAGACAAAGCCGGGCATTGGGATCATCGGGGAGGGGGCTGGGAAGCTGTCGTGCGATCGGCGCGGGAAGGGGCATGCAATTACTCCGGGTCAACGGAGGGAAAGCTTCCACGATGCGCTATTGCAAGTCAATCGCAATAAGTTCGGCTTCTCGCCCTGATATGAATCGTCTTGGCGAGCGTGGCGACGCACTCCAGGGGCGCGCGATCGGCTGGATTGGCTCGCTGCACCCGGAAAGACGGGTGGCGCAATTTTGCAGGTCGAAGCTTCAGACAGGCACCTGCCCGTTCGCGTGAAGCACGCCGCCAGCCAGATAGAGCGAGCCCAGAATCAGCACTACCGGCGGATTGGCCGGATCGGCGCGGGCGGCGATCGCGTCGAGCGCTGACGGAACATCGGCGGCGACATCGGCCCGGAGCCCGAGATGGACGGCTGCCTGCACCAGCGCGGCGGGCGCGTGATGATCGTGATCGGGCACCGGCACCGCCTGGAGCGAGCGGGCATAGCCAGCAAACGGCATCAGCAGCCCGCGCGCATCCTTGTTGACGAGCATGCCGAGCACGAGATGGACCGGGCGGCGCCCCGCGCTCGCCTCGAGCGCGGCACTCACCGCCGTCGCGGCGGCCGGGTTATGGCCGCCGTCGAGCCACAGCGCGCTCCCCGGCGGCAACCGATCGACCAGCGGCCCGGGCGCGAGCCGCTGCATCCGCGCGGGCCATTCGGCCCATTCGGCGGCGGCGCGATAGGCGGCCGGCGGGATGGCGAGCACCCGCTGGTGGCGGAGCATCGCAATCGCGAGCCCCAGATTCTCGGGCTGGTGCGGCCCGGCGAGGCGGGGCAGGCCGGTCTCGATCACGCCGCGCCCGTCCTCATAGCGGACATGATCGTCGACCTTGAGCTGCCAGCCTGACCCCAGCGCGGCGAGCTTTGCGCCGGCCGCCGCCGCGGCGCTGGCGACGGTGGCGGCGACGCTGGGCGGGTAGCGCATCGTCACCAGCGGCACGCCCGCTTTGGCGATGCCGGCTTTCTCGCCCGCGATCTGCTCGATCGTGTCGCCGAGGAAGCTTTGGTGATCGAGGCCCAGCTGGGCGATCCCGGTGACGATCGGCGCCGCGATCACATTGGTCGCGTCGAGCCGGCCGCCGAGCCCCACCTCGATGATGCACGCATCGGCCGGGGTTCGAGCAAAGGCGAGGAAGGCGGCTGCGGTCGTAACCTCGAAAAAGCTCGCGCCGATGCCGCCGGCGACATCGAGCACCTGGTGCAGAAGCGCCGCCAGCGCGGCATCGTCGATCAGCCGCCCGTTGACGCGGATTCGTTCGTTGAAATGGACGAGGTGGGGGCTGGTGTAGACATGAGTCGTCAACCCTGCGGCCTCGATCGCCGCGCGTAGGAACGCGCAGGTCGATCCCTTGCCGTTGGTGCCGGCAACATGGAGCACTGGCGGCAGCGCGCGCTGAGGGTTGCCGAGTCGGTCGAGCAGCATGGTGATGCGTTCGAGCCCGAGGATGTCGGCACCGGGCGATAGCGCCCACAGCCGATCGAGCTGCGCTTGGACGTCGGGAGAGGAGGAGCGGGCGTTATCGGGCATGACGGCCGCCCTGCGGCGGCGGCGCCGTTACGCCGCCTGCTTCACGCATAGATAATCGATCAGGCTGGCGAGCGTCTCACGCAATTCCTTGCGGGGTTTGACCATATCGATCATCCCGTGCGCGAGCAGATATTCCGATGTCTGGAAATCCTCGGGCAGTTTCTCGCGGATCGTGTTCTCGATCACGCGGCGCCCCGTGAAGGCCAGCGTCGCCTTGGGCTCGGCGATCTGGACGTCGCCGAGCATCGCATAGGCGGCCATCACCCCGCCCGAGGTCGGATCGGTCAGCACGACGATATAGGGCAGGCCGGCATCGTGCAGCATCTGGATCGCAACGGTGCTGCGCGGCATCTGCATCAGCGAGAGGATACCCTCCTGCATCCGCGCGCCGCCGCTCGCGGTGAAGATGATGTACGGGCATTGATCGGCGATCGCGGCTTCGATCCCGGCGACGATCGCCTCGCCGACCGCGAGCCCCATCGATCCGCCCATGAACGCGAAATCCTGCACGCCGATCACCGCCCGCTTGCCCTCGATCGTGCCGCGCGCGTTGACCAGCGCATCGGCCTCGCCGGTCGCCGTCCGCGCCGCCTTGATGCGATCGACATAGCGCTTGGTATCGCGGAACTTCAGCGGGTCTTCCTGGACGCGCGGCTGCGGCAGCACGACGGCGCTGCCCGGATCGAACAGCTGGGCAAAGCGCGTCGCCGGCCCGATCCGCTCGTGATGCTCGCACAGCGGGCAGACATGGAGATTCTCTTCGAGGTCCTTGACGAAGATCAGCTGCCCGCAGCCCTTGCACTTGTGCCAGAGATTGTCGGGCGTCTCCTTTTTGGGAACGACGAACGACAGCGCGTTGCGGACATTGCTCAGCCAGCTCATGCCCGAACTTCCTTCATGACAGCGTCCTTCCGGGCGGCGACGATCGCGGCCTTGAGCGACGCAATATAGGCGCGAACCGGCGCGGGTGCATCCTCTCCGTGCGCGGCGATGATCTCGACGATCGCCGAGCCGACCACGACCCCGTCGGCGACGGCGGCGATCGCCTGCGCCTGTTCGGGGGTACGAACGCCAAAGCCGACCGCGATCGGCAGATCGGTCTGTGCCTTGAGCCGTGCGACCGCGTCCTCGATCGAGGCTTGCGCGGCTTGTTGCAGCCCGGTGATCCCGGCGACCGACACATAATAGAGAAACCCGCTCGCGCCTTCGAGCACGGCGGGCAGTCGTGCGGAATCGGTTGTGGGGGTGGCGAGGCGGATGAAGTCGATCCCCGCGGCGCGTAGCTCCGGGCCAAGGCCATCATCCTCTTCGGGCGGGAGATCGACGCAGATGACGCCGTCGACACCGGCCTTGGCGGCTTCGGCGGCGAACCAGTCCGCGCCACGCCGGAGCATCGGATTGGCATAGCCCATCAGCACGAGCGGGACGCTGGGGTGGCGGGCACGGAAATCAGTCGCGATCTGCAGGATGTCGCGCGTCGTGGTGCCGGCGGCGAGGCTGCGCAAGTTGGCCGCCTGAATCGCTGGGCCATCGGCCATCGGATCGGTGAAGGGCATGCCGAGCTCGATGACGTCAGCGCCACCTTCGACGATCGCGTCCAGGATGGCGGGGGTGGGGCCGTCTCCGGCGGTCACGAAGGTGACGAGCGCGGCGCGGTCAGTGGGGAAGGCGGCGGCGAGGCGGGTCATCGTCTAATGCGTTTTTGCAGCGAGATTGCCACCCCATATCCCAGCCCAACCGCTAGGGCAGAGACAAGATGGCTACGCCATTCCATTTTTTCGGCAACCCAGCTGACAATCGCTGCGACAGTCCCCGCGATCGCTGCGCCGATGAGGATTTCTCGCCAATTCAACGTCATATCGCCGTCCCCAGCGCCTCGGCGACGGTGAAAATATCCTTGTCGCCACGGCCACACAGGTTGGCGAGGATGATCTGGTCCTGGCGCATCGTCGGGGCGATCTTCGCCACCGCCGCGATCGCGTGCGCCGGCTCAAGCGCGGGGATGATGCCTTCGGTCCGGCAGAGCAACTGAAACGCGTCGAGCGCTTCGATGTCGGTGGCGCTGCTATATTCGACGCGGCCAATGTCTTTCAGCCAGGCGTGTTCCGGGCCGATGCCGGGATAGTCGAGCCCGGCCGAGATCGAATGCGCCTCTGTGATTTGGCCGTCTTCGTCCTGCAGCAGATAGGTCTTGTTGCCATGGAGCACGCCGGGGGACCCGCCCGCGAGGCTGGCGGCGTGTTCCTTGTCGAGCCCGTGGCCTGCGGCCTCCACGCCGAGCATCTTGACCTCGGGATCGTCGAGGAAGGGGTGGAACAGGCCGATCGCGTTGGAGCCACCACCGATGGCGGCGACCAGCAGATCGGGCAGGCGGTTGATGCGGGCGAGCATCTGCGCGCGCGCCTCCTTGCCGATCACGCTCTGGAAATCGCGGACGAGTTCGGGATAGGGGTGCGGCCCCGCCGCAGTGCCGATGATGTAGAAAGTGTCGTGGACGTTCGCGACCCAGTCGCGCAGCCCCTCGTTCATCGCGTCCTTGAGCGTCGCCGCACCACTCGTCACCGGGCGGACCTCGGCGCCGAGCAATTTCATGCGGAATACATTGGGCTGCTGCCGTTCGATATCGCGTGCACCCATATAGATGACGCAGGGCAGCCCGAAGCGCGCGCAGACGGTGGCAGTCGCCACGCCGTGCTGGCCCGCGCCCGTTTCTGCAATGATCCGCGTCTTGCCCATCCGGATCGCGAGCAGGATCTGGCCGATGCAATTGTTGATCTTGTGCGCGCCGGTGTGGTTGAGTTCGTCGCGCTTGAACCAGATTTGCGCGCCCATGCCCTCAGGCGCGCCGTTGCGGATTTCCTCGGTGAGCCGCTCGGCATAATAAAGCGGGCTCGGGCGGCCGACATAATGTTCGAGCAGATCGTCGAACTGCGCATGAAAGGCGGGATCGGCCTTGGCGCGGTTATACTCGGCCTCGAGCTCGAGCACGAGCGGCATCAGCGTTTCGGCGACATAGCGCCCGCCGAATTGTCCGAAATGGCCGCGATCATCGGGCTGCGCGCGGAACGAGTTTGGCTGCGAAGGAGGTGCATTCATAATGACGAGCAGGCTTTAAGGAAGGCGGCGATCTTGTCCACAGCCTTGATGCCCGGCGCGCTTTCGACGCCCGACGAGACATCGACCAGATCGGCGCCGGTCGCCGCGACCGCGTCGCCCACATTGATCGGATCGAGCCCCCCCGAAAGCGCCCAGGGCAAGCGGTGGATGATGCCCTCGAGCAGCGCCCAGTCGAACCTCACCCCCATGCCGCCGGGCAAACTCGCCCCGGGCGGGGTCTTGGCGTCGTAGAGCAGGCGGTCGGCCGCGCCGACAAAGCCGCGCGCCGCATCGAGATCGCCGCGCGCCCGAACGGCGATGGCGGCCCAGATATCGACCCCGCTCCGCGCGCCGAGCGCCGCGGCGCGTTCCGGAGCGGTATCGTGAAGCTGCAAGGCGGTCAGCTTGCCGGCCGCGATCGCCGCATCGACCAGTGCATCGTCGGGATCGACGAACACCCCGACCCGACCGACGCCATCAGGCACGCGCTGGGCAAGCTGGGCGGCACGGCCAAAGGACAGGTGGCGCGGCGAGGGCGGGAAAAACACGAAGCCGACATGGGCGGCGCCATGCGCGATCGCGGCGTCGAGCGTCTCGGGCGTCGAAAGGCCGCAAATCTTGGCGCGCACGGGCATTGCCGCCTCATTGCCGCGCCGCGCCGCAATGGCAAGCGCCAGTCAGGCGTCGCCGGGATCGCAGACGTGCCAGAGCACGCCCGCCGGATCGACCAAGAAGCCGACACGGATGCCCCAGGCCTGCATCTCGGGCGGCTTGGGTTCGCGCACGCCGAAGCGCTCGACCAACCCCTCGGTGCGCCGCCACCACGCGTCGAGATCGGACACAAACAGCTGGTGCATCGAATTGCCGGCCCAATCCTCGACATAATAATTCTGCAGCAGCAGCCCGGCACCGTCGAAATCGAAGATCGCAATGCTGTCGTCATGATAGCCAATCGTGAAACCGATCGCTTCGTAAAACGCCTTCGATTGTTCGAAATTCCGGGCCGGAACGAAGGGCCGGATCAGGGCCATCGGCTCATATCACGCCAGGCACGAATCGCGCGACGCGCGCGGCATAACGATCATAGGCGTTGCCGAATTCGGCACGGAGTATCCTTTCCTCGCTGGCGACGCGCAGCCACGTCGCGGCGGCATAGACGGGCGCCGCCAGCAGCAGCGCCGCCCCATGGCCGTAGGCGAGCGCCATCGCCACCATGAACATCGCGAGCGCGACGTAGATCGGGTTGCGAACATAGGCGAACGGCCCGCCCGTCACGAGTTCGGCATCGCCCCGGGTCCGCGCCACCAGCGCCCAGTTGCTGCCCATCGTTCGCGACGACCAGTCGAACAGCGCCGCTGCGCCGAGCATCAGCACGAGCACCGCAGCCGCCGGGATCAATGCGCGTGCCGAGAGCGGCGGCAGCGTGACCTCGACGGGGCCAAGCCCGGCCAAGCCGATTCCCACGGCCTGCAAGGCGATCCACAACATCGATCGATTATCGCGCTTGCCGCCCGCCACGCGCGGCCCGCGTCGCCCGCGCCACCACGCCGCGGCAAGTGCCGCCGTAAAGGCGGCGGTGCCGACACCAAAGGCAATCATCGCGGGGTAACCGATTGGAGTGTGTGGAAACGCCATATATTTTTCCGGGTGTGTCGCCTGAACAATACGCCTGTCGCGGCGCGATGCAAGGTCGATCAGCCACCCGCGCGCTGTGCCGCGTGCATCTCCTCGACCGCGATCGAGCGCTTGAGCACGCGCGCCATCGGGTCGATCACGACATGGGCCCCGTCCGGAACCGCGACCTCGCCGGCGCCGTCCGTCATCGCGACCCGGATCAGTTGTTCGCCGATCTGAATTTCGATCGGCATCGGGAAGGGCCCGGGCGCCGTCCATCGCAGCGACACGCCGCCCGGGTGGCGAACAGCTTCGAGTTCCGGCAGCGCGGCGTTGCGAATATAGACATCGAAGAACCAGCGATAATCCTTGCCGGTCACGGCGGCGACGATCGCCTCGAACTCGGCGGTCGAGCCATAACGTGGCCGGAAATTCCCCGGCTTCGGGTCGGGCCGCCCATAGACGAGCCGCCGGGTTGCATCGAAGAACGCGGCGTCGCCGATCAGCCAGCGCAGCGTATGGAGCGTCCAGCTGCCCTTGTAGTAGATATCGGCGCCGGGGCCACCGCGATCGTTTTCATAGACATCTTCTTCGCTCCGCACCGCGCCCGATACCAAAGGTGCGCGGTTGACGATCTTGCCGCGCTGCGCATCCATCATCGTCGCATAGCGCGCCGCGCCCTCGCGCCAGCGCCCGTAGAGCGGCTGCATATATTGCGCGAACCCCTCGTGAAGCCAATAATCGTCCCAGTTCGCGGCAGTGAGCTGATTGGCGAACCATTCATGCGCGAATTCATGCTCGAACAGCCAGTCGAAGCCCTCGATCGCCTTGGCATAGCCATTGCCGTAGGCGTTGATCGTCTGGTGCTCCATGCCGAGATGCGGGGTCTCGACGACGCCGACTTTCTCGTCGCCGAAGGGATAGGGACCGATCATGCTCTCGAAAAAATCGAGCGTCGGCGCGAACTCGGCGAACAGCCTGGCCGCCTTGTCGTGCTCGCCGGGCAGATACCAATAGAACATCGGAATGCTGTTGCCGAAACGGCTCTTGTAGCTGCCCGAGATCACCTCATAAGGCCCGACCGCGAGCGCGATGCCATAGGTATTGGGATGCTTGACCCGCCAGTGCCAGGTCGATCGTCCGCCCGACGTCCGATCGACCCCGAGCAGCACGCCGTTCGACGGCGCCGAGAGGCCCTTTGGGACGGTGATATGCAGATCGACCACGCCGGGTTCGCCGGTCGGGAAATCGAGGCACGGCCAGAACAGGTCGCAGCCATAGCCCTCCGCCGTCGTCGCGACCCACGGCTTCCCGTCACGGGTCTTCGTCCAGACCATGCCGTCGTCCCAGGGCGGGTTGGCCGCCACGTGCGGCGTGCCGGCATAGCTGATGCGTGCCGTCACGCGCTGGCCGGGCGCCAGCGGGACGGGCAGTCTGATCGTCAGCCGGCCTTCGGGATTCGACCAGGCGGCAGGCTTGAGGGGCGCGCCGTCGATACTGATCGCCGACACCGGCAAGTTGCGATCGAGATCGATCAGCAAGCGATCGAGCGGTGCCCGCGTCTTGAAAACCAGGATCGCCGTGCCGACCAGCAACTGGCGCTCGGGAAACACGTCGAACGACAGATCGGCGCTTTCGAAATCGAGCGCTGCCTGGACAGGATCGATCGGGCCGCCCGATCGTTGAGTCTGGGCGGTAAGCGGCGGCTGCCCCTTGTCGGGCATTGAGGCGGCGGGCGTCGCCCCGGCGCAAAGCGCGAGACAAGATCCGATGATTTTCGCTCGGCGATTGATGCGCCGCGCGCGCTTACCATATAGATAGGAAAGGGCACCCCGTTCGGGTGCCGTCGGAGACTTCATGACCCATTCCTACCCTGTATTGCCGCTCCGCGACATCGTCGTCTTCCCGCACATGATCGTGCCGCTGTTCGTCGGTCGCGACAAGTCGGTCGCCGCGCTCGAAGCGGCGATGAACGACACCAAGGAAATTTTCCTCGTCGCGCAGCTCGATCCGAGCGAGGACGACCCCGACCGCGACGATCTCTACGACATCGGCGTGACCGCCACCGTCTTGCAATTGCTCAAGCTGCCCGATGGCACTGTGCGCGTGCTGGTCGAAGGCAAACGGCGGGCGCGGCTCGAATCGCTGATCGCGCAGGACGGGTATCTCATCGCCGAAGCCCAACTCCTCGAGGCCGATGACGAAGAAGGCGCCGAGGAACTCGCCGCCGTCGGCCGCGAAATGGCAGCGCTGATGCGCTCGGTGGTCGATCAGTTCGAAAACTACGCCAAGCTCAACCGTAAACTGCCGGCCGAGACGGCGGTGCAACTCGGCGAGATCGACGATCCCGCGCGCCTTGCCGATGCGATCGCCGCCAACATCCAGGTCAAGGTGGCCGACAAGCAATCGTTGCTGATAGAAGCCGATCCGCAAAAGCGCCTCGAAATGGTGTTCGCCTTCATGGAGGGCGAGCTCGGGGTGCTGCAGGTCGAGAAGAAAATCCGCAGCCGCGTGAAGCGCCAGATGGAGAAGACCCAGCGCGAATATTATCTCAACGAGCAGTTGAAGGCGATCCAGCGCGAGCTGGGCAACGAAGGCGAGGAAGGCGAGGGCGACGAGATCGCCGAGCTGACCCAGAAGATCGCCACGCTCAAACTGTCGAAGGAAGCCCGCACCAAGGCGACGCAGGAGCTCAAGAAGCTCAAGACGATGGCACCGATGTCCGCCGAGGCGACGGTCGTGCGCAACTATCTCGACGTGCTGCTGGGGCTTCCCTGGGGCAAGAAGTCGAAGCTCAAGAAGGACATCGAGGCGGCCCAGGCGGTGCTCGACGAGGACCATTATGCGCTCGAAAAGGTCAAGGACCGGATCGTCGAATATCTCGCGGTGCAGGCGCGCACCAACAAGCTGAAGGGCCCGATCCTGTGCCTGGTCGGCCCCCCGGGCGTCGGCAAGACCAGCCTCGGCAAGTCGATCGCCAAGGCGTGCGGGCGCGAATTCGTGCGCCAGTCGCTGGGCGGGGTGCGTGACGAAGCCGAGATTCGCGGGCATCGGCGGACCTATATCGGGTCGCTGCCGGGCAAGATCGTCACCAATCTGCGCAAGGCAGGGACCAGCAACCCGTTGTTCCTGCTCGACGAGATCGACAAGCTCGGCCAGGATTTCCGCGGCGATCCGGCATCGGCATTGCTCGAGGTGCTCGATCCTGAGCAGAATTCGAAGTTCCAGGACCATTATCTGGAAATCGACATCGACCTGTCCGACGTGATGTTCGTGACGACCGCGAACACGCTCAACCTTCCCCAGCCGCTGCTCGACCGGATGGAAATCATCCGCCTCGAAGGCTATACCGAGGACGAGAAGGTCGAGATCGCCGAGCGGCATCTGATCGCCAAGCAGATCGAGGCGCACGGCCTGAAGCCCGGCGAGTTCGAGCTGACCAACGAAGGCCTCCGCGCGCTGATCCGCTATTATACGCGCGAGGCCGGCGTCCGCACGCTCGAGCGCGAGATCGCCCGGCTGGCGCGCAAGGCGCTGCGCCGCATCCTCGAAGGCAAGATGGAGAGCGTGGTGATCACCGCGGATAACATCGCCGAATATGCGGGTGTCCAGAAATATCGCTTCGGCATGGGCGAGGAGGAGCACCAGATCGGTGCCGTGACGGGCCTCGCCTGGACCGAAGTTGGCGGCGAATTGCTCACGATCGAGAGCGTCACCGTGCAGGGCAAGGGGCTGGTGCGCACCACCGGCAAGCTCGGCGACGTGATGAAGGAATCGGTCGAGGCGGCGATGAGCTTCGTCAAGGCGCGCGCGCCGACCTATGGCATCAAGCCGAGCATTTTCGCGCGCAAGGACATTCACGTTCATCTGCCCGAGGGCGCGGTGCCGAAGGACGGGCCGAGCGCGGGCATCGGGCTGGTCACGTCGATCGTCTCGACGCTGACCGGGGTGCCCGTGCGGCGCGATGTGGCGATGACCGGCGAGGTCACGCTGCGCGGCCGGGTCCTGCCGATCGGCGGGCTGAAGGAAAAACTGCTGGCGGCGATGCGCGGTGGCATCACGACGGTGCTGATCCCTGAGGAAAACGAGAAGGACCTGGTCGAAATCCCGGCGAATATTCGCGAAGGCCTCAAGATCATTCCGATCCGTCATGTCGACGAGGCATTGCGCTTGGCACTCACCGAGCCGCTGACCGCGATCGACTGGAGCGATGCCGATGAACTCGCCGCATTGCCCCCGACCGGGGTGACCCCGGTGGGTGGCGAAGTGCATCACTAGGAAAGTCGCGATTCCGCCGTGCCAATTCGCCCCGATTGGGGCGAATATGACGGATTTGTTTTGACAGGCTCCCAGCCGCAAGCGCTATTGGGATTCCGGCGGAAAAGCCGCGACTCATTCAAGTTATATCGATCAAGATTAAAAGCAGGGGTTTTCCGATATGAACAAACAGGAATTGATCGGCACGGTGGCTGATGCCTCGGGTCTGACCAAGGGTGATGCAAGCAAGGCCGTCGAAGCGGTGTTCGAAGCAATTTCGACTGCCTTGACCAAGGGGGATGAAGTTCGCCTCGTCGGCTTCGGCACGTTTTCGGTCAGCAAGCGTAAGGCCTCGACGGGGCGCAACCCGCGCACCGGCGAGCCGATGACGATCAAGGCGTCGTCGCAGCCGAAGTTCAAGGCCGGCAAGGGCCTCAAGGACTCGGTCAACTGATCACGGTGATCTGATCGCCGTTCGCTACAGAAACAAAGCCCGCGCCCGAGTCGATCGGGCGCGGGTTGTTTTTTGGGCGGGACGGGTGAAGCTGCTTGCATTGGACGAATGCGCTCGGGCGGTCGGATGGCGCGGCCGATGAGTCGAGCCGAAACATCCTGCTCGGCGGCGCCGCGTCGAGCCTAGACAGATTCTCAAAGCTCGCTTATGGGCTTGCCTTCCGAATTCAGTTCGGGCGCGTAGCTCAGTGGTAGAGCACTGTGTTCACACCGCAGGGGTCGCTGGTTCAATCCCAGCCGCGCCCACCATCCCCAGGCCTTGAGGGAAGTCGCTCGCCGGAGCGCTTCGAGCTCGGCGCATCGTCATTCCAGGCCGAGCGCCTTCAGATCGACTGCCGCTGCCGCGAGCTCGGCCCGAGCCACGATCTGGCGATACGCCGCGTCGAGCTGGCGGACGCTGGCGTCTGCGGCGGCTTCTTCGCGGACGTTTACCAGGAAAAAGTCGCTGGCGCCCATGGTGAAGCGTCGGCGCTCGGCCTGCGCCATCTTCGCGGCGCGATCCTGCTCGGCTTCGACCAGCGTCCGCAACCGTTCGGTTGCCTGCACGTCGATCGCGAGCGCATCGAGTGCGTTGACGATCGACTCCTCGGTCTGCTGGCGACGCCGCCGAAGCGCGTCTATCTCGGCGCTCGTCGCGTCGATTCGCCCCTTGGCGACACGGCGCTGAAGTGGCAGCGAGAAGCTCAGGCCCACCTTTGTCTCGGTGCCGACCCGCGATCGTCCTCCCAACCCGATCGGTCCGATATCTTGCGAGGCTTCGAGCTTCAGATCGAGCCGGGGACGGAGCGCGTTGCGATCGAGGTCGAGCCTGGTCGCTGCCTGATCGAGGCGCAGATCGATCTGCGCCAGATCGGGGCGCGCCGCCAGCATCGCGCGCGGGTCGCCGATCGGCCGCGGGATCGCGACAAGGCTGTTCGGCAGGCGCGCCGGGTCTGGCTGCATCGGTGCGCCACGGGCATCGCGCAAGAATAGTGACAGGGCATTCGCCGCCGTCGCCAGCTCCTGTTCGGCGCGCGCCACCAGCGTTTCGCGGCGCAGGATGTTCTGTTCATTCTCGGTGAGGATGATACTCGGTCGTGCGCCGAGCTCGACCTGGCGCTCGAATCCCGTCTGGCGCTGTCGCGCGAGGTTCAGCAGGTCGCGATAGACGCTGAGGCGAAGCCCTGCCACGACCCACTGGTTATAGGCACCGATCGCCCGGCGCTGGACCGCGATGGCCGTCAACAGCCGCTCGGTCTCGGCGATGTCGACATCGGTGCGTGCCAGCAGGCGCCCGGCCCGGCGATCGTCGATCGCCCGGTCGCGCAGCAGCGACAGCAACGCCCCGACCTTGATCTCGCCGAGCTGATTGGTGAACCGGTCGTCCTCATAGATCGGAAAATCGCCGCGCGACACGCGGTAGCCGCCGTACAGGCTGCCGCCCCAGTTCTCGATCGGGCGCGTGATCGTGCCGGCGGCATAGCTGCCGTCATAATAGCCCGACAGCCGCGTCTCCGCTTCGCCCTTGACGATCGTGTCGAACGCGCCCTCCGCCGAAAGCGCCTTGCCTTGGGCCTGGCGCACTTTGGCGACCGCTTCGAGGATCTGCGGCACGTGGCGACGCGACGACTGCAGCACCTCGTCAAGCGTCAGCGGTGCTTGGGCCGCTGCGGGGAGGGGCAGCAGCGCGGCAGCAATCAGGGCGCAAAACGCCACGAGGCTATTTCGCATCCGACGATCCCTTGGCGGGCGCGGCCGCCTGATCGTTGCCGGCCGCCGTTGCGGGATATTGCAACGGAAAATCGTTGAGCTGGCGCCACAATTCATAGCCGGCCGAGACGGTATCCATCAACACCCAGCCGCGCACGTTGGCGCCCAGCCGGACATAGGGTTCCTTCGGCCATGGCGGCCGGTCAGGCGCGGGCTCGATCAGAATGCGAAACAGCCCGTTTGCCGACGCCGACAGGTCGATCGTGCGGACGCGGCCGTCGAACATTCCTTGCGCGACCGAGGGCCAACCGCTGAACTGGATCGCGGGCCACCCTTCGAACGCCAGGCGCACGCGTCGGCCGGGTCTGATCAGCGACACGTCTCGGCCATCGACATAAAGCGCCACCACGCGCGCCGATTCCTCGGGCGCGAAGGTCGCGAGGATATCGCCCGCGCTCACCATCGTCGCGCCCGCGCCCGCGTTGATCGTCATGATCCGGCCGGCGCGCGGCGCCCGCACGACCTGTGCCGACTGGCGGCTGAGATCGACGTTGACCTTGTTGATCGCGGCGCGGCTGGCAGCGATCTTGGCCCTATAATCGGCGACCTTGATCTGCGCGGCCTCATAGTCGCGCCGCGCCGCGAGGCCCTCTCGGAACAGCGTGCCGGTGCGTTCGACATCGAGCATCGCGGTGCGGGCGGCTTGTTCGGCGGCGGCGATCTCCGCGAGCTTCTGCGCGCGTTCGGCGCGGATCCTGTCGAGCAGCAACGGATCATTGTCGATGATGCGTGCGATCGGATCACCCCGCTTCACTTGGCTGCCGTCGGTCACATACCATTCGTCGATCCTGCCGGGGACGAGCGCGGTGACGTTTTGCACGCGATCTCGCGGATCGAGCGCGATCACCGATCCGGTTCCCGGTGCGGTCTGCACCCATGGAATGTAGACGAGCCCGATCAAGGCGATGACGATGCCGAGCCCGAGCATTGCCGCCAGCGCCCGCAGCACGTTCGGCGTGCGCAGTTCGCGCAATGTCTTGAAGCGGCCGAGCTCGTCAGCGTGCGCCTGCATCGCGCGCCTCCCCGTCGCCGCGCAACGCCTCAAAGGCGGCCTTGTCCGGCGCGACCCCCTGACGATCGGCGCCTAGCCAGAGAAAGCCGTCAAGCGCCGGTGCCTGCTGGCGGTCGGTGAAATAGATGATGCTTCCCGGAAGGTCGCGCATCGCCTCGAACATCGATTGCAGCGCGTCACGCGAGATCATGTCGTACAGCGGCGACATCACCAGCAATTTCGGCCGCGCCAGTATCGCACCGGCGAGCTTGAGCCGCATCATCTCGGTGATCGACAGCGGCGACCCGGTCGCCGCGAGCACGGTATCGAGCCCGCCAGGCAGCGCGCCGACGCGATGATCGAGCCCGACGATCGTGATCACCTCCATCATCCTCTGATGGCCGCCATCGGGCGCACAGAGTTCCAGATAGTCGCGGATCGAACACTCGACGATCGTCGGCCGGTCGAGCACGATCACGTCGCTGCGCAGCTGATAGGCGTCGAGCGCTCCAAGTTCGGCGCCGCCAAGCGTGATGAACCCGCGATCGGGGACGCTGTGCCGCTTGAGCAGCAGCGCGAAGGCGCGCTGGGTTTCGGGATCGGCACCGGCGATCAGCCGCGCGCGATCGGGGATCGTGCAGGTGATCGAAACGGCGCCGAGCCGGACGTCCGAAAAAATCAGATCGCCCGACGTATTGCCGGCGCCGCTCAATCGACCCGGAGTCTCCTGGGGAATCGCATAGAGCAAGCCGAGTTCCTCGACCGCGACGACGAGGTCGTAGAAGATTTCGAGATATGGCCCGAGCTGGGAGACCCCATAGAAGATGCTCGAGAGGATCAGCTCGGCCGCGACCAGCTGGCCGATCGACAGCTGGCCCTGGATCACCAGCCAGCCACCCATCGCCAGCAGCCCCGCGCTCGCAATGGCATACAGGATGAGAAAGGCGACGGTCTGGGTGAAGCTGTAGCGCATGTGGCGGCGATAGGTGCTCACGTAGCGCGCGGTCTGCGCTTCCGAACGGTCGATCGCGTAGCTCAAATGGCGGCTCGACTTGTAGAAGCCGTTCGATGCCCCGACGCTCTCGAGCCAATGTGCAGTATCATATTTGGCGTGGCTGAGCTCGACCGCAGTCGTCATCGCCCCGCGCGACCAGAGCCGCCAGATCGCCCAGGTGAGCAGGATGAACAGCAAATTGAACCCGAGAAAGAACGGATGGTAGAAAGAGGTGACGACGAAGCCGACCGCCGATTGCAGCAGGATGGTGAACAACCCGATGAGCAGCGATGGCACCGCCTTTTGCAGGTTCATCACTTCGAAATAGCGGTTGAAGAGATCGCCCTTGCGGTCGTCGCCGAAAAACGGGTTACGGGCATGGACGGCGCGCAGCGTAATCTCGGCAACCAGCCGTGCGAAGATGTGCTGCCGAAACAGCTCGAGCAGATAGAAGCGCAACGCGCTGAGCACTGCCGACAGCATCAACAGCGCGAACAGGATCGCCGCCAGGGTGAACAATGGCGCCGGCAGCGCGGTATTCGCGACGCTGTTGATCAGCATCTGTACCGAGATCGGTGTCGCCAGCGACAAGAGGCTGATGCCGATGCCGTAAATGATCGCCAGCACGAACAGCCCGCGCTGCGGCGCGAGGATCGGCTCGGCCCAGCGAAACACATCGCGGAGCCGGACGCCGCCAGAAGGTGCCTCAGCCATGATCGCCTCGAAAATCGGTGCTGATAAGGGCGATCAACGCTCGCCCGGGCGGGGAGAGCGAGGCAACCGATCCAGGGGCACCACGGGCAAGGTCATGTCTCTTCCAGAACTCGCTGGTCATCGAAAAAAACAGGGCGAGCGGAGGGGGAGGGGGGACCGGGCTCGCCCCGAGAGGGGGTTGGTAAAGCCGCCGCTTCAGCTGCTCGGAAGCGATTTCTGCTCGGGCATCTCGGCAGGCCGCTGCTCGAGAGCACTGGCGTTCGCCGTTTCTTTGCGATCGCTGCACCGCATCACGGTGGTGATCAGTCCCTTGCCCGAGGGAAGCGGCAGGTGGTGGAGCGCGCAGCGTGGCGCGGCATCCGCCGATGACCGGTCGACAGCCTGGGCAGGCGCGGCGATCAGCGCCACCAGCGGCGCCAGAGAGGCGAGAATGATCATGTTCGGGTCCCTTGATAGAGGCGGCAAGATCCGCCTCGTCGTGATCGGGGAGTTACGCGAGGGGCTTTTCCCGAGTTTCGCTGCATTGTGAGAAATCATTGCCGGCGGTACTGTCAGGGTGCTGTCCATTGACGCGCCGAATCAGCAGACCTACCGGAAGCGCATGACGCCGCCGCCAACCATCATTCTGGTCGAGGACGATCCCGGCCTGCGCACGCTGACGGCGCGGGCGTTGCAGGAAAATGGCTATACCGTCCGCACGGCGGGGGCGGCGCCCGAAATGTGGCTCGCGCTGGAGGCGGGCCCCGCCGATCTCGTTCTGCTCGATATCATGCTGCCGGGCACCGACGGCCTTGAACTCTGCCGGCGATTGCGACAGCAGACCGACGTGCCCATCATCTTCACGAGTGCGCGCGGCACCGAAACCGATCGCGTCGTCGGATTGGAAATCGGCGCCGACGATTATCTCAGCAAACCGTTCGGGACGCGCGAACTCATCGCGCGGGTGCGTGCTTTGTTGCGCCGCTCATCGGTCGAACCGCGCGAGGAACAGCGCGGCAAGGGCGTGATTCGCTTCGACGGCTGGACTGTCGCGCTGGCGCGCCGCGAGCTGACATCGCCGACCGGCGCGTCGGTTGAACTGACCGGCGCCGAATTCGATCTGCTGACGAGCCTGCTCGATTATGCCGGCCGGGTCATCGCGCGCGAGCGCCTGATCGAATTGTCGCGAACGCGCGTCGGCGACAGCTCCGACCGGAGCGTGGACGTGCTGGTGAGCCGGCTTCGCCGAAAGCTCTCGGTCGACGGGCATGAGGCGCCGATCGTCACGGTTCGCGGCGTCGGCTATATGTTCAATGCGAGCGTCACACGCGAATGAGCCGGTTTGCCATTCGCCCGTTCGGGCTGATTGGACAGATTGTCGCCATCTTGTTGATCGCCGTGGTCGCCGAATTTGCGGCGAGCACCATCCTTTATGAGCGCGCCAGCGAATTTTCGGTGCGTGACGACGAGGCCCGACGGCTCGGCGAGCACCTCGTCGTCGCCAGACAACTTCTCGAAAAGGCGCCGCCCGCGCGCCGCCCGTCGATCGCGGCGGCACTGTCGACCGATCATTACGAAACCGGCTGGGCGCCGCGTCCGCCATCGAGGCCGGCGGACACCCTGACGCTCATCCGCAGCCAGATCGTCGCGTGGGAGCCATCGCTCGCCAGTGCCGATCTTCGCCTCGCGCGCCGCGGCGATCCGATCGGCACTCGGATAACCGGCGGTCTGGTGCTCGCCGACGGCAGCTGGCTGTCGTTTCGCACGCTGCGGGGGGTCGGCAGCCAGGATTGGTGGCGCGGTCGCGTGCTCATTTCGGCGCTGCTCGCGCTGCTCGTGATCGGATCGGCGAGCCTGCTGGTCCGATCGACGCTGCACCCCCTGCGGCGCCTGGCACACGCGGCCGATCGCTTCGGCGCAGCCGCGCCCGAGCGAGTCGAGGAGGGCGGCCCGATCGAGATTCGTCAGGTGATCACCGCGTTCAACCGCATGCAATCGCGCATACAGCGACTGATCGCCGAGAGAACCCAGGCGCTGGCGGCCGTCGGGCACGATCTGCGCACGCCGCTCGCGCGATTGCGGCTGCGAACCGACGGGGTCGGCGACGCCGATCTGCGGGCAACGATCGGCGGCGACATTGCCGAGATGGAGGCGATGGTCACGTCGTTGCTCGCCTATTTGGGCGGCGAGACCGATCCAGAGATACCGACGCTCACGGACATTGCGGTACTGTGCACCACGCTGGCCGACGATGCCGCCGATCGGGGGCGGGCAGTGACTTATGTCGGCCCCGATCATTGCGAGCTGGCGGTTCGCCGGAGCGGCTTGAAGCGCGCCATTTCGAACCTGCTCGAGAACGCGCTGCATTATGGCGACTCGGCCTGTCTCACCCTCGAAGCGCGCGACGGATCGATCCTGCTCGTGATCGACGATGATGGCCCCGGCATACCAGACGAATCGCTTGCCTCGGTCGTCGAACCCTTTGTCCGTCTCGATGCGGCGCGGCGACGCGATACCGTGGGGCTGGGGCTTGGTCTGGCGATCGTCGCCCGCATGGTCGCGGTCGAGGGCGGGACGTTCGGGCTCGCCAACCGGCCCGAAGGCGGGTTGCGGGCGACCATCGAATTGCCCCGCCTCTGACGGATGGCGCCCGCCGTCGACCGCCGATCGTCGTAAGCGGCGTGTTTCGGCAAAATCGAGCTATCCGATCAGACTGGTGACGACCGGGTTGGGAAATTTTCGGCTGACCGTGATCGCGAGGAATTGTTCGGCGATGCCCGGCAAGCGCTCCAGCTCGATCAGCGACCCGTCCGCGAGCTCGTCCTTGACGACGATCGCCGGCAGCACCGCGAGGCCGGCGCCTTCGCGCGCGAGCAAGCGCATCATCGCCATGTCGTCGACCTCGGCGGCAATCTGGGGACTGAGCCCCAGCCGGTCGACCAGGGCGTCGAAGCCCGTCCGGACGCTGCTGCCGATCGTCGGGACGATCACCGGGTGCGCGTCGAGCCACGCTGCCATGCCCGCGCCGGGGGCGCCCATTCCCGGCATGCCGACGAGGCTGACTGGCTGCTCCGACAGCCGGTGGGTGACATAGGGCGTCAGCGTATCGGCCGGGACCGGCTGGTTGGTGAGCACCGCGTCGAGCCCGTGCGCTGCCAGGGACGCCAGCAACTCGCCGGCGCTGCCCGAGCGCAGGACGATGTCGATATCGCCACGGCCGAGGATCGGTCGCAGGAAATCGATCTGAAAGTTGCGCGACAGCGTCGCCAGCGCGCCGATCCGGACCGGTTGGCGCGCGACTCCGGTCCGCCGCAACGTGCCGACCAGATCGCTTCCGGTCGCAAAGATCGAATCGGCATGGTCGAGCGCGATCCGCCCGGCTTCGGTGAGCACCATCTGGCGACTGCGCCGCTCGAACAACGGCTGGCCCAGCCGGTCCTCCAGCTTCCGGATCTGTACCGACAGCGCCGATTGCGAGACGCCCAGCCTGACGGCGGTGCGCGTGAGATTGCCGTCATGCGCGACCGACCAGAAATAGCGCAGATGATTATAATTGAGCTCGGCCATATCGTTCTTATAAACAGAACGATATCGACCAAACAATGAATTTTATGCAGGGGCAGACGCCGCGTATCGGTTTCGCGATCGATTACGCAGGAGAGGTCGGTGCCGTTTTCCCTTATTCCTTCAGCCGCGCCCGTCGCTTTGCTGGCCGCAGCGACGCTCGGCCATCTTTTACCGGGGCGCTTCCCTGCGTCCGCCAAACGACTTTGCGAGGCGCTGGCGATGGTGGCGATGCTCGCCGCCATCGCTTCACTCGCCTTGCTCGTGGTGTACGGCCCGGTGACGAGTCCACTGATCGGCGCCGGCGGGATCGGGCTGGCGCTGCGGATCGATGCGGTGAGCGCACCGCTGCTGCTGCTCATCGCCTTCATCGGCTGGGTGGTGATCCGCTATGCCTCGGTCTATCTCGACGGCGAGGCGCGCGAAGGGCGGTTCATGGGCTGGCTGTGCGCCACGCTTGGCTTCGTCATGCTGATGGTCAGCGCGGGCAATCTCGGCCAGCTGGTGCTTGCCTGGATCGGCACCAGTCTGACACTGCACCGCCTGTTGCTCTTCTATCCCGAGCGCGCCGCCGCGCAGCGGGCTGCGCGCAAGAAATTCGTCGTCGCGCGGGCCGGCGATGCGGCGCTGCTCGGCGCGACGCTGCTGCTCTGGATTGGGCATGGTACGGGGGATATCGCCACGCTGACGGCCGCGATCGTGCGTGACGGTGCCTCGCGCTTCGACACCGGCGCGGCGGCGCTGCTCGCGGTCGCAGCGATGCTCAAATCGGCGCAGTTTCCCCTGCACGGCTGGCTGACCGAGGTGATGGAGGCGCCGACGCCGGTGTCGGCGCTGCTCCATGCCGGAGTCGTCAATGCCGGCGGCTTCGTGCTGATCCGCTTCGCCGATCTGATGCTGACCGCCCCCGCCGTGCTCGCCGCATTGGTCATGATCGGCGGGCTGAGCGCGGTGATCGGCGGGCTGGTGATGCTTACCCAGCCGGCGGTCAAGACCTCGCTCGCCTGGTCGACGATCGCCCAGATGGGGTTCATGCTCATGCAGTGCGGGCTAGGACTGTTCGCGCTCGCGCTGCTCCATCTCCTCGCGCATTCGCTCTACAAGGCGCACGCCTTCCTCGCCTCGGGCGGCGCGGTCGAGCAGATTGCCGCCGCCGCGCGGCCGGGGCCGGTCGCGGTGCCGAGCCTGCGCGCCGTCGCGCGATCCTTTCTCGCTGCGCTCGGCATCTATGTCGCGATCGGGCTTGCTTTCGGTTTTCATGACACATCCCCTCAGGCGGTCGCGCTCGGCGCGATCCTCATTTTCGGGATCGCCTATCTGTTCGCACAAGGCCTGGCCGATGCCGCGCCGCGCGCGCTGGCGCGGCGAATCGTCGGCTACGCGGTCGCCGCGTCGATCGGTTATTTCGTGCTCCATCTGATCGCGATCGCGCTGACCGCAGGCACGTTGCCGCCGACGCCCTCACCCGACGCGCTCGGCTGGGTATTGATTGCGCTGGCGGTGCTGAGTTTCGGCGCGGTCGCCTTTGCCCAATCGACGTTCCCGCTCTGGTCGGGGCATCCGGCCGTCGCCGGGCTGCGCGTCCACCTCGCCAACGGGCTGTACGCCAATGCGTTGTTCGATCGGCTGCTCGGCAGCTGGCGCCTGCAGGGAGAAAAGTAATGCACGGTCGGATCATGCCAAACGCGGAGGGTTTGTCTCCCGCGATCGACGCTGCTGCGGAAGCGGCGATCAACGCGATTCCGCCGCTCTGGCCGCTGGCGGCGACCGTCGCGGTCAATCCGTTCCTCGGACAGGCGACCGAGCCGCTCGATCGGGCGGCCGCCCGGCTGGCGCGGACAGCGGGGGCGGCGATCACCATGCCGCGCGGATGGTTCGCCGATCGCATCGACGAGGGCCGGATCACCGATGCCGATCTTGCTGCCGCGCTGGCGGCAAGTGACTGGGCGGGCAAGCCCGCGACCACCGACGCGCTGAAAGCAGCGACCGCGCGCCCACTCGCGTCACCGGTCGCCGTGCCGACGATCGCCGATCTGGCGGCGGCTGCCTCAGGGATCGACTGGCCGGGCATCATCGCCGATCGCATCGGCCATTGGGCGGCGGGGTATTTCGATGCGGGACAGGCGCTGTGGCGGGCCAATAGCGCGCGGGGCGCCTATGTGGCGTGGCGCGAGACCGCCACGCATGATCTGACGCCGGAGATTCTGGGCCTGCCGGGCTTCGCCGCCTTCGTCGCCGCTGCCCCCGAAACGGCACGCGGCGCGATCGGTCGCTCCACCGACGCGCTTGGGCTCGCCGAGGCTGCGCTCGAGGGGGCCTTTACCCGGCTGCTCACGACGCTTGGCGGTTGGGCGCAGCTGGCGCGTTATAACTGCTGGCAGGCCGAGCTTGGCGGCACAACCGATGACACCGCGCTCGATCTGCTCGCGATCCGGCTGCTGTGGGAGGAGGCGCTGTTCGAACGCTACCGGCCCGATATCGCCGCAGTTTGGCCAGCCGCCTGCGCCGCCCACGCCGAAGCGATCATGCCAGGCGACGACCAGCGGATCGGTGCCATCCTTCAGGAAGCCGCCGAGCGCGCCGGGCAGCGCACGCTTGCATTAACGCTTGCGGCACCCGCAACCGCCCAGCCGGCCGCACCCGCTTTCCAGGCCGCCTTCTGCATCGACGTCCGTTCCGAAGTGTTTCGCCGGGCGCTGGAGAGCGTCGATCCGGGCGTGCAGACCCTAGGGTTCGCGGGCTTTTTCGGGCTCGCGACGGCGCATCGCCGGTTCGCGTCCGACGTCGTCGAGCGCCGCTTGCCGGTCCTGCTCAACCCCGGGGTCGCCAGCGTCGCGGGGAGCGCGGCGACGTTGCCCGCCGATCAGGCTGCGCGGTTTCGCGCCCGTGCGACACGAGCCTGGGGGCGGTTCAAGCTCGCGGCGGTGTCGTCCTTCGCCTTTGTCGAGGCGGCTGGGCCGCTCTACGGGGGCAAGCTGGTGCGCGATGCGCTCGCGGCGACCAGACCGGACGTGCCGGGCGGGCCGCCGCCCCAGCTGGACCCGCCGCTGGCACTGGATGACCAGCTCGATGCCGCCGAGAAGATTCTCCGCGCGATGTCGCTGACCGAGCGATTCGCCCCGCTGGTGCTGATCGCCGGCCACGGCGCGCGCGTCACCAACAACCCCCACGCCAGCGCGCTGCAATGCGGTGCCTGCGGCGGCTATTCGGGCGAGGTCAATGCGCGGTTGCTCGCGGGACTGCTCAACGCGCCAGCGGTTCGTGACGGGCTGCGTCATCGCGGAATCGACGTTCCTGCGACCACCTTGTTCGTCGGCGCGCTGCACGACACCACGAGTGACGACGTCACATTATATGATGGCGATTTCCCGGCGCCGTCGCACCGCGACGCCTTGAGCCGGCTCCGCGACATGCTGGCCCGGGCGGGCGCGCTGGCGCGCACCGAGCGGGCGCTGCGGCTGCCGCGCGCGACGTCGGGCGGGGCGATCGAGGGGCGGACCCGCGACTGGGCCGAGACGCGGCCCGAATGGGGTCTCGCCGGCTGTCAGGCTTTCATCGCCGCGCCGCGGGCGCGCACGCTCGGCAAGCCGCTCGCCGGGCGCGCCTTCCTGCATGATTATGATTGGCGCGCGGACCAGGATTTCGGGGTGCTCGAGTTGATCCTGACTGCCCCCGTGGTCGTCGCGAGCTGGATCAGCCTGCAATATTACGGGTCGGCGGTCGCGCCGGCACTATTCGGTGGTGGCAACAAGCTGCTCCACAATGTCACTGGCGGGATCGGCGTGGTCGAGGGCAATGGCGGCACGCTGCGCGGTGGTCTGCCCTGGCAGTCGGTGCATGACGGGGCAGCGCTGGCGCACGAGCCGCTGCGGCTGACGGTGTGCGTGGAGGCACCGTGCGCCGCGATCGGCGATATTCTCCGGCGCCACGATCATGTCCGTGCGCTGTTCGACAATCGCTGGCTCCATCTGCTGGTGCTCGACGATGCCGGGCAGGTGGCGTGGCGCTATGCCGGCAACGGCGAATGGGAAGCGGCGGCTGGATCATTGGCAGCGCCAGTGCCGGCCATCTGAAAATGACCGCGTCATGCGTAGCGCAAGATCCGCTCGGCTGGGCAGGTGCGCCCGCCGTGATCGCGACGATGCACGGTAAGCAGCGCGTCATTGCGCCGTTGGCCAAGCGGTTTCTCGGGACATCGGCAGTACCGGTCGATGGGCTCGACACCGATCGCTTCGGCAGCTTTGCGCGCGACGTGCAGCGCCGTGGATCGGCGATCGAGGCGGCGCGGGCGAAGATCGCTGCCGCCGCCGCGCTGGCGCCCGGGGCGCGCTTGTTCTTCGCGAGCGAAGGCAGCTTCGGCCAGCATCCCCAGCTGCCGATGCTGGCGCTCGACCGCGAACTGGTGCTGGTTCGGGATCGCGAGACAGGATTCGAGCTCGCCGGTCATGCCGCGACGCCCGACACCAACTATGGGTTCACGATCGTCAGCGATGTGGCGGCGGCGCAGGCATTCGCCACGCGCATCGGCTTTCCCGCGCACGGTGTGATCGTTGCCAAGGCGCGCGACGGGGCGCCGGTTGCGGGCCCGGATTTGGTGAAGGACATCGCCGATCCGGCGGCGCTCGCCCACGCTGTTGGTGCGTTGGTTGCGCGCGACGGTGCCGCCGCCATCGAGACCGACATGCGGGCGCATCGCAACCCGCGGCGGATGCGGGCCATCAAGCGCGCGATGATCGACTTGCTTCGCCGGGTCGCGTCGAAATGCCCGGACTGTGGTGGTCCCGGCTTTGCCGTGATGCGCCGAGTCCCCGGCCTGCCGTGCCGGGCCTGTCGCGAGCCGACGCTGCTTTGCCGTGCTGAAATCCTGCAATGTCCCGGCTGCGGCCATCGAGCCGAGCGGTCAGTGAGCGCGGCTGCCGCCGAACCGGGCTTTTGCCCCGCGTGCAACCCATGACGACCGAGGCGAGCCAATGACCACCGAGCCCGAAGTTGCCCTGAAGATCGCCGACGCCCAGATTGCCTGGGTGTGCCAACATCCGGGCACCAGCGGCTGGCTGAAGGCGACGCTGCGCGAGGCGCTTGCCGGCGATCCGGTCGCGATCGCCAACGACGTCGAACTCTTGCATCATCTGCTGCAGGCCCGCGCCACCGCCTGGGTGCGACACCAGCTCGATCAGGCGCAGGCGACACCACGGGCCCACTGGCCCGATCGGAACCCTGGATCGACGGCCTGATCGGCAAGCGGCCTGTCCAAGCGGACGCGATCATCCTACCAGTTGCGCATGATCGGGGGATGAGTCGATGAACAGAAACTGGGCAGCGCTGGTCGTTGCGTTGGTCGCGGTCGGATCAGGAATCGGGGCCGCGCCGGCCCAACCGGCGCCAGAGCCGGCAGCGGCGATGCTGATCGTGCCCGATGGCGTGTTCGACGGCCGCGACGGGCAGGTTCATCGCGGCTGGCGCGTGCTCGTCCGCGGGTCGCGAATCGAGGCGGTCGGCCCCGATCTCACGGCAGCGGCAGACGTCCAGACGGTGGCGCTGCCGGGCACGACGTTGATGCCGGGCATGATCGACGCCCATGTCCATCTGTTCCTCCATCCCTATAACGAAACCAGCTGGAACGATCAGGTGCTCAAGGAGCCGCTGGCGCTGCGCACCGCGCGCGCCGTGGTCAGCGCGCGTGCTACGCTGATGGCGGGATTCACCACGGTGCGCGATCTCGGCACCGAAGGCGCGGGCGACGCCGATGTCGGGCTGAAGGCAGCGATCGACCAGGGGATCGTTCCGGGGCCGCGGATGCTCGTCGCGACCCGTGCGCTGGTGGCAAGCGGAAGCTATGGCCCCAAGGGCTTCGATCCCGGCTTTGTCGTGCCGCAGGGCGCCGAGGAAGCCGATGGCACGGACCTCGTCGCCGCCGCGCGCCGCCAGATCGGGCGCGGCGCCGATGTCGTCAAGCTCTACGCCGACTATCGCTGGGGCGCCGGCGAACCCAGCCGCCCGACATTTTCGATCGAGGAAATGCGCGCGGTGGTCGAGGCGGCGCATTCGGCCGGGCGCAAGGTGGCCGCGCACGCCAGCACGCCCGAAGGCATGCGACGCGCGACGCTCGCCGGGGTCGACAGCATCGAGCATGGCAACGACGGGACCGCCGAGATTTTCGCGCTGATGAAAGCGCATGGGACGGCGCTCTGCCCGACGCTCGCGGCCGGCGACGCGATCGAACGCTATCGCGGCTGGAACGGAGACAAGCCCGAACCCGGCTCCATCATCGCCAAACGCGCCAGTTTCGCGGCTGCGCTCAAATCGGGCGTTGCCCTGTGCGTGGGTGGGGACACCGGTGTCTTCAGCCACGGCACCAATGCCCGCGAAATCGTGTTGATGGCCGGCTGGGGGATGAAGCCCGCCGATGTCCTGCGCGCGGCGACCGCCGGCAATGCAGCGATCCTGGGCATCGGCGACCGGCTGGGTGCGATTGCGCCGGGGATGCTGGCCGATCTCGTCGCGGTGCGTGGCGATCCCGTTGCCGATATCGCCGCTGTCGAAGCCGTTGTCTGGGTGGCGAAGGGTGGCGTGGTCGTCAGGCAGGTCCCGCAATGAGCAATCGCCCCGGCGTCCAAGAGCCGTTGTCACATAAATGACACGAAATCATAACGGGTTTATCATCCGGCTGGCCTAATCGCACCCCCTGTCGTTCAACGGGGGTGTCTGTGCGGGTTCAAATTCTGGCTCTAACGATCCTTGTCGCTGGCTGCTGGCCAGCGGTCACTTCGAACGAGACGACGGTGGCCCCGGGCAACGATAGCGGCGCTGCCAAGGCTGCGGCCTCTGACAAGCCCGGCACGCCGATGCTCGGCGATGCGCCGGCGACCTCGCCCGCCGCGGCCGAAGCCAAGGCAGTGGCCGAGCGCTATTTCGATCTGATCGAGAAGAAGAAGTATCGCGACGCGTGGCTGCTCTGGGGCAATGGCGGCGCCGATTCCAAGGGAACGGCGACCCAGTTTGCCGACAGCTTCAAGCCCTTTTCGGTCTATGAGCCGACCGTCGGCGAGCCGACCGAGATCAAGGCCCGCGATGGGCAGCAATTTATCGCCGTCGCCGCCAGCGCCCATGTCAAGATCCGCAAGACCGGCAAGGAGCAGGAGCGGAGCGGCGTGGTGATGCTGCGCCGCTCGGCCGACCCGTCAGAGACGATTGACGAAAAGAAGAACTGGCGAATCTGGGGCGTCGATCTGCGCGTTCGCCACTGACAGGCGCTTTGCGGGCAAAATGCTGGCCGGCCAGCGGGCTCAACGGGCGCGAGCGGCCGGTGCCCCGCTGCTTTTTCCGACATTGAGCGGGACGGGGATCGGCTATTCTCGAACAGCTATCGGCCCGATGCGGGCGATCGCGCTTGAGCAGCTCGACCGACCAAATCCGGGACTTTTGCGACGAAGGCCGTCCAGAGCGGAGCGCTCCGGACGGCCTGCCATCGATCAGAAGTTGACGCTCAACCCGAACGTCGCCGTCGTGCCGACATTGTACAGGTTATAGTAGATCCGGTTGGCGCCGTTCTGCTGATATTCCTGATATTTGGTGCCGGTGATGTTGCGGACTTCGAGCTTCATTTCGGTGTTGATTCCGGCGATCTTCACCCCCTGGCGAGCAACGAAGTCGAGGTGGAAGCCGGGATATTCATAGATGTCGGGCTGGCCCGAGCCACCGCGGATCGACGCCCGACGGCTTGCATAGGTGAGCAGGAAGGTCTGCTGCGACAGCCGATCCTGATCCTCGAGTCCGAATTCGAGGTTGGCGATGTGATCCGACTGCCCGGTCAGCGGCACGCCGTCGCGGAAAAGCTGGTCGGCACGCGTCACGCCCGCCAGGCCGAAGACCGATGCCGGATCGTTCGGGCCGACTTTGATCGATGATTGCGTGTAGGTGTAATTGGCGATCACGACTGCCCGGCGCGAAGCAAAGAACGCCGAATCGCCGAACATCCCATCGAGCCGGAAATATTTCTGCGCCTCGGCCTCGATGCCGTAGAGATTGGCGGTCGGGGCGTTGGCAAAGCTCGTCGTCACCGTGTTGTCGCTGAAGCTGGCAAAGGTTTCGATCGGGTTGTCGATCCGCTTGTAGAAGCCGGCCACCGCGATCCGCTGATCGCGCGCGAAATACCATTCGTACCGCAATTCGGCGTTATAGAGCTGGCTGTCGACGAGGAACGGGTTGCCGCGATACTGGCGGTTGTTGTCGGGATCGAAATAATTCTGGAACACCAGTTCGCGGAACTGCGGGCGGGCGATCGTCTTCGATCCGGCGATGCGGATCTGCATGTCGGGCGCCACATTGTAGGTCAGCGTGATGCTCGGCAGCAGATAGTCGCGGCTCAGACTTGTCGTCGCGAGCGAGGTCGACGGCACCGTGAAAACCTGGATCGAGCGCACCGATTGATTGGCCGATTCGAAGCGCAGACCGACGTCGAGGTTCAAGCTGTCGAGAATCTGGGCCTGCACGCGGCCATAGCCCGCGTGGACGACGAGGTTCGACCCGAAGGCGGGGTTGCCCTCGTTGGTGTCGATCAGATTGACCCCGAAGCCGCAGCTGACAGTCCCCGATCGGCAATTGACGATCGTCGGCTGGAGCAGCAGATCGGGCCGCAACACACCAAGACCGGGGGGGAAGTTGCCGGTCGCCGTGAACAGAAATTCGCGCCGATCGGTGCGGCGATAGGTGTCCTGATAGGCGTAGCCGACCGTCGCAGAGATGCCGGGGACGACCTTGTAGGTGAGATCGAAACCGCCCGAATAGAGGTTTTCGCGCAGATCGGAATAGCTCACGGTGGCGGTGCCGCGATTACCATTGTTCAGCAGGTTGATGAACAGGTTGCCGTAGGGATCGGTCGCCGAATTGCTGCGGAAATATTCGAAGCTGAGCTCGCTCGGCGCCTCGCGCCGCGAATTGGCGTAGCTCCCGCGCAAGTCGAGTTTGAGCGCGTCGGTAAGGTGGAATTCGCCGACCAATTGCGTGTCGAGCAACTGGCGCTCGAACCACGCGGTATCCTGCTGCTGGAGCGTGGCGTCGGTCGACGTCGTCGCCCGTGACCCGATGCCGATCCGCGCCTGCTTGAGCGTGTCGCGAATATAGAGCGTCGTCCAACGAACCTTGTTGTCGCCGATTTCGAGGCTCGCGCCGACCAGGCCGTCGACGACCACGCGGTTGTCGGTAATGACCCGTTCAAAATCGAGCTCCTTGGTCGACAGATCGAGCGACGACGCCGTCTGCTGGATGGTATCGCGGGTGCGCCACCGGTTGCTGTAGCCAACCGTCGCGACGAGACCGAGGGTGGTATCGTTGCCCAGATCCCAGGACTTGCCGCCGGTGAGATTGGCCGTCCAGTTCGGCGGCAGTGCGGTGTTGCGTTGAACGACTGCGTTGTTGCCGTTGACGAGTTGCGCCGCGATCGCCTGCGAATCGACTCCGCCCGTGCTCAGGCGGTTGCCACTCGCGATATAGCTGGCGAGGGCGGGGGCAAGGTCGCGCGCGCCATTGTCGAAGCCCGTCCAGTCACTGGCGCTGCCGAAATAGGTATAGCCGAGCTGGCCGGTCGTGACGCTATCGATGCCGATGCTGGCGCCGACCGCGAAGAACCCTTCCTTGGGCACCGATTTGGTGGTCAGGTTGATCACGCCCCCGCCGAATTCGGCGGGGAAGTTCGCCGAATACGTCTTCTGCACCAGCGCCGAGGCGATCACCGTCGTCGGGAAGATGTCGAGCGGCACGACGCGCTTGAGCGGCTCGGGGCTCGGCAAAGGCGAGCCGTTGAGCAGCGCGAGCGAGTAGCGATCGCCGAGACCGCGCACATAGACGAAGCCGTTGCCGACGACGCTCAGGCCGGTCACCCGCGAGAGCGCACCGGCAATGTCGCCTTCGCCGGTGCGGGCGATGTCGGCGCTCGAGAGGATCGATACCGCCTGGGGGCTGGTGCGGGCGATGTTGCTGTTGCGGCTGCCGACGACGACGATGTCCTGACTGCCGCCCGGAATGGAAACGTCGACCTCTTCGGGGGTCTGTTCCTGCGGATCGGTTGCCGGCTGCGCCAGCGCCGGTTCAGCGGCGGCCGGTGAGGCGGGCGCGGGCGCCGACTGCGCTCGAGCGGCCGCGGGCGCGACCAGCGCCGATGAAAGTAGCAAAAGGCTCGCAAGCTCTAACGGCCTCGACATCGTCAACCCCCTATTTCAAATCGTAAAAGGGGGCGGATCATGGCCCTGCCGACCACGATCCGCCCCAACGTCAAACGCCTCGCCTCAGGTCGTGGGGAGCGAGGTGCACAGGCCGGTATTGCCGGTGCCGAGGTCGAGCGTCGCGCTGTTGCAGGTCCAGGTGCGGTACCAGGTGTCGTTGGCGTCGCGCACGGCGCCGATATAGGTCACCGCATCGAAGAAGGCGGGCTGGCCACCAAGACCCCCGGTCGCCGACGGAATGCCCGATGCGGCATTGAGGTTGGTCGCGTTGAAGACCGGCACCGCGGTTTCGTTGGCGCCGTTGATGAACGCGGAGGTCAGCGTCGGCGTGAAGGTCGCGCTGTTGTTGTTCGATCCGGCCCCGAACAGGGTCGAGACCTGATCATTGGTCACGCCCGAGTTGCCGAGGAACGGCGTCGCGCCGCACTGCATGACGACCGACCGGAAGATCGGCGCACCGAGCTCGTCGATGGCGGCATTGGCCACCGTCGAAGCCGTCTGCGGACGGCTGATCCGCAGGCACGAGGGCGACTGCTGGGCGACGAGGATGCCGTTCACCAGCGTGTAATCGGTGCCGCCGCGCAGCAGCATCGCGCTCAAATCCGAGCTGTTGTTGACGCGGTGCAGGAAGGTGAAGTTGGCGACGATGGTGTTCTGGCGCGGATTGTCGCCATCGACCGAATTGTCCGAATCGGCTTCGATGATGGCATCGGTGCCGCGGCTTTCGCTGCCGGCGCGTTGCGCGACCAGCACGTACTGGAAGTTCGCCTTCACGCCGGTGTCGGTATCGATATTGTCGTCTTCCGCGCCGACCGACACATAATATTTCATGTTGACGCGACCGCCGAAGAATTCGGCGCCGTCGTCCGAGCTGTTGAACGACATGATATGGTCGAGCACGGTCCCGCTGCCGACGCCCGAGGGGGTCAGCGACTGAAGTTCCGAGTTGGCCGAAAGGACGAAGCCCGAATAGCGGATCTGGACGTAGCTCATCCGGCCGCTGCTCTCGGTGTTGTTGGCGCCGCCATAAAGCGCCGGGTCGATCGCGCCTTCGGTCTGGCGCTCGCATGCCGTGGTGCCCGGGGTCGCCGCAGCGGCGGCGCAATCGGTGACCTGCGCGCGGCCCATCAGCACGACGCCACCCCACTGGCCCGACGACGTGTCGGTGTTCAGGCCGAGCACGTTGTCGCGGCTGGTGAAGATGATCGGGCGGGCGGCGGTGCCGACGGCCTGGATCGAGTTGCCGCGGTTGACGGCGAGCCACGACGTCCCGGTGCCGGCGTAAAGGATGACGCCGGGCTCGATCGTCAGGACGACATTGGTGGTGCCGGTCGTCGCGGGGCCCTGATCGGTGCCGACATCGACACGACCGTTCATCTGATAGAGCACGCCGGTCAGACGTGGCAGGGTGCTGCTGCGCACCAGACGGGCGGGCAGGGTGCAGACGCGATAGGTGCCGGTCGGGCCGCTGATCGTGCCGCCATCGGTCAGCCCCTGCGAATCGGCGATCGTCGGGCAGCCGGCGGCTGGCGTGATGAGCGATACGGTCGGGGTGGGCGTTGGCGTCGGGGTCGGGGTCGGTGCCGGAGTCACGTTGTTGATCGTGACATTGCCGCCGGTACCCGGGGAGGCGATATCATTGGCGCCGCAGCCGCTCAGCGCAACGACCGATGTGGTCGCAATAAGCATGCGACGTAGGTTCGAATTCATCATTTCCCTGTCTCCAGCGTTTTCTTTGACCGACGATTGGGTCGTAGCCACGACGAGCAACTCGCGAGTCGGTTGGCCCCCTCGCGCCTTCGTCGAGGCCGCTTTAGGAACGCTAGGTTACGGGAGCATGGGGTATTGATGACGACTGGGCGTCATTTATATTGCACGAACGTGACGATGATGCCGGATCAAGTCAGGAAACGCCCGGACCCTGGCCATCGCCCCAGGGGCGTTCACGAAACCATTTGGTGAGCACGTATTTCGTGCCCGCGCGCACCTTCATGCCCTGATGCAACGTCATCGGATTGCCGCTGCCATCGGGATTGAGGTTGTTCCACATCAGCAGCTTGCCGGTTTCGGGCTGGACGATCTTGTCGATCGTCTTGAACCGCGTCGCCCCGCCGGCGCCGGGCTCGTTGAGATAGATCATCGCGGTCCAGGTACGCTGGCCGGCGACCGAGCAGAAGCGGGCATAGTCGACCCCGAGCGGCTCGAAATAATCGGTGTGCGCCTTGAACTCCTGGCCGACGGCATAGCGCTGGCCCTGGAGTGGTTCGCCATGCGCCGGATCGATCCCCATGAACGCCGTGATCCGCTCATCGACCGCAATGCACAGCGCCTCGTCGAAACGCAGATCGCAGGTCTCGCTGGTGCGAAAGGCATCGTCGCCATTGGGATCGGAGATCGTCGACGGGCGCCGCTCGGCGTCGATCCGCTCGATCAGGGCGCGACATAGGTCGTCGTCGAGAAAGCCGCGCTTCACGAACAGGGCGAGCTTGGGACTCGGGACCTTCTGGACGCCCGGCTGGCTCGTCAGGCGTGCGACGACCGGATCGCCCGGGAAGCCGGAGCCACCGGGATACGACTCATCGGCGAGGGACGGGATGCTGGCCATGGCGGCAGAATGCCAAAGCATCACCGCGTGCGCCAGTGTCGAGCAACCGGGTGTCGAGCAACCGGGTGTCGAGCAACCGGGGATCGATGTCTTATATGCTTCATGGCCAAGTCGTTTCTCTGTAACAATCGCCGCCTAGCAGGTCGTCGGCGAGGGGTTCATTTGATGCGGCTGGAGATTGACGCGCGCGCACGCGCTTTGTTGCGTCGGGTGCCGTTGCGCACTGCTTATACGGCGATCGAGCTGGTGCTGATGGCGGTTCTGGCGATGCAGGCGGCGCGGCTGGTCTGGGCCGTCGCGACCCCGGTCGCGCCGTTGGGCAACTGGCGGCTGAGCAGGATCGGCGGAGGCGGAGCACCCGGCGAGATGTTGCGCAGCTTCGATCCGTTCTTCCGTTTGCAGGCAACCACCGCGAGCGCCGGGCCGTCGGTGGTGACCCCGCTGCAGCTCGTGCTTTACGGCATTCGGCTCGACGGCGCGTCGGGGCGCGGATCGGCGATCATCGCGACCCCGGACGGGATGCAGAAAAATTATGCCGTGGGCGAGGAGATCATGCCCGGCGTGACCCTGAAGCAGGTCGCGTTCGACCATGTGACGCTCGGGCGTGGCGGTGCCGACGAAGATCTTTTCATCGATCAGTCGGGCGGCGCCACGCCGGCCCAGTCGGCATCGGCGCCCGCAGCGGACACCTCGATGTCGCTGGCGCCGGGGGCAGGCGCCGGACAGGCAATCACGCTGCAGCAGCTCAAGGCCGAAATCGGCTTCATTCCAAGAATCGACAATGGCCGCATCACGGGTCTGGTCGTGCGACCGCAGGGGAGCGGCAGCGTGTTCAGCCGGGTGGGGCTCAAAGAAGGGGATATCGTGACGCAGATTGGTGGGCGCCCGGTGACCGGGCAGGGGGACATTGATGGCCTCGCGGCGCAATTCGCCAATGGCGGCAATATTTCGCTGACGGTCGAGCGCGGCGCCGAAGTGCTGCCTCTCGTGATCGCGGTCAGCGGCAAGTGACGCGCAGCCTCACCCTGGCCGCGATCGCGCTCGCCGTTGCTTCGCCGCTCACCGCGCAGACCACGCTCAACGTCCGCGACGCCGACATCCGCGCCTTCATCGCCGACGCAGCGAAAGTGACCGGGCGGACGTTCATCATCGACAGCCGCGTGCAGGGCAAGGTGACCGTCGTCACCGATCGGGCGCTGTCGCGCTCCGAATATTTCGAGCTGTTCCTGTCGACGCTGCGCGCCAACGGGCTGATCGCGGTGCCGACCTCGAACGGGGCGTTCCGGATTCAGCCGACCGACAACGCCAATTCGCAGCCCGGCCGGGTCGGCGTATCGGGCGCCGCCTCGCGCAACAGCTTCATCACCGAAATCGTCCGGCTGCGCTCGATCGATGCCGGGTCGGCGGTCGATACCGTGCGCGGGCTGGTCAGCGCGCAGGGCTCGGTCACCGCCAATCGCGCCGGCAATTCGGTCGTGGTCGTCGATTTTGCCGACAATGTCCGCCGGGTGCGCGAGGTGCTGCGGCGGATCGACACCGACAATGCGACCACCCAGGTCGTCGCGCTCAAGAACGCTGGCGCGCGCGAAATCGCGACCGCGCTCCAGGCGCTGGTCACGCCGGGTCAGGCCGCCAATGGCGGCAGCGGCCAGAGCGTGTCGGTCGTCGCCGTGACGAGTTCGAACGCGGTGGCGCTGCGCGGCGACCCCGCCAGCGTCCAGCGGCTCGCGGCGGTGGCGCAGGACCTCGACCGGCGCGCGTCGCTCGGCACCGAGATCAAGGTGATCTTCCTGCAGAATGCCGATGCCAGCCAGCTGCTGCCGGTGCTTCAGCAACTCGTCGGTCAGCAGCCGACCGAATCGCCCCAGCAGACCCAGCTCTCGCAGCAGACCTCGAACGGGTTTGGCGGCGCCGCCAACGCCCGCACCGTCGTCCAGCCACAGAACAGCCAGGGTGCGGTGCCGGCGGCCGGCGGCACCGGCCAGGCAGCGATCGTGGCCGAGGGCGGCCGCACCGCTGCCGTCGTGACGCGCTTCGCCGGTGCCAATGCGATCGTCATCGCCGCCCCCGCCGAAGTGCAGCGCCAGCTCGCCGAGGTCGTCCGCCAGCTCGACACGCGGCGCGAGCAGGTGCTCGTCGAGGCGATCGTCGCCGAGGTTTCCGATACCACCGCCAACCAGCTCGGCTTCCAGTTCCTGCTCGGCAGCCTTGGAGGCAGCGCGATCCCGATTGCCGCGACCACCTTCAGCAATTCGGCGCCCAATCTGCTCACCGTCGCCGGCGCGATCGGTGCCCGCCGGCTCAACACGACGACGACCACGGTCAACGGCACCACCACCGTCACCTCGACCAACAGCGCGATCAGCGATTCGCTGGCGCAGAGCGCGATCGGTTCGATCCTTGGCGCGTCGGGCGGCTTTGGCGGCGTGGCGACGACGATCGGCAAGGACGGCGTGTTCGGCGGGATCGTCAACGCGCTCAAATCGGATACGACCTCGAACCTGCTTCAGGCGCCGCACGTCATCACCCTCGACAATCAGCCCGCGCGCATCCTCGTCGGCCAGGAGATTCCGATCACCACCGGCCAGGCGCTCAGCCAGAATTTCGACAATGCCTTCCGTACCGTCCAGCGCGAGAATGTCGGCATCCAGCTCGAAGTCCGGCCGCAGGTCAATTCGAGCGGCACGATCAAATTGTTTCTGCACCAGCAGGTCAGCTCGATCTCGGGCCCGGTTTCGAGCGACAACAGCGATCTGATTCTCAACAAGCGCGAAGTCGAGACGACGCTGACGGTCGACGATGGCCAGATCGCGGTGATCGGCGGCCTGCTTGACGACAATGAGCGCCGGACGATCGAAAAGGTGCCGTTGCTCGGCGATATTCCGGGGCTCGGCAATCTGTTCAAGTCGCGGGCGCGGTCGCGCGCCAAGACCAATCTGATGATCTTCATCCGTCCGACGATCCTGCGCTCGGCCGAGGACAGCCGCCGCGTCGCCGAGCAGCGCTACGGCTATCTGCGGCTGCAACAAGGCGTCCAGAATCCCGACGCCGAACCGAGCATCGATCAGCTCGTCCGTGACTATATGGGCGCCGAGCCGCCGCTGCCGCCGGCGCCCGCGGCGGGCAGCATCGAGGATCCGCGGATCGGTCTGCCGGTGATGCGCACCTCGTCGCAGCCGATCCGTCCCGCAGAGGGAGCGCCCAAATGAACATCGGCCAGGGATCGCTAGACGACGCAACCCATCAGCCGCTGGCCATCCTGCCCGAGGCGGCGGTGATGCCGGCGGCGATGGTGGGCATCCCCTATGCCTTTGCGCGTCGCTTCGGGGTGGTGCTCGACAGCGGCAGCGACGGCCATTTCGCGATCGCGATGCGCGAGGGCAGCGATCCCAAGGTGCTGCTCGAGCTGCGCCGCCATCTCGCACGGCCGTTCGCGGTCAGCTTTACCTCGGCGGAGGATTTCGATCGGCTGCTGTCGGAGCGCTATGCGATGGACGGGCAGGCGGCGGCAGCCGCCGCGGGGTCGCTCGGGCTCGGCGACGAACTCGACATGCTCGCGGGCAATCTGCCGACTGCTGAAGACCTGCTCGATACCGCCGACGACGCCCCGGCGATCCGCCTGATCAATGGCATCATCGCCGATGCCGCGCGCAACGGCGTGTCGGACATCCATATCGAGCCCTATGAAACCGGGCTCGTGGTGCGCATGCGCATCGACGGCGTGCTCCGCGAAACGCTGCGGATGCCCGCGCATGTCGCCCCCGTCGTGGTCAGCCGGATCAAGGTGATGGCGCGGCTCGACATCGCTGAAAGGCGGGTGCCGCAGGACGGCCGGATGGGGTTGTCGCTCGGCGGCAAATTGCTCGACGTGCGCGTTTCGACGCTGCCCAGCCGTGCCGGCGAACGGGTGGTGCTGCGCATTCTCGACAAGGACAATGCCGGGATCAATCTCGACGTGCTCGGCATGAGCCCGGCGATCAACACGATGCTGCGCGCGGCGATCGCCGAGCCCAATGGGATCGTGCTCGTCACCGGGCCGACCGGATCGGGCAAGACGACCACGCTTTATGCCGCGCTGCGCCTGCTCAACGACGGCACTCGCAATATCCTGACGGTCGAAGATCCTGTCGAATATGCGATGGACGGGGTCGGCCAGACGCAGGTCAATCCCAAGGTCGGGCTGACCTTCGCAGCCGGGCTGCGGGCGATCCTGCGGCAGGACCCCGACGTCGTGATGGTCGGCGAAATCCGTGACCGCGAGACCGCCGAGATCGCCGTGCAGGCTTCGCTGACCGGCCATCTCGTGCTTTCGACCGTCCACACCAACGATGCGGTCGGCGCGATCACACGGATGCGCGACATGAAGATCGAGCCGTTCCTGCTGGCGTCGACGATCCGCGGCGTGATCGCCCAGCGGCTGGTACGCCGGCTGTGTGCGAATTGCCGCAAGCCGGTGCAGGCGCAGGGCTCGGTCTCGTCCTTGCTCGGCTTCGATCCCGGCGCGATCGTCTATGAGCCGGTCGGCTGTGACGAGTGCAACGGCACCGGCTTCAAGGGCCGGATCGGCGTCTTCGAGGCAATCCGGATCGACGACACCATTCGCCGGCTGATCAACGATGGCGGCGATGAATCGATCATCGCCCGGCACGCCTTCCTGCATGCGCCCAACCTCGGCGCCGCCGCGCGCCAACTGGTGCGCGACGGGCTGACGACGCCCGAGGAAGCCGTGCGCGTCTCGCGCAGCGACATGGCCGATGCCTGATTTCGATTATCTCGTCATCGACACGGCGGGCCGCGAGAAGCGCGGCGCGATCGTCGCGGAGACGATCGACCATGCCCGCGACATGCTCGATGCGCGCAAGCTCTACGTCGTCAGGATCGACGCAGGGAGCGCATCGACCAAGGTAGCGCGCCCGAAGGGCAAGACGCTGATCGAGCAGCTGCGCGGGCGGCGGATGTCGGCCAAGCAACTCACGCTTTTCACCCGCCAGCTGGCGACGCTCAACCGGGTGAGCCCGCTCGAGGAATCGCTGCGCACGATCGTCCGCCAGACCGAGCAGGAACATGTCCGCGAGATCGTCGGCAGCGTGCATGTCGGCGTCGTTGAGGGGCGTCGCCTCGCCGAGGCGATGGCGCGGCAGGGCAAGAGCTTTCCCGCGCTTTATTGCGCGATGGTCTCGGCGGGCGAAAGCTCGGGTTCGCTGCCGACGATCCTCGATCGGCTGGCGATCCTGCTCGAGCGCCAGGCCGAAATTCGCGGCAAGATGATCACGACGATGGCTTATCCCGCCGTGCTGGCGGTCGTCGCGATGGCGGTGGTGACGGCGCTGATGGTGTTTGTCGTGCCGCAGGTCGTCGAGCAGTTCGATACCGTCGGCCAGCAATTGCCGTTGCTCACCCGGATCGTGATCTGGATTTCGGCGTTCCTCGTCAATTGGTGGTGGGCGCTGATCCTCGGGGCGATCATCCTTGTCGGCGGGTTCATCCAGGCGCTGCGCGAGCCCGCGATCCGGCTGTCGTTCGACAGCTGGCTGCTGCGAATTCCGTTGCTCGGGCGGTTGCTCCGCGATCTTCACGCTGCACGGATGGCGCGGACCTTGTCGACGATGGTCGCGAGCCGGCTGCCGCTGCTCGAAGGGCTCGCGCTGACGGCGGGTACGATCCACAACCGCCGGCTCCGGCTCGCATCGGACGAGATCGTCGAATCGATCCGCAGCGGCGGCAGCCTGTCGGCGGCGATGCGGCGCGCGGGTGTGTTCCCGCCGCTGCTCACCTATCTCGCGGCGAGCGGCGAGGCGGCGGGGCGGCTCGACGAGATGCTCGAGCGCGCCGCCGACTATCTCGAACGCGAATTCGATCGCTTCACCGCCACCGCGCTGTCGCTGCTCGAACCGCTGATCATCGTCGTGATGGGCGGCATCGTCGCGACGATCGTGCTATCGATCCTGCTGCCGATCCTGCAGCTCAACACGCTGGCCGGCCAATGAGGAGTATCATGCGTACCGACCCCCAAACCGATCCCCGCACCGTCCGCCGCCGCCGTCGACAGAACGGCTTCACGCTGGTGGAGCTGATGGTGGTCATCGTCATTCTGGGCCTGCTCGCGACGATCGTCGCGCTCAACGTGCTGCCCAGCGGCGATCGCGCGCGCACCGAAAAGGCGAGGGCCGATATCGCCACGATCGAGGACGGGCTCGAACTCTACAAGCTCCAGAACCTGCAATATCCGAGCACCACCGACGGCCTTGCCGCGCTCGTCAGCCCGCCGGCGTCGCTGACCGATCCGTCGCGGTACCAAAAGGGCGGTTACATCAAGAAGCTGCCCAAGGATCCCTGGGGCCGCGACTATCTCTATACGTCGCCGGGCACGCATGGCGCCGTCGATATCTGGACCTATGGCGCTGACGGCAAGGAAGGCGGCGAAGGCGTCGATGCCGATGTCGGCAACTGGCAATAATCGCGGTCGCCGCGCGAACGGCTTCACGCTGATCGAGTTGATGATCGTCGTCACGATCATCGCGCTTGCCTTGGCCGCGGTCGCGCTGGCGATTCCCGATCCGCGCGGGCGGCTGATCGACGACGCCGAGCGTTTCGCCGCCCGCGTGCGCGCCGCGCACGATCTCGCGATCGTCGAGGGGCGCTCGGTGAGCATCTGGGTGACGGCGGCGGGCTATGGCTTCGACAAGCGCGCCGGCGGGGCGTGGCAGCCGATCAGCGAAAAGCCGCTGCGCGTCGCCCGCTGGGCGACCGACATCCGTCCGACGATCGCCGATCCTTCGGGCCGCGCGCGCGTCATTTTCGATTCGACGGGGCTCGCCAATGCGCCGCTCGACGTCCGCCTCCGGCGCGGTGCCGATGCGGCGGCGACGGTGTCGATTGGCGCTGACGGCGCGATCACGATCAATGGCTGAGCCGCGCCGCCGCGACCGGGGATTTACCCTCATCGAGATGATGGTCGCGCTGGCGGTCTTCAGCCTCGCCGCGCTCGCGCTGATCCGGCTCGAGGGTGCGACGATCCGCAGCACCGCGACGCTCGATGCGACGCTGCTCGCGCAGACGGTCGCGCGCAACGTCGCGGTCGAGGCGCTGACCGACGCCCAACCGCCAGTGACGGGCGTCGCCAGCGGCGTCGAGGAGAATGGCGGACGGAACTGGACCTGGCGCCGCACCGCAGCCCCGCTCGGCGACAAGGGCGCTGTCCGGATCGACGTCAGCGTGGCCGATCCGGCCGGCACGACGCTGGGGCAGCTGACCGTGGTGCGCCCGCCCGAGCGGCCCCCGGAGCCCGCCGATCCAGCGCCCACGCCGCCTGGCGGCCAACCGACATGAGCCGCCGCGACCGTCGCGCCGTTGAAGGCGGGTTCACGCTGATCGAGATGATGGTCGCGTTGCTGATCTTCGGCATGCTCGCCGCCGCCGGCGTCGCCTTGCTCTCGTTCAGCGTACGCGCGCAGGCGATCACCGGCGCGAGGCTCGATGACATCGCGGCGCTCAACCGCTTCTCGTCGGTGCTGTCGGCCGATCTCGCCGAGGCGGTCGACCGCCCGACGCGCGACGAGACCGGCACGCTGCTACCGGCGTTTCAGGGGGGCAGCGGATCGGGCGATTCGCCGATGCTCGCGCTGGTGCGCGGTGGTTGGACCAATCTTGACGATGCCGCGCGGGCGAGCCTGCAGCGGGTCGATTATCGTCTCGATCGCGGGACGCTCGAGCGGATCGCCTATCCGATGCTCGATGGCGCACCGCCGCTCGGCGCGGCGGTGATGATGCGCGGCGTCCGCGAGATCGCGCTGCGCTACCGGCTGCGCGGCGCCTGGTCCGATCGCTGGGAAGGCACCCGCCAGGCGGCGCTGCCCGAGGCGCTCGAGATGCAGGTGACGCGCGCTGACGGCACAGCTTTCCGCACCGTGCTGCTCGTCGGCACCGGCTATACCCGCCCGCGTCCGCCGGCGGCGGGGGCGCCATGACGAGGATCGATCGGGGCAGCGAGCGCGGCGCCGCGCTGCTGACGGTGCTGCTGCTCGTCGCGGTGATCGCGGTGCTCGCGGCGACCGCGCTCGAAAAGCTGCGCATCGGCACCCGGCTGACCGCCAACAGCGTGGCGATCGAACAGGCGCGCGGCTATGCAATGGCCGCCGAGACGCTGGCGACCACGCGCATCGATACGCTGCTCGCCGCCGATTCGGCGCGCGTGACTCTCGCCGGCGGCTGGAGCGGCAAGCCCTATTCGCTGCCCGTGCCCGGCGGCATCGCGACCGCGACGGTGGTCGATGGCGGCAATTGCTTCAATCTGAACGGGCTGGTGACCCAGGGCAGCGACGGCATGCTCGTCGCCCGGCCGGCGTCGATCGCCCAGTTGACCCGGCTGATGCGGATCATCGGCATCCCCGAACAGACCGGCGGCGGGATCGCGGCAGCCGCGGCCGACTGGATCGATAGCGACACCGTCGCGCTGGCGCAGGGGGCGGAGGATTCGGCCTATGCCAATCTCAGCCCGCGCTATCGCACCGCCAATACGCTGATGGCCGATCCCAGCGAATTGCGCGCGGTGGCCGGCGTCACCCCGGCGATCTATGCCAAGCTGCGGCCGTGGATATGCACGCAGCCGCGCGCGCTGCCCTCGCGGATCAACGTCAATACGCTGTTGCCCGAACAGGCGCCGCTGTTCGCGATGCTGCTGCCCGAAACGCTCGACATCGGCAGGGCGCGCACGCTTCTGCTTGAGCGCCCCGCGCAAGGCTTTACCAGCACGGTGGCGTTCTGGCAGCGGCCGGCGCTCTCTGGAGTGACGGCGGGGCCTGAGGCGCAAGCGCAAACGGCGGTGACCACCCAGTGGTTTTCGCTCAAGGTCGAGGTCGCATTGGGGGGAACGGAATTGACCGAAACGGCGCTGATCGACGCGACGCGGGTGCCGGTGCGGCTGGTGTCGCGCCAATGGGGCGATCCTTCGTGAGCGATACCAACATCCTGTTCCTGCCCGGCAAGCCCGATGGCGGGTATCGCTGGCTGCGGATCGGGGCGGACGGCATCGCTGCGCGCGGCGAAGGCCTGCCCCAGGCCGACGGGTGCCCGTCGATCGTGATCGTGCCCGCCGAAGACGTCACGCTGCACTGGGCCAGCCTGCCCGATCGCTCGGTGGCGCAGTCGATTGCGGCGGCGCGCGCACTGGTGACCGAGGCCAGCGCCGCGCCGATGGCCGAGCTGCACGTCGCGGTGGGCCGCGAGGAGACCGGCGACGAGCGGCCGATCGGGGTCGTCAGCACCGCTCGGATGCGGCACTGGCTCGACGAACTCGCCAGCGCCGGCGTCGATCCCGAGGCGATGATCCCGGCGCCGATGCTGCTGCCGCGCCCCGAAACGGGCTTTGTCAGCGGCGATCTGGGCGGGGAAGGGGTCGTTCGCGGCCCGGCCACGGGCTTTGCCGACGAGCCCGGGCTGACCGATCTGGTGACCGGCGGGGTCGCGCCTGTGGTGCTGCCGCGCGACGCGCTCGAGCAAGCGATCATCGCTGCGGTAGCCGCTCCGGCGCTCGATCTGCGCCAGGGCAACTTCGCGGTCCGGCGGCGGGCCGCGATCGATTGGCGACGCGTGCGGCGTATCGGGTGGCTGGTGGTCGCGATTCTGTCGGTGACGCTGCTGACCAGCCTCGTACAAATCATGCAATTCGGATTTTCCGCGGATTCGATCGAACGTCGCGCTGACATGCTGGCGCGGCAGGGGCTGCCACGCGGCGAATCGGTCAACGACGCCGGGCGCCAGCTCGACGCGCGGCTCGCGCGGTTGCGCGGCGGCGGGCTGGGGTTCAGCCAGACGGCCGCCGTCCTGTTCAGCGCGATCCGGGCGGTGCCTGGCAGCGAAGTCCGCGCGCTGTCGTTCGATGCCGACGGCAAGCTGCGCGCTACCCTCGTCACCCAGAGCGAAGGGCAGATCAACGATGTGAAGCGGCAGATCGAGGCGATGGGATTGATCGTGGAGGCAGGGGTGTTCGAAGCCAATGGCGGCCGGATCAGCGGCCAGTTCACGCTGGTGGCGCCATGATCGCCGCCTTGCGATCGTGGTTCTCGGGTCGGTCTCTCCGCGAGCAACGGCTCATCCTAGTCGCTCTCGCGCTGGCGGCAGTGACGGTGTTGTCGTTCGGGATCATCCGGCCGGTCGAGGACGGGCTGGCCGCTGCCAAGGCGCGCCAGCGCGACGCGGTGCTGCGGCTCGCGACCACCGAAAGCCAGCTGCGGGCGTTGACCGAGTTGCAGCGCGATCGCCCGCCGCCGTTGCAGGCGCCGCTCGACAGCGAGATTCGAGCGCGCGCGGCCGCGGCAGGATTCGTGCTGAGCAATGTTGCCCCGCAGGCGAACAATGCGGTGCTCGTCGCGATCGCCTCGGCACGACCATCGGCACTGTTCGGCTGGATCGGCGATCTCGAGCGCAGCGGCATCCTCGTCGAATCGCTGACGACGACCGACAATGGCGACCAGACGATTTCGGTCCAGCTTTCGGTCAAGGCACGGGGTATTTGATGCAAATCCGCTTGCAGACTCGTCCCGCCGCGCTGTTCGGCGCGATGCTGGTGATTGCCTTGATCGCGCTGATGCCGCTCCGCGCGGCGGTCGCGATTGCCGGCCTGGGCTATTATGGGCTGAGTGCCCGCTCGGTCGACGGGCCGGTATGGTTCGGGCGGCTCAACCAGGCACGGCTCGGCGATATCGATCTCGGCGACGTCCGTGCGCGCTTGTCGCCCATCCAGCTGGTCGTCGGCCGCCTCCGGCTCGATGTCGCCGGGCCCGCGGGTGGCGGGCTGCGCGGCGCGATCGGCGTGACCCGACACAGCGTCGGCCTCGACGACATGACCGCGGCGGTGCCGATCGGCGCCGTCTTTGCGCCGTTGCCGATCACCCGGCTCGATCTCGACGACGTCAGCGTGCGTTTCGAAGACGGCGCGTGCACCCGCGCCGAGGGCCGCGTCAAGGCGCTGATCGGCGGCGCGATCGGCGGCATCGCCTTGCCGCAGGGCATGAGCGGCACGGTCCGCTGCGAGGGGCGCGATCTGCTGCTGCCGCTCGCCAGCCAGGCGGGTTCGGAGCATATCGACCTGCGGATCAAAGGCGATGGCCGCTACCAGGCCGATTTCGCGATCCAGTCGAGCGACCCTGCGGTGATCGCCCCGCTGACCGCCGCCGGCTTTCAATCGACCCCACTCGGCTACACGCTTTCGGTCGAAGGGCGGCTCTGATACTTGACGCTGGGCGTCTCTCCCCGCTAGGGGCCCGGGCTTCGCGGCGATCGTAGTTCAATTGGTTAGAGCGTCGGCTTGTGATGCCGGATGTTGCGGGTTCAAGTCCCGTCGGTCGCCCCATTTCCTTTTCCGTCCTTGCAGGATGATCGCACGTGACAACCGGCTGGGGCTTTCCCGACTTCGACGCGCATGAAGCCGTCCACCTGTTCACCGACACGACGTCGGGGTTGCAGGCAGTGATCGCGATTCATTCGACCAAGCTCGGCCCTGCGGGCGGCGGTTGTCGTTTCTGGCACTATGCCGATTCGAACGAGGCGATCACCGATGCACTGCGGCTGTCGCGGGGCATGAGCTTCAAAAATGCCATGGCCGGGCTCCCGATGGGCGGCGGCAAGGGCGTCGTGCTCGCCGATGCCGACCGCACCAAGACGCCTGAGCTGCTCAAGGCGTTCGGCCGTGCGATCGAGTCGCTCGGGGGGCGCTATGTCACCGCAGAGGATGTCGGCATGGCCGACACCGATATGGTGACGATCGCCACCGAGACCAAATTCGTGACCGGTCTGCCGGTCGCCTCGGGCCGCGCCGGCGGCAATCCCGGCCCCTCGACGGCGCTTGGCGTCTATCTGGGCGTCAAGGCGGCGGCAAAGCGCGGCCTGGGCGCGGACAGCATGAAGGGCGTCCATGTCGCGATCCAGGGCGTCGGCTCGGTCGGCGGCGGGCTCGCCGAATTGCTGGCCAAGGACGGCGCGAAGCTGACGATCGCCGACGTCGACACCGAAAAGGCACGCGCGCTGGCGGCGGCGCTCGGCGCCGATGTCGTCGCCTCCGAAGAGATTCTCACGATCGAGGCCGATATCGTCAGCCCCAATGCGCTTGGCGCGATCCTCACCGAGGCGTCGATCGCCGCGCTTCAGACCAAGGTCGTCGCCGGCGGCGCCAACAACCAGCTTGCCACGCGCGGCGATGGCGCGCGGCTGCAGGCGCGCGGCATCCTCTACGCGCCCGATTATGTGATCAACGCCGGCGGGATCATCAATGTCTGCCTCGAATATCTCGGGCAGGGCGACCGCGCCGAAGTCGAAGCACGCATCCACAAGATCCCCGATCGCCTGATCGAGGTTTGGGATGAAAGCGACCGCAGCGGCTTGCCGACCTCGGACGTCGCCGACATGATCGCCCAGCGGCTGATCGGGCGCGGCTGAGGAAAAAGCCGGTGGCATGACGCCGACGGCGCGGTCACCGGTTGCCTCGATGTCGGACGGGTCGGCGTCGGCGATCGCTACCAGGATCTGGCCTTCTTGTGGCACAGCCTGCGCGAATTCGATGTCGCCAGCGCCGACAGCCTTTTCGCCGCTTATGGTGTGGCGCCCGATCGTGCCAAGATCGAGCTCCACCTTTGCCTCGACGAATTCTTCTAGTTCATCGGCAGATCGAGCGCATCGGCAACCGCCTGATGCCTGATCTTGCCGCCCGAAACATTCAGGCCATTGGCCAGATGCGGATCGGCCGCCATCGCGGCTTCCGCGCCGTGATTGGCCAGCTTCAGCACGAAGGGCAGCGTCGCATTGTTGAGCGCGAACGCCGAGGTCCGCGCGACGGCCCCGGGCATGTTCGCGACGCAATAATGGATCACGCCGTCGATCTCGAACACCGGATCGTCGTGCGTCGTCGGGTGCGAGGTTTCGAAGCAACCGCCCTGATCGATCGCGATATCGACCAGCACCGAGCCGCGCTTCATCGTCTTGAGCATCGCCCGGGTGACGAGCTTGGGCGCGGCGGCGCCGGGCACCAGCACGGCCCCGATCACGAGATGCGCGTTGCGCACCGCGGCCTCGATCGCCGCGGTCGAGGCATAGGCCGTCTTGATCTGGCTCGAGAAGAACATGTCGAGCTCGGCGAGCCGGGCGTTGTTGATATCGTAAATCGTCACGTCGGCGCGCATCCCGACCGCCATCTGCGCGGCGTTGACGCCCGAGACCCCGCCGCCGAGGATCGCGACGCGGGCAGGGGCCACCCCGGGCACGCCGCCGAGCAACACGCCGCGACCGCCCTGTTCCTTCTCGAGATAATGCGCCCCGACCTGCACCGACATGCGCCCGGCGACTTCGGACATCGGCTTGAGCAGCGGTAGCGAGCGATCGGGCGCGGTCACCGTTTCATAGGCGATGCAGGTCGCGCCCGACGCCATCAGCCCGAGCGCCTGGGCTTTGTCGGCGGCGAGATGGAGATAGGTGAACAGCAAATGGCGCGGCTCGAGCAGCGCAATTTCGCTCGGCTGGGGCTCCTTCACCTTCACGATCATGTCGGCCTGGGCGAAGACGGCAGCGGCGTCGGCGACGATCGTCGCGCCGGCATCGACATAATCCTGATCCTCGAAGTCGATCCCGAGGCCGGCGCCGGTTTCGACCACGACCTCATGGCCGGCGCGGGTCAGTTCGGCGACAGACGGCGGCGTCAGCCCGACGCGATACTCGTGATTCTTGATTTCCCGGGGTACACCGACTCGCATTGATCCGCTCCAGTTATAGTGATTCGCGCGCTATAGCCTCGCCGTTCGGGATTGTCCCGTTGCGGGGGGTGTCGCTGCATGCTAGGGGCGCGCCACCGTCAACGGGGCAATTTACCGTCGCTTTCATGACCGAATTTATCGATTGCTCGGCCCGATCGGCGCGCTCGTGACGAGCAGCGACCCCGGCTCGGTGCCGGCCGAGCCCGATGCCGGCGAGACCGCGGCACATGGTGGCGGCCATCATCAAGGCCCGATCAGGCTGGCGGTCAGCGCGATCGGGGTCGTGTTCGGCGATATCGGCACCAGCCCGCTCTATGCGTTTCGGGAGACCTTTGCCGGTCACCACCCGTTGGCGCTCGATCCACTGCACATCATGGGCGTCGTCAGCCTGATGTTCTGGTCGATGATGGTGGTGGTGACGCTCAAATATGTCAGCGTGATCATGCGCGCCGACAACAAGGGGGAGGGCGGCAGCCTGGCCCTGCTCGCGCTGGTATCCGGGCGCACCAACAATCAACGCTGGACGCGCGGCATCATCCTGCTCGGAGTGTTCGCCACGGCGCTGTTCTATGGCGACAGCATGATCACGCCGGCGGTCTCGGTGCTCGGCGCCGTCGAAGGGCTCGCGATCGCCGCGCCGGCCTTCGGCAATCTGGTGCTGCCGATCTCGGTCGCCATCATCGTCATGCTGTTTTCGATCCAGCAAAGCGGTACCGCGCGCGTTGGGCTGCTGTTCGGGCCGATCATGCTGGTCTATTTTCTCGTCATCGCCACGCTTGGCGCGATCAGCATCGCCCAGACGCCCGATATCCTCTGGGCGCTCTCACCGACCCACGCCGTCGAGTTTTTCGTGCGCGATCCGCTCCGGGCGTTTCTGGCGCTGGGCTCGGTCGTGCTCGCAGTAACCGGGGCAGAAGCGCTCTATGCCGATATGGGGCATTTCGGGCGCAACCCGATCCGCGTCTCGTGGCTGTTCTTCGTGCTGCCGGCCCTGATCCTCAACTATATGGGGCAGGGCGCGATGCTGTTTCGCGACGGCGAGGCCGCGCTGGTCAGTCCCTTCTACCTGCTCGCCCCCGAAGTGTTGCGGCTGCCGCTGGTGCTGCTGGCGACGATGGCGGCGATCATCGCCAGCCAGGCAGTGATTTCGGGTGCCTTTTCGGTGACCCAGCAGGCGATCCAGCTCGGGTTCGTGCCGCGGCTGCGGATCGAGCATACCAGCGCGGCGACGGCCGGCCAGATCTACATCCCTCTGGTCAATTGGGCGCTGCTGGTGATGGTGATCCTGTTGGTGCTGACCTTCCGGACCTCGTCCAACCTCACCTCCGCCTATGGCATTGCCGTGACCGGCGCGATGCTGATCGACACCTGCCTGCTCTCGGTGGTGCTGTTTCGCCTTTGGCACTGGCCGAGCTATTATGCGCTGCCGCTGCTCGGCCTCTTCTTCCTCGTCGACGGCGCCTATTTTGCCGCCAATCTGACCAAGGTGCCGTCGGGTGGCTGGTTCCCGCTGCTGATCGGGCTGATCATCTTCACCTTCCTCACCACCTGGTCGAAGGGGCGGGCGCTGATGATGGCGCGGATGCGCGAGACCGCGATGCCGATGTCGGTCTTCATCCAGTCGGCGGCGAACTCGGCGTCGCGGGTGCCCGGGACAGCGGTGTTCATGACGTCGAGCGCGGTGGGCGTGCCGCATGCGCTGTTGCACAACCTCAAACACAACAAGGTACTCCACGAGCGCATCATCCTGCTCACGGTCAAGATCGTCGACGAGCCCTATTGGCCGGCGGACTCGCGTTGCCAGCTCGAACTGCTCGGCCACGGTTTTCATCGGATGGTGCTCAATTATGGCTTCATGGAGGAGCCCGACGTGCCGGCGGCGCTGGCCAATGTGCATCGCTGCGGCGCCGATTTCCGGATGATGGACACGAGTTTTTTCCTGGCCCGCCAGACGCTGTTGCCATCGGCGCGGCCAGGCATGATGATCTGGCGCGAAAAGCTGTTTGCGTGGATGTTGCGCAACGCCGAGAGCGCGATGGAATTCTTCCGGCTGCCGACCAACCGCGTGATCGAGCTGGGCAGCCAGGTCGAGATTTGACCACCACGCGAGAAAAGGCACCGATCATCGTGTCGGCGCTGTTCGGTGCGGCCGATTTTGCCTTCTTCGATGCAATGCGGCGCCGGCATTTTCCGCCTGAGCGCAATGTGATTCCGGCGCATCTGACGTTGTTCCATCATCTCGCCCCCGATCTGGCCGCCGAGCTCAGGCAGCGTCTCAGCGCCGAAACCCGCCGGATCGCGCCGCCCCCGGCGAGCATCGCCGGGCTGATCGAGCTTGGCCGGGGGGTCGCCTACCGGATCGACAGCCCCGCGCTGGCGGCGATCCGCGCCCGGCTCGCCGACGCCTTCGCGCCGATGCTGACGCCCCAGGACAGGGCTGGCTGGCGCCCGCATGTGACCATCCAGAACAAGGTCGCGCCAGTCGAGGCCCGCGCGCTGCGCGAGGCGTTGGCCGAAGACTTTCGTCCGCGCCCGATCGTCATCGCCGGCCTTGCTTGCTGGTGGTACCGGGATGGCCCGTGGGAGCCGCTGTCGCGCCATATGTTCGGCTAGCGGTGTGTTCCTGGCCAGCGGTTGCTCAGCACGCTTGACCGGGCGCGCGCCACACCCTATTCGGCCCGCCTGCCCAAGCGGCAGAGCCCATTGGGGCGAAGTAGCTCAGCTGGTTAGAGCACGGGAATCATAATCCTGGGGTCGGGGGTTCAAGTCCCTCCTTCGCTACCAACAGAACAGTCGGGGATACGGCCGTTGGGGGCTGGTTGGTCGCCAGCGCCAGGACGTTGGCCAGGCTGCCGGTTATCTCGATCGCGGCGTTGTCCGGTTGGCCGGGGGCATCGGTGATGCGGATCGATTCGATCAAAGCGCGGAGGCGGGGCAGGTGGCGGCTGGTGGCGTTGCCGCCGGCGAGCGTCTGGCCGAGATCGCCGATCGCGCGGCGATACGCTTCGACGATGTGGGGATGCAGGATGATCGCGGGTCCCGCGCTTTGCTCGGCGAGCTCGGCCTCGGCGATGGCGCGCTGATCGCGGCGATCGTCGATACCGGCGCGCACGACGTCCAGATCCGCGCCGGCGGCGAGCGCGTCGACCAGGCGGGTTATTTCGCGATCGAGTTCGGCGATACGGCGTTCGAGCTTGCGGCGCCCCGCGCCCATCGTGCGATCGGCGACCGCCCTTTGTTCGTGAAAGCGTTTGACGACGGCGCTGACGACTTCCGGGGCGAGCAGCTGGTGTTCGAGCCCGCCGAGCACGCGGCGCTCGAGCGCTGCGGTCGAAATGCGCCGGCCGTTGGCGCAGCTGCCGGCCTCCCGGTGGCGGATACAGCCCCAACGATCGCGGGTGACGATGGTATAGGTGCCGCCGCAATCGCCACAGCGGACGAGCCCAGACAGCAGGTGGCGCGGCCGGCGGGCCATCCGGAACGGTTGCCGCGTGAGGGTATCGCGGCGCGCCTGGACGGCGTCCCAAAGGTCCTGATCGACGATGCGCAGATCGGGCGCGTCAATGAAGACGCGATCGGCGTCGGCGTTGACGCGGCTGAGGCGTCGCCGGCTTTCGGGATCCTTGACCATATGGACCCGGTTCCACGCGATCCTGCCGATATAGGCGGGGTTGCCGAGGATGCCGTTCATGCGGCCGCGCGAGCCGTTGATCGTCGACGCGCGCCATTCGGCGCTGCGAGGGGCCGGGATACCCTGGCGGTTGAGCTGCTGGGCGATCGCCTTGGGGCTCTTGCCGTCGCGATACTCGGCGAAGATGTGGCGGATGACGTCGGCCTGATCGGGCACGATACGGCGATGGCCGCGCTCGATCGAGCCATCGGGCAGCAGCAGGGGCGCGGGCTCATAGCCGTAGCAAAGCCCGCCGGGGATCCGGCCGCGCGCGACGACGCCGCGCTGGCCCCGCCTGATCTTATTGCCGAGTTCCTTGACGAACAGCGCGTTCATGGTGCCGAGCATGCCGACGTGAAGCTCGGAGATCGGCCCTTCGGAGACGGTGACCATGCGGACGCCGGCGAATTCGATACGTTTGAAGATGGTGGCGATATCGGCCTGATCGCGGGCGACGCGATCGAGCGCCTCGGCAATGATGAGATCGAAGCCGCGCGCGTCGGCGGCGGCGAGCAGGGCGTTCAAGCCGGGGCGATGATGGGTGGTGCCCGAGATCGCCAGATCGGAATAGACCTGGACGATATCGATGCCGTCGCGATCAGCCCGTTCGCGACAGACGCGGACCTGATCCTCGGCTGAGCGGGCGTTCTGCATGTCGGTCGAGAAGCGGGCGTAGATCGCCGCCCGGGGGCGTGCAGTGTTCATGATCGGCTCCCTTGCGCGATTCGGCACGGGCAGCATCGGCGACCGCGAGATCGTCGGCAATTGCCATCGCAAGGTCAAAAAGCAACGGGTGGATCATCGGTTCATTGAGGCCAGCGCTCCAATATGAGCAGACCACGTTCTTTGGTTTTTCCGACTTCTTTCCATCCGGCATGCCTAAAGCAGTTGCCTGCCGGGTTGCCGCGCACGCGGTTGGGATCGACATAGGTGTAGTGCCGTTCGCCCGGCCACCTTTGAAAGGCGATCCTATCAGCTGCTCGAACGAGTTCGCTAGCGACGAGCGGACTGTGGTTGGCAAACCAAGCGCAGTTGACCCCGCTCTGCTTTTCCCCCTGGTCATCAAGGCAATCATCGATGAAGACGCGCCACGCGAAATGCGCGCGCCGACAGGGTGTCGATAGAACGAGCTTTTGTCCCGGACCAAGCGTGAGCAAGGTGTTGCGCTCAATTCGTCGGGTACGGCTCCGTTCGCTCGCATAATGCGTCAAATAGCTCGCTGCCGCGCAGATATCGCCATCAATAACGGGCACAAAAATATCGAGCGGGAGCAGTGAAGTCATGCTGCCGCCTGAAACAGAGGTCCATCGCCCAGGGCGGTGGAGCAAGAAGGGTTGAGGTAGAGGAGCTCGGTCCTAGGCAGCGCGCCATCCGCCAAAGCCGCTCGCTCGATCTTTCGCCAATCGGTCAAAAGCGCGTCATAGAGCCCTGAGGGGTAGCCGCAGAGGACAACCATACCTTCAAGCCCGCACAGCAATGTCAGCAACTCAGCGTGCTGGGTGTCCGTCATCTCGTGCCGATAGACGCCTCCGTTATCGCGACGACGATGCGTTCGGCTTCGGTGTTCCCCGTCAGCACCAATGGCACAGATTTGAGGTTGTGATTTAAGGAGGGTTAGGGCTTCGTCGTAGTGACGAAGGAACGAAGATGAAGCCCCAAC
>NCGF01000026.1 GCA_002281485.1 Sphingomonas sp. 28-66-16
TTCGATCACCGTCGCGCCCGCGCTGACGCTGACCGACAAGGAATATCAGATCATGCGCAACGCGAGCATCGCGTGCCTGCGCGAGATCGGCGTGGAGACCGGCGGCTCCAACGTGCAATTCGCGGTCAACCCCGCCGATGGCCGGCTGATCGTGATCGAGATGAACCCGCGCGTGTCCCGCTCGTCGGCGCTGGCGTCAAAGGCGACCGGCTTCCCGATCGCCAAGGTCGCGGCGAAGCTGGCGGTGGGGTACACGCTCGACGAGATCATGAACGACATCACCGGCGCGACACCCGCGTCGTTCGAGCCGACGATCGACTATGTCGTCACCAAAATCCCGCGCTTCGCCTTTGAAAAGTTCAAGGGCGCCGAACCCCTGCTCAATACCGCGATGAAATCGGTCGGCGAGGTGATGGCGATCGGCCGCAACATCCATGAATCGATGCAAAAGGCCCTGCGCGGGCTGGAGACGGGGCTGAGCGGCTTCAACCAGGTCGATGCGCTCGTCGGCGCGCCGCGTGCGGTGATCGAGGCCGAGCTGGCGCGCCCGACGCCTGATCGGCTGCTCGTCGCGGCGCAAGCGCTGCGAGAGGGTTTCACCATCGCCGAAGTCCACGCCATCGCCAAATATGATCCGTGGTTCCTCGAACGCATCGCCGAGATCATTGCGGCCGAGGACGAGGTCTGCGCCAACGGCCTGCCGCGCGATGCGCAGGGCATGCGTCGGCTGAAATCGATGGGTTTCTCCGACAAGCGCCTTGCCTATCTCGCGCTCAAATCGGTCAACATGCGCTCAGGTTCGGAAATGATGGCGCGCAGTTCGGGGCTGATCGGCGATATCGCCAAGGCGATGGCCGGCGGCGTCACCGAGGCCGAAGTCCGCGCGCTGCGCCACAGGCTCGGCGTGCGCCCGGTGTTCAAGCGGATCGACACCTGCGCCGCCGAGTTCGACGCGAAAACGCCCTATATGTACTCGACCTATGAAGCCCCGAGCTTCGGCGAGCCCGAATGCGAGAGCCAGCCAACGAGCGCGCGGAAAATCGTCATCCTCGGCGGCGGGCCGAACCGGATCGGGCAGGGGATCGAGTTCGATTATTGCTGCTGCCACGCCTGCTTCGCGCTGCACGATGCCGGTTATGAGACGATCATGGTCAACTGCAACCCGGAGACGGTTTCGACCGATTACGACACCTCCGATCGGCTCTATTTCGAGCCGCTGACCGCGGAGGACGTGCTCGAAATCCTCCATGTCGAGCAACAGAACGGCACCTTGGCGGGCGTGATCGTCCAGTTCGGCGGGCAGACCCCGCTCAACCTCGCCAAGGCGCTCGAAGAGGCGGGCATCCCCATTCTCGGCACCAGCCCAGACGCGATCGACCTCGCCGAGGACCGCGAGCGCTTCGCCGCGCTGATCGACAAGCTTGGGCTGCGCCAGCCCGCCAACGGCATCGCCCGCAGCCGCGACGAGGCGATCGCGGTCGCGCAGCGGATCGGCTATCCGGTGCTGATGCGGCCCAGTTACGTGCTCGGCGGCCGCGCGATGGAGATCGTCGACGGCCCCGAACAGCTCGACAATTATATCCAGACCGCGGTCCGCGTCTCGGGCGACTCGCCGGTCCTGATCGACCAGTATCTGCGCGATGCGATCGAGGTCGATGTCGATGCGATCTGCGACGGCACCGATGTGTGCGTGGCCGGCGTGCTTCAGCATATCGAGGAAGCCGGGGTCCATTCGGGCGACAGCGCCTGCTCGATCCCGCCTTATTCGCTGTCGGCCGAGATCATCGCCGAGATCGAGCGCCAGACGACCGCGCTCGGCGCGGCGCTGTCGGTCAAGGGGCTGATGAACATCCAGTTCGCGGTCAAGGACGGGCTCGTCTACCTGATCGAGGTCAATCCGCGCGCCAGCCGCACGGTGCCCTTCGTCGCCAAGGCGATCGGCGTCCCGATCGCCAAAATCGCGGCGCGGGTGATGGCCGGGGAGAAACTCGCCGATCTGCCGCCGGTCGATCGCCACATCGATTATTACGCGGTCAAGGAGGCGGTCTTCCCCTTCGGCCGCTTCCCCGGGGTCGATCCGGTGCTCTCACCCGAAATGAAGAGTACCGGCGAAGTCATGGGAATCGATCCCGATTTCACCCTCGCTTTCGCCAAGGCAGAGCTCGGGGCAGGGACCATCCTGCCCAAATCGGGCAATGTCTTCGTCAGTGTGAAGGATGGCGACAAGCCCGTCGTCCTCCCCGCCGCGCGGACCCTTGTCGAACAGGGCTTCACGATCATCGCGACCAGCGGCACTGCCGATTTCCTCGCCGCTCAGGGCGTCCCCGTCGAGCGTGTCAACAAGGTGGCCCAGGGCCGTCCGCACATCGTCGACCGGATCAAGGACGGTGGGATCGACCTGATCTTCAACACGACCGAGGGCTGGCAATCGCTGAAGGACTCGCAACCGATCCGCGCCTGCGCGCTCGCCCAGAAGATTCCTTATTTCACCACCGCTCCGGCGAGCGTCGAAGCGGCACAGGCTATCGCGGCGCTGGCGACGCAAAGCCTTGAAGTCCGGCCTCTGCAATCCTATTATTCTCGTTCGCACAATTGACCCCCGACATTTGAAAATGGGTGCGGGCGGGCCCTGTGGGTCTGCTCGGGGCAGGGATTTGGGACGAAGGACAAGGGATGGCGACGGTCGAGAAAATGCCGATGCTGCAGGAGGGCTATGAAAAGCTCTCTGTGGAACTCAAGCGGCTGAAGGCGGAACGACCGCTGATCGTCGACGCGATCGAGGAAGCGCGCGCGCATGGCGACTTGTCCGAAAACGCCGAATATCACGCTGCCAAGGAGCGGCAGGGCCAGATCGAGGCGTCGATCAGCGATATCGAGGACAAGCTCAGCCGCGCGCAGATCATCGATCCCCGGGAGATGTCGGGCGACAAGGTCGTGTTCGGCGCGACCGTGACCCTGATGGACGAGGACGACAAGCCGATCAAATATCAGATCGTCGGCCAGACCGAGGCTGACGCGAATGTCGGCCGCATCTCGTATAATTCGCCGCTTGGTCGGGCGTTGATCGGGCGCAAGGTCGACGACGAGGTCGAGGTCACGGTGCCGTCGGGCGATCGCTATTACCTCGTCTCGAAGGTTGAATTCATCTGAGCAAGCCATCGCTTCTCGAGGAAATCCCGGCGACGACGCTGATCGCCGGGATCACCGTGGTGATATCTTCGCTGGTGACGCTGACCGGGCATGAAGGTGTGTTGGCGATCATCGCCGGGTTCGTGCCAGCAACGGTGCTGAACGCGGTCAACGCGCCGGACGGGCTGTTCCTGTTGCCGGTCTGGTTCACCCCGCTGACGGCGACCCTGTTGCACGGCGGTTTCCTCCATCTTGCGCTCAACATGGTGATGCTCGTCTATTGCGGCCGCATGCTCGAGCGCGCGATGGGATCGGTAGGTCTGCTGCTTCTCTATCTCGTCGGCGCCTATGCCGCCGCTGCGGGGCAATGGGCGCTCGATCCGGGCTCGCTCACGCCGACGATCGGCGCAAGCGGCGCCGCGTCGGCGTTGATTGCCGCTTATGCCATGTTGTTCGCCGAACGGCCGGTGCCCGCTATCGGGCCTTTTCCGTCCCGGGTCGTCCGTGTGGCATGGCTCGCGGCAGCGTGGGTGGCAATCCAGGCGCTGGTCGGGCTGGCGACCGTGGACGCGGGCCAGTCGATTGCCATCGGCGAGCATCTCGGCGGGTTTGCCGCGGGAATTATCTTGGCCCGGCCGCTATTGCTCTGGCGCTATCGCCACGCCTGATCAGCCGCCCTTTGGCGCGGCCGCGATCAAATCGGGCTGCGTCAGCCGGTGCAGATGGACGATGACATATTTCATCGCCGCATCGTCGACGGTGCGCTGGGCCGACGCCCGCCACGCTTTTTCCGCGCTGGCATAATCGGGATAGAAACCGACCACCTCGATCGACTCCATATCGTCGAAATCAAGCGTTTGCGGATCGGCGACGCGGCCGCCAAAGACGAGGTGGAGCTTGCTCATGGCCTAAAATCCCTATCGGAAAATCAGGCCTTAGCCCGGCGCTGCCGATCTTTGAAGCTCACTTTTCTGGCAAGGCGGTCTTGGCGGCGGCATCGCCCGCGCTTCGGGCAGCCGACATCAGCGATTCGACGATCTTGCCCGCCTGCGCGCGCGCCGCCTCGCTGCTGATCCCGGCCGACACCAGTTCGGCCTTGCCGGCATCGCGCGCGGCACGCGCGGCGGCGACCGCCGCCTCGTTCAATTTCCGGCCGGTCGAGCCGAGCAGATCGGCCTCACGCTCGGTCTTGGGGAGCAGCGCGCCCGCGAGGACGCCGACGGCGAGCCCGCCGACCAGCACCGACAACGGATTGCCTTCGATCCCATCGGCGGTGCGGCGCGCTGCGCTCGCCGCAGTCTCGCGGGCCATGTCGAGCGCCGTCGATGCTGCGTCGCGCGCTGTGTCGATACCGTCGCCGATCGTCTCACGCAGCTTGGGAACTGCTTTGCGGGCCGGGCTGGCTGCGGGCTTGCCTGTCCGCTGGGGAGGGATCGACGGGGTGGATTGGCTGTCAGTCATCGGGCTTTCCTTCCGGAGGATCGTTGTCCTCTCGTTGTAAACGGGGTGCTTGGGGTTCGGTTGCAGGGTCGCCGGCGTTTTCCTGCGTGCCGACGATCCAGTAGCGGGCGACCAGGGCGACAAGGGTGCCGGCGACCGCAATCAGCGGGGTCGGGTTGCGCTTGGCGGCAGCAACGCCCGCGCGAAGCAGTTCATGGCCGGCGTCGCGCACCTCGTCGATTGCCTCGCGCACCAGCGCCCGCGGGTGCAGTCGCGCCTGCAGATCGACGAGCGTGCCCGTCAGCAACGCCCGCGCCTGGCGGGCGTCGGCCTCGGCGGCGGCGAGATCGTCTTCGGCGCGGCTCACTTCGGCTTGTCCTCGATCTTGGTCGCTCTGCTGATCTTGGCGAAAGCGACAGATCCAAGCAAGGCGACGATGATCAGGGCGCCCCCCACCACCGTCGTCGTCGCGCCCACCGCGCCCAGCGGGTGTCGCAGGATCACGATCAGTCCGACAAGCAGCGCGATGATCGACGCCTGCGACAACAGAAAGGCGATGAGGATCATCACGATCGCCGCGCGTGTCGCAATCATCCGACTGATCAGGTCGGCGCGGTAAAGCCTGAATTCGGCACGGATGAAGCGCTCGGCATGATCGATGAGCTGAGAAAACAGCGCGGCGATGCTCGGATCGCCGCGCGGTTCATCCCCCAGGGGCTCGCCGGGTGTCTCAGGTGTCGGCGGAAGCAGCGGCATCGCTCGACATGGTGCTTTCCTTGGGGGGCGATGCGGCGTCGGTTGGGTCGGGCGTATCGAGACCCGCCTTGACCAGGCGCGCGACGACAAACCCAAGCGCGGCCGCAATCCCGATCGCAACCGCGGGGCTCTTGCGCACGAAGGTCTGGGCGTCGGCGAGGATATCCTCGAGTTCCTTTGCCTTCAGGCTTTCCGACAGGCCGGAGATCGTTTGCGCAGCGCTCCGGGCATATTGGCCATATTGCTCGCCGAGCTTGTCGTCGACCGTGCCGGCGGCATCCTCCATCAGGCGCGAAACCTCGTCGAGCGCGCCGCCGGCGCGGGTCTTGCCCTCGTCGAGATAGTCGCGCGCCTTGTCGGCGGCCTGCTTGGCGAATTTACCGGCGCTGTCCTTGATCGTCTGGCTCGCCTTGGCGGCGTTTTCCGTTTTGGCGTGCGCCGTTCCGGTCTGCTCGGCCGTGGGCGCCGAAGCGATCACCGCCTCGGTCGCCGGCGACAGCTTGGCGGGGACGCGGCGCTTGGGCGCGGCCGGCGTATCGGCTGATGGGTTGGTGTCTTTGGCCATGGTGATTGCCCTTTCCCGGATATCTTCAGACAACGGTCACCGATCGATCGCGTTCCGTGAACGGCGTGAATTGCTCCCCGCATTCTTAGCGGATAGAGCGCGCCACGTCGCCACATCATGCGCCCAAGCCTAGGAGGATCGCTTCATGACCGCAATCATCGACATCCATGCCCGCCAGATCGTCGACAGCCGCGGCAATCCGACCATCGAGGTCGATGTGATGCTCGAAGACGGCAGCTTCGGCCGCGCTGCGGTCCCGTCGGGCGCGTCGACCGGGGCGCATGAAGCCGTCGAGCGGCGCGATGGCGACATGACCCTGTGGCTCGGCAAGGGCGTCCAGGGCGCGGTCGATGCGGTCAATGCCGATATCGCCGAAGCCGTGCTGGGCTACGACGCAGAAGATCAGCGCGAAATCGACCAATTGATGATCGAGCTCGATGGCACGCCCAACAAGGCGCGGCTCGGCGCCAATGCCATCCTGGGTGTCAGCCTGGCGACCGCCAAGGCGGCCGCCGATGCGCGCGGGCTGCCGCTGTACCGCTATGTCGGCGGGGTCTCGGCGCATCTGCTCCCGGTGCCGATGATGAACATCATCAATGGCGGCGAACATGCCGACAACCCGATCGATTTCCAGGAATTCATGATCGTGCCGGTGGGCGCCGATTCGATCTTCAACGCGGTTCGCTGCGGCGCCGAGATTTTCCATACGCTCAAGAAGCGGCTGCATGAAGAAGGGCTCGCAACCGCGGTTGGCGACGAGGGCGGTTTCGCGCCCAACATCGCCTCGACCAGCGACGCGCTCGATTTCATCATGCGATCGATCGAGGCGGCGGGCTATACCCCGGGCGACGACGTGATGCTCGCGCTCGATTGCGCCGCGACCGAATTTTTCCGCGACGGCGCCTATCACATCAGCGGCGAAGGCAAGGTGCTGACCCCGCCCGAGATGGCGGGCTATCTCGCCGATCTCAGCCGCCGCTATCCGATCTTTTCGATCGAGGACGGGATGAGCGAGGACGATTTCGAAGGCTGGAAGGCGCTCACCGACATGATCGGTGACAAGGTTCAACTCGTTGGCGACGACCTTTTCGTCACCAATCCGGATCGGCTGCGCATGGGCATCGACAAGGGGCTGGCCAATTCCTTGCTGGTGAAGGTCAACCAGATCGGCACGCTCAGCGAAACGCTCGCCGCCGTATCGATGGCCAATCGGGCCGGCTATACGGCGGTGATGTCGCACCGGTCGGGCGAAACCGAGGATGCGACGATCGCGGATCTCGCGGTGGCGACGAATTGCGGACAGATCAAGACGGGCAGCCTCGCGCGGTCCGATCGGCTCGCCAAATACAACCAGCTGATCCGGATCGAGGAGGAACTCGGCGATATGGCGCGCTACGCGGGGCGGACGATATTGCGCTGATTTTCGGGTTGATTCCGGCGAGAATTCGCTTGCCGGGCGAGTCGTGGTATTGCAGAGTCGAGGGATGGCGACAAAATCAACCTTCCGGGTCATCCTGCGCCGCGCCGGGGCGCCGGCGCTGGCCCTGATCGTCATGGCTTTTTTCGGCGGCTATGCGGTGCTCGGTACCAATGGCATCCTCGCTTATGGCCAGTACAAGCGCGAGCTGGTGCGGAGCGAGGCAGTATACGCATCGCTCGACAAACGCCGGGCGGTCATGCGCAATCGTGTCGCGTTGCTCGATCCTGGCCACGCCAATCCCGATATGGTCGACGAACAGGTGCGCAAGCAGCTCAAGCTGACGCATCCCGACGAGCTGGTCATCCCGCTCGGCAACGAGCAGTAAAGACCATCGGGATTGCACGGCGGGACAGACTCGGCTTATAGGCCGGCTCCCTACTCCCCTAGGAAAATGAGGTCTCCCCGACCGTGGCCAAAGCACCCGCGCGCAATCGCAAGAGCGAACCCGCCGCCGCCAATCGCGAACGTCCCGAAGAGCCGCACGCCTATGTTGCGACCAAGGACGAGCTGCTCGAATTCTATCGCCAGATGTTGCTCATACGCCGCTTCGAGGAAAAGGCGGGTCAACTTTACGGGCTCGGTCTGATCGGCGGCTTCTGCCATCTTTATATCGGCCAGGAGGCGGTCGCCGTCGGTCTGCAGTCGGCGCTCACCGACAAGGACAGCGTGATCACCGGTTATCGCGATCATGGTCACATGCTCCTTTCCGGTATCCCGCCCAAGGACGTGATGGCCGAGCTGACCGGCCGCGCCGCCGGCATCTCGAAGGGCAAGGGCGGCTCGATGCACATGTTCTCGGTCGAGCATAAATTCTATGGCGGCCATGGCATCGTCGGCGCGCAGGTGTCGCTCGGCACCGGGCTCGGCTTCAGCCACAAATACAAGGGCGATGGCGGCGTCTGTCTCGCCTATTTCGGCGACGGCGCCTCCAATCAGGGGCAGGTCTACGAAAGCTTCAACATGGCCGAGCTGTGGAAGCTGCCGGTGATCTATGTGATCGAGAACAACGAATATGCGATGGGGACGAGCGTCAACCGCTCGTCTTCGGAGGATCAGCTGTTTCGGCGTGGTGAAAGCTTCCGCATTCCCGGGTTGCAGATCGATGGCATGGACGTGCTCGCGGCGCGTGGTGCCGCCGAGGAAGCGCTCGCCTGGGTGCGGGCCGGCAAGGGGCCGATCATCCTCGAAATGAAGACCTACCGCTATCGTGGCCATTCGATGTCCGATCCGGCGAAGTATCGCAGCCGCGAGGAAGTCCAGTCGGTCCGCGAGAAATCCGACCCCATCGAGCATTGCAAGAAATTGCTCGAGGACATGGGCGTCAAGGACGCCGATCTGAAAACGATCGAGCAGGAAATTCGCAAGACCGTCAACGAGGCGGCCGACTTTGCCGAGAGCACGCCGGAGCCCGATCCCGCCGAGCTTTATACCGACGTGCTGGTGGAGCGCTACTGATGGCGATCGAGATCAAGATGCCCGCGCTCTCGCCGACGATGGAGGAGGGCACGCTCGCCAAATGGCTCGTCAAGGAAGGCGACGTCGTCAAATCCGGCGACATCATGGCCGAGATCGAGACCGACAAGGCGACGATGGAATTCGAAGCCGTCGACGAAGGGACGATCACGAAGATCCTGGTCGCAGAGGGTACCGACAACGTGAAGGTCGGCACGGTGATCGCGACGCTGGCCGGCGACGACGAAGGCGCCGCTGCTGCATCGCCCGCCACCGCCGCGCCCGCCGCTGATGCGCCGGGCAGCGGCGAAAAGGCGGGCCACTCGCCGGCGCCGAAGAAGGCTGAGAGCGGCACCGCGCAGCTCGCAACCGAAAAGACGGCGGTCGTCGCCGATCCCGCCATCCCCGCCGGCACCGGGATGGCCAAGATCACCGTCCGCGAGGCGCTGCGCGACGCGATGGCCGAGGAAATGCGCGCCGACGACCGCGTTTTCGTGATGGGCGAGGAAGTCGCGCAATATCAGGGCGCGTACAAGGTGACCCAGGGGCTGCTCGACGAGTTCGGCGACAAGCGGGTGATCGATACGCCGATCACCGAGCACGGCTTTGCCGGGATCGGCGCGGGCGCCGCCATGGGCGGCCTGAAGCCGATCATCGAGTTCATGACCTTCAATTTCGCGATGCAGGCGATCGATCACATCATCAATTCGGCCGCGAAGACCAACTATATGTCGGGCGGCCAGATGCGTTGCCCGATCGTGTTCCGCGGGCCCAATGGCGCCGCGAGCCGGGTGGCGGCGCAACACAGCCAGAATTATGCGCCCTGGTATGCCAGCGTGCCGGGCCTGATCGTCATCGCCCCCTATGACGCCGCCGACGCCAAGGGCTTGCTCAAGGCAGCGATCCGCAGCGAGGATCCGGTCGTCTTCCTCGAAAACGAATTGCTCTATGGTCGCTCGTTCGAGGTGCCCGAGCTCGACGACCACGTCCTGCCGATCGGCAAGGCGCGGACGATGCGCAGCGGCAAGGACGTCACCATCGTCAGCTATTCGATCGGCGTCGGGCTGGCGCTCGAGGCTGCCGAAACGCTGGCGGGCGAGGGGATCGATGCCGAGGTGATCGATCTGCGTACGCTGCGCCCGCTCGACAAGGCGGCGGTGTTGACGAGCCTCAAGAAGACCAACCGGATGGTCGTCGTCGAGGAAGGCTGGCCGGTGTGCTCGGTCGCCAGCGAGATCATCGCCATCGCGATGGAAGAGGGATTCGACGATCTCGATGCACCGGTGTTGCGCGTCACCAACGAGGATGTGCCGCTGCCCTATGCCGCCAACCTCGAAAAGCTCGCGCTGATCGATGCGAAGCGGATCGTGACGGCGGTCAAGAAGGTCTGCTACCGATAGTCATCGCCGCCGTTCAGCAGGTCGCGACGGGCGCGCTGGTGGTGTTGTAGATCTGAGTGAGATCGCGGCGATCGCGCACCGACATCGAGGCGATTTCGGTGAAGAAGGCCGTCGGCGCCAGCGTCCCCAGGCTGATCAGTGGCTGATATTCGTAATAGAGCTCGACGAACATCGTCGCATTGTCGTCCTGCGCGGTCACCTGGCGCCCGGCCGGGCCGATCCCGGCGAGGCCGGTGGTGCCGCTGCCGGCGGGGTATTGGCGGACATAGGCCGTTTTCAGCCCGTAGCAGCGCCGCCACCCGATCTTGTACGTGTTGCCCGTGTTGGGGTTGGCGGTCGGTTCGAGATCGGTGAGGATGACCCGCCCGCGGGTGCGCAGATCGAGCTCGCCCGATTGCAGATTGGCGCCTGTGAACAGGTCGTTGATGTCGGTCTCGGTGATCGTCTTCGACGATAGCTGGCTGCCGCTGCCCATGCGTGCGGCGTTGTCGGCAATATGCAGCGCGATCTGGCTGATCCGCATCTTGGCGGTGATGTAGTTGGTCAGTTCGGCGCCCGTGAGCGTCATCAGCAGCAGCACCGGCAGGGTGAAGGCGAATTCGAGCATCGCCAGCCCCGAGGTGTCGTCGCGCAGCTTGCCTGCAAAGCCAGCGAATGGCGGTCTCATGGGCAGTTCCTGACCAGCGACGCACCGTAGCTGCCCTGATCGCTATAGGGCTGGTTGCTGAGGACGGTCGACGCGCTGATCCGCGTCGTGCTCGATCCGCCGATCGCCTTCCAGAGCGGGAAGAAGCGCGGATAGCTGAGCGCAACGGTATAGAGCGTGCGATCCTTGGCGCCCCCCTGGCCGGCATCGGCGCCGTCGCGGTCCCACGTGCCGTTGCGATTGTCGTCCTGATAGGGCTCGCCATTGTTGCAATTGCCGTCGCCGTTGGTGTCGGTCCAGGCCTCGGGCTGCGCGGCGGCGGCGGCGGCAAACGTCCGATAGAAGCGCCGCGTGATCGTGATCGAGGCGTTGTTGGCGACCGCGCGGACCTGCGCGCGCACGCGATTGTCGAGAATCGCCTGCTGAGCCGTGTCGGTACCCGCTTCGAGCGAGGAATCGCGCGCCACCTTTTGCACGATCCCCTGCAGCGTGCCCCGCATGTAGAGCGAATGCGCGGTATCGAAGGCGCCGAGCAACACGAGCGACAGCACCGGCGCGATCAGGGCGAATTCGATGATGGTCGCGCCGCGTCGGTCTTTGGCGAGCGCGCCGAGAACGTGGCCGCGCTTCATCGCGTCAACCTGAGCTGCGAAATCTGGTTGGCGATGTTCGCGAAGGTCGTCTGGATCGTCGCCGCGTTGGTCGCATTGAAATAGCGCCCGGGGGTCGCGCAGTTGGTCATGCGGGTGACCGTACTCGACGCGAGGCTGCCGAAGGTGATCACCCACAGGGTGATGTTCTTGTTCTTGATCGCGGCGCAGATCGCATCGGTGCGGGCGTTGACCTGCTGCGTCAGCGTGCCGTTGGTCGTACAGCCATCGGTCGGCGCCGAGCCGCTCGGCGTCGTGCGGCGATCGAACCACTGGACGCCATAGGCGGTGTAGTTCGTCACGCCGGTGCAGGGATCGCCATCGGTCATGAAGATCAGGTGGCGTTCGATCTCGCCGCCCTGCGGGGTCAGCGCGTTTTCGGACGAGAAGAGGCCGGTCGGCGACAGCAGACGACCGCCCCAGATCAGGCCGATGTCGTGGTAGGTATTCCCCTCCGGCGTGAGCTGATCGACATAGTCGTCGAAGTCCGAGGCCGTCGGCCAGGCCTGCAGCTTCTTGGCTTCGACCGGGCACGCATAATAGGCGCCGCTGCCGTAGTCGTTGGTCGAGGTCGACTCATTCAACGTCCACCCATAGCCGCCATTGCGCGTCTGGATGAGCCCGGGGAGCACCGGTTTCCACTGGGTCGTCACGTCGCCGGGGGTCGGCACCGAATCGAGATCGAGATCCTTGGCGCCGCTCGGGATCGGCGCATAGCTCGATTGCGAGACCGTCTCGCGCTCCTCGACGCAGCCGTCCCAGCTGATCGTCTTGTCGGTGCCATTGCTGTTGATCGGCCACTGGAAGCTGCTGTTCCAGCTGGTACCGTTCTTCAGCAAACCGACGTTGACGGGCAATTGCGCGTAGTGCCAGCCGCTGAATATCTGTACCGTCGTCGCGACTCCGGTATCCGATCGTGTGTAACTACGAACAAGATTATATGTTACTTTCCTTTTCTCATAATAACATGTCTTGTTCTGGTAGTTTTCATCCTGCCATTGATAATAATAATAGGATTGCTTTGTGTCATATGTGACAGTCTGAGTGCTGCCCGACTGAGAGGTATTGACGTTGTATGGTGATCCCTCCGATCCATTGGCCACCGGCGACGAGTCGCTTGGCGGGTTGGGGCAGTTTTTCTTTTTGTTGGCGGTCTGCGTTTCAGACGGATCGCTCACCCAGTTACCATAGCTATAGTCAACCTTGCTGGTGCCACCGGTTTGCGAAGGCGCGCCGGGATTGGGGAAGGTATAGGTCGTCTGCGGCGTGTAGACGGCTTCTCTCGTCTGATAGTTCCAGCTGTCGGCAAACCACGCGGTCGGCAGCAATTTGCCGACGTTGACGTTGGTCGCATAGGGCACGAAGCCGAAGCGGATCTGCGTCTGGCTCCCGGTGCCGCCGCTCGGCGTACCGGTGACGCAATTGGCGTCGGTATCGAGCCGCGCGACGATCTCGTAGAAGCATTTGACCGCAATTTTCAGGCTGTCGATCTTGCTCATCGAATCGCCGTAAGGCGTGTCGCCCATCGATCCGGTGGTATCGAGCACGAACATCACGTCGGTATTCGGCAGCCGCATTTCGGCGTCGCAGTTGACCGACAACGTCTCGGTAGTCTTGCCGAGAACGCGCATCAGCGTCATCGGCACCGTCGCCGATGCTGTGCCCGAAACCTTGCCGGCGCTTTCGGTGAAGCTATAGGTCAGCCCGGTGCTGCCATAGGCGCCGTCGAGGAAGTTGGCGGCGAAGAACTGGCGCGCGACGGTGTTGGGGCGACCGCTGCTCTGGGTCCAGGTGCCGCCGCCCATATTCTTGCGTCCGGCGAGCGCGCCCGCGTCGCAGGCATGTTGCAGCCTTGTCTTGACGATGTACATGCGGCTGATGTCCATGCCGCCACCCATCAGCCCCGCGAGCGGGATCAGCGCCGCTGCCACAATCGCGATCGTGTTGCCGCGAATGTCGCGCGCCAGCGCGCCCAGAAACGAGTGTCGCGCCGCCGCCGGGCGATCTTTTTTGTCCGACATGGTGTTGCCCCGCCCGCAATCCGGTTTTTGTCGCGTGCCGTTATGCACGGCGCAGCGCTAATCAGCGGTAAAGCCGGGTGGTTAAGATCGCGTTTAGCAACCTGGCTCAGGGCCGGGCGCGATGAGTGACCTGCCTCAGATCGCCGATCCCGAGCGGCAGCTGATGCTCGCCTACGCGCCCGCCGCGGTCCGGCCGGGGCTCGGAGCGCTCTGGGCGCTCGATGAGCTACTCGCCGATATTCTGCGGAGCGGGCGCGAGCCGATGGTCGCGCAGTTGCGGCTTACGTGGTGGCATGATGCGCTCTGCCGGCTCGACGCGGGGCCGGCACCGGCCCAGCCCGTGCTGCGCGCGCTCGAGCGTAGCGTTTTGCCGGCAGGCGTATCCGGGGCGATGCTGGCAGGGATGATCGACGGCTGGGAAGCCCTGCTCGATCCCGAGCCGATCACCCAAGCGCAACTCGATTGCCATGCGACACGGCGGGGCGGACGCCTGTTCGAGGCGGCCGGGGCGCTGCTCGGCGCGACACGCGATCCGGTCCGGCAAGCGGGGATGGGCTGGGCCCTGGTCGATCTTGGCTGGCACTTGCGCGCCGACGGCGATGCGTCGCGCGCGCTCGCGCACGCGCGGCCCTCGCTCGACGAAGCGACGGCGCCGCGCTGGAGCCGGGCAGGGCGCCCGCTGGGCATGCTCGCCTGGCTGGCAAGGGGCGATTGCCGGCGTCCGATCGGCGCGGTGCGACATCAGGGCGCGCCGATGCGTCTAATTCGGATGTTTCGCCACCGGTTGAGCGGGCGCTAGGCTTTCTTGGTCGCGCCTGCCGCGATAGAAAAACCGAAGATCCCGGACGGAGGGGCCCGGCGATCGGGCTGGGGGAGGGGGCCGATGGATCGGGGACGGCGATCGATGTGGCGGTATCTCGCGGGCGCGCTCGCGGTGGTGATGCTGGCAGCAGGCGGGCTGCTGCTGGTCAATGGTCGTGCCGCCAGCGATCGGCTCTTGCCGGCGATGCCGCGCCAGACGGCGGGCGAGCCGGCGGCCCTGCCCGATACGGTGCCCGAGGCAACCGCCAGGACCCGCGAGGAAAAGCGCTTCGGGCGCTACGACAAGGACAGCAATGGCAAGATCACGCGCGAGGAATATCTCGCCAATCGCCGCAAGGCCTATGCCCGGCTGGACACCGATCACGACGGCACGCTCTCGTTCGACGAATGGGCGGTGAAGGCGACCACCAAGTTCGCCGGTGCTGATGCCGACCATGACGGCGCGATGAGCCCGGCCGAATTCGCTACCACCGCCGTCAAGCGCAAGCCCAAGACAAAGTGCGCCTGTCCGCCGGCTCCTGCGGCAGCGGCGGGGGAGGAGGAGGGTTAGGATCCGATGCCTTTGCCGTGAACCTTTTGTCGCGAGCGAAGTCGAGGGCCGTACCGCAAGCGCATCGCCTGGTGTCTCGACTTCGCTCGACACAAGCGAATGGGAGCGGTGGCCCAGAATGATTTCGCCCAGGCCCTAGCCCGCCATCCACCCAGCCAGCGCTTCCCTTGCCCGCGACGTATACATCAGCTTGCGGTCCGCCTTTTTCGTCCGCCCCGCGATCGGCGGCATCAGCCCGAAATTGACGTTCATCGGCTGATAGGTCTCGGCCTCGGCCGCGCCGGTGATGTGGTGGAGCAACGCTCCCAGCGCGGTCTCGACCGGCGGCGGGGCGAGCGCTTCGCCGCGCAGCTCCGCGACCGCGAAACGCCCCGCCAGCAACCCGATCGACGCGCTTTCGACATAGCCCTCGCACCCGGTGATCTGCCCGGCAAAGCGGATATGCGGCCGCGCCTTGAGCCGGAGCGTCGGATCGAGCAACTCGGGCGAGCGGATGAAGGTATTGCGGTGCAGCCCCCCCAGTCGCGCGAACTCCGCATGTTCGAGCCCCGGGATCGTCCGGAACAGCCGCACCTGCTCGGCGTGTTTCAGCTTGGTCTGGAAGCCGACGATGTTCCACAAGGTGCCGCTCGCATTGTCCTGGCGCAGTTGCACCACCGCATAGGGCCAGCGCCCGGTGCGCGGATCGTCGAGGCCGACCGGCTTCATCGGGCCGTAGCGCAACGTATCGACCCCGCGCGCCGCCATCACCTCGATCGGCATGCAGCCTTCGAAATAGGGGACGTTCTCCCACTCCTTGAACTCGGTCTTCTCACCCTCGATGAGTCCGGTGTGGAAGGCGAGATACTGCTCCCTGTTCATCGCGCAGTTGATGTAATCCCTCGTCTCGCCCTTGTCCCAGCGCGACTGCATCCACGCGACCGACATATCGATGCTCTCATGGTGCACGATCGGCGCGATCGCATCGAAAAAGGCAAGTGCATCCGCTCCGGTCGCTGCGCCGATGCTTTCGGCCAGGCCCGGTGCGGTGAGTGGTCCGGTGGCGACGATCGTCAGCCCCTCGCTCGGCAGCACATCCACGCGCTCGCGCACCACGATGATATTGGGATGCGCCAGCAGGATCGCCGACACGCCTGCCGAGAAATGATCGCGATCGACCGCGAGCGCCGACCCTGCCGGCACTTTGTGGACATCGCCCTGCGCCATGATGATCGACCCCATCGCCCGCATCTCGGCATGGAGCAGCCCGACCGCGTTGCGCTCGGCATCGTCGGAGCGAAAGCTGTTCGAGCAGACCAGCTCAGCGAGGCCATCGGTCTGGTGGGCGGGGGTCATCTCGCCCGACCCGCGCATTTCGGAGAGTTTTACGCGGAACCCCGCCTCGGCGATCTGCCAGGCAGCCTCCGACCCGGCAAGCCCGCCGCCGATGATGTGGACGTCGTGTGTCATGGCAGGGGGCGATAGCGCGTGGGACGGCGCATGGCAAAGCGCCCCCGGCGGCGCTTGGAAAGGCGGCGGGACTGGGCCATGTTGCCGTCATGCGGTATCTACCCCTCTTCGTGCTCGCGCTGATCGCAGGCGGCAGCTTCTGGGCGACGCACTGGATTGCCGTCGACGCCCCCCTATTGCTCGCCTGGAAGGGGGCCGGGGTCGCCCTGCTGGCGGTTTGGGCGGCGCTCAATGCCCGGCAGTTCGATGGCTGGCTGCTGACCGCCGTGTTGACCTTTGGGGCGATCGGCGATGTTCTGTTGAACCCGGCAAATATGGCGATTGGTGGGCTGGCCTTCTTCATCGCCCATCTCGCGGCGATCGCTCTGTATGCCCGGCGGCGCGGACGCTGGGCCGGGGCAGCGCCGCTGATCGCGGTGGCGGTCGCTGCCATCGCCTGGTCGCTTCCCGCCGATCGCGGGGCGGCGGCCGGCATCGCCTTTTATGCGCTTGGCCTTGGTGGCATGGCGGGAACGGCGCTGGTCAGCCGCTATCCGCGCGCCGTGTCGCTCGGCGCATTCATGTTCGTCGCTTCGGATCTGCTCATCTTTGCGCGGCTCGGGCCGCTGCACGGGTCAGAGATCGCGGATGTTCTGATCTGGCCGCTCTATTTCGGATGTCAGGCGCTGGTCGCGTGGACCGTCGTCAGAACGCTTCTGCGGCGCGGGCGCGTCCCTGATGTTATGGCCGTTCCGCAATGATCTTCTCGATATTGACGCGCAGGCTGTCGCGCGTCTGGTAGAGCCAGTTGCCCGATCCGCGGCCCTTGGGTTCTTCCCATTTCTCGGTAATTTCTACGGCGAGCGCATGCGCGTCGAGCGGTTGCCCGGCGGCGCGCCTGGCGGCGATCGCCTCCTCGATTTCGGTGCGGAGAATCCGGTCGATGTCCATGGCAAGGCACTCGCAAGCTGCTGGCCTGAATCGGGCAGGCGAGGAACGTTATGGGCGGGCGGCGCGCTTTTGGGAATATGGCCAATGGCCGGTGGAGCAGCGCGATGACGATTTTCACGATCGGTTACGAAGGCACGACGATGGCCGATTTCCTCGCCACGCTGAAGGCGGCGGGCGTGCGGCAAGTGATCGACGTGCGGATGTTGCCGCTGTCGCGCAGGCCCGGCTTTTCGAAGACGCCGCTGGCGGCATCGCTCGCCGAGGAGGGGATCGGCTATGTCCATCTGAAGGCGCTCGGCACGCCCAAGCCCGGCCGCGATGCGGCACGCAAGGGGGACCTCGCGACGCTTCGGGCGGTCTATGCCGGGCAGCTCGAACTGCCCGAGGCGCAGGCGGCGGCGGCGCGGCTGCGCGATCTGGCAGCCGAAACGCCGAGCGCGGTGATGTGTTTTTGCGGCAACGCGGCCAAGTGCCACCGGCGCTTGCTGCTCGATGCCGAGGGCGCCAATGCTGAGGTGATCGATCTGGCGGTTTGATGCCTATCCAGCGACAGGCAGCATCACTTGGCCCGCCTCGTCGCGGGTCAGTTCGCCATAGGCGATCACCGTTTCCAGCAGCAGCGGCCCATAGAGGTGCGGAAACAATTGCCCGCCGCGTGACGGCTCCCACTTGACCGCCGCGCCGAGCGATTCGAGATCGACCGAGGCGATCCACAGCCCGGTTTGCCCGGCGAAATGCTTGTCGACCGTCTCGGTCAGCTGGGCATGGGTGGACAGGTGGATATAGCCGTCCGCCAGATCAATCGGTGCACCCGCAAAGCTGGATTCATGTTCCAGCTCCATCATCTGCTCGGTTGTCAGCACCTTGTAGGCGACGGGCGTTCTCATGCTTCGGCATCCCCTTCAGTGCCCTCTGAAGCGACAGCCGCTTCGCCCGCATCACCATTCCCATCATCGTCGCTGTCGGTGATCTTGGCCGCACTCACCACCAGTTCGTTCTTGCCGACGTCGAATAGCCGGACACCGGCCGAATTCCGACCGATCACCCGCATCGAAGTGAGCGGCATGCGGATCAGCTTGGCCTGATCGGTGACGAGCATCAGCTGGTCGCCCTTTGCCGCCGGGAAGCTGGCGACGACGGGGCCGTTGCGGGCGATATTGTCGATATTGGTGATGCCCTGGCCGCCGCGCCCGGTGCGGCGATATTCATAGGCCGACGACAATTTGCCATAGCCATTGGCGCACACGGTCAGGATGAACTGCTCGTGATCGCTGAGATGGGCATAGCGCGCGTCGTCCATCCGGCGCGGCTGACGGTCCTCGCCCTCGCCCTTCCACGGCGCGTGGCGGAGATAATCCTCGCGCTCGTCCTGATCCTTGACGCCGACCTTGTGCAGGATCGACAGCGAGATCACCTCGTCGCCCTCGCCGAGCCTCATCCCGCGCACGCCGGTCGAATTGCGGCTCTGGAATTCGCGGACATCGTCGCCCGAAAAGCGGATCGCCTTGCCCTGCCGGGTGGCGAGCAAGGCATCGTCGCCCTCGCTGAGCAGCGCGACGCCGATCAGCCGGTCGTCCTCGTCCTCGCCCTCGAACTTCATCGCGATCTTGCCGTTCGACGGCACGTTGGTGAAGGCATCCATCGAGTTGCGGCGGACATTGCCCTTGGCGGTCGCGAACATCACGTGGAGCGCGCCCCATTCGGCCTCGTCCTCGGGCAGCGGCAACACGGTCGAGATCGTCTCGCCATCGGCGAGCGGCAGCAGGTTGATCATCGGCCGTCCGCGCGTCGCGGGGCCGCCCTCGGGCAGCTTCCAGACCTTCATGCGATAGACCTTGCCATGGGTGGAGAAGAACAGCACCGGCGTGTGCGTGCTCGTCACGAACAGCTCGGTGACGATGTCTTCGTCCTTGGTCGCCATGCCGGCGCGGCCCTTGCCGCCGCGCTTCTGCGCGCGGAACGTGTCGAGCGTGGTGCGCTTGATATAGCCTTGGAGGGTGACGGTGACGACCATCTCCTCGCGCTCGATCAGATCCTCGTCCTCGATCCCGTCGGCGGCAGCGGCGATTTCGGTCTTGCGCGGCGTCGCGAACATCTGGCGCACCTCGACCAGCTCCTCGCGCATCACCGCATAAAGCTTCACCCGGTCACCGAGGATGGCGAGCAATTCGGTGATCGATTCGGCGAGCGTCTTGAGCTCGTCGCCGATCTCGTCGCGGCCGAGCGCGGTCAGCCGGTGGAGCCGCAGGTCGAGGATCGCGCGGACCTGCAGGTCGGAAAGCTTGTAGGTGTCGCCCTCGACCTCGGCCTCGACCGCTTCGACGAGGCGAATATAGGGCAGAATCTCCGCCACCGGCCATTCGCGTGCCGACAGGGCAGCGCGGGCGATGACCGGGTTGGCGGACGAACGGATGATGCGGACGACCTCGTCCATGTTGGTGACCGCGATCACCAGACCGAGCAAGATATGCGCGCGCTCGCGGGCCTTGAGCAGCTCGTATTTCGACCGCCGCGTGATGACCTCTTCGCGGAACTTGACGAATGCCTCGATGATGTCGCGCAGGTTGAGCGTCTCGGGACGACCGCCACGAATCGCCAGCATGTTGGCGGGGAAGCTCGATTGCGCCGGCGTGTGCCGCCACAGTTGGTTGAGCACGACTTCAGGCGTCGCATCGCGCTTCAGGTCGATGACGATCCGCACGCCTTCGCGGTTCGATTCGTCGCGAATGTCGCTGATGCCCTCGACGCGCTTGTCCTTGGCCGCCTCGGCGATCTTCTCGACCAGGCCGTTCTTGCCGGTCTGATAAGGGATTTCGGTGAGCACGATCGAGCGCTTGTCGCCGCGCCCTTCCTCGATCTTGTAGCGCGACCGCACGATGATCGAGCCACGCCCTTCGGTATAGGCATTGCGGCAGCCGGTGCGCCCCAGGATGATCGCGCCGGTCGGGAAATCGGGGCCGGGGACGATCTCCATCAGCTCCTCGATCGTCAGCGGATCGCCGCCATCGACGGCGCGATCGATCATCGCCAGACACGCATCGACGACTTCGCCCAGATTGTGCGGCGGGATATTGGTCGCCATGCCGACCGCGATGCCGCCCGCGCCATTGACGAGGATGTTGGGGAAGCGCGCGGGGAGCACCGTCGGCTCCTCGCGCGATCCGTCATAGTTGGGCGCGAAATCGACCGTATCCTTGTCGATATCGCTCAGCAACATCATCGCCGCCTTGGTCAGCCGCGCCTCGGTATAGCGCATCGAGGCGGGCATATCGGGGTCCATCGACCCGAAATTGCCCTGGCCATCCATCAGCATGACGCGCATCGCCCAATCCTGCGCGAGCCGGGCGAGCGCCATGTAGATCGAGCTGTCGCCGTGCGGGTGATAGTTACCCATCACGTCGCCGACGATCTTGGCGCATTTGCGATAGGGTTTGCCGGGAACGAAGCCGCCCTCCTGGCTCGCATAGAGGATGCGGCGGTGAACGGGCTTCAGCCCGTCGCGCACATCGGGCAGCGCGCGCGCGACGATGACGCTCATCGCATAGTCGAGATAGCTCGACCGCATCTCGTCGACGATCGAGATCGGGGAAATATCGGAAGGGTCGGCGAGCAAGGTCTCGTCGGTCAAGTTTTGGCGCTTTCGGAATGGGTGTTTCTGTTGTGTGACGGTTTAGCCCGCCCGTCCGCCAATGTCCACGCGTGCGCGCGTACGCGAGGGGGTGGGTTGATGGGGAGCGGGGTTGGGTTCGCGCGGAGGCGCGGAGGGGGGAGGCGAGCCGAGTGCGTCGGGTGCCCCCAGCAAATGCTGCCATTCAGCTGTCGTCCCAATTCCGGCCATTCACCAGTACCGGACGACGGCAACCATGAAACCGATCAGGATCGCAACCACCAGCAGAATTCGGCGGCTGAACCGATGCTGGCCAAGCAACAAGGTCTCGTGCGTCACCTGCGAAGGGTCTACGCCCGTTTCCGAGGCGATAGCTTCGGCGTAGCGCGCCCACGTGTCATGCGCCGCTGCCCGTTCCGTAGGAAGTGCGCGTCGAAGTGCACCGAACACGTCACCAGCCGTTGTCCAGTTTTGCGAGTCGGAGTAGTCCAGCCGAACGCCGAAGCGTCGCTCAACTTCTGCAATAGCCGCCATCTCGTCCCCGTCTCCGCCAAGGCCGAGGCTACGCGGAGGGTGATTCTCAGTGAAGGCCATGCACGATAGTAGGCAGCTTCTTGCACCGAGCCAATGGCTGGTTTTCCAACATTTTCGGTCATTTACCATGTATGGCCGAACCGCTGGACGTGCCTCCGTACTCCTCCGCGTTCTCCGCGCCTCCGCGCGAACAAACTTACTTCTTAGGGCGCAACTTCTGCCCCATCCCAGGCGAACAGCTTGCCGCTATCCGGCGGGCGCAGGCCATCGAGCACGTCGAGCAACTGCACCGCCGCCCGGCCCGGATCGAACAGGCGGCCCGGTGCGACGTTGCCTTGAAACGGCTTCGACAGCACGGTGTCGACCGTCCCCGGATGCAGCGCCACCACGATCGAACTCGAATTGCGCCGCCGTTCCTCGATCGCGATCGTGCGGATCAGCTGGTTGAGCGCGGCTTTCGACGCGCGATAGCCGTGCCAGCCGCCCATGCGATTGTCGGATATGCTGCCGACCCGCGCGGACAGGGCGGCAAAGACGGTACGCCCGGCCTTGGGCATCAGCGGCAGGAAATGCTTGGCGACCAGCGCGGGGCCGATCGCGTTGACGGCATAGACCTTGGCGAGCCAGGCGTCGTCGAGATCCTTGAGCGCCTTTTCCGGGCCGCGCCCCGCGTCATGCAGCACGCCGGTCGCGACGAAAACCAGCGTCGGCGCGGCGCCCTGCGCAACCAGGGCGGCAGCCGCGGCGATGCTTGCCTCGTCGGTGACGTCGAGCGCGCTGGCGCCCGTCATCGACCGGCCGAACCGGTGGACGTGCGTAAACGTGCCTTCTTCCTCGAGCGCGTCGGCGATCGCGCCGCCGATGCCGCCCGACGCGCCGATGACGACGGCGCTCATGCGCGGGTGAACCGCCAGCGGTCGCCCCCGCTCGCCTCGGCATCGAAGCGATAGCCGTCGCTGTCGAATCCCTGCATCGCCTCGACGTCGTCGATCCGGTGCTCGCACAGCCAGCGCGCCATCATGCCGCGCGCGCGCTTGGCGTTGAAACTCACGAAGCGGGGGCCATCGGGGCCGGGCTCGCGGAAATCGACGTCGATCACGCGAATCGCCTTGGGCAGCTTGCCGGCGACGGCATACCAATATTCCTGGCTGGCGAGGTTGAGCACCACGCCCGATCCTTCCGCGGCGACATCCGCCGCCAGCGCCGCGGCGATGCGGTCCCCCCAAAAGGCATAGAGGCTCTTGCGGCGCGGCGCCCAGCGCGTGCCCATCTCCAATCGATAGGGCCGCATCGCGTCGAGCGGGCGGAGCAGGCCGTACAGTCCCGACAGCATCCGGACATGTTCCTGCGCGAAATCGATCGCCGGCGGATCGAGCGTCTTCGCCTCGAACCCGGTATAGACGTCGCCGGCGAAGGCGAACAGCGCGGGGCGTTCGGGCTGGTCGGCAAATCCCTTGAAGCGCGCATCGTTGAGCGCGGCGAGCTTGTCGGAAATGTGCATCAGTTCGCCGAGACGCTTCTTGCCGAGGCGTCCCGCCGCGGCGGCAAGCTGCGCCGCCTCGTCGCCGAAGCGCGGCGCGGAGGCGGTCAGCGGCGGCAGCGGCGTGGTGTAATCGAGCGTCTTGGCGGGCGACAGAACAGCGAGCATGCGATCCGCCTAGCGGGCCGGTCGCGCCCGGTCAAAGGCACCAAAGCCGGGCTTGACGCGTTCAAACGCCGTTCAGTCGCGGGTTGGCAACGATCGATCCGTGTCCGGCTTGAACGCCGGGTAAGCCATGGGTATGGCGGCTGCATCGCACGGCATGGGCCCGATCGGGCCCGCTTGAGGAGAGATCACCAATGAAAATCACGTCCAGGGCGGCCAGCGCCGCGATCTTGCTGATTGCCGGCGCCGGCATGATGGCGCCCGCCGCCATTGCCGCCGAGAAGAACAAGAAGGAAGAGGCTGCTGCGCCCAAGCTCAGCCCCGAATTCCGCAAGGCCGCCCAGCCGCTCCAGGCGGCGCTGACCGCAAAGGATTATGCCGCCGCCGAGCCCGCGCTGGCGGCCGCCGAAGCAGCGGCATCGACCGAGGACGACAAATATTACGCGCAGGTGTTCCGCCTGCAGTTCGTCAGCGGCAAGCTGACCGCGACGGCGGCCGGCAACGCCGCGGCGTTTGCGCAAGGGCAGGGCGCGCTGGTCGCGCCGCTCGACGCGCTGATCGCCAATCCGAAAACCCCGCAAGCCGATGTCGCCCGGTTCAACAACGTCCGCGGCAAGATCGAATATGATGCCAAGCATTACAAGGAAGCGATCGCGTTCTGGACGCGTGCGCGCCAGCTCGGCTTCCAGGACGGCGATCTTGGCCTGTCGCTGGTCAAGGCCAAGCTCGAGGGCGGCGACATCGCCGGCGGAACGGCCGATCTCAAGCACGAGATCGAGGTCGAGCAGGCGGCGGGTCGCAAGGCTCCCGAGGCCTGGTATGATTATGCGATCGCCAAGCTCAATGCCGCCAATATGCGCCCGCAGCTGATCGAATGGCTGCAGATGAAGGTGAAGGCCTATCCGAGCGCCAAGAGCTGGCGCAACGCCGTGATCATCTATGGCTTTGCCGGCAGCACCTCGGCCCAGCTCGACAAGCGCCAGAAGATCGATCTGTGGCGTCTGCTCCACGTCAACAAGGCGCTCGCCGATCAGAACGACTATGCCGAATTCGCGCAGGACCTGTACGATGTCGGGCTGCCATCGGAATCCAAGGCGATCATCGAGGAAGGCCGCGCGACCGGCAAGATCCCGGCATCGAGCAGCAATAACAACATGTTGTACAACGAATCGCTCAACGCGATCAAAGCCGAGGGATCGCTGGCCGCCGCCGAAAAGCGCGCCGCTGCCGCGCCCAATGGCGCGGTCGCGTCGGCGACTGGCGACGCCTATTTCGGCAATGGCAACTATGCCAAGGCGATCGAAATGTACAAATTGGCGCTGAGCAAGGGATCGTCCAAGCCCGACGAGGTCAACACCCATCTCGGCATGGCGCTCGCGCTGTCGGGCGACAAGGAAGCCGCGCGGGCCGCGTTCAACCTCGTCAAGACGTCGCCGCGCGCCGAGATCGTGACCTTCTGGCTGCTGTGGCTCGATCAGGCGACGCCGGCGGCTGCTTGAACGCGTCGCCACCGGGGCGGCGCGCAGCCGCCCCGGTGTCCGTTTGGCCCGCCGGGCTTGCCCGTTCAGCCGTCGGGGAACACCGGAATGCCAGGGAGCGATTTGGCGGTCCGGATCGTCAACGATGTCTTGACGCTGGCGACATTCGGAGCGGGCGTCAGGTGCGTCGTCAGGATGTCCTGAAACGCCTTCAGATCGGTCGCGACGATCTTCAGGATGAAATCGATCTCGCCGTTGAGCATGTGGCATTCGCGAATTTCGGGAATGGTGGCGACATAGTCTTCGAAGCTGATCAAATCCGCCTCCGCCTGGCTGCGCAGCGATACCAGCGCGAAGACGGTGATCGGATAGCCCAGCGTCGCGGCGTCGAGGCTGGCGTGATAGCCCTTGATCGCGCCGGCTTCCTCGAGCGCGCGGACGCGGCGCAGGCAGGGCGGTGCGGTCAGCCCGACCCGCTCGGCAAGATCGACGTTGGTCATTCGACCATCGTCCTGCAACAATTCCAAAATCTGCCGATCGATGCGATCGAATGCCATGGCTGCCCCCGGGGTCGAATTGTAAAGTTTTCGAACGATGTGATGGCAGATGCTATAATATAATTGCTGTCCAACGCAATTGTCCCACATTGCGACGTGCTGAAAAGAGCTGTTCCCATCGCGGCGCCAGTGCGGTTAAGAAATGCTTACGACGCGCCTCCCGCGCGCCGCTCCGAGGCACTGATTTGCGGTTCGACGATAGTCTTGAGACGGTGCTTGCCGGCGATATGTCGACGCGCTCTGGTGCGCAGTCGGCCTGGCGGCAACTGGTTGATCTGATTGGCAGACGTCGGGCGCCACCGAGCCCGCAGGCGATGGCGACGCTCGACGCGATTCGCGCGCTGGTGCCCGCGCCGGTGCGGGCGTCGTCGGCACGCGCGCTGGCCTTTTCGCGGCCACCGGCGGCGCTGGTGCGGATGTTCGCAAAGGACGATCTGGCGATCGCCGCGCCCGTTCTCGCCATCGCGCAGCTGAGTGCGCGCGAATGGATCGACATGCTGCCCGGCATGTCGCCGAGCAGCCGATCGATCCTGCGCCACCGGCGCGACTTGCCCGACGCGGTGACGCTGGCGCTCGAGAGCTTCGGACCGACCGATTTCGTGCTGGCGACCGACGTCATCGAGGATGCGCCCGCGCTCCCCGCCCCGATTGCCGACACGCCCGAGCCCAGCCCGGCAACGACGGCGGCAACCGAAGACAGCGACGCGTCTGCCGCGCCAGCGCCGATGCCCGCGGAACTTCAGGCCCGCGATCCGATCGAGATCGACGACCGATCGCCCGTTACCGCGTCAGCCGCGCCGATGGCGGCACTCCCGATCGACTGGACCGAAGTGCTCGGCGAAGCGGCGCCCGAACCGGTTCCGGCCGCCCCGATCGCCGAGCCGGTTTCGCTCGCCGCCGAGGAGAGCGGGGATGATCAGGCGGTCGCGGCGGCCCCTTCGGCCCGGGTGTCCGACAGCCCCGTCGCCAGCGCCGGGGAAGCGATCGACTGGACCGAGGTGATCGCCGCTCGATCGCCCGACCTGCCGACGGGGCCGCCGAGCGTGGTGCTCGCCAGCGTCCCCCCCGAGCCGCTCCGGATCGCGGCACCCGCCGACTCGTCGTTCGTCTCGCTCGCCAGCGTTGCGCTCGGCCTGCCGGTCGTCGTCGACGCCATGCGCCAGCATGACGTCGAAGACGTGATCGAGGACACGCCGCCGCCGGCGAGCCTGCCGATGGAAACGCCTGCATCGGCCGAGCGCTTCGAAATCGCCGATCTGGTCGCCCGGATCGACGCGTTTCAGCGCAAGCGCGAAAGCGCGGTCAGCGCCCGGCCCGACGATGCCGTGATCGCCGACCCCGGCGATGCCGCCCCGGCGCCGAGCGAGCGGTTCGACTTCGAGACCGATGCGGCGGGCATCGTTCGCTGGGTGTCGGGCGTGTCGCGGATGAGTGTGGTCGGCGTGTCGCTGCGCATCGACACGCTCGATTCGGGCGCGCGGGTCGATGGCGTGGCGGCCGGCGCGTTCCGCCGGCGATCGGCGTTCGCCGATGCCCGGATGGTGATCGATGCCGATACCGATGCGGCGGGCCATTGGCAGATATCGGGCGTGCCCGCTTTCGATCGCAAGACCGGGCGTTTCACCGGCTATCGCGGCACGGCCCGCCGTCCGCGCCGCGACGAGCGCGCCGAACTGCTGCGCCGGGGCCGATCGCCCAGCACCGATTCGCTGCGCCAGCTGGTGCACGAACTGCGCACGCCGACGACCGCGATCGCCGGCTTCGCGGAAATGATCGAGGGCGAATTGCTCGGCCCGGTGGCGAGCGGCTATCGGCATCAGGCGAGCGCGATCCGCGATCAGGCGATGGCACTGCTCGGGGCGATCGACGATCTCGATCTTGCCGCGCGGATCGAGGCGCAAGCGCTCGATCTCCGCCCGGTGCCGATCGCGCTCGAGCCATTGCTCACCCGGGTTGCCCATGATCTCGCGCCGCTGGCGACGCTGCGCGGCGCGCGGCTGGCGATCGAGATCGAGCCGGGGGTGGCGATATCGGGCGATGACCGCGCGGTCGATCGGTTGATCGGGCGGCTCATGGCGGCGCTGGTGGCGGCAGCGACCAGCGGCGAGACGATCGGCGTTCGCGCCACCGACGGTCTCGACGACATGGTCGTCATCGCCTTCGATCGGCCGCAGGCGCTGGCCGCCTATGCCGGCGAGACGCTGATGGCGATCGATGCCGAAAGCGAAGCCGCCGAAGGCGCGCCGCTGCTGGGCACCGGCTTCGCGCTGCGGCTGGCCCGCAACATCGCGCTCGAGCTCGGCGGCAGCCTCGTCATCGGCGCTGATTGCTTGACTTTGCGCTTGCCCGCCGTCTTGAATCGCGGGGTGGACCAAGTTTCGACCAACTGATCGTGCCCGATTCCGCCTCACCGGTCGCGCACCGCCACGGCTATGTCGTTCCGCCGCCGTCGCCCGATGCCCTGATCGACTGGCCGGCCGATTTCGGGACGCGCTTCGTCGTGATGGTCGATACCGAGGAGGAATTCGACTGGAACGCGCCGCTGGCGCGCACCGGCCATGCGACCGCGACGATCGCCGCGCTGCCCGAGGCGCAGGCGTGGTTCGCCGCGAGGGCGGTGCCGCTCACCTATCTGATCGATTATCCGGTCGTCAGCGACGCGCGTGCGGTCGCCGTGCTCGCCGAGTTGGTGGGCACGGGCATGGCCGCGGTCGGCGCGCAACTCCATCCCTGGGTCAATCCGCCGCATGACGAGGCGCTGACGCCGGTCAACAGCTTCGTCGGCAACTTGCCGCCCGCGCTCGAAGCCGCCAAGCTCGATGCGTTGACCGCAGCGATCGCCGATGCCTTCGGCGCGCCGCCCGCGGTCTATCGGGCCGGGCGCTACGGGATCGGGCCGGCGACCCTCGCGTTGCTCGCCGCGCGCGGCTATCGGCTCGATAGTTCGATGCGGGCGCGCTACGATTATGCGGGCGAAGGCGGGCCCGATTTTCGGGCGATCGGCAACGCCGCGTTTCGCGCCGGCCCCGATGGCGCGCTGATCGCGCTGCCGCTGACGACGGTCTTCACCGGGCGGCTGCGCGCGGGCGGACGGACATTGTACCGCTGGTCGGGCCGGATTCCGCGCGGCCGTGGCGTGCTGGCGCGGGCGGGCCTGCTCTCGCGCGTCGCGCTGACTCCCGAAGAAATGCCGATCGCCGATGCGCTCGAGGCGGTCAGGGTCGCGCTGGGGGAGGGGCTTCGCGTGCTCAACTTCTCGTTCCATTCGCCGTCGCTGGTGCCGGGGCACACCCCCTATGTCCGCGACGCGCGCGATCTCGCGGCGTTTTATCGCTGGTGGGATCAGGTGCTGGCGCTGCTGGCGGCGCGCGGCGCGCGAGCGATCGCCAGCGACGCCCTGATCGCCGCCGCACGCCTAGCGGCAAGGCCATGCTTGCCCTGATGCCGCTGCCTCCGCTAGGCGTGCGGGCGGTGGGGCCTGTAGCTCAATGGTTAGAGCTGGCCGCTCATAACGGCTAGGTTGCGGGTTCGAGTCCTGCCGGGCCCA
>NCGF01000027.1 GCA_002281485.1 Sphingomonas sp. 28-66-16
CAACACCGCAAGCTCGCCGCTTAACATCAACCCCCAGACGAGGCCCGCACTCCGCTAATTTACGCCCCGAGCTGCGCCAAATGTTCTGACGACGGACACCCTGGACATCGGCGGCGGGGGTGCCGGCATCTTCGAACGTGGGGGCGAATTCCTCGGTGGCGGCGGTGAACAGGTTGCCCGGCGCGGCGCGGCGCGCGGCCAGCGGATCATTGCCCTTTTCGCGCTGGCCGGCGACGAACTGGAGCATTTCGGTGCCGAGCGATGCGGGGCTGTCGGTCACGGCGAGGCCCATCAGATAGGCCTTGCCGGTGGCGGCGAAATTCGGATTGATCTCGATCGAGGAATAGCGCTTCTGATCGCTGGCGTTGATCGCGAGTAGATCGTCGTTGGGGGTGATCTGCGCGAACAGCGCGAGCTTCTTTTCCTTCTTGCCACCGATATCGAGCTCGACCTCCTCGGTCTTGAGCGCGATGACGTCGCCGAGCATGCGGAACGGCTTGTCGGCGGTGATTCCGCGAATATGCTCCATGTTGACGCGGGCGGCATAGGTCGCCGGATTGTAGGTCGCGGCCATTTCGATCAGCTGCTGGCGCTCGATCGTGCGGCCATCGGCGGTGGCGCCTTCGACGGCGACGCGGAAGAATTTCGAAATCTTGGCCATGGCGAGGCTTGCGCTCCTGTTCCTGCGATCAGGGAGCTCGGCCCCCGATGCGGCGCAACAGGCCGCGATCGGCGGCATTTTCGCAACTTGGCGCTGTTGTAATGCGCGGCGTTACAACAGCCGCGAGGGTGAGCCGGGCGACGGCGCGGCTAGCGTCGCGCCCAGCCAATGCCGATCGCCATCCCCTTCGACGCCCGCCGCCGCGCGATGCATTTCTACTGGGCGGGCTATACGCTCGAGCAGGTCGCCGAGGTGCTCGATCTCAACGTCAACACCGTCAAGAGCTGGAAGGCGCGCGACGACTGGGACAAGGCGACGCCGATCGAGCGGATGGAAGGCGTGACCGAGGCAGAATATTGCCGGCTCGTCCTGAAAGCCGACAAATCGGGCCGCGACGTGCGCGACATCGATCTGCTCGCGCGCCAGGCCGAGCGCTTCGCGCGGGTGCGGCGTTATGAAGCGCCGGGCGGACACGAGGGCGACCTCAACCCGCGCGTGGCCAATCGCAATGCCGGCGAGCGCAAGCCCAAGCGCAAGAACCACCTGAGCGAAGAGCAGCAGCAGCAGCTGATCGACGCGTTCGAGACCGGGCTGTTCGATTATCAGCTCGGGTGGCGCGGCGCCAAGGGCGAGCTGCTCGGATCGACCGCGCTCAAGACGCGGTTCATCCTCAAGAGCCGCCAGATCGGCGCGACATTCTATTTCGCGCGCGAGGCACTGATCCGCGCGATCACGACGGGCAACAACCAGATCTTCATTTCGGCGAGCCGCGCCCAGGCCAACATCTTCCGGCAGTATATCGTCGCCTTCGTCCAATCGGTGTGCGGGGTGAAGCTGGAAGGCGATCCGATCACGCTCGATCTCGACGGCGTGAGCGGGCCCGAGGGCGAGCCGGCCAAGCTCTATTTCCTTGGCACCAATTATCGCACCGCCCAGGGCTATCACGGCGACGTCTATGTCGACGAGTGTTTCTGGATCCACGGCTTCGAACAGATCAACAAGGTCGCCTCGGCGATGGCATCGCAGAAGAGGTACCGGAAAACCTATTTCTCGACGCCGTCGACGCTGGCGCACGAAGCCTATGCGATGTGGAGCGGCGATCGCTTCAACGCGCGTCGGGCCAAGGAGGATCGCGTCGCGATCGATATCAGCCATGCCGCCCTGAGGGACGGCGTGCTGGGCGGCGACGGGATCTGGCGACAGATCGTGACGATCGAGGATGCCGAGGCAGGCGGGTGCGACCTGTTCGATCTCGGCGAGCTCAAGCTCGATTATTCGCCCGACGAATTCGCCAATCTGTTCATGTGCCAGTTCGTCGACGATTCGCAGTCGATGTTCCCGTTCACGCTGATGCGGCGGTGCGCGGTCGACAGCTGGGACGCATGGGCGAAGGACTTCGATCCCTATGCGCTGCGCCCCTATGGCGATGGCGAGGTGTGGATCGGCTATGATCCGCAGGAAAGCGCGAACGGCGACGATGCCGCGCTGGTGGCGATCGCCGCGCCGATCGGCCCCAAGGGCAAGTTCCGCGTGCTCGAAAAGCGGCGGCTGCGCGGGCTCGATTTTCAGGGGCAGGCCGATGCGATCCTGGCGCTGCTCGACAAATATCGCGTCACCTTCATCGGCATCGATACCACCGGCGTCGGCAACGGCGTCTACCAGCTCGTCCAGGCGAAATGGCCGCGCGCGACGGCGTTCCGCTATTCGGTCGAGCTCAAGACCCAGATGATCTTCAAGGCGAAGAACGTGATCAGCAACGGCCGCCTCGAGTTCGACGCGGCCGCGACGGACATCATCAACGCGTTCATGGCGATCCGCCCCTCGCTTACCGACAGCGGCCGCCAGGTGACGTTCAAGGCCAGCCGCGCCGGCGATACCGGCCATGCCGATCTGGCCTGGGCGATCATGCACGCTCTCTACCACGAACCGCTCGACCCAGTCGGGGCGGGCACGCGCAAGTCCAAGATGAGGATCTCTGGCAATGACAACGACCATGAAGGCGGATACCGACGCGGCGGCCGCGCCGATCGAGGCGATGAGCGCGCCGGCCAACGGCGATGGCGCCGATTCCCAGCCGAGCCGCGTCGCCATTTCGCGGCCGACGATGTTCCGGTTCGGCGATCCCGAGCCCGTGCTCGACCGGCGCGACTTTTTGATGAACGTCGAGTGCCTGTGGAACGGTCGGTGGTACGAGCCGCCTATCCCGCCGCTGGCGCTGGCGCGCACACTCAACATGTCGGCGCATCACCGATCGGCGATCATCTACAAGCGCAACCAGCTGACGCGCTTCTTCAAGCCCTCCCGCTGGCTCTCGCGGCGTGAGTTCGAAAAGCTCGCGCTCAATCTGCTGCTGATGGGCAACGCCTTTCTGGAGCGGCGCGACAATATGGCGGGGCGGCCGCTTTCGCTGCTCAACGTGCCCACGATCTATGCCCGGGCGAGCAAGGATGACGTTTATTGGTGGGCGCCGACCCACACCAGCGCGACTGCCTATCGGCCCGGCTATGTCCACCAGATCATCGAGGATGACATCTCGCAGGAGATTTACGGGATCCCCGAATATATCGCCGCGCTGCAGTCCGGGTTGCTCAACGAAGCGGCAACGATCTTTCGGCGGCGCTATTACCTCAACGGCAGCCATGCGGGCTACATCCTCTATATCAGCGAGGAAAAGTTCGAGGCGGCCGACAGCGACGCGCTCGAGGAAGCCGTCGCCCAGGCAAAGGGGCCGGGCAATTTCCGCAACGTCTATCTGCACATTCCCGGCGGCAGGGAGAAAGGCGTCCAGGTCATCCCGGTGGGCGAGGCCACCGCGAAGGACGATTTCCTCAACATCAAGAGCGTGACGCGCGACGACATGCTTGCCGCGCACCGGATGCCGCCGGTGCTGCTCGGCCATATCCCGCAGAATGCCGGCGGCCTGGGCGACCCGGCAAAGGCGGCCGACGTGTTCTTCGTCGGCGAGATCGAGCCGCTGCAGCTGCGCTTCCTGGGCATCAACGATTGGGCGGGCGTGGAAGCCGTCGCCTTCGATCCTTACCAGCGGCAATCGGCGGCGACGCCGGCGGCCGCGAACTGACCTGCACCGCGGCGGCCGCTAGAACGGGTGTCATGCCCGTTCCCGCTGGCCGGCGCGGGGGGACCGGGGAGGCAACCCCGATCGCCGACGAGATCGCACTCGCCATGACCTGACTGGCCGACCAGGCCACCCCGCACCCGACCGATCGGGCGCGGCCATCATGAAGCGAGGATTGCTATGACTTCGTTAACCGCCGTTCGCCCCGTCCGCCCCGCTGCCGGCTATATCGGCGGCAAGCGCAACCTTGCGGGGCGCATCGTGCCGATCATCGATCGCACCGACCAAACCGCCTATGCCGAGCCCTTTGTCGGGATGGGCGGGATTTTCCTGCGCCGGCGGCGGCGGCCCACCGCCGAGTTCATCAACGATATATCGGGCGATGTGGTGACGCTGTTCCGGGTGCTCCAGGAGCATTACCCCTATTTCATCGACCTGTTGAAATTCCGGCTGGCGAGCCGCGCCGAGTTCGATCGGCTGATGCGACAGGATCCAGCGACGTTGACCGATCTCAACCGCGCGGCACGCTTTCTCTATCTCCAGAGGCTCGCGTTCGGCGGGAAGGTGAACGGCCGGCAGTTCGGGGTATCGCCGACGCAGGCGGCACGCTTCAACGTGTCGACGCTCGAGCCGATGCTTGCCGATCTCCACGAGCGGCTAGCGGCGGTTGTGATCGAGCAGCTGCCCTTTGCCGATTTCATCACCCGTCATGATCGCCCGGGGACGCTTTTCTACCTCGATCCGCCTTATTGGGGCTGCGAGCGCGACTATGGCCAGGACGTCTTTTCACGGGCCGACTTCGAACGGCTCGCGACGCTGTTGCGGTCGATCAAGGGGAAGTTCCTGCTGTCGATCAACGACACGCCTGGCGTGCGGGAGGTGTTCTCGGGGTTTGAGTTGCGGGAAGAGGAAGTGACCTACTGCGTTGGGGGTGCCAACAAATTCAAGCGCGCCGCCGAACTGTTGCTTGCGAACTTCCCGATCGGTCAATAGCGGCCGCGGCGCCGGCGGTTGAGCTCGTTCGCCACGCTGGTCAGCAGCGCGCGGTAATCGGCGATCGTGACCGGGCCGATGGCAGGACTATCGGCCGGGGCATCGATCGCCGTGAGCTTCGCCGCGCCGCCGCAACTCGAGCACTTGAGCCGCGGTCCGAGCGCATCGAACTGAGGCGACCAGCCTTTGGCATGCGCCAGCGTGTACAGCGGCTCGGCATCGATCACTCGCCGTCGTCGGCATCCTAGGCAGACCAGCTCGATCGCGAAGCCGTGAGTGCCCGCGTCGACGATCGATCGCGCATTCGCCAGCCGCTCGGCGCGGCGCTCGTCCACATAGCGCTGATCGACAGGGTTGGAAGCGGCAGTCGGCATGCTCGCAGCGGGGAATCGGTCGCGTTCCATCCGCCAATTGGAACATTATAAGAACATTTCGCAAGAGTAGCGACCTCGACCCCGAGCGCCGCGCTTGCCCCCGCGCCTCGCCCACTCGCTTTTTGTGTTGTTTTCGATGCAGCCGCACTCGTCTCGGGCGCAGCGCGCCAAGCGGCGGCCGGATCGGTCCGATGCGATTGGGTGCAGATGCCGGCCTCGCCGTCACGAGGGATGTTGCGATCGGCCATGGCGGCGGCGGCGGGAGAGGGGGCGGGAACCACCTAACATCAATTACCTGCCCCGCCATTCGATTATTAAGACACTGAAACCATTAAAGAAAATGTGTCAGGGTCGTGGCATTATCAACCCTAATCTCTGTGCTGCAAATCTATTATGTAATTGTAATTATTACATAATATTTTCTCGAGAAGTTAGAGAGACACTCCATTACTTGGTTAGGTCTGGGTAATGGAGTTTGTTAGGTCGTAAGCTATTGAATTGCGGTAAATGTTATGAATGTTAGGCGGTTCCCGACAAGGCCCTATCGCGCGAAGAATATTGCCGGCGATCGAGAGAACAGCCTGCTGCGGCGGTTTCAGGAACTCAGCTCGATGCTGGTCAGGCTTTGAAGGTTCGCAGGTGACGGTCCAAGCTGTAACGTTCCTTCGCTACCATGACCGCCACCACTTGCTCACGCTCAGCTTTCGGGGTGAGCCTGTTCGTCGGCGGTGTGAAGCCGCCAGTGGGTGCCGATCTTGATCATCGGCGCGCCGCACCCGAGGCAGGGCGCTTGATAGGCATCGTAATCGCCAATGCTCCGCAGCCGCGCCTTGCGCCGATTGCGGCGATGCTGCCCGAAAAGACACAGGATTCGTTGTAGAAAGACCTCAAGCGTCATCAGATCGATCCCACACGTCAAAAGTGGCTAAAGCCTGTGCAATCCCCCTCCCGAATGAGACAATGACGACGGTGGCTGTAGCTCGCCTGTTCGTAGGCAAGAGATATGACATTTGCGCTGTCGATGGTCAAATTGCACTTAATCAAGATCAGTCTGGTGCGCAGGGGCCGATCGCGTTCGGGGCGTTTCCGCCACAGGATCATCCGTAACGATTGACGTCGCGGCCACGAACACCATGTTGCCATGGCGCGCGGACGCTGCTTAGAGCGGACGCCAAACGACGGATTGCTCATCATGACCGCTACCCATTCGACGCGCATGCTCATCATCGGCTCGGGGCCTGCCGGCCTGTCGGCTGCGATTTACGGTGCACGCGCCGGCATGGAGCCGATCCTCGTGCAGGGCATCCAGCCGGGTGGCCAGCTCATGACCACGACTGATGTCGAGAATTATCCCGGCTTTCGAGAGGTTATCCAGGGGCCGTGGCTGATGGAGGAGATGCAGGGCCAGGCCGAGCACGTCGGCACGCGGCTGATGTATGATACCATCGTCGAGGTCGATCTGTCGCGCCGGCCGTTCCGCCTGATCGGCGACGGGGGGGACGTCTACCAGGGCGACGTGCTGATCATCGCGACCGGCGCGCAAGCCAAGTGGCTGGGGCTCGACAGCGAGGAACTGATGAAGGGCAAGGGCGTCAGCGCCTGCGCGACCTGCGACGGGTTCTTCTATCGCGGCAAGAAGGTCGCGGTGATCGGCGGCGGCAATACGGCGGTCGAAGAGGCGCTCTACCTCACCAATCACAGCGACGACGTCACGCTGATCCACCGCCGCGATTCGCTCCGCGCCGAGCGGATCCTGCAGGATCGGCTGTTCGCCAATCCCAAGATCACGGTGCTCTGGAACAAGGAAGTGCGGTCGTTCGTCGGCGGCGGCACGCCCGAGGGGCTGGTCGGCATCGACCTGCTCGATCGGGTAACGGGCGCCGAATCGACGCTCGATGTCGAGGGTGGCTTCGTCGCGATCGGGCATCATCCCGCGACCGAGCTGTTTCGCGGCCACCTCGCGCTCGATGCCGATGGTTATATCGAAGTCGAGAAGGGCGGCACGCGGACGAGCATACCCGGTGTGTTCGCGTGCGGCGACGTCATGGACAAGGTCTATCGCCAGGCGGTGACGGCAGCGGGCACCGGCTGCATGGCGGCGCTCGATGCCGAGCGCTTCCTCGCCGAGGCCGATTTCGACCGCGTCGCCGAGGCCGCCGAATAGGCGTTATTCCTCGATCAGCGCGTCCATGATCAGGCGTAGCAGCGCCGCCTGATCCTGTTCGCGGGCAAAACTGTGCGATGCGGTGTCGATATGCTCGATCGACCCGGCAAAATTCGCCCGACGGGCAGCGGCGGCAAAGGCGATCGCGGTCGCATCTCCTTGGGCGAGGATGATCCGCGCATCGGCGCGCTTGCGCAGCGCGGGGAAAAAGGCGCGCTCGAGCATTTCGGGTTGATCGGTATCGCTCGACGCAATCTTGGCGATGCCGTCGGCAAGCTTTCGCAAGTTGACACCGCCTGTCAGCAATCGACCCCAACTTCCGGGATCCCGGATCTTTTCGGCATAGCGCGCCTTGATCGCATCGGCCGGGGGAAGATCGTCGTCGTCACCGACGGTGTCGATGATCCACGGGTTGGCTAGGATCAGCCGCGCGAAGGGATCGCCGCCATGCAGCACCAGCGCCGTCGCCGCATCGCAATTGCCGAAGGCGACGAGCCGATCGAGCCCAGGGATCGCTTTCCTGAACGCAGCGACGGCGGCTTCGATATCGGGCCGCGACTGCCGGAAGCCGCCATTCACCCCGCTCGAATCGCCGATCCCGCGGCGATCGAACCGCAACACCGGGAAGCCGTTGGCCGCGATCTTGGCGGCGAGCATCGCCATGCCGCGATGCGCACCGTAGCGCACCTCGTTGCCGCCTGAAACGATGACGAGCCCCGTGCGCGGCGCTTCTTCGCCGTCGCAACGATCGATTGTCCCGACGAGCGTCTCGCCGGCGCAGGCGAAGCTGATCAGTTCCCGCATGCGGCAATCCAGCTGGCGAGATCGGCGGCGAGAATCGCGGCCAGGATCGTGTCGTTGCCGGGTTCGCTGCGCCGCCATAGCGGGGCGCCGTCGACGGCGTGATCCGACGGCATCGGATCGCTCGTCAGCCTGACAGTCCGGACCTTCCCCGCCGATGTCGGCGAGGCGGCGCGGAGATTGGCGAGCAGTTCACGGCTGACGAGATTGCCGGCCAGTTCGATCGGCGGCCCGTCGGGCGACTGGTCGGCCGGATCGGGTGCGTGTCCCGCCTCGCGGCCGGCGGCCTGGCGGGCGCGCATCATATCGCGCACCAGCGCTTCGCCCGCCACCGGGGCAAAGTGCCAGCGGCTGATCAGCGCGGCCGAGCGGTCGACGAGCGCGCCACCGCGAATGCCGGCACCGTGCACGCGGCGCGTTTTCGACAGTTGGGTCGCGAGAGCGGCGTAGGCCGATTCCCAATCGGCCAGGCGCGCCGCGCTGGTATCGATCAGGCTTTCGCCGGTTGCCGGCAGGTCGGGCAGCACGCTGGCGACGCCCAGATCGGCCAGCGCGCGCATTACGGTCAGGGTCAACGCCCGGGTGCGATTGGCTTCCTCGAACAGGGCCGGGGCAATCAGCACGAGCGGCGCCTCTGGCCGGCCCAGCCGCAGCATCGCCTCACGACCGCCCGACCAGTCATAGTGATCGATCACCGCAACGCCCGATCCGCAGCGAACCGGGTGAGCGCCCCGAAGGTCGCCAGCATGTCGCCATCGACGTCCTCGTCGTCGATCAGGATGTGCAACCGGTCTTCCAGTTCGGTCAACACGCCTGCAACCGCCATCGAATCGAATTCGGGCAGCGCGCCGAACAGGGCCGTCGAATCGTCAAACGCAGCGACCCGGGTTTCGCTGATCCCCAGAACGTCACGCAATACGGCGCGGACGGTCGCTTCGACTGCCGCTTCGCCTTCTCGAACCAATCATGCCCCCTCTGACACTTAACTGAACCGTTTAGCGCGTTAGAGAATTGGCCGGGGGCTGCCAAGGTCTGCCCTCTTGGCAGCCGGCCGGGAGATACTATCAAGGGATATGGTACCGCTCGATCCCGTCCCCCGTCCGATCGATCATCTGCCGCTGATGGGCGATCCAGCGGCCATCGCGATCGAAGATCGCGGTGGCACGCTCGATTTCGCCGGCCTCGATCGAGATACCGGCGCGCTCGCCGGCTGGCTGGCGGCGCGCGGCCTCGCCGCAGGGGATCGCGTCGCGAGCTGGTTGCCCAAGAACCGGCTGTCCTGCCTGCTGCCGCTCGCCGCCGGCCGCGCTGGCCTGGTGCACGTGCCGGTCAACCCGCTGCTCAAACACGCCCAGGTGGCGCATATCCTGCGCGATTCGGGCGCGCGCCTGCTCCTTACCCAGGCTTCGCGCACGGCGACGCTCGCGACCGGCGACGTGCCTGAGGATTGCGCGCTGATCCCCGATCTGGCGGCATGGGGGCATGACGTCATGCCGCCAAGCGATGGAGATCCCGACCGGCTCGCCGCGATCCTCTACACCTCGGGATCGACCGGGCGCCCCAAGGGCGTGATGCTCAGCCATGCCAATCTCTGGTTCGGCGCGATAAGCGTCGCGCACTATCTGCGCCTGACGCCGACCGATCGGACGCTCTGCCTGTTACCGTTCAGCTTCGATTACGGGCAGAATCAGCTGTTCTCGAGCTGGGCGGCGGGCGCGCGCGCAATCCCGCTCGACTATCTGACCCCGCGGGACGTCATCAAGGCGGTCGATCGTCATGCCGTCACGACGCTTGCCGGAGTGCCGCCGCTCTGGGTGCAGCTGCTCGAGGCAGACTGGCCCCAGCCGATCGCCGCGCGGCTGCGGCGGCTGACCAATTCGGGCGGCGCGCTGACGCCCCGGCTGGTGACCGCGCTGCGGACGACCTTTCCCGCCGCTGATCTCTATCCGATGTACGGCCTTACCGAGGCTTTCCGATCGACCTATCTCGAACCGTCGCTGGTCGACGCGAATCCGGAGGCGATCGGCACTGCCGTACCGTTTGCCGAGGTGATGGTCGTCGGCGCCGATGGCAGCGAGGCCGCGCCTGGCGAGCCGGGCGAACTCGTCCATGCAGGGCCATTGGTCGCGCAAGGCTATTGGCAGGATGCCGCGCGGACCGCCGAGCGTTTCCGTCCGGCGCCGGCGTTTGCCGCGCATGGCGGCCTGGCGGTGTGGTCGGGCGACACCGTCATGCGTGGCGAAGACGGCCTGCTGCGCTTCGTCGGGCGCGACGACGAGATGATCAAGAGCGCCGGCAACCGGATCAGCCCGACCGAGATCGAGGAGGCCGTGCTGCGCGGCGGCGAGGCAGCGGAAGCCGTGGCGATCGGTGTGCCCGATCCCCGGCTCGGTCAGGCGATCGTCGTGGTCGCGCGCGCCGACGGCGATCCGGTCGCTGCCGAAGCAGCGCTACGCGCGCGTCTCAGGGCCGATCTGCCCAATTTCATGCAGCCGGCGCGGTTCGAGTGGCGGCAAGCGCTGCCCCGCAACGCCAATGGCAAGATTGACCGCGCCCTGCTGAAACGCGAGACGGAGGCATGAAACCGCACGGCCCCCTGCCACCCGAATTCGCCGCGCAATGGGGCGAGCTTATAATCGCCGGGAAGAATGCCGCGCAATGGATTGCGATTGCAGGCGATACGCCGCTTTTCGTCTATGATTTCGGGATCGTCGCGGCCCGGATCGCGCGGCTCCGCGCGGCGCTGCCGCGGGCAATCGGCATTCACTATGCGGTCAAGGCCAACCCGTTCGCCCCGCTGGTGACGGCGATCGCCCCGCTGGTCGATGGGCTCGATGTGGCCTCGGCGGGCGAGCTGGCGCTGGTGCGGACTGCCGCGCCGGGGGTGCCCGTCAGCTTCGCCGGTCCGGGCAAGCGCGACGATGCGCTCGAGGCGGCGATCATCGCCGGCGCGACGGTCAACCTCGAATCCGCCGGCGAAGCGCGGCGCGCGCTGGCGATCGGCGAGCGGACGGGGATCGTGCCCCGGCTTGCCGTCAGGGTGAACCCCGCCTTCGAACTGCGCGGGTCGGGGATGAAGATGGGCGGTCGCGCCTCGCCCTTCGGAGTCGATGCCGATCAGGTGCCCGCGCTGGTCGCGATGCTGCGCGCGGGCGGTGCGGAGTGGCGGGGATTTCACATCTTCGCCGGATCGCAGGCGCTCGATACGGCGGCGATCATCGAGACCGAGGCGGCAACGCTCGCGCTCGCCGCCGCGCTCGCTGAACAGATCGGCGCGGTCCCGCCCTTGGTCAATCTCGGCGGCGGGTTCGGGGTGCCCTATTTCTCGGGCGATCAGGCCGTCGATGTCGAAGCGGTGGGGAGCGCGCTTGATGACGCCATGGCGGCACGCCCCGCCGTGCTGGCGACAACCGCCTTCGCCGTCGAGCTCGGCCGCTGGCTGGTCGCTGAGGCAGGCGTCTATCTCACCCGGATCGTCGATCGGAAGCAGAGCCGCGGCGAGACGTTCCTGGTGGTCGATGGCGGCCTGCATCACCAGCTGGCGGCGAGCGGCAATTTCGGCATGGTGGTGCGCCGCAACTATCCGATCGCCGTCGCATCCCGGCTCGGCGAGCCGCCCGACGTGCCGGTTTCGGTGGTCGGTTGCCTTTGCACGCCGCTCGACAGGCTCGGCGATCAAGTGGCGCTGCCGCCCGCCGGTACGGGTGACGTCATCGCGCTGTTCATGGCCGGTGCCTATGGCCTTTCGGCGAGCCCTACGGCCTTTTTAGGACACGCTTTTCCCGCACAAATCCTGGCTGGTTTGCCCGACAATCCTAACGCTATCTTTACCTCTTGATCGCATATCCAAGGCTGTAGCTGCGCGTCTTGCCGGGTGACGTCACCGACAATTGTGCGCCAGCGGGAGGTCTTGGTGATGCTTTTGCGGCAAATTTCAAAGCTGATGACGGCGCCGGTCGTGGCTGCGGTTCTTCTTTCCGGATGCGTTTCTGCCGGTCGCCCGGAATTGCCGCCTGCCGCCTATGTCGCGACCCAGGAGCAGCCCGGCGAGGAATATGTCATCGGCCCGCTCGATCAGCTCAACATCTTCGTCTGGCGCAATCCCGAATTGTCGGCCAAGGTCCAGGTCCGTCCCGACGGTCGGATCACGACACCGCTGATCAGCGATATGCCGGCGGTCGGCAAGACCCCGGCGATGCTCGCCGACGATATGAAGATCGCGCTCGGTGAATATATCAAGGACCCGATCGTCTCGGTGATCGTCGACGGCTTTTCGGGCACCTTCAGCCAGCAGGTCCGGATCGTCGGCGCGACGGCAAAGCCGGCCTCGATCCCCTATCGCGCCAACATGACCCTGCTCGACGCGATGATCGCGGTCGGCGGGCTCAGCGAATATGCCGCCGGCAACAAGGCTCGGCTGATCCGCTACGACCGCAACACCGGTCGTCAGCGCGAATATCAGCTGCGGTTGTCGAGCCTGCTCAAGAACGGCGATTCGAGCGCCAATGTGAAGCTTCAGCCTGGCGACGTGATCATCATCCCTGAGAGCATGTTCTGAGGCCGATGGCATGAATGGCCTTTATGACGAGGTGCGGCTTGCGCTCCACGCCATCTGGACCCGTCGCTGGATTGCGCTGGGGGTGGCCTGGGCGGTGTGCGTGCTCGGCTGGCTGGTCGTCGCCCAGATCCCCAACAGCTATGGATCGCGCGCGCGGGTGTCGGTGCAGATGCAGTCGATCCTGCCCGGCAAGATCGGCATCACCCCCGACGAGCAGGCCCGCAACATCGATCGTGTGCGTCAGACGCTGACCTCGGCGGTCAATCTCGCCAAGGTCGTTCGCGGCACCGATCTCGCCAACACCATCGCCAATGATCGCGACGTCGCCGATCGCGTGGCAGCGCTGCAGAACGCGATCAAGATCACTGCGCAGCAGGACAATCTCTTCGAGATCACGGCGACGGCGGCGAGCCCCAAGCTCGCCCGGTCGATCGTGCAGAAACTGATCGACATCTTCGTCGAGGAAAATCTCGCCGGCGACCGCGACGAAACCAGCCAGACGCTCCAGTTTCTCGACGGTCAGCTCGCCCAGCGGCAGAAGCAATTGCAAGATTCGGAGGCCAAGCGCGCCGATTTCCAGAACCGCTTCCTCGGATCGTTGCCGGGTACCGGCTCGCTCAACGACCGGATCGGCAATGCCCGCAGCCAGATGGCGCAGGTCGACGCAGATCTCGCCGCCGCGCAGAGCGGGCTGGCCGCGATCAACGGCCAGATGGCCGGCACCGCGCAGAGCGTGGCTGGCGCGGGCGGTGGTGCTGCCGGCCCGGCGCGGGCGCGTGTCGCGGCGATCCAGGGTCAGCTCGCCGAAGCCCGCGGCCGCGGCTGGACCGATAACCATCCCGACGTGATCGCGCTCAAGAGCCAGCTCGCGAGTGCGCAGGCGGCCGCCCGTAACGAACCGCTGAGCGCGGGCGGGGCAGGGAGCGCCAATCCCGTCTATATGTCGCTGCGGTCGCTCCAGGCCGACAAGCAGGCGCAGGTCGCCGCACTTACCGCGCGCAAGAACCAGCTCCAGCTCGATCTCGACCAGCTGCAGTCGAAGCTTACCAGCGATCCCGGGGTTGCTGCCGAACAGGCGCAGCTCGAGCGCGATTACCAGGTGCTCAAGGACCAGTATGACAAGCTGCTCGCCGATCGCGAGGATATCAAGCTGCGCGGCCAGGTCCAGAACCAGACCGACGCGATCAAGTTCAGCGTGATCGATCCGCCGACGGCGCCGCGCCAGCCCACCGCGCCTAATCGCCCGATGCTGCTCACCGGCATCCTCGTCGTCGGCCTGTGCGTCGGGCTCGGGGCAGCGTTCACGCTCGGCCAGATCCGCACGACCTTCCCCACCGCCGCCCGGCTCGAACGCGCCGCCGGGATGCCAGTGATCGGCTCGATCGGCGAGATGCTCACCGGTGCGCAGCTCAAGCTGCGGCGGCGTCGGCTGATGTATTTCGCTTATGGCGCAGGGGGGCTGGGGGTTGCCTATGTCGCGCTGATCGGTGTCGAATTTCTTCAGCGCGGGCTGGCCGCATGAGCATGATGAAGCCCATTCCACGCGGCGAATCGCTGATCGAGCGCGCCGCCGCCGTCTATGATTTCAGCGCGCCATTCCGGCAGGCGTCGCTCGACGAGGGCGTTCGTTCCGATCCCGCCGCCGGGCCCGCGCTGCCGCTGCGCGACGAGCCCGCAACGCGGATCGCGCATGCCACGCCGACGCCGCGGCCGGTGGGGACGAGCGCCGCGGTCGATCGCGGTCGGCTTGCCGAGCAGGGGCTGCTGGTCCCGGGCGCGCCGGTCGGCGTCCTTGCCGAGGAATTTCGGCTGGTGAAGCGCCAGTTGCTCCTCACCGCCCGCGCGGTCCATGCTACCGAGGGCGATCGGTCGCGGACGATCCTCGTCTGCTCGGCCAATCCCAACGAGGGCAAGACCTTCTGCTCGCTCAATCTCGCGCTATCGATGGCAGCCGAGCGCGACACCGAAGTACTCCTCGTCGATGCCGATTTCGCCAAGCCAGACGTGCTCGAACGGCTCGGCTTGCCTGCTGGGCCCGGCCTGCTGGACGCGCTGGCCGATCCGGGCATCGATATCGAATCGTGCGTCATGACCACCGATGTGCCGCAGTTCAGCGTGCTGCCGGCAGGGCGCAAGAGTACCCAGGATACCGAATTGCTGGCGAGCGATCGCACGCCGGCGCTGATGCAGGCGCTGCTCGATGCCGATCCGCGCCGCATCCTGATCTTCGATTCACCGCCGGCGCTGGCGGCATCGCCGGCGGCGACGCTGGCGCTGCACGTCGGCCAGGTCATGCTGGTGGTCCGCGCCGACCGCACCAGCGAGGGCGATCTCCGCGCGGCAGTGAGCCTGCTCGACGGGTGCGCGCATATCCAGCTGCTGCTCAACGCCGTGTCTTACGCGCCCGGCGGGCGCCGGTTCGGCAGTTATTATGGCCAGGAGGCACTGGCATGACCCATCGTCTGTTCACGATCGCGGCGCTCGCTACCGTCGCCGTTGCCGCGTCGCCTGCATCGGCGCGCACCAAGCAGATCGTGCCCTATATCGAGGTCGGCCAGGTGCTGACCGCCGATCTGGGCAATGGCAGCGACGTGCTGACCTATTCGACGGTGGCCGGCGGGATCGACGCCTCGGTCCAGACCAACCGCGTCGAAGCGCAGATCAGCTATCGTTACGAACACCGCTTTTCCTACGACAAGCGGCTGACCGACAGCGATGTCCACAGCGGCCTCGCGCGTGCGGCGGTGCGGGTGGCGCCGGGGTTCAGCGTCGAAGGCGGCGCGGTCGCGACCCGGGCGCGCTCGGATATTCGCGGTGCGGCGCCGGGGGTGCTGGTCGGCAACGTCAACAATATCAGCCAGGTCTACTCGGTCTATGGCGGGCCGACGGTCGGCACCCATGTCGGCCCGGTCGGGCTGAGCGCGAGCTATCGCTACGGTTATACCAAGGTCGAGGCGCCGGGGGCGACCGGCGTCGCGCCCGGACAGCCGCGCGTCGACGTGTTCGACGATTCCAAGAGCCAGATCGCCCAGGCGAGCGCCAATCTCAAATCGGGAACGGTGCTGCCGGTCGGGATTACCGTCAGCGCGGCGTGGGAGCGCGACGATGCGCGCCAGCTCAGCCAGCGTTACGAGGGCAAATATGGCCGCGCCGATCTCGTGCTGCCGGTCACCCGCTCGCTCGCGCTGCTGGGTGGGGCAGGCTATGAGAAGATCGAAGTCAGCCAGCGCGATCCGCTGCTCGACTCGACCGGCCAGCCGGTCGTTGATCGCAATGGCCGCTTTCAGGAAGTGCCCGGATCGCCGCGCCGGATCGCCTATGATTTCGAGGGCATCTATTTCGACGCCGGGGTGATGTGGCGCCCCAGCCCGCGCACCCAGCTCGAGGCGCGGGTCGGCAAACGCTATGGCTCGACCAGCTTCACGGGGTCGTTCAGCTATCAGCCGAGCAAGAGCCTCGCGGTTCGGCTCGGCGTCTATGACGGCATCCAGACCTTCGGGCGTCAGTTGCAGAGCGGGATTTCGAGCATTCCGACCAGTTTCAACGCCAACAACGACGCGCTTGGCGGCCAGTTCAACGGCTGTGTGTTCGGCGCGCAGGGCGGCGCGGCGGGCAATTGCCTGAACGGCGCGCTGCAATCGGTGTCGACCTCGGCCTACCGCGCGCGCGGCGTCGATGCGATCATTTCGTACAATCGCGGGCCCTATACCTTCGGGGCCGGCGCGGGCTATGCCAATCGTCGCTTCGTCGCTCCAAGCGGGGCGCTGTCGGTCAACGATGTCACCGACCAAAGCTATTATGTGCAAGCATTTATCGCCCGCGCGCTTGACAGCCGGACCACGATCGACGCCAATATCTTCGGCAATTATTATACCAGCGGGATCGCCGGCGCACGCGGCGTCTACGGGGCCGGCGCCACCGGATCATTGTCACGCAGCTTCGGCCGGTTGAGCGCACGCGGTTCGGTGGGCGTTTACAGCTTCAGCCAGGATGGCGCGGCGACCGCAGTTTCGGTCCAGGCGTTGCTGGGTGCCCGCTATCAATTCTAACGTCCCGGGGGGATTGACCCCGGTGCAGGGTGATGACGATGTACGATGACCATTACGGATTGAGCGGTCGGCCGTTCCAGCTGACCCCCGATCCGCGATTCTGGTTCGAATCGGCCACGCACAAGAAGGCGATGGCCTATCTGGGCTATGGCCTGAGCCAGGGCGAGGGCTTCATCGTCGTGACCGGGGATATCGGCGCGGGCAAGACGACATTGGTGGGCCATTTGATGGCGACGATCGATCATGATCGGCTGCTCGCGATCAAGATCGTCTCGACCCAGATCGAGGCGGACGATCTGCTGCGGATGGTTGCGGTCGGGTTGGAGATCGATCCGGCGGGGCTGGTGAAGGCGCAGCTGCTCGATCGCATCGAACGCGGGCTGCACGCGGTCGCGCGCAGCGGGCGGCGGACACTGCTGATCGTCGACGAGGCGCAGGCGCTGCCGACCGGCGCGCTCGAAGAATTGCGCATGCTCTCGAACTTTCAGGCGGGCGGTCACGCCCTGCTGCAGATCTTTCTGCTCGGTCAGCCCGAATTCCGCGAACGGCTGCACGGCTCGGATCGGCTCGAACAGCTGCGCCAGCGGGTGATCGCGATGCACCATCTCGATCCGATGGCGCCCTATGAGATCGAGCCGTATCTGCGGCATCGCCTGGGTGTTGCCGGCTGGCAGGGGCGGCCGCAATTCACCCCCGATGCGTTCGCCGCGCTCTATCATGGCTCCGACGGGGTGCCGCGGCGGCTCAATCAGCTTGCCGGCCGGGTGATGTTGCAGGGCGCAATCGAGCATCTCGATCTGATCGACGGACCGCTCGTCGACAGCGTGATCAACGATATCGCCCGGGATCTGCCCGGAATCGCCGATCCAACCCCGACCCCGACCCCAACGCCAATGACCATGGCGCCGGCGGTAGCGACGCCATGGCCGACAGAGCCGGCCGCGCCGTTTGCGCAACCGACGGGATCGGGCCCAGAGGCCGAACAACGGCCGCCTGCCGTCGAGCAACCACCGTCGCGGCCAGCAGACCCCGATCGCGATGCCGCCCGGATCGCCGCGCTCGAAGCGCGGGTGGAGGAGCAGGAGACCGCGCTGCGCCGGGTGTTGACCCTGTTGATCGACTGGGTCGAAAGCGACAGCCACCGTCCCGATCTGTCGTCGCTCAAGGGCGGCGCCGCATGAGCGTGATGGCGCCGATCGGACGCGGCCGGGTGCGCAACGCGCTCTCGGTCGACGTCGAGGAATGGTTCCAGGTCGGCGCGTTCGAAAACGTCATCGATAAGGGCGATTGGGACAGCTTCGCGCCCCGCGTGGCGCAGAATACCGACGCCGTGCTTTCGCTGTTCGCCGAAACCGGCGTCAAGGCGACCTTCTTCACGCTCGGCTGGATCGCCAAGCGCCATCCCGCGCTGATCCGTCGAATCGTCGCGCAGGGTCATGAGATCGCCAGCCATGGCTGGGACCATCAGCGCGTCTTCACGATGACCGCCGATCGCTTTCGCGCCGATCTGCTGATGGCTCGGCAGACGATCGAGGATGCCGCGGGGGTCGCGGTGACCGGCTATCGGGCGCCAAGCTTCTCGATCGATCAGCGCACCCCCTGGGCCCATCAGGTGCTTGCCGATGCCGGGTACAGCTATTCGTCGAGCGTCGCGCCGGTGGTGCATGATCATTATGGCTGGCCCGATGCGCCCCAAACGGCCTTCCATCCCGTCGACGGTTCCGATTTCGTCGAACTTCCGGTGACGCTGGCAAGCGTCGCGGGCCGGAAGATCACCACCGGCGGCGGCTTCTTCCGGCTGTTGCCCGGCGCGATCACCTACCGTGCGATCGATCGCCTCAACCGTGACGCGCAGCGCCCGGCGGTCTTCTATTTTCACCCCTGGGAAATCGATCCCGATCAGCCGCGCGTCGCCGCCGCGCCGCTCCGCTCGAGATTGCGCCACTATAGCCGGCTCGGCGCGATGCTGGGCAAGCTCAGGACGCTGATCGCCCGGCACGAATGGGACCGGACCGATGCGGTCGTGGCTGCCGAACGGGTGCGGCCATGACCTTGCCGTTGCTCACCCTGCCGGTCGGGCTGCGCAGCGCCGATCTCACCGACCGCGACGAGCGGGCGCGCCTTGCCGCCTATGTCCATGACCATGACGAGGCGACCCCGTTCCATCTTCCCGCGTGGAACGTCGCGGTCGCCCGCGCGTGCGGGCAGCGCGCGCATTGTCTCGTGGCCGAGCGCGCCAATGGCAGCATCGCCGGTATCCTGCCGCTGACCGAGATCGGATCGCCTTTGTTCGGGCGCGCGCTGGTTTCGACCGGGTTTGCCGTCGGCGGTGGTGCGCTCGCCGATGATGAGGATGTCGCGGCCATGCTCGTCGAAGCCGGCTGGGCGATGGCTGGTCGGCTGCGGTGCCCGACGATGGAGTTGCGCGGCGGCCATTATCCGGCGACCGGCTGGACGATCGATTCGACCACCTATCTCGGCTTCGTCCGCGATCTCGCGGCCGACGACGAGGCTGAGCTCGCCGCGATTCCCCGCAAGCAGCGCGCCGAGGTCCGCAAGGCGCTGGCGGCCGATCTGGTCGTCACGCACGGCCGTAACGAGACTGACGTCAGGGCGCACTATGCCGTCTATGCCGAATCGGTCCGCAACCTCGGGACGCCGGTTTTTCCGGCCCGGCTGTTCCGTGAAATTTTACGCGAATTTGGTGAATCGGCCGATATCCTTGTCGTTTGGCACCAGGGGAAGGCCGTGGCGAGCGTGCTCAATCTGTACATGAAGGGGACGGTGTATCCCTATTGGGGCGGCGGGACGCGGGCGGCACGCGGCTTGCGCGCGAATGACCGACTCTATTTCGCGCTGATGGGCCATGCCCGCGACCGGGGCTGCACGCGCTTCGATTTCGGCCGGTCAAAGGCCGGAACCGGGCCGGCGGCATTCAAGAAGAACTGGGGCTTCGAGGGCGTGTCGCTCGATTATGCCAGGCGCGCCGCCGACGGCGAAACGCCGCGCGAGATCAATCCGCTGAGCCCCAAATATCGGCTGCAGGTCGCCGTCTGGCGAAAGCTGCCGCTGTGGATCGCCAATCTGGCCGGCCCGGTGATTTCGCGGGGTCTGGGCTGATGGGCGACATTCTGTTTCTGGCCCATCGGATCCCGTATCCGCCCGATCGCGGCGACAAGATTCGCGGATTCAATCTCGTCAAATATCTGTCGGCACGCAAGCGCGTCCACCTGATCGCGTTCGCCGATGATTCGCGCGATCTGAAGCGCAAGGGCGGGCTGAGCGCCTACACCGCCAACCGGTCGATCATCTGGCGCTCCAAGCGGCGCTGGATGGCGGTCGTTCAGGCGCTGCTGGGGCATCGGCCGGTTTCGCTGACCGCGTTCGACAACGCCGCGCTTCGCGAGGCTGTCGAGTCGATCCTTGCGCGGCATTCGATCGACACGATCGTCGTTTTTTCGAGCCAGATGGCGCAATATCTGCCTGCCAAGCCGCGCCAGAACGTGATCATGGACTTTGTCGACGTCGATTCGGCCAAGTTCGACGATTATGCGGCGTCGTCGGGCGGGATCGCCGGATGGATGATGCGGCGCGAAGGCCGGTTGCTCGCCCAGTATGAGCGCAGCGTCGCCGCCCGCGTCGACGCCAGCCTGTTCGTCAGCGAGGCAGAGGCGGCCTTGTTCCGCAGCCGTTCGGGAGCGGACAAGGTCCATGTCATCGAAAATGGCATCGACACCGATTTCTTCGATCCCGTCGCGTCCTTCAAGCGGATCGAGACGATGGGGTCGCTGATCGTGTTCACCGGGCAGATGGACTATCGGCCCAACATCGAAGGCGTGGTGTGGTTCGTCGAGACCATCCTGCCGCACATCCGCGTCCGCCATCCGCAAGCGCGCTTTGCCATCGTCGGGCGCAGCCCGACCGATGCCGTCAAGGCGCTGGCGAAGCAGCCCGGGGTGATCGTCACCGGCGAGGTTGCCGACGTTCGCGGCTGGATTGCCGCCGCATCGGTGGTCGTCGCGCCGCTCAAGCTCGCGCGCGGCGTGCAGAACAAAGTCCTCGAGGCGATGGCCATGGCACGGCCCGTGGTGGCATCGACCGCCGCCGCCGAAGGGATCGACCATGGCGACACGATCATGACCGGCGGCACCGTCGGCGAGATTGCCGAGGCCGTGACCCGCCTGCTCGATGATCCCGGCCGCGCAGCCGCGATGGGGGCGGCAGCGCGTGAGCAGGTGATCCGCCGATATAGCTGGGAAGCCAGCCTTTCGGGGCTCGACGCCCTGCTGAAACTGCCGCGCAAGGTGCCGCCGATGAGCAGGTCGGCGGCGTGACGATCGCCGTTCCGGCACGCGCGTTCAACACGGAGCAAACCGACACGAGCGCCGCCTGGAAACGCCGCGGCGCGATGCTGGCCGGCGTGGCGACGATCCTGCTCGCGCTGTTCTGGCACGACAGCGCCGATCTCGCGCGGATCTGGTGGACCAGCACAACCTTCGGCCACTGCCTGTTCATCGGCCCGGTGATCGGCTGGCTCGTCTGGCAGCGGCGGTCCGAACTGGCGCAGATTGAGCCGGTCGGCTGGGCGCCGGGCCTCGCCATCGTCGCGGTCGGCGGGTTTGGCTGGATGCTGGGCGACGCCGCGCAGGTCTCGCTTGCGCGCCATCTCGGGCTGCTGATCATGCTGCAGGGCAGCGTCGTGACGATGCTCGGGCCGCAGGTCGCGCGCGGGCTGCTGTTTCCGCTCGCCTATGCCTTTTTTCTGGTGCCGTTCGGCGAGTCGCTCGAAGCGCCGCTGCAGGGCGTGACGGTCGCGATGACGATGAAACTGCTCCATCTGGTGGGCGTGCCGGCGGTCGTCGACGGCGTGCTGATCACCATCCCCAACGGCTATTTCGAAGTCGCCGAGGCGTGTTCGGGCGCCAAGTTCGTGATCGCGATGACCGCTTATGGCGTGCTCGTCGCGCATCTCTGCTATCTGTCCTGGGGCCGCCGGATCGTCTTCATGGCGATGGCGCTGATCGTCCCGGTGATCGCCAACGGGCTGCGCGCCTTCGGGACGATCTACGCCGCCCATCTCACCTCGGTCGAGGCGGCGACGGGATTCGATCATATCGTCTATGGCTGGGTTTTCTTCGGGCTCGTGATGGCGGCGGTGCTGGCGATCGGCTGGCGCTGGTTCGATCGCGATCCGGCCGCGCCGATGATCGACGTCGCCCGGCTGCAGACGATGCCCCGCCGCCCGCTCGAGCCGCTGCTCGCGGCGGCGCTGGTGCTGACGGTGGCGGCCGTGTTTCCCTCGGTCGGTGCGGCGATGGCGCAGCGGATCGACCGCGCCCCGGATATGATCGCCTTGCCCGAGATCGCCGGCTGGCAGCGGGCGCCGCTCAGCGCGCGCGCGCCATGGCAACCGCATTATCCCGGCGCGGACCGCTTGCTGATCGGGCGCTATGTCGATCCCGCCGGGACGCCGGTCGATCTGGCGATCACGGTCTACGACAATCAGCGCGAGGGCAAGGAGATCGTGGGGTTCGGCATCGGCGCGCTGCGCGAGGATGATCGCTGGGTGAAGATCGGCAATTTGCCCGATATCGATGGCGGCGCGGCGATGCGGGTGACGGCGCCCGGCCCGGTCGAGCGGGTGATCGTCACCTGGTATCGCCTCGGCGCGACGCGGACGAGCAGCCCGCGCACGATCAAGCTGGCGGCGCTCGGCGCGCGGCTGTTCGGTGGGCCGCAGCGCGCGGTCGCGGTGCATGTCTCGGCGGAGGCGCTGCCCGGCGTCGACCCGCAAGTGGCGATTGCGCGCTTTCTGGCGGCGCTCGGCTCGGTCGACCGGGTGACGGGCGGCACTAGCGAGCCGCCGCGCTGATGTGCGGCATCGCGGGCATTTTCTATCCCGCCACGCCCAAGCCCGTCGATCCCGCCCGGATCACGGCGATGGCCGATGCGCAGGCCCATCGCGGTCCGGACGGATCGGGGGTCTGGACTGCCCCCGGGGTCGGGCTTGGCCACCGTCGTCTGTCGATCATCGATCTGGGCGGCGGCGCGCAGCCGATGGCGAGCGCCGATGGCGCGCTGACCGTCACCTACAATGGCGAAATCTATAATTTCCAGGCGGTCCGTGCCGAACTCGAAGCCAAAGGCGCGCGGTTCCGCACCGACAGCGATACCGAAGTGCTGCTGCACGGGTGGGCGGTATGGGGGCCGGCGATGCTCGATCGCCTCAACGGGATGTTCGCCTTCGCGCTCCACGATTCGCGCGTGCAATCGCTGTTCCTCGCGCGCGACCGGCTGGGGGTGAAGCCGCTCCATTATGTCACGCTCGCCGACGGCGCGGTGGCGTTCGCTTCCGAACTCAAGGGACTGCTCGCGCATCCGCTGGTGCGGCGCACCCCCGATATCCGCGCTGTCGAGGACTATCTGGCGTTGGGCTATGTTCCCGACGACAGCTGTCTGGTCGCGGGCGTCCAGAAGCTCGCCGCCGGGCATTGCCTGCTGATCGAGCGCGGCAAGCCGGTGCCCGCGCCGCAGCAATGGTGGGATCTCGATTTCAGCCGCCGCGCGAGCGGGTCGGCCGCTGCGCTGGGCGAGGAACTGACCGCGCTGATGCGCGCGGGGGTGCGCTCGCGGATGGTCGCCGATGTCCCGCTTGGCGCGTTTCTGTCGGGCGGGGTCGACAGCTCGGCGGTGGTCGCGCTGATGGCGGAAGCGTCGAAGCGCGCGGTCAAGACCTGCACGATCGGCTTCGACTCGGCTGACCATGACGAGCGCGGCTATGCCGGCCAGATCGCGAGCCTGTTCGCCACCGAGCACCGTGAGCGGACCGTGGCGGCGGACGATTTCGCGCTGATCGACACGCTGGTCGCGGCCTTCGACGAGCCCTTTGCCGATGCCTCGGCACTCGCCACCTACCGCGTCTGCGAACTCGCGCGCGAAACGGTGACGGTGGCGCTGTCGGGCGACGGCGCCGACGAGGCGCTGGCAGGCTATCGCCGCTACCGCTTCCAGGCCGCCGAGGAGCGGGTGAGGGGGCTGCTCCCCGCCGCTTTCAGGACGCCGGTGTTCGGGGCGCTCGGACGGCTCTATCCCAAGGCCGATTGGGCACCGCGGCCGCTACGCGCCAAAGCGACGCTGCTCGGCCTCGCCGACGACGGCGCCACCGCCTATGCGCGCTCGGTGGGGGTGACGACGCCCGCCCTGCGCGCGCGGCTGTTCAGCGATGCCGCCCGGCGCGCGCTCGGCGGACATGTCGCCGAGACGCGCTATGTCGAGACGATGCGGGGCGCGCCCGCGCGCGACGCGCTCGACCGGGCGCAATATGCCGACTTCAAGCACTGGCTGCCCGGCGACATCCTGACCAAGATCGATCGCACGAGCATGGCGGTCAGCCTGGAAGCGCGCGAACCGTTGCTCGACTACAAGCTCGTCGAATTCGCCGCGACCTTGCCCGTCGCGCTGCGGATCAGGGCGGGCGAGGGCAAATGGATCATGAAGAAGGCGATGGAGCCTTATCTGCCGAAGGACATTCTCTACCGCCCGAAAATGGGCTTCGTGACGCCGATCAGTGGCTGGTTTCGCGGGCCATTGGCGGGCGAGGCCGCGGCGCTCGCCACGTCACGCGTGCTGAGCGGCACCGGCTGGTTCGCGATGGCCGAAATCGAAAGGCTCGCCGCCGATCACCGCGCCGGGCGGGCCGAGCATGGCCGGACGCTCTGGCAACTGGTGATGCTCGAACGATCGATGGCGCGGCTGTTCGGTTGATCGACTAGAGGTGGTGCCATCCAAGCAGCACGAAGGCGGCGTGGACCGTCAGCATCAGCAGGCACAGGGTGGAGAGCACGAACAGGGAAAACCGCACGACGACGCGGTTGATCGTCGCCTGCACCAGACTGTGGGCGATCCGCAGGCCGACATAGACCCAGGCGATCGTCGCGTTCAGCCCGCCCCCGGCGCCGAGCATCGCAAGGCTCAGCGTGATCGCGTAGAAGATCGTCGGCTGTTCCATCAAATGGTTGTAGTTTTCCGCCGGCCATTGCGCCTTGGGGTCGAGCCGCGCCTTGAGATCGGCGCCGCTGCCGCCGACGAGGTTGCGCGCATCGATCCCGGCGCGGTTCATCGCCGGAATCCGCGTGACGTACATCCACAGCCACATCACGAGCGACCAGGCGACGAGCGCGACGACGGGCGCGATGATCTGGGCATGTTGCGGCATTTTCGATCCCCCGGTTGATCGAACAATGATGCAGCCGCGCGCCGACCGTGGCAATGCTTGCCGTGCGGTTGGAGAAAAAGCGCGCAATCGTTGCGTGCGCCGCGACATCGAAGGAGAAGGCGCCTCGTGCCGATGCCGAAGATAGCCCTCGTCGTGGCGGGCGCGCTGGCCGCCGCGCCTGCTGCAGCAATGCCATCGGGATGCCCGGGGAAGGTGGTCGGCGTGGAATTGGAGGCGGGCCATTACACCCCGCCCGCGACGCTCGCGCCCGACATTAGCCGCAAGGGCGGGCGCTACCAGTCGTGGAGCGGCTTGTCGAAAGCGACGCCGGTCGAAGCCGTCACGCTCACGTGCCGCGTCGCGGGCAAGCCCCCGCAGCGGATCGTCCTGCCCAGGAAGGTCGATCGCTGCGTGCTCGATGCGGGACGGATGACGTGCAGCTGACGCGGCGTTCGGCGGATCAGTCGAAGATCGCGCCCCAGCGACGCTTCGCGCGGTCCTTCCAAAGCCCCCGGTGATAGGCGTCCGAGGCGAGCAGCGGCATCACCGATCCGGCTTCGGCGAACACCATCTGCTCGATGCCGGTGTTGACCTTGCCCCAGCTCGCGGCTTCCTGGAGCGTCGAGGACGAACAGGCACCGTCGCGGACATCGGCGACGGTGATCTGGACGGCATATTTATGCACCTCGACATCGTCGTGCCCGAGGATTTCGGCGCAGACGACGGTATCCTGAATGAAGTTCTTGGGCACGCCGCCGCCGATCATCAGCAGGCCGGTGGTCCCGGCCTTGATCTTGATGTCGGTCAACTCGCGGAAATCGGCGATCGCGTCGAGCACCATGTACGGCTTGCCCGCCTTCACCGAATCGACCTGATGCTTGACGAGGCCGAAGCCCGCCGATGAATCGACGAACGCCGGGCAGAAGATCGGCACGTCGTGCTCGTACGCGAGCTTGACGAGGCTGTTGTCCTTCTTGCCATGCTCGACGAGATATTTGCCCATCTCGCGGATGAAGGCGCGGCTCGAATAGGGCCTGGGCTCGAGCGTCTCGGCGATCTCGAAGATCGTGTGATCGACGTGCTGGAGCTCTTCCTCGTCGATATAGGTATCGTAGATGCGATCGATCAGCAGCGAGCGCAGCGTGTCGTCATCGGGCACTTCCAATGCCTGATAATGCTTGTGGCCAAGCCCTTCGAAGAAATCCATGTCGACGATCGTCGCGCCGGTCGCGACGACGCAATCGACCATGTTGTTGCGGATCAGTTCGGCATAAAGATCCATGCAGCCGCCGGCCGAGGTCGAGCCGGCGATGACGAGGCAGATCGTGCAATCGGGGTCGGCGAGCATCTGGTTGTAGATGCCGGTGGCGCGCGAGAGATCGCGGCTGGTGAAGCTCATCTTGCCCATGGCTTCCACGATCGGGCGCGCATCGAAGCTGGTGATGTCGATATGCTCGACCTGGGTGGAGAGCAGCTCGGCCTTGCGCTGATCGTTGGTGCGGCTGGGGGTGAGCGTGTCGGTCATAGCGTAAAATCCTAAGTGAACTGCCGTCGCCCCGGCCTCGAGCCGGGGTCCCGCTTCTGCTGATTGAGCGAAAGGAAGCGGGACCCCGGGGTCGAGCCCGGGGTGACGTGTAGAGTGGTAGTTGGTTGTTACAGCGTGACGACGTTCGACGGAACCGCCTCTGCCTCGTCATCGAGATAGAGCGACACCATCGGCTCGTCATCGACGATTACCGTTTCGTCCGAGCCGAAGCCGTTGAATGCGGTCCGCATCGCCGCGCCATAGGCGCCGAGCATCCCGACTTCGATATAGTCACCCGCCTGCGTATCCGCCGGCAGCAGGAACGGCCCCGCCATATGATCCATATCGTCGCAGGTCGGCCCGTAGAAGCTGAACGCCATGTCGCGCGCATTCGAATCGGGCTCGCGCAGCAACGTGACGGGAAAGCGCCAGCCGATATGCGCCGCATCGAACAACGCGCCATAAGCACCGTCGTTGATGTAGAGTTCGTCGCCGCGGCGCTTTTCGACGCGCACGACGATCGAGCTGTATTCGGCGCACAGCGCCCGACCCGGCTCGGCCCAAAGCTCGGCCGAATAGGAAATCGGCAGGCTTTCGAACGCACGGTGGATCGTCGCGAAATAACGCTCGAGTGGCGGCGGCTCCATGCCCGGATACGAAGACGGAAACCCGCCACCGACATCGACGACGTCGACGGTGACGCCGGCGTCGACGATCGCCGCGCGCACGCGCTCCATCGCCTGGGCATAGGCTTCGGGCGTCATCGCCTGCGAGCCGACATGGAAGCAGATGCCGAGCGCATCCGCCGCCTGGCGCGCCCGGAACAGCAATTCCCGCGTCTCGCCCGGGGCCGCGCCGAATTTCGAGGCGAGGCTGAGCTTCGAATGCTCCGACGAGACCCGCAGCCGGACGCAGAGCGTCAGATCGCTCGCCCCGTCGGTCGCGGTCATGATCTTGTCGAGTTCCTCGATGCTGTCGAGCGAGAACACCCGAACGCCGTGCGTCGCATAGGCCTCGGCAATCGCTTCCACCGCCTTGACCGGGTGCATGAAGCACAGGGTCGCGTCGGGCAGCGTGCTCGCCACCAGCCGCACCTCGGCAATCGAGGCGACGTCGTAATGCGTGATCCCGCTATCCCACAGGACCTGCAGGAGATCGGGAGATGGGTTTGCTTTCACCGCATACATCGATTTGCCCGGAAACTTCTCGACGAAGAATCGGGCAGCGCGTGCTGCGGCGTGTGGACGTACGAGCGTGACCGGCTGTACCGGTCGGAGAGCGCTCGCTAGCTCCCGCGCGCTATGATGCTTGTGCAACTCAAGGGACCTCCAAATGTCGTGAGACAAAACGAAAAAGCTGCCTTGCGGTTGGAAGTCCCATGGCCGCTATGTAAACAGTTATTTGAAGGGCAAGGTCATTTCATGACAATTTTGCGACAACCGACCCGTGCCGGGGTCCGCGATGCCGCGGCGAAAGTGACGGCGATCCTGCCGCCGAGCCCCCTGTTCGCAGCCAACATCAGTGGCTTCGACGTCGCTTTCAAGGCCGAGAGCCTGCAACCGGTCGGAGCGTTCAAAATACGCGGCGCATGGCATCGGCTGACCGCGATCGACGCCGAGTCCCGCAGCAAAGGCGTGGTGGCCTTCTCGTCGGGCAATCATGCGCAAGGGATCGCCTGGGCCGCGAAGCGACTTGGCATGCCCGCGCTGATCGTGATGCCCAGCGATGCGCCGGCGGTGAAGCGCGAGGCGACGCTGGCGCTCGGCGCGGAGATCGTGACCTATGACCGGGCGACCGAAAGCCGCGAAAAGATCGCGGCAGGGCTGGCCGGCGCGCGCGGCGCGGTGCTGGTGCCGAGCTTCGATGATCCCTGGGTGATCGAGGGGCAGGGCAGCACTGGCATCGAAGCGGCGACACAGATGGAGGCGCAGGGACTCGGCGCGCCCCGCCACGTGATCGTGCCATTCGGCGGCGGCGGGCTGGCAGCGGGGATCGCGCTCGGGCTTCCCGAGGCGGTGGTGACGGTGGTCGAGCCCGAGGGGTGGGACGATATGCGGCGCTCGCTCGAGGCCGGGTGGATCGAGCCGGTGGGGTCGAATCCGCCGCCGACCGCGTGCGATTCGCTGCAGACCAAGCTGGTGTCGCCGCTGACCTTCGACGTGCTGTCACGGCGCGGAGTGACCGGGCTGTCGGTCAGCGAGACCGAAGTGGCGGCAGCGCAGCGCTGGGCGGCGGAGAAACTGCGGCTTGTGGTCGAGCCGGGCGGCGCGGTGGCGCTGGCGGCGCTGCTCGCGGGCAAGGTGGCGATGGGGGAGGGGATGCTGGTGATCTTGTCGGGCGGGAATGTCGATCCGGCGGCTTATGCGCGGGTGCTGGCGGGATGAACGATGGGCTTGTGGGGATCGCGCAGGCTGCGCCGGCGATTGCGATGCTGGGGTTTTTTGCGTGCCTGATTGGTGGGGGGTGGATGATTGCGAAGGGCGGCGACCGGAAGAAGGGGGCACTGCTGCTGGTGATGGCGGCGGTGTTGTTAGGGAATGTGGTTATTTGGGTGGGGTGAGGGTGTTGGCGGGTATCGCGCTGCACAAGGCTCCCACCAAACCCGTCACCCCGGGCCTGACCCGGGGTCCCGCTGCCTTGTTCACGCGATGCCCGAGGTTGGAAAAGCGGGACCCCGGGTCAAGCCCGGGGTGACGGGGGGGGGAGAGAGCAGAAATTGTTTGGTTGAGTGCGTTCGGGCTATCGGCGAGTGCGCGTCACCGCGAGGGCGTTATCAATTTCCCATCCGCCTCCCCGGCGTACCATTCTTGCCACCGTTTCCGCATTCCTACTCCAATACCGAACGGTGAATTTGCAATTGATAACGGGCGGATCGCCGGGGAGGTCGCTGGGCAACTTATCGCCACATGAGACGCCCGAAATCCGCCTAATACGTTCCGAGTGGGTTAGAACGACGCTATTAGGATCGTCCTGAGCGGCTTGATTTGCGATCGCCTGAACAATGTCGGCATCGCGAGCACGAACAGCAGCCAAAATTTGCTCGTCAGTCGGGCAGAGCTCAGGAACAGCGCAGCGACTGATGCTGGCCAACATCAATAGAGCGATCAATCGACGCCTCCCGATACACTCCGCTAAGCTAACATAGGGAGCGGTCGCTGACCATCAAACGACGTCGGCGATCATCATAAGCGCCATGGGCAAAGCCCATGTCGTCGGTCGGGGCTGGAGCCCCGCCGGCCGAGTTCGGCGCCTTTAAGCGGGATTTAGCTTCGCTAAATCCTCGCGCGCCTCACTTAATCGGCGAATTCGGGTCCAGCCGCATGTCCAGATAATTGTCCACGCTCTCCATCAGCTCGGGCATTTCATGCTCGAAGAAATGGTTCGCGCGCGGCAGCACGTCG
>NCGF01000005.1 GCA_002281485.1 Sphingomonas sp. 28-66-16
TGGGGCTTCATCTTCGTTCCTTCGTCACTACGACGAAGCCCTAACCCTCCTTAAATCACAACCTCAAATCTGTGCCATTGGTGCTGACGGGGAACAGATAAGGGAGAGGCGCGCAATTACCTTGCGGCTCAGCTTCCCGGCAAAATCGTCATAGGCCTTGCCCACGCTCTGCTCCTTCGCGGCTCATCGGAACCGTGATCCGTGATTCGGCCCGGATACGCATACCACTTGAGAGTTTCTAATGGAGCGGCGGGCGCTGACCAGAGGGTCAGATCACATTGATCCTGGTCGTCGAGGCAATCTTCCCAGATCAAAGTAGTAGGCGCATCGGGGGGCGATTCGGCCTCCAGCGCCGCGACGCGATCATCACTTGCGAGCAATTATCGGCGTTTTCAGGACACCGATCCTACGCTGTCGTACGCCAGCGTTCGCTACGCGCTGTGTCCCATGCGTGTCCCAATCCGCAAACGGCCGGAGCGCCGCCCAAAGGCGGCGATTTAAGTTATTGATTCTTCAAATAAAAATGGTGCTGCCGGTGAGGATTGAACTCACGACCTCAGCCTTACCAAGGATGCGCTCTACCACTGAGCTACGGCAGCATGTCGCCGCCTTTCGGGCGGGAGCGCGCCTATGGTCTGACGTGGGCGGACTTGTCAAGGCAAGGCGGCCCGGCGATAGCCACCCGATGGCATCGAACGACGATCGCGCCGCGCGGCTTGCGGCGCAGCTCCGCGACAATCTGAAGAAGCGCAAGGCGCGGGCGCGGGCGAGCGCTGCAGTGTCGCCGCCCGAGCCGGCCGCGCCGCCGCGGCCTGACGCAGATCCGCCTAGGCGCCCATGACGAAGGCGTTGAGCTTGTTGCCATCGGGATCGCGGAAATAGGCGGCGTAGAAACCGCTGCCGCGCGGCCCGGCAGGCCCCTCGCAGATGCCACCATTTGCGAGCGCGATCGCGTGCAGCCGGCCGACCTGATCCTGATCCTTCGCCTCGAGCGCTACCATCACGCCGTTGCCGATCGTCGCCGGATTGCCGTCGAACGGCTTGGTCAGGCCGATGCCAGCCCCACCACCGGGCGCACCCCAGGCGATGTAGCTGTCGAATTCCATCATCCGGCCAACCCCCAATTCAGCCGCGATCGCGTCATAAAAAAGCGCCCCGCGAGCGAGATCATTGGTGCCGAGCGTCACATAGCCGATCATGGCGAGTCCCTCTTCGCTGCCGATTCGATGTCGGAACAATAAGAGAACAAAGAGGCCTGGTCAATCGTCAGCGCGGGCGGTGTTGGGTGCCCATGCCGGCGGTGATGAACAGGGCGGTCGCTTCGCCGTCGACATCGGCAGTGTGCCACGCGCCGGGCGGGTTGATCGCGTAGTCGCCCGGCCCGATGTCGATGGTTGTGGTGCTGCCATCGGCCATTTCCTGATGGAGCGTCATCCGCCCGCCGAGGCAGACGACCACCTCATCGCCGCTCGGGTGCATTTCCCACACATCCCAGCTTTCGGTGAAGCGGTACATCGTCACCAGCCGCCCCTCATTGCCATCGGCAGCGGTGCGTGCGGCGTAATCGGCATACCATGCCATGCCGGTGAAATCGGGCTGGACGACGGCCTTGGCACCAAGGCCGAGATGGATCGGCGTGGTCAGTAAAGAGGGCATGATACTCTCCCAATGGCCTTTCAGAGCGGCGCGCATTTCGCTTCGAGCCACGTCAGATCGTCGCCGGTCATCTGCGGCGCCAGTATATCGAAGACGCGCGCGTGATAGGCGTCGAGCCAGCCGCGCTCGGCAGGGGTAAGCATGTCGGCGACGATCAGTCGGCGCTCGATCGGACAGAAGGTCAGCGTCTCGAAACCGAGCATCGGCGCTTCGGCGCCGGCGATGACGCGTTCCTCGACGAGTACGAGATTTTCGATGCGGATGCCGTAGTCCCCCGCTTTGTAATAACCCGGCTCGTTCGAGATGATCATGCCTGCACGCAGCGGCTCGGCCGGGCCGCCGCCGGGATAACTGGGGGTCGCGATCCGTTGCGGCCCCTCGTGCACCGCCAGATAGGCGCCCACGCCGTGGCCGGTGCCATGGGCATAATCGAGCCCAGCCTCCCACAGCGGTCGGCGCGCAAAGCCATCGAGCTGGCCGCCATTGGTGCCGACCGGGAAAATCGCCGTCGCCAGCGCGATATGACCTTTCAGCACACGGGTGAACCGGTCGCGCATCTCCTCGGTCGGGGCGCCGATCGGCAGCACTCGGGTAACGTCGGTGGTGCCGTCGAGATATTGCCCGCCCGAATCGACGAGATAGAGCTGCCCCGGCTCGAGCCGGGCGTTGGAACTCTCGTCGACGCGATAGTGCGGCGAGGCGCCGTGCGCGCCGGTCGCCGAGATGGTGTCGAACGAGGTATCGAGCAGCAGCCCCGATTGCTGGCGGAAGGCGAGCAGCTTGGCGACGCAATCGAGCTCGGTCAGCACCCCGCTGGGGGCTTCGGCCTCGACCCAGCGCAGGAAGCGCGCAAGCGCGGCGCCGTCGCGCGCCGAGGCGGCGCGGTGGCCGGCGATCTCGACCGGGTTCTTGGTCGCCTTGGCGAGCACGACCGGGTCGCGCAGCGTCAGGATGGTGGCGCCGCCCTGGTCGAGCCGGTCGAAGATCGCGGCGACGGCGCGCTCGGGATCGGCGGCGACCCGCTTGCCGGCGAAGCCGCCGAGCGCGCTGGCGAATTCGCCACGATCGTGGACGCGGATCGCGTTGCCGAGGTGCTGGCGGACCGCATCGGTCAATTTTTCCGGGGCGATATACAGGTCGGCGGTGCCGTCAGCCTGGACGATCGCATAGGCGAGCGCGACCGGGGTGTGGGCGACGTCGCGCCCGCGCACGTTGAGCGCCCAGGCGATCGAATCGAGTGCGGTGAGCACCACCGCATCGGCCCGGCGCTCGGTGAGCCAGTCGGCGATTCCGGCGCGCTTTTCGGCCGAGGACTGGCCGGCGCGGGCGTCGTCCTGCACGGCGAGCGTCGCGTCGGAAGGGGCGGGCCGATCGGGCCAGACGGCGTCGACCGGGTTGGTATCGACCGCAACCAGCGAAGCGCCGCGCTCGGCGAGCGCCTTGCTCGCTTCGGTCACCCAGGCGCGGGTGTGGAGCCAGGGATCATAGCCGATCCGGGCGCCCTGGCCGGCATGCTCGGCGAGCCAGGCGGCGACGCTCGTTTGCGGCACGCCGACATAGGCCCAGTGATCGCCATCGACCTGCTGGCGGACCTGGAGCGTGTAGCGCCCATCGGTAAAGATCGCCGCTTCCTGCGACATCACCACCGCCGTGCCGGCCGATCCCTGAAATCCGGTCAACCAGGCGAGCCTTTGGGCGTAATCGCCGACATATTCGCTCATATGCTCGTCGGTCAGCGGGACGACGAAGCCGTCGAGGCGGTCGCGCGCCAGCTGCGCGCGAAGGGCGGCGAGGCGATCGGCATGGGTGGACATGAGAGAAATCCTTGGGACGATAAGGGGTCCCGGTGCAAGGCGCCGGGCATCCGCGAATTATGCCAGACCCGATCAGCGAAGGACACCCCCGCGACGCTGGCCCAAACCAGCCGAGCGGGCTATGACCGATCCGAGCGTCCCGCTCTGGGGTAAGCGGGTCGAAAAGGAATGCGATGCCGGATCAGAAAACGCAGATCGTCGTGGTCGGCGGCGGGGCGGGCGGGCTCGAACTCGTCCGCAAGCTCGGGTCGCGCTACGGGCGCAAGCGACACGACATCATCCTCGTCGATCGCAATCTCACGCATATCTGGAAGCCGCTGCTTCACGAAGTCGCTGCGGGGTCGCTCGACGCCAATCTCGACGAGGTCGGCTATGGCGGCCATGCGGTGCGTTGGGGTTATCGCTTCTTCAATGGCGGGCTCGAACGGATCGATCGGGCTGCCCGCACGATCACCACCGAGCCGCTGCTCGACGAAGACGGGCGCGAGATCATCGGCCGGCACGAGATCCGCTATGATTATCTGGTGATCGCCGTCGGCGGCATCTCGAATGATTTCGGGGTGCCGGGGGTGCGCGAGCATGCGATGTTCCTGGAGGATCGCGCCCAGGCCGATCGCTTTCGCCAACGCCTGCTCAATGCCTGCTTCCGCACCAACCACGAAAATCAGCTCGGCGATGCCGATGCGCGGGTGCGGGTGGCGATCGTCGGCGGCGGCGCCACCGGGGTCGAGCTTGCTGCCGAGCTTTACAATGCTGCCAAGGGCCTGCGCAATTACGGCCTCGAAGTGTTCGATGAAAGCAAGCTCGAAGTGTCGCTGATCGAAGCGGGATCGCGCATCCTGCCGGCGCTCGACGAGCCGCTCGCCGACAAGGCGAAGCACGAACTCGAGGTGCTCGGGGTGCGCGTGCTCGACCAGACTCAGGTGGTGCGGATCGACGACCGCGTCGTCCATACCAGCGACGGCCAGGCGATCGAGGCCGATCTGATCGTCTGGGCGGCAGGCGTCAAAGGCGCCGACGCCATCGCGACGATGAGCGATCTCGAACTCAACCGGATGAACCAGATCGTCGTGCGGCCGACGCTGCAATCGACCCGCGACGATCGCATCTTCGCGCTCGGCGACTGCGCCTCGTGCCTGTTGCCGGGGCGCGACCGGCCGGTGCCGCCGCGCGCGCAGACGGCGCACCAGATGGCGAGCCATGTGTTCGCCAATCTCGTCCGCGCCCAGGCGGGGCAGCCGCTCAGGGATTTCGTCTATCAGGATCATGGCTCGCTGGTGTCGCTCAGCCGGTTTTCGACGGTCGGCAGCCTGATGGGCAATCTCGTCGGCGGGCGCATGTTCGTCGAAGGGTGGATCGCTCGAATGGTCTATATGTCGCTTTACCGGATGCACCTGATTGCCATTCATGGCTGGGTGCGGGGGGTGGCGCTGATCGTCGTTGGCCATGTCAACCAGATCGTGCGGCCACGGCTGAAGCTGCACTGAGCAGGGTTTGCCGCGCACGGACGCTGGGGGTTCGACAACGCCGGGCAGCGCGGTAAGGAAGGCGAATGACCATCGCCCCCCCCGTCGCCGATCGGCGCCCCGCCGCCTTCACCGCTCATGGCGTGACGATCGAGGATCCCTATGCCTGGCTCCGCGATCCCGGTTATCCAGTGGTGACCGACCCAGACGTTCTTGGCTATCTCGAGGCGGAAAACGCCTATTTCGAAGCGGTGATGGCGCCGCATCGCGCCCTGATCGACCGGCTGTACGAAGAGATGAAGGCCCGTATCAAGGAAGACGAATCGTCGGTCCCGCAAAAGGATGGCGACTGGCTTTACTGGACCGCGTTCGAGACTGGTGGCCAGTACCGCAAATGGTGGCGCAAGCCGATCAGTGGCGGCGAAGACGAACTGCTGCTCGACGAACCGGCGCTGGCGGAGGGCAAGGAATATTTCCGGCTCGGCGCCTTGTCGGTCAGCAATGACGGCAGGCTGCTTGCCTATGCGATCGACGACAACGGCTCGGAGCGGTTCGAGGTTCGGGTCAAGGTGATCGCGACCGGCGAGCATCTGCCCGAGGTGATCCCCGGCATGCTCTCCGAAATCGTCTGGGCGGCCGATGACAGCGGCTTCCTCTACGGCCTCGCCAACGAGCAATGGCGCACCGACAATGCGCGGTTCCATCGGATCGGCACGCCGATCGCCGATGATGTCGAGCTGTTCCGCGAGGCCGACGAGGGGTTCCGCGTCGGAGTTTCGGAGACGAGCGACCGGCAATGGATCGTGATCGCGACGGGCGATCACGTCACCAGCGAAGTCTGGCTGGTGCCCGCCGCCGATCCGCTCGCCACGCCGGTTTGCGTCTCCCCGCGCAAGGTCGAACGCGAATATGACGTCGATGCGCACGGCGACACCTTGTTCATCCACACCAATGACACCAACCCCAATTTCCGCCTTTGTACCGCGCCGGTCGCCGATCCCGGCACCTGGACCGAGCTGATCGCGCCGAGCGACGAATTCTACATGACCGGCGTCAGCTGTTTTGCCGATTTCTTCATCGTCGACGGGCGCGAGGAAGGGCTCGATCAGATCGAAATTCATGGATATGACGGTGGTCCGCCGAAGCGGATTGCGTTCCCCGAGGCGAGCTATGACGCCGGGCTTGGCGACAATCCCGAATATGACATGACAGTGCTGCGGCTCGGCTATGAATCGATGGTCACCCCGGCCACGGTCTATGACTATGACGTTGCCTCGGGGGCGATGACCGTCCTGAAAGTGCAGGAAATCCCGTCGGGCTATGACGCCGCGAGATACGGCACCGAGCGGCTCAAAATGACCGCGCGCGACGGCACCGAGGTGCCGGTGTCGATCGTCTATCCCAAGGATTTCCCCAGAGACGGCAGTCGCCCGTTGTTCCTTTATGCCTATGGCGCTTATGGCCACGCAATCCCGCCGGGCTTTTCGACCGGCCGGCTCAGCCTGCTCGATCGCGGTTTCGCTTATGCCATCGCGCATATTCGCGGCGGCGACGATCTCGGCCAGCAATGGTATCTCGACGGCAAGCTGGAGAAGCGCACCAACAGCTTCAGCGATTTCGTCGACGTCGCGAAAGGGTTGATCGAGGGCGGCTGGACGAGCGCCGGCAAGATCGCGATCGCCGGCCGATCGGCGGGCGGCGAACTGATGGGCGCCGTGGTCAACAGCGATCCCGCTTTGTGGGGCGCGGTGATCGCCGACGTGCCGTTCGTCGACGTGCTCAACACGATGATGGACGAAACCCTGCCGCTCACCCCCGGCGAGTGGCCCGAATGGGGCAATCCGATCGAGGACGCCGCGGCGTTCGAGCTGATCCGCAGCTACAGCCCCTATGACAATGTCACGCCGCAGGCCTATCCGCCGCTGTTCATCTCGGGCGGGTTGAACGATCCGCGCGTGACCTATTGGGAGCCCGCCAAATGGGCTGCCAAGCTGCGTTACGAAAAGACCGACGACAATGTTTTGCTGCTCAAGACCAATATGGGCGCCGGGCATGGCGGCAAATCGGGCCGGTTCGAGAGCTTGCGCGAGGCGGCCGAGGAGCATGCCTTTGTGCTGTGGCAGCTGGGCGTGACGGGATGATGCGCGAGCGGCCTGCGTGACGATCGAAGCGATGATCGCGCGCTACGGTCTGATCGCACTGGCGGCGGGTGCGGGGATCGAGGGCGAGACGGTGGTGATCGCCGGTGGCTTGCTGGCGCACCAGCGATACTTCCCGCTCGCCGGGGCGATGGCGGCGGCAGCGGCTGGCTCGTTCGTCGCCGATCAGATTTTCTTCATGCTCGGTCGGAATTTCAGGAATCGCGCCTGGGTCCGGCGCGTGCGCAAGCGGCCGCTGTTCGATCGAGCGCTCGGCATGCTCGAGCGTCATCCGATCGGCTTCATCTTCGCCTTTCGCTTCATGTATGGCTTTCGCACGATCAGCCCGATCGCGATCGGGACGACCGGTATCTCCGCGCGGTTGTTCGTCATCGTCAACCTTGTCTCGGCGATCGTCTGGGGCATTGCTTTTACCACGATCGGCTATCTGTTCGGCCATGGTCTGGAAGCGCTGATCGGACGGCTGCTGCCCGATCGGCACGTGATCCTGATCCTTGCCGCCATCGTGATCGCGATCGCCGCGCTGGTCGGCGCCTGGCATTGGCGGCGCAGCCGGAACATCGAGGAGTCATGACGCGCTTCACCCGTATCTTCACCGCCACGCCCGCTGACATCGACGAACTCGGCCATGTCAACAATGCGGTCTGGGTGCGCTGGATTCAGGACATCGCCGTCGCCCATTGGCAGGCGGTGGCGCGCTCCGAACACGTTGCTGCCTATATCTGGGTCGTGACCCGGCACGAGATTGATTATCGCGGCAATGTCGGCGTCGGCGAGCACGTCACGGGTGAAACCTGGGTCCCGGGCAAACCCTATGGCGCGCGCTTCGATCGCCACGTCCGTTTCACCGGCAGCGACGGCAAGATCAAGGTCGAGGCGATAACGAGCTGGGCACTGCTCGATCGCGGCAGCGGGCGGCTGCTGCGGGTGCGCGATGCAATCGCGGCGCCATTCTTGGAGGGCTGAATCGGATCATCTATCCGCTGTTCCTGAGCGCGGTTGCAATCGCGTTGATCGACAGCAATATCCCCTCACCGATCCGCTCGTCGGTTTCGCCTGCGCGGCGGCGCTTGATCAGTTCGATCTGGAGCAGGTTGAGCGGCTCGATATAGGGCAGGCGCAGCCGGATCGACGCGTCAAGCGCCGGGTTGGCGGCAAGCAGATGCGCCTGATCGGTGGCGAGCAGCAGCCCATCGCGCGACCGGTGCCAGCCATCGCTGATCCGCCCGAAAATCGCGTCACCCATCGCTCGGTCCTCGACCAGCGTTGCATAGCGTGCGGCGATGCCCATGTCGGACTTGGCGATCACCTGTTCCATATTGGCGAGCGTTGCGGCGAAGAACGGCCAGCCCGCCGCCATTTCCTGCAACAACCCCTTGTCCTCGAACGCCGCGATTGCAGCGCCGACGCCGTACCAGCCGGGCAGCATCACCCGCGCCTGCGCCCAGCTGAACACCCAGGGGATCGCGCGCAGATCCTCGATCCGGTCCGATTTTGTGCGGCTGGCGGGACGCGAACCGATCTTGAGGCCCGAAATCTCGGCGATCGGGGTCATCTGGCGGAAAAAGGTGCGGAACCCCTTGGTGCCGTAGACGAGATCGCGATAGGCAGCGAAAGCGGTGGCGGAAAGCTGGTCCATCGCGCCGGCGAAGCGCTCATAGTCGCGCATCGACAGCCGCTCGGGCTCGAGGCTGGCGAGCAGGGTGGCCGCCGCAATGGCCTCCAAATTGGTCGCCGCGCTCTCGCGCGTGCCATATTTGGCGGCGATCACTTCGCCCTGTTCGGTAATACGGATGCGGCCCTGAACCGTGCCCGGCGGCTGCGCGAGGATTGCCGAGAAGGAAGAACCCCCGCCGCGCCCGACCGCGCCGCCGCGCCCGTGGAACAGCTGCATTGCCACCCCCGCCGCCTCGAACACCGGCGCAAGCGCGGTCGAAGCGCGGCTGAGGCTCCAGGTCGAGGTCAGGTAGCCGCCATCCTTGTTGCTGTCGGAATAGCCGATCATCACTTCCTGATAGCCGCGCGCGCGCGCGACGACGGCGACTTCGGGCAGGGCGAAATAGGCGGCCATGACGGCGGGCGCAGCCTCAAGATCGCCGATCGTCTCGAACAGCGGCACCGCCATGATCGCGGCGTGCGGCGGGTCGCCCGGACCTTGGCCGGGCCGATAGAGCCCGGCTTCCTTGAGCAGAAGATTGACCTCGAGCAGATCGGAGACCGACTGCGCCATCGACACGACATAGTTGGTGATGCAGGCCGGGCCGTAAGCGCCGTGCGCCCGGGCGGCCTGATGCAGGATCGCGATTTCCGACTGGGTTTCGTCGCTATAGGCGGCATAAGGACTGGTCAGCGGGCGCAGGCTGGCGAGCTCGCGGCGGAGCAGCGCCACACGGGCCGCCTCGTCGAGCGCCAGATAATCGGCTTCGACCCCGGCGCCCTTCAAAAGATCGGCGACGACGCGCTGATGCACCGCGCTGTTCTGGCGCATGTCGAGCGTGGCGAGATGAAAGCCGAACGTCTCGACCGCGCGGATCAACCGGCCGAGCGCGCCCCCGGTAGCAAGCGCGCCGCCGTGATCGCGCGCCAGCCCGTGGGCGATGGCGACGAGATCGGCGCGAAACGCCTGGGGCGTGGGATAGGCCGCGCCGCTCAGCTGGCCGGGCCGGGGCGCGGGTTTCCCGGTCAGCGAGTGGTGGGTCGCGGCGAGGCGGGCATAGATGCCCGAAAGGGCACGGCGATAGGGTTCGTCGCTGCGCGACAGCGCGTCGTCGCCGCTCGCGTCGGCGAGCGCGGCAACGGCGCCATCGACGTTCGCAAGCTCGCTCGAGATCGACAATTCGGCGCCGAGCAGATGGATCGCCTCGAGATAATAATCGAGCACGGCTTCGCTCGCGCGGCCAAGGGCGGTAGCCATCGATTCGGCGACGACATAGGGATTGCCGTCGCGGTCGCCGCCGATCCAGCTGCCCGGGCGCAGAAAGCTCGGGCAGCGCCGGCCGAGCACCCGGTCCCAGCGCTGATAGAGCGCCGGCAGCGTCGGCAGGAAAACCTCGCGCAGATAGCTGAGCGCGGTCTCGACCTCGTCGGTCACATATAGCCGCTCGCGGCGCAGCACGCGGGTCTGCCACAGCAACGCGATCTGGCGGGTGATCGCCTCGTCTACCCGATCGCCGTCGGGGGTCGTCGCCAGCCCGGCGTCGCGGAGCTTCATCAGCGCGGCGATTCGGTTGCGATGATCGATCATCGATTTGCGGCGCACCTCGGTCGGGTGCGCGGTCAGCACCGGGGCGACAAGCGCATGGTCGAGCAGCTCGAGTGTGGCGTCGGTGCCGATGCCGTCGGCGCGGAGGCGTTCGAGCGCGGCGGCCATATCGGCGCCGGGTTCGGCGGCGATCCCCTGGCGATCCTCGGCGAGATTGGCGAGCATCGAAAACAGCATGAAGCCGCGGGTGAAATCGAGCGTCTCGTCGAGCGTCAGCCGATCGAGCGCCATGTCGGTGGCGCGATGGTCGCCGCGGCCGCGATGCCGCTCGACCGAAGCCGAACGGATCGTCTCGACCCGCTCGAACAGCGCGTCGCCCCCGTAATCGCGGATCACATCGCCCAGCAACTTGCCGAGAAAGCGGATGTCGGGATTGTTGGTGATTGCGGGGAGGCTGGCCATCGCCGCATGCTGCGCTGCGGCAACGGCGGGGTCAACGCCGAACCGCCCTGTTCCGGGTCGAGTGCCGGAGACCGGGCGGCCCGAGCCACCGTCGCGGGCGATCAACCCGGCATGTCGGCCGGCGATCTGCCGCGTCCGACGATGCGGTTCACGCCGCTGCCGAAGCGGCGACGCCGGCCGGGTCGGTGCAGCCGTCGTCGACCCTGGCGGCAGCGGCCGGTCGCGCGCGGCCCATCGTCCAGTTGCCCGGCATCCGTACCTGCGGGTTGGGCGCGCACCAGATTTCGCCGGTTGCGTTGATCGCGGTGACCCAGATCAGATTATGTTCCTGCCCATAGTCGATCACGGCGAAGGCGAAGCCGGGCCCCTTGTCGAGGACGATGACGGGAATACTCGGGTCGAGTTGCTGAAACGCCATGATTTTTCTCCGAGGCGCTCAAGTCCCCGGGGGGCATGTTGGTTCCATCGGCGCCGCGACCTTCATCGCGCGAACGACTCGATCGTCGCCGCCACCCCGACCTCGAACGGCGTCACGTCCGACCAGAAGCGCTGCTGCCATTTGGTCGCATCGACATGATAGGGACGGTCCCATTGGAACCGCATCTCGCGGATTTCGCGAACGAACCCGATCATCGGCGACAGCAGCGCAAGCAGCCAGCGCGGGACGGCATGAATCCGCAGCCGCGTTCCGGCCTGTCGAGCGCCGATCGCGAGGATCGCGCGCGAGGTGAGCGTCGGCGCGCACGGCATGTTCCAGGCCTGGCCAAAGGCGTCGTCGCCAGCGTCGAGCAAAGTCACCATCGCGCGGCCGATATCGGGCACATAAGCATAGTCGTGCGGCTGATCGGGCGAAAACAGGAAGGTCGCGGCCTTGCCCCGGGCGATCGCGGCGAGACCGGTATCGCCGAGGTGCGACAGCCGCACGCCCGGGCCATAGAAATCGGGCGCGCGCAGCGCCGCGACCCTGACCCGGCTGTCGCGCTGCCACATCCGCGTGATCAGCGCGCGCGCCGCAGGTTTGCGGCCATGGTCGCTGAGCGCCATCGTCTCGACCAGCGGCGCGCGCTGGGGGCCGAGCATGTAGAGATTGTCGAGGAACACCATCCGTGCGCCCTGCGCGGCGCATGCATCGAGCAGATGGCGCATCGCCAGCGGCCAGACTTTTTCCCAAGTCTTGCCGGTATATTCAAAACCGATCGCCACTGCGATCTGCGCGGCCCCCTCCACGGCCGCCCCGACCGAGGCGGGGTCAAGCACGTCGCAGCGGACGAAGCCCACGCCCTCGGGCAGATCGGCGGGCCGCGATCGCTGGGCGACGCGCACTGGCGTGCCCCGCGCTTGCAGCAAAGCAACCGTCGCGCGGCCGACGGGGCCATAGCCGATCATCAGAATATCTTTGGTCATGACGTGTCTCCTTGTGACGGAGATCGTCTACGGCGAGCTTGACCATGAGTGAAATGCAAGTTTAGTATTCCGAGCATGCTCGAAAAGCATCTTCGTGCGGTCGATTTGAACTTGCTGCCCGTGCTCGACGCGCTGCTGCGTCACCGCAACGCGACGCGGGCTGGCGCCGAAGTGGGGCTGAGTCAGCCGGCAATGAGTCGCGCGCTCGGGCGATTGCGGCACCTGCTCGACGATCCGCTGCTGGTGCGCGGCCCCGGCGGGCAGCTGCTTTCCCCGCGCGCCGAGGCGCTGCGTCAGCCGCTGGCGGCGCTGCTCGCGGAGATGCGGGCGCTGCTCGTCGAGCCGCCGTTCGACCCGGCCGCCGAGGTACGGACCCTGCGCCTCGCGATGACGGATGCGCAGGCCGAATTGCTGCTCGCCCCGCTCGTCGCCCGCATCGTTGCGGTGGCGCCGAATATCGTGCTCGAATGGGTGCCGATCGGCCCGGGGCTGCCGGCGCGCATGCTCGGTGGCGAGATCGATCTGACGCTCGCGCTTGACACCACCCCGCTGCCGCGCGGCGCTGCCTCCGAACCGTTGATGACCGATACGCTCGCGGTGGTGATGCGGTCCGGGCATCCTTGCGGGGGCGGCTGGACGATCGCGGACTATGCGGCCTATCCGAGCGTCATCGTGTCGCTGCTTGGAGACCGCGCTTCCGACATGGATGCCGAACTTGCCGCCGCTGGCATCGAGCGACCGATCGCCGCGATCGTCCCCACGTTCCGTGCGGCTGCCGAGATCGTTGCGGCCACCGATGCCGTCACGACGATTTCGCGCGCCTTTGCCGTGCGGCTGGCCGGGCCCTTGGGACTGACGCTGATCGATCCGCCGCTGCTCAATGTCCGGCTTGGCGTGGTGACGGTGTGGGCGAGCTATCGCCGGGCCGATCCGATGCTGGCCTGGTTGCGGGGCTTGCTGCGCGCGGCGGTCGGAATTACCGAGGATCAGGCCTCGAGCTCGACGTCCCAGTAGAGCCAGTCGTGCCAGGTCTCGTGGAGATAATTGGGCGGGAAACGTCGGCCATGTTCTTGCAGGTGCCAGCTGGTCGGCCGGATCGGCGCGACATGGAGCGGCATATGCGCTTGCTTGGGGGTGCGGCCGCCCTTTTTGAGGTTGCAGGGCGCGCAGGCAGTGACGACATTTTCCCAGGTGGTGCGGCCCTTCTGAGCGCGGGGGACGACGTGGTCGAAGGTGAGGTCGCGCCCGGAGCCACAATATTGGCAGGTGAACCGATCGCGGAGGAAGAGATTGAAGCGGGTGAAGGCGGGGAATTGGGAGGGTCTGACGAATTGCTTGAGCGCGATGACCGAAGGAAGCTTCAGCCTCGCGGTGGGACTTCGGACCTCGCGTTCGTAATTGGCGACGATGTCGACCCGGTCGAGAAACACCGCCTTGACCGCCGTCTGCCAGGGCCAGACGCTCAGGGGATAATAGCTGAGCGGGGTATAATCGGCGTTGAGGACAAGCGCGGGGCACCCGTCCGGATGGCGGACCATATCCGGGTGCCGGATAAGATCGGGATGATACATGTCACCTCCCAGTCCTGGCCTTACGCCTTCTCCCCGCCGCCTGTCGCCGACTAGGATGACGCCATGATGACAGAAGCCGCGACTCGCGGTCAAGAGCCGGATTGTGGCCCGGCCGCCGGCGTGGTGACGCGTTTTGCGCCGAGCCCGACGGGGGCGCTGCACCTGGGCCATGGTTGGTCGGCGATCCTTGCGCATGATCGCGCGCGCGCCGCCGGCGGGCGCTTCGTGCTGCGGATCGAGGACATCGACGGGGTGCGCAGCCGTCCCGAACATGTCGCGCGGATGCTCGACGATCTCGCGTGGCTCGGCCTCGCCTGGGACGGGCCGGTGCTGTTCCAGTCGACCCGGCTCGCCGCCTACACAGCGGCGCTCGATCGGCTGCAGGCGATGGATCTCCTGTACCCCTGTTTCTGTACGCGTAGCGCGATCGCGCGCGAGATCGCCGCCAGCCTGAGCGCGCCGCATGTCGGCCCCGGTGGGGCGGTCTACCCCGGCACCTGCCGTGCGCTCGATCCGCAACAGCGCGCCGACCGGCTGGCGTCGGCGCCGCATGCGTGGCGGATCGACATGGCGCGCGCGGTCGGGCAGGCCGGCGCGATCGGCTGGCACGACAGCATCGCCGGCGCGGTGATCGCCGATCCGCTTGCGCATGGCGACGTCGTGCTCGCGCGCAAGGATGCGCCGGCCAGCTATCACCTCGCGGTCACGATCGACGATGCCGCGCAGGGTGTCACCGATATCGTCCGCGGCGTCGATCTGTTCGCGGCGACCGACGTCCACCGGTTGCTCCAGGCGCTGCTCGGCCTGCCCGTCCCGCGCTATCACCATCATCCGTTGATGCTCGATGGCAATGGCCGGCGGCTCGCCAAGCGCGACGGCGCGCCGTCGCTCGCGGCGCTGCGTCGCGCGGGGGCGGACGGTCTCGTGCTCGCCGAACGGCTGCGTACGGGCCAAAGTCCCATTGGCATTGGCGGCCCGATGGCCTAAATGCGTCGCATGACCATATTTCTTGCCATCCTGCTCGTGGCGGCCATGATCGCGACCGTCGTCGCGCTCGTCCGCGGTGTCGTCAGCTTCCTGCAGGCGACCGAGGCCGATCTCAAGGGGACCGGCCCGAGCGTCGCCAGCACCCGATCGAACAAGATGATGCAGGCGCGTATCTTCTTCCAGGCGCTGGCGATCATGATCGTCGTGCTCATCCTGTTCGTTTCGGGCCGCACCTGAGGCGGACGGGCAACGGCCCGTGGTCAAGCTCAACCGTATCTATACGCGGACCGGCGACGATGGCACGACCGGGCTCGTCGATGGGTCGCGAATCGCGAAGACCGATCCGCGGCTGATCGCGATCGGCGATGTCGATGAAGCAAACAGCGCGATCGGCGTGGCGATCGTGGCGTTGGGTGAGGGCCCGGTCGCCGATGCGCTGATCCGGATCCAGAACGACCTGTTCGATCTCGGCGCCGATCTCGCGACCCCCGGCACCGACTTTTTCCCGTCCGAAATGGTGCTGCGGATCGTGTCGGCGCAGGTCGCGCGGCTCGAGCGCGAGATCGATGCCATGAACGACGCACTGGCCCCGCTCGCCAGCTTCATCCTGCCTGGCGGCACCGCCGGGGCGGCGTCGCTTCACCTCGCGCGCGCGATCGTTCGCCGCGCCGAGCGCTCGGCGGTCGCGGCTCGCGAGGCAGTGCCTTTGAATCCGGAAGCGGTCGCCTATCTCAACCGTCTGTCAGATTATTTGTTCGTTTGCGCTCGATTTGTGAACAAATTGGCGGGTGGCGACATTCTTTGGGTGCCGGGAGCGTCACGCTGACCGGACCGGCCGGATGACGGGGGCCGGCCAACACGGGGACGACAATGCAGACCAAGCCAGCATCCCATGTCGATCGCTCGCAATTGGCCGCGCGCTATGTGGCGGTGCGCGGGCTGACGGTCGATCTGGTCGCGCCGCTCTCTGATGCCGACGCGACCGTCCAGTCGATGGACGATGCCTCGCCTGCCAAATGGCATCTCGCGCACACGACGTGGTTTTTCGAGACGTTCATCCTGCGCGATCATGTCGCCGCCTATCGTCTGCACGATCCGCGCTTCCCGTTCCTGTTCAACAGCTATTACGAGGCCGAAGGCGCGCGGCATGCGCGCAGCCGGCGGGGCATGATCACCCGGCCGACGCTCGATGAGGTCCTCGGCTATCGCGCGGCGGTCGATGCCGCGCTGGTCGCGGCACTGGCCGATCTGCCGATGGCGGCGCTAGACCTCGTGGCGCTTGGCTGTCACCACGAGGAACAGCACCAGGAATTGCTGATCACCGACATGCTCCACCTGTTTGCCCAGAACCCCACCGAGCCGGCGATCTGGCGGGCGGCGCGCAAGGTGCCGGTCGGGATGCCGGGGCCGATCGGCTGGACCCGACACGCCGGCGGTATCGCCGAGATCGGCCATGACGGCGACGGCTTCGCCTTCGATGCCGAAGCGCCCCGCCACCAGACCTTGCTGCTGCCGCACGCAATCGCCGACCGGACGGTCACCAATGGCGAATGGGCCGCGTTCATCGCCGATGGCGGCTATCGCGAGCCGCGCCACTGGCTGTCGGACGGCTGGACCTGGGTGAAAGCCGAAGGAATCGCCGCGCCGCTCTACTGGGAGGCGCGCGACGGCGGCTGGACGCGCTTCGGGCTGGACGGCCGGCGCGCGATCGATCCGGCGGCGCCGGTGACGCATATCAGCTTTTACGAGGCCGATGCCTATGCGAGCTGGGCGGGCGCGCGGCTGCCGACCGAGGCCGAATGGGAGGTCGCCGCGCAGGCGCAAGATCCCGAAAGCGGCAATCAGCTCGATCGGGCAGGACCCGTCGAGCCGAGGCCGTCGACCGCCGGCCCGGCCTGGTACGGCGATGTCTGGGAATGGACCGGCAGCGCGTTCCGCCCCTATCCCGGGTTTCGCGCGGTCGAGGGGGCGGTCGGCGAATATAATGGCAAGTTCATGAGCGGGCAGTGCGTGCTCAGAGGCGGCTCGTGCGCCACCCCGCGCGGCCATGTCCGCGCCAGCTACCGTAATTTCTTCTATCCGCACCAGCGCTGGCAGTTCACCGGTGTGCGCCTCGCCAAGGATCTTTGACCATGCTGAAACGCGAAATCGAAGACGGCGACGCGAGCCTCGCCGATCCTGCCTTCCGGGCGGACGTGCTGAACGGCTTTACCGGCCGACCGCGCGCGATTCCGGCGCGGTGGTTCTACGACCGGCGCGGGTCGGAGCTGTTCGAGGCGATCACCGATCTCCCCGAATATTATCCGACCCGGGTCGAGGCCGCTATCCTCAACGACAACGGCCCGGCAATCACCGATCGCGTCGGCGCGGGGCGCGCGGTGGTCGAGTTCGGATCGGGTTCATCGGCCAAGACGCCGCTGTTGCTGCGCGCGATCGCCCCGGCGGCCTATGTGCCGATCGACATTTCGGGCGATTTCCTGCGCGAATCCGCGGCGGCGCTTTCGGCCGACTTTCCAGGGCTGCCGGTGCATCCGCTCGAGGCCGATTTCATGCACCCGATCGCGCTGCCGACGGCGGTGGCCGGGCTACCCAAGCTCGGCTTTTTCCCCGGATCGACGATCGGCAACATGATCCCCTCCTCGGCGGTCGATCTGTTGCGGGCGATGCGACTCTGGCTCGGCACCGGTTCGATGCTGCTGATCGGGATGGACCGGCTGAAGGATGCCGACGTGCTCGTTTCCGCCTATGACGATTCGCGAGGCGTCACGGCGGCGTTCAACCTCAATCTGCTCGAACGGATCAATCGCGAGCTCGATGGCACGATCCCGGTCGCCGCCTTTCGCCACCGGGCGATCTGGAACGACATGGGCGCGCGGATCGAGATGCATCTCGAGGCGACCGAGGACGTCGCCTTCACGATCGAGGGCAGACCGTTCGAGATGGCGGCGGGCGAGACGATCCACACCGAAAACAGCCACAAATACGGCAACCGCGACGCCCGCATCCTGCTGCGCGCGGGCGGGTGGACGCCGATCGCCGAGTGGACCGACGTCGACGACCGCTTCGCGCTGATCCTGGCAGAGGCGCAGGTGCCCCGGACGGCGCCTTGAACGGGCCCGATCGCACAGAGGCGCAGAGGATTCTGGGTAGCAGCTGAAATTGTCGATTCTCCTTCCGATCGGCGCCCCCAGTCTTCTTTTGCTTCGCATTTGACGGGCGCGGCGATAGACCCCGCGACACCAGATAGGAGCGACCATGAAGACGATCGGGGTTATCGGGGCGGGGCAGATGGGCGCGGGGATTGCGCAGGTATCCGCGCAGGCGGGCTATCAAGTGCTGCTGTCGGACGTCGATCTCGCGCGCGCGGAAGCCGGCAAGGCGGGTATCGCCAAGGCGCTCGACCGGCTGGTGACCAAGGAGAAGATCGCGGGCGATGCGCGTGATGCCGCGCTGGCGCTGATCGAGCCGGTCGCTGGAGTCGAGGCGATGGGCGACTGCGGCCTCGTCATCGAGGCCGCCACCGAGCGCGAGGAGATCAAGCGCGCGATCTTCGGCAATGTCGGCACGGTACTCGGCGCCGATGCGATTCTGGCGTCGAACACTTCATCGATCCCGATCACCCGCCTCGCCCAGGCGTCGCCCGATCCGGCGCGCTTCATGGGCGTGCATTTCTTCAACCCGGTGCCGGTGATGGGGCTGATCGAGCTGATCCGCGGCCTTGCCACCAGCGACGCCACGGTCGCCAGCGTCGAGGCGTTCGGGCAATCGCTGGGCAAGAAGATCGTCCATGCCAATGATGCACCGGGTTTCATCGTCAACCGCGTGCTGATGCCGATGATCAACGAGGCGTGCTTCGCGCTCGGCGAAGGCGTTGCGACGATCGGGGACATCGACACCGCCTGCATGCTCGGCCTCAACCACCCGATGGGGCCGTTGACGCTCGCCGATTTCATCGGGCTCGATACATGCCTCGAAATTACGCGCGTGCTGTTCGACGGCACCGGCGACCCGAAATTCCGCCCCGCGCCGTTGCTCGTCAAATATGTCGAGGCCGGCTGGTATGGCCGCAAGACCAAGCGCGGCTTTTACGATTATTCGGGCAGCGAACCGGTGCCGACGCGCTGAGCGCCGACACCGGCGGCTGCAGTTATGCCCGCCCGCCGAGGGTCGGCGTCAGGTCCTCGCCATCGGCCTTTGCCGCCGTCACCGCCTGCTGGATGAAGTGGAAGGTCTGGGCGTCGAAGCCGGGGTCGGCCTCGCCTTCCCACTTGTCGATGTTGGCGTACATCTGCTGCGAGCCCTGCCACATCGCCGGGGTGGCAATTTTGGCGAAGGGCGCAAGCAGCGCCATCCATTCGCGCGCAAAGCCCCGCGCCTTGGCGCCGGCCGGGTCCATCGGCATCGCCGCCTTGATCCGGCTGCCCAGGTCCTTCCACATCTCGGCGGTTGCTTCGGCGCTGAACACATCGCCCATTTCGGGCAGCTTGCGGGCAAAGTCGGCCTTGGCCTGATCGCTCATATAGCGATCGGTCACCGCCTGCCATTTTTGCTGTTCGTCGGTCATCATCACGTCTCCGGTCCTGATCAGCGAGCAGAAGGTCGCGGCATCGATCGGCTCGCCGCGATCGATTCGGGACAAGGTCGTGCGCAGGATCGTGCGCGCTTCGGAAAGCGCGCGGGCCTGGTCATCCAGCGTGTCGAGTTGCAGCGCGACCAGCTGGCGCAGGTCGATCGGCTTCTTGTCGAACAGCGCCTTGATCTGCTGGAGGCTGAGCCCTGCGCGCTTGAGCGCGACGAGCTGGTGCAGCCGCTCGAGCTCGCCTGCGCCATAGCAGCGCCGGCCCGATCCGGTGCGGAGCGGCTTCACCAGCCCGCGCGCTTCGTAAAAGCGCAGCGCGCGCGCGGAGAGGCCGGTGGTGCGGGCAACCTCGGCGATGTCGATGATCTGCGTCATACCGCGGTTGTAGCGGTTGACGCAGCGTCAACTTCAAGCGGTTTTTTTGATCGATCGCGTCAGGGCAAACCGCCAGAGCGGAATCGAGAGCAGCGAGACCTGCGCCAGCACCGGTAGGGGGGAGACCAGTCCCACGATGATAGCGGTGCCCGCGCCAAGTGCCGTGGCGATGCCGCGCCGGCGGATGATCGCGATCGTGGCGGCGGAGACGTGGGCGTCGACCACGGGCGGCGACGTCGCCAGCCGCCCCATGCGGATGTTGAGCAGCGCCGTCAGCAGCAGCCAGCAGCAATAGAGCACGACTGGCACCCGCTGATTGCTGTACGTGCTCAGGAACGCAGTGAAGAAAGGCATCGCAGCGATCGTCAGCAGCATGTTGATGTTGGCAGGCACCAGCTTGTCGCTGTAGTGCGCGGCACAGGCAAAGGCGCGGTGATGGCCGGCCCAGAACGCGCCGATCACGTAAAAGCTGATGACGAAGCCGATGAAGTTCGGCGTCAGGTGGAGCAGCGCGTTCAGGAAATCCGTGTCGCTTGCGCCAGGCGCCAGATGCGGCACATGGATTTCGATCACCAGCAGCGTGATCGCGATCGCGAACACCGCGTCCGAAAAGAAGATCAGCCGTTCGAGCGTGTGTTCGGGCCCGTGCCGGGTAGCGGTTGGCGGGGCGCTCTCTGCGTCGATCACGATACTCTCCCCTGTGCTAGCTGATCAGCAACCCCGCGAGCGCCGCGCTCATCAGATTGGCGAGGCTGCCCGCGACCAGCGCGCGGATGCCTAGCTTGGCGATCATCGGGCGCTGATTGGGCGCCAGACTGCCGGTCGCGGCGATCTGGATCGCGATCGACAGGAAATTGGCGAACCCGCACAACGCGAAGGTGACGACGGCGGTGGTGCGCGCCGACAGGTTCTTCATCTGCCCCAGATCGATGAAGGCGACGAATTCGTTGAGCACGATCTTTGTGCCGACGAGTCCGCCCGCCGCGCTCGCCTCGCTCGGCGGGATGTTGAGCAGCAGCATCAGCGGCGAGAGGATCACGCCCAATATGCCCTGAAAGCTGAGGTCGGGCCGGCCGAACCAGCTGCCGACTTCGCCGAGCAGGCCATTGGCGAGCGCGACCAGCGAGACGAACGCCAGCACCATCGCCGCCACCGCCACCGCAATCCGCACCCCGGTCTGCGCGCCATTCGCCGCTGCCATGATGACATTGTCGGCGCGCTCGATCTCGACCACCGGCGCGACGACGCGCACTGCGTCGTCATCGAGGGCGTCCCCCGGTTCGGGCAGCGGATCGGGGATGTCGGGCATGATGATCTTGGCCATCAGCAGCCCCCCCGGCGCCGACATGAACGAGGCGGCGAGCAGATAGGGCAGCGCCCCGGGGCCGAGCAACGCGGCATAGGCGGCGAGGATCGTCCCCGCCACGCCGGCCATCCCGACCGACATCACCGCGAACAATTGCGCCGGCTTGAGCGCGGCCAGATAGGGCGCGATCACCAGCGGCGCCTCGCTTTGGCCGACGAAGATGTTGGCCGCGGCGCACAGTGCCTCGACCTTCGAGACGCCGACGATCGCCTCGATCGCGCCGCCGACATAGCGGATCACGAACTGCATGATGCCGAGGTGATAGAGCACCGCGACGAGCGCGGCGAAGAAGATGATCACCGGCAGCGCCGAAAAGGCAAAGGCCGAGCCAAAGGTCGGATCGGTCGCGAGCTTGCCGAAGATCAGCTGCGTGCCGGCAGCGGCATAGCCGAGCAGCGCGGTGACGCCGAGCGCCATCGTCTGGATCACTGCCTTGCCGGCGGGCACATAGAGCACCAGCACGGCCATCGTCGCCTGCAACGCAAACGCCGCGCCCACCACGCGCAGCCGGATCGCCCGCCTGTTGGTCGATACGGCAACGGCAATGCCGAGAATGACGCAAATCCCGGCAAGGCCGATCAGCAACTGATTCATTCGTTCTTCCCGCGCCCTCAGAAATGCCGCGCTCCCCCCGTCAGGCGCGCGGCGCGCCAGCATACACGCGGCGGCGCGTGGGGCTAGGGGCGGATTGACGCGCGCGCGCAACCGGCTAGCGTCGCGGCGATGACGCAATCAACGCCCGCGATCCCGCGATCGCTTTTCGCCCTGTCGATCTTCTATGGCGGCATGGTCTGCATCGCCGGCGTACTCGGCAACAAACAGGTCACGCTGGGGCCGCTCTCCGCGATCGGACCCCTGCTGGGGTTGGGGCCGCTCGCCATCGAGGCGGGGATTTTCGCCTTTCTGCTGCTGGTCATCGTCTCGAGCGCTGTCGCCGAGTTGCATGGCGGCGCCATCGCCAATCGGCTGGTGCAGTTCGGCTTCGTCCCGCTGATCGCGTCGATCCTGCTGTCGCTGGTGGTGCTGAGCGTACCGGCCGCCGCCGATATGGACCCGGCCCGGCGCGACGCCTTCGCGCTGATGATGGGCGCAACGCCGCGAATCTGGATCGGCGGGATCATCTCCTACGGCATCTCGCAGACGCTCAACGTCTATGTCTTCTCGGCGCTCAAGGGTCGCGAGGGTGGCGGCCTGCTCTGGCTGCGCGCCGGCGCCGCAAGCATCCTCAGCCAGATCGTCGATACCTTGCTGTTTGTCAGCATTGCCTTTCTCGGCGTCTTTCCGATCCGCGAATTGCTGATCGGGCAGATGGTGATGAAGGTGCTGCTCTCCGCGCTGCTGGTGCCGCCGCTCATCTATCTGGTGGTGGCGATCGGCCGGCGGCTCGATCGTTCATCCCCCTGACGCGTCGCGCCCCCTGACGTCCCTGTCTGCCGGTTCGGGCCGCATCACGCCAATCGCGAGGCCCCAGCTTTCGCTGCGGCGACCTATTGGCTAGAGGGTCGCCATGACCGACCAAGTTTCCAATCACGCTCCAGACCCGGCGATGCTCGCCAAAGCCGAAACGCTCACCGAGGCGTTGCCCTATCTGCAGCGTTATGCCGGCGCGACCTTCGTGGTGAAATATGGCGGGCATGCGATGGGCGATCCCGAGCTCCAGCGCGATTTCGCCGAGGATGTCGTGCTGCTGAAGGCGGTCGGCATCAACCCCGTCGTCGTCCATGGCGGCGGGCCCCAGATCGGCGCGATGCTCAAGAAACTCGGGGTCGAATCGAGCTTCGTCGATGGTTTGCGCGTCACCGATGCGCAGACCGCGCAAGTCGCTGAAATGGTGCTGTCGGGGGCGATCAACAAGGAGATCGTCGCCTGGATCGGCCAGGCCGGCGGGCGCGCGATCGGCATTTCGGGCAAGGATGGCGGCTTCGTCCGCGCCGCCAAGGTCGAGCGGACGACGCGCGACCCCGACAGCAACATCGAGCGCGTGGTCGATCTTGGCTTCGTCGGCACCCCCGAGGCGATCGACCGGCGGGTGATCGACACGATTTCGAGCGCCGGCATGATCCCCGTCGTTGCCCCGATCGGCACCGGCGCCGATGGGCAGACCTATAACATCAACGCCGATACGATGGCGGGCGCGATCGCGGCGGCGCTGGGCGCCAAGCGGCTGTTCCTCCTGACCGATGTCGCCGGCGTCCTCGACAAGAACCGCGCCTTGCTCACCGATCTCGATCCGGCAGCGATCGAGCGGCTGCGCGCCGACGGCACGATCAGCGGCGGGATGATCCCCAAGCTGGAGACCTGCGTGAGCGCGGTCGAAGCGGGAGTCGATGCCGCGGTCATCCTCGACGGGCGGGTGCCGCACGCGATGCTGCTCGAAATCTTCACCCAGGCGGGCGCCGGCACGCTCGTCCATCGCTAGGCTGGCACCGCGAGGTGTTTTGGTCTAGTATAACGCTCTAGTTTGCAGACGGAGACTTTGGCTTGGTTACCCTCATCCAGATCGCCCAGGTGCTGCTCGACGTTTTCTGGTGGATCATCGTCATCCAGATCGTCCTGTCGCTGCTGATCGCGTTCAACGTCATCAACACCTACAATGATTTCGTGCGGCAGCTCTTTGAGGGGCTCAACCGGATCACCGAGCCGGTCTATGCGCCGATCCGTCGCATCCTGCCCGATTTCGGGCAGATCGATTTCTCGCCTGCGGTCGTGCTGCTGCTGATGGCGATCATCAATATCGTTCTCAATCGCCTGCTCGTCTCGGCGGTGACCGGGGGCCCGCTCTAGGCACGTGCCCGCCTGGGTCGGGTGTGACGCGGGGCTCCGGCTCGCGGTCAGGGTCACGCCGCGCGGCGGGCGCGATTCGCTTGCCGTCGGCACGCCCGATCATCTCGTCGCCCGGCTCGCCGCCGCGCCGGTGGAGGGGGCGGCAAACGCGGCGCTGATCGCGCTCGTCGCCAAAACCTTTGGTCTTGCCCGCCGCGACGTCACGCTGGTCGCGGGCCAAACCGCGCGGCTGAAGCGCCTGCAGCTCAACGGAGACCCGCAAAGGCTGGCGGAGCTGGCCGCAAGCCTCTATGGCCCCGGCGCATGAGTGCAGAGATCATCGATGGCAAGGCTTTTGCAGCCGGTTTGCGGGCGCGCGTCGCCGACAGGGTTGCGGCGTTTCGCGCCGCCGCCGGGCGCGCGCCGGGGCTCGCCGTGGTGCTGGTCGGCGAGGATCCGGCCTCTGCCGTCTATGTCCGCAACAAGCACAAGGCGACGGTCGCGGCCGGGATGGAAAGCTTCGAGCACCGCCTGCCCGCCGAGGTCGCCGAAGCCGATCTGCTCGCCCTCGTCGCCGCGCTCAACGCCGATCCGGCCGTCGACGGCATCCTCGTCCAGCTGCCGCTGCCCGCGCAGATCGACGAGCGCCGCGTGATCATGGCGATCGATCCCGACAAGGACGTCGACGGGTTCCACCCGGTCAATGCCGGGCGGCTCGCAACCGGGCTGCACGGCTTCGTGCCCTGCACGCCGCTCGGCTGCCTGATGCTGCTGCGCGATCGGCTCGGCGATCTTGCCGGGCTCGACGCCGTCGTGATCGGCCGGTCGAACATCGTCGGCAAGCCGATGGCGCAATTGCTGCTCGGCGACAGCTGCACCGTCACGATCGCGCATTCGAAGACGCGCGATCTGTCGAGCGTGGTCAAGCGCGCCGACATCGTCGTCGCGGCGGTGGGCCGGCCGGCGATGATCAAGGGCGAATGGATCAAGCCCGGCGCGACCGTGATCGACGTCGGCATCAACCGCACCGAGGATGGCCTTGTCGGCGACGTCGATTTTGCCGGGGCGGCAAGCGTGGCAGCGGCAATCACGCCGGTTCCGGGCGGGGTCGGCCCGATGACGATCGCCTGCCTGCTCCGCAATACATTGCTCTCGGCGCACCGTCGCGCCGGCGTGCCGCTCGCGAAAGACGCGATTTGATCGAGCTTTTCGTCTCGGCGCTGATCACCTTCTTCGTGGTGATCGATCCGCCCGGTTGCGCGCCGATCTATGCCGGGCTGACTGCCGGCGTGCCGCCGGTGCATGCGCGCTCGATGGCGATCCGCGCGGTGCTGATCGCGGGTGCGATCCTCGTCGTCTTCGCGCTGTTCGGGCAGAATATCCTGGCCGCGCTCGGCATCAGTCTCGATAGCTTCCGGATCGCCGGCGGCATCATGCTGTTCCTGATCGCGCTCGAAATGGTGTTCGAAAAGCGCACCCAGCGGCGCGAGGACCGCGCCCAGAAGATCATCGACACGCCCGAGATCGAAGACGTTTCGGTCTTCCCGATGGCGATGCCGATGATCGCCGGGCCGGGATCGATCGCGTCGATCATGCTGCTGATGTCGAAGGGGCACGGCGTCGAGCGGACGCTGGTGATCCTCGCTGCGCTGGGCGTGATCCTGGCGCTGACGACGCTGGCGCTGGTCTTGGCGGGGCCGCTGATGCGGATCCTCGGCGCGCGGATCGAGGCGGTGGTGACGCGATTGCTCGGGGTGCTGCTGGCGGCGCTCGCGGCGCAATTCGTGATCGACGGGCTCCGCGCGAGCTTCTTCTAGCGGATCCGCCACAGCCGCAGCGGCGATCGGCGCGGCAGCGCGATCGGCTCGAGCCAGTCGGGCGTCTCCCCGCGCGCGAGCCGATCATAAAAGCCGCCCGGATGCCTGGCCCGATAGACCGTCGATTCGGCCATGTTGGGGCAGGTCAGCAGCAGCGTAGCGCCGTGCCGCCGGGCGATGGCGCGAAACTGGTCGGCGCTCCCCGAAAATGCATGCTGCACGTCGAGAATCGCCGCGCCATTGCGATGATAGGGGCCGGCGATCGCGCTATGATGCGTGACGGTGATCAGCCGCGGCCCGAGATCGACGAAGGTGAAGATCGTCTGCGCCGGCAGCCGGTCGAGCGGCGCCAGCGCGGGGATCGAGGGACAAACCGACCCGGCGCGGTTGACGGTCTTGGTGCGCGCCGTCGGCCGGTCGATCGGCAGATATTTGATCGCGAAGCCGGCAAAACTGCCCGAGACGAGGAGGAACCCGCCGACCGTGCCGAAGACCCTGACGATCACCGATCGGTGGCCGAGGCACCAAGGCAGGATCACCCAGGCGAGCGCCACCGCTCCCGGCACCGCGAGCAACTGTGCCGCCGGGCCGGCGCGCGCCGCCCAGAGCAGCATCCCGCCGGCAAACAGCGTGAACAGCAACACCGCCGCCCAGGCGGTGAAACGGTCGGTCGCGCGCGCGCGCCACGTCGCGAACAGCGCACCGATGATGCCGATCACCGGCAGCGCGGCGATCGGGAACGCATTGCGGAAGGGGTGCTCGTAGATCGGCTTGGCCTCGCGGACATTGTCGAGCCAGTTGCGCGCGAGTTCGGGGGAGACTTGTTCGGGCCGCCCGAGGCACTGCGGAAACACCAGCGCAAAGGCAGTGACGATCACGCCGCCGGCGGCGACCGCGAGGCCGAGCCGCAGCGCGCGCGACGCGGGATCGAGCCGTGCGAGGATCAGGAGCAGCGCGCCTGCCTCGATCATCACGCTGAGCCACACCGGCGTCAGCGCGTCGCAGCGCGGCACGGCGTTGGCGTAGGAGGCGAACAGCGCATAGCCGAGCGCGCTCCCCCCGGCGAGCGTGATCCCGTATACCGCCACGCGATCGGCCTCGGTGCGGTCCCAGATCCACCGCAGCGCGATGATCGCGCCGGCGCCGGCGGCATAGGGCAGCATCTCGAGCCCGATCGACAGCGAGAACGCGCTCGCCAGCCCGACGATCGCGCCGCCGCGCCGTCGCCGCGGATCGGCCAGGCCGGCAACGGTGAGGCTCAGGCTCGCCAGCTGCCAGCCATGATGATCGATCCGCTCGGGCATGAACATCAGCATCGTCGCCGTGCACATCATCAGAAAGATCAGCGCGAGCGGCCAGGCGACCGGGCTGACGAGCCGGCGAACGGTAAAGGCAAGCCCGCCCATCGTCACCGACAGCGGCAGCAACGGCGCGATCCCGCACGCCAGCCGCTCGGCCATCGCGGTGCCGACAAACGGCTTCAACGCCAGAATCAAGCCGGCGATCGGCAAATCAACGATCCGCGACCAGTGAATGTCGAAGCCGGCGGGCGGATCCATCCGGTATTGCCGCAGATCATACCAGCCTTGCCCTGCAAGCAACGCACGGACCTGCATCAGCCGCATATTGTCATCGGTGTCGGACAGCGCGAGCCAGTGGATCGCGCCCCAGCGATCGAACACGATCCACGCCGCAATCAGCGCCCAAGCGATCACCGTCAGCCGCAGCCAACGCCGGTCGAGCTGGGTGACGAGCTTAACCTCACCGTCAGGGCTTTGGTTCAAAGGAGCTTCCCTCGCATCGTCCCGCGCTCTAGGGCAGCGGGCATAAAGGGCAAGTTGAGAAATGATCCGTCAGGCCGAAACGATCCTGCGCGCAAATCCGGTGGTCGGCCAACTGCTGCGCTTTGCCGTGGCCGGCGGGATTTCGACGTTGATCTATGCCGCGGTGTATCTGCCGCTCACCACCTGGGTCTTTCCCGGCGCACGGGCGGTTTATGCGGTGCCCTTCGCCTTTGCGGTCGCGGTGACCGCCGGCTTCTTCCTCCACAGCCGCTGGAGCTTCCGCGGGCATGGCCGGCGCGATCCCGGCGGTGTCCAGCAGGTGAAGTTCGTGATGGTGCAGGCGACCGGGGTCAGCCTCAATGCCGTCATCACCTGGGTTGGCACCGCGCTGCTCGGTTATCCCGCCTGGGTGCCGCTGTTGCCGGCGATCCTGATCGCGACGATGGTCACCTTCGTGCTCAATCGTTGGCTGGTGTTCGGTTGAAGGCGAAACATCATCATGGATAGAATCGTTTATGACCGGATGGCGGCGCATGATTCCACCCATTGGTGGTATCGCGCCCGGCGCGACATCCTCGCCGACTATATCGCCCGCGAAGCAACGCTGCCGACGGATGCCAGGATTCTCGAGATCGGTTGCGGCACCGGGCATAATCTGGCGATGCTCGCCGCCTTTGGGCGCGTCGAGGCGATCGAGATCGATCCGGTCGCGCGCGGTATCGCCAGCGAGCGGCTGGGTAGACCGGTCGGCGACGCGCCGTTGCCCGCGCTGCCGGGGATCGAGCGCGGCGCCTATGATCTGATCGCGGTGCTCGATGTCGTCGAGCATATCGAGGATGACGTCGCGGCGCTGCGTGCGATGCGCGACTGCCTGAAGCCCGGCGGCAAGATTCTGATCACCGTCCCCGCGCACCAATGGATGTGGAGCGCCCACGACGTCGTCAATCACCACCACCGGCGCTATTCGAAGGCGACGCTCGCGGCAGCGATCCGCGCGGCCGGGCTGGCGCCGGGGAAGCTGGGCTATTTCAACTCGCTGCTGTTCCCGCTCGCCGCCGCTGCGCGCTTGGCGGGACGGATGACGGGCCGCGACGACAGCGACGATTCGCCGCCGCCGGCGGCCCTCAACAAATTGTTCGAGACGATCTTCGGCTGGGAACGCCATTTGGTTGGGCGGCTGCCGATGCCGCCGGGGGTGTCGATCGTTACGCTGGCGGCGCCGGCGGCTTGACCCGGGGTCTGCGGCGTGGCCCCGTTGGCGGGGCGGCGTCCGCCTCGGTAGCGGCCACGGGCACTGTCACTGGCATCGCGACCGGCTCGGCGCGGTATCCCAGCGTCGCGGTGCCGCCGATCGGCCCGGCGACATCGGCGACGAGATAAAGCGGGCGGCGCTTCGATTCGACATAGAGCCGCCCGAGATATTCGCCGATCATGCCGAGCACGAACATCTGCACCGCGCCGAGCAGCACGACGACGAGCATCGTCGAGGTCCAGCCCTGCACCGTTGTCCCGGCGAAGAAGCCGATCGCGATATAGACGAGCAGCAACAGCGACGCGGCGGTCAGCGCGAGCCCGACATGGCTCGCAAAGCGCAGTGGCGCGGTCGAAAAGCCGGTGACGGCATCGAGCGCGAAGCGGATCATCTTGCCGAGCGGATATTTGGTCTCGCCGGCGTGGCGCTCGGCCCGGTCATAGGCGAACGGCACCTGGCGGAAGCCGATCCACGCGACCATCCCGCGGATGAAGCGCGCCTGTTCGGGCAGCGACAGGAAAGCGTCGAGCGCGCGCCGGCTCATCAGCCGGAAGTCGCCGGTATCGAGCGGGATCGGCGTATCGGTGACGCGGTCGAGCACCCTGTAGAACAGCGCGGCGGTGAGCTTCTTGAAGATCGTCTCGCCTTCGCGCTTGCGGCGCACGGCATAGACGACATCGGCCTGCTCGGCGGCCATCGTCGCGCGCATCTCGGCGAGCAGTTCGGGCGGGTCCTGGAGATCGGCATCGATGATCATGATCTGCTCGCCGCAGCAAAGATCGAGTCCGGCGGTGAGCGCGAGCTGATGGCCATGGTTGCGCGACAGATTGATCGCGACGAGATGCGGGTCGGCGGCGGCGAGCCGCTGCATCACCGACCAGCTCGCGTCCTTCGACCCGTCATTGACGAGCACGATCTCGTAATCATCGCCGACCGCCGCCCGCGCCGCTGCCGCAATGCGCCCATGCAGCACGTCGAGGCAATCGGCCTCGTTGTAGCAGGGGACGACGACGGAGAGCGCGGGGCGGGGCATGGGCGCTCCTCTAGCGCTCATTGCGCCGCGCGCAAAGCGGCGCTTATTACACCGCCGCCCGGGCGCGCTCCTCGACCAGTCGCTCGAGGATCGTCAGCGGCACCGCGCCTTCGCGCAGCACTTCGTGGAACTGCTTGATGTCGAACTTGTCGCCCATGATCTTCTGGGCGTTGGCGCGGGCGCGCGTCCAGCTGATATGGCCGAGCTTGTAGCTGCACGCCTGGCCGGCCTGGGTGCAATAGCGCTCGATCTCGCGCTGCGAGCGGGGCCGCGCGAAGCCGACGACATCGACGAAATAATCGGTCGCCTGGTCGCGCGTCCAGCGCTTGGCGTGGATGCCGGTATCGACCACCAGCCGCGCCGCGCGGAACAGGAAGGACTGAAGATAGCCCGCGCGCTCGACCGGGCTGGCATAGCCGCCGAGCTCGTCGGCGAGCTGCTCGGCATAGAGCGCCCAGCCTTCCGAATAGGCGCTGAAGAACGACAGCCGGCGCAGCAGCGGCGTCTTGAGCCCGGCGACGATGCTGAGCTGGAGATGATGGCCGGGCACCCCTTCATGATAGGTCAGCGAGGGCAGGGTATATTTGGGCCAGTCGCCGACGCTCTTCAGGTTGATGAAGTAGATCGCCGGGCGCGAGCCGTCGAGCGAGGCGAGCCGGTAATAGCCGTTCGAGGCACCGTCCTGGATCTCGACCGGCACCGCGCGGATTTCGAGCGGCGCGCTGGGCGGATTGATGAAGTCCCGAGGTAGCTTGGCCTGCATCGCCTTCAGCCCGACATTCAAGCCGGCGATCAGCGCGGCCCGACCCTCGGCGCTGTCGGGATAGAGCTGGGCAGGGCTCTCGTTGAACGCGGTCAGGCGCGCCCCGACCGAGCCCTTCGTCATCCCCTGACTCTTGAGGATCGTATCGAGTTCGGCAGAGATTTCAGCAACTTGTGCCAAGCCGAGCTGATGGACTTCCTCGGGCGTGAAATTGGTCGTCGTCGCGGCCTTGAGCGCGTCGGCATAGATCGCCTCGCCCTGGGGCAGTGCCCATTCCCCGGCCTCCTTGCGGCGCGGGAGCGATGTCACGAGCGCGATCTGGCGATCGAGCGCCGGATAGACCTTGGCATCAATGATCTTGGTGGCGCGCGCCGCCCAGTCGCCGGTCAGCCCGGCGGCCTTGGTGCGCCGCTCGAGCGAGACGACCATCGAATTCTCGGCGGCGGGTTTGGCGCGCAGCGCGGCCATCTGGCCGAGCGTCAGATCGATCGAGAAATCGGGGGCGACGAAGCCGCGCGCAGCGTCATAGAGCTGCACTTCGCTGTCCTGATCGAGCGACACCGCGAAGGCCTCAAGCCGGGAGAGATAGGCATCGGCATCGGTGGTGGTCTGGATCGTGTGCGTCGAATTGAGGAAATCGGGGGTCGAGAAATAGGCGCCGCCCTGCTGGAAGATGCGATAGGGCCGGATGGTGCTGTCGATGCCATATCTATCGCTGCCGACGATGCGGCTCTTGAACGAATAGAGCACGACTTCGCGGTTGAGCTTGCCGGCCTTGCTCAGGGTTGCCGGATCGACCGCCTCGATGCGGGCGATCGATTTCTTGGCACGCGCCAGATCGGCGGTGCGCGCCGCGAGCGAATTATCGTCGAGCCGGCTCTTCAGCCCGGCCCGCGCGCCCTTGTCGAGCCCCAACTGGGTCGCGATCTCGGGGGAGTCGAGCAAATTCTCGTCGAAAATCTGGTTAAGCAGCGCGTCGAGCGCGGCGTCGCCCTCGGCGGGCGCGGTGGCGGCGCGGAGCACCCCCGGGGTGAGCGCCAGCGCCGTCGCGGTGCCGGTTGCGGTCAGAAAATTGCGACGGTCCATGATGTTCCCCTTGGTCCAGCGAAGTGCCGCACCCTAGTGGCGGACGGCACGCTGGCAAGGGGGGCTATTGCGGTGGGGGATTCGAAGAAGTTGTCGCCTTGGCTTCGGTTTTGCAGATGCCGAGCAAGGCGTCGATTCCAGCGGACGTGGCAGTGGGCTTGGCGGTTACGATGAGCTCTTGAACCGAGTGAATGCACTGCGCCTTGGCGATGCTTGGCGCCGAATCGCGAGCACCGGCCGCAATGAATTGAGCGGCAACCCCGGTGGAGAAGACCTTTCCGAGGCTCAGCCCCGCGCCATCTTTGGTGCCGCTCGCGTTGCCATTGAAGCTTCCGTAAACCGAAAGACTATCGGCCGTGTCGTCGGCCTTCTGCTGGTTGCGCCGAGCCTCGATCAATGCGTTTAGCACCAGCTGATTCCGATCGATTTCCGTCGCGTTTTGCGTGAGCTTCCGCTCGAGCGCATCCAGATCGGCTTGCAGGTCGGCCCTTGTAGCGACGAGGGGCGCAATTCTGGCTATTTTCGCTGCAAGGGTAGCGCGTTCCTTGATTTCGTCATTGGTGAGTGCGGGTGGCGCCGGCGTCGTTGCAGCTGCAGACGGTTCAACGAGCGGGACAGCATTGGCTTTGTCGTCCAAAAATTGCTTGCGTTCCTTTAATGACTGCAGAGAGTCTATTTCATCTAACTGGGCTTTTTTTGCATTGATTAACGGAGCGGTGGCATCGGCATATTCTTCGAGTTTCCTGATTTTTGCGCGACGTTCTTTGATGATATCATCATCGTTCGATGATTGATCAACGACTTTATTGCCGCCTAATATTGTTCTGATATTGTAATCAATGGCAGAACAATCTGCGCCGGATTTCGTGTCGCACCGTTTGGCGACAGCGACCGGCACATAGGCGACATCGACGCCGTTATAGCCAACGACAATGCTTGGCGCCGGATTCTCGGGTTTGCCGGCTGAGACGCTCACGCCCATCTGCTGGGTCGATGAATAGACTAGCGGGGCCTGTTCGAGCGGGAGGCAGCCGCCGAGTGCCGGGGCCACCAGCAGCATCGCGCCGAATATCCGTTTCATCACTTCTCCCCCGTCAGACAAATGTCCGGCCGCTCTTCGGCAAGCTTGCGCCAGAAGGCCATCGCCTCGGCATTCTTCGGCTGATCGAACACGACGACGCTGCACCGTGACCTGTCGTAGAGCAGTACCGCTTCCTCGCTGGCCCAGCCGAGCGTCGCGCCCGATCGCCCCGGCACGACGCCAAGCCCGCGTGTGCGATAGGCGAGCATCCCGGCGCCCGGCGCCGGCTCGATTGCAAGAATGCCGGGCTTGATCGACGTGACGCGGCTTCCCTCTCCAACGGTGACGATCGTGCATCCCCCGAGCAACCAAGCGCCGATACTGGCGACCAGCCAAGCCGTGACGTGTCGCATCCAACCCCCATCCAGCCCGAAAGCTAGCGGCGGGTTCAGGGCGTGCAATGCGAGATGACTCCGATGTCGTTGCATTGCCGGTACGATCGTTTTGCCGGCTACACCCGCTCGACGGCATGGACCGCATCGGCCGCGCGCAAGGCGGCGAGCAATTTCATCAACTGGTGGGCGTCATGCACTTCGACGTCGATCGTGTTGGTGTGATAGCCGGTATCGCGATTGTCGAGCCGCAGGTTGAGGATATTGGCCTTGTGCGCGCCGATGATCGTCGCGACGACGCCGAGCGCGCCCGGCTCGTTCTTGAGCTCGACGGCGATGCGCGCGGTGGCGCCCTCGGTCTTGTCGCCCCAGGCGAGATCGATCCAGTCGGCATCATCGCCATCGATCAGCGCCTTGCAATCGATCACATGGACTTCGATGCCCCGATTGGGGCGCCGCAGGCCGACGATGCGATCGCCCGGGACCGGATGGCAGCATTCGGCGAGGTCGAACGCGACCCCCGGGCGCAGGCCCCGGATCGAGATCGCGCTCGATTGCGGCGGCAGGGCGCGCATTGCCTCGGGATCGGCCGATCCCGGCATCAGCGCCTCCATCACCTCGGCGTCGGTGATCCGCCGCCGCGCGATCGCCTCCATCAGGGCGGCCTCGTCGGCGAGCTTGAGGCGTTTGAGCGCCACGGTCACCGCGTCGGCGGCAGGAGTTGCCGGCAGACGCTGGACGATCTCGTCATAGATTTTGCGGCCGAGCGTCGACGATTCCTCGCGCTCGGTCTGGCGCAGATGCCGGCGGATCGCAGCGCGCGCCTTGCCGGTGATCGCGAAATTGAGCCAGCCGGGCTGCGGCACCTGCGCCTTGGAGCGCAGAATCTGGACCTGATCGCCATTGTCGATCTGGGTCCTGAGCGGCACCACGCGACCGTTGATCTTGGCGCCCACGGCCTGATCGCCGAGATCGGTGTGGAGCTGATAGGCGAAATCGATCGGGGTGGCGCCCTTGGGCAGCTGGATCAGCTCGCCGCGCGGGGTAAAGGCGAAGATACGATCCTGATACATCGCCATCCGCGTATGCTCGAGCAATTCCTCGGGCGAGGCGGCGGTTTCGAGAATTTCGATCAGATCAGCGATCCACCGCACCTGGGTATCCGGCCGAACCTTGGCCTGTTTATACGCCCAGTGTGCGGCGAGACCATATTCGGCCTCGGCATGCATTTCGGCGGTGCGGATCTGAATTTCGACACGGGTATTTTCGGCCTGCATCACCGAGGTGTGCAGCGACTGATAGCCGTTGCGCTTGGGCGTCGAGACATAATCCTTGAACCGCCCCGGCACGGTCGGCCAGCGGCGGTGGATCACGCCAAGCGCGGTATAGCATTCCTCCACGCTCGGTACGATCGCACGAAACGCCATGATGTCGGAGAGCTGCTCGAAGCTGATGTGACGCTCGGCCATCTTCTTCCAGATCGAATAGGGGTGCTTCTCGCGCCCCCAGATATCGGCCTCGATCCCCTGCCGCGCGAGTTGGGCCTTCAGGCTCGCGCCGATCCGGCTGATCCGGTCGCCATCGCCTTGCTTGAGCTGCTCGAGCCGCTTGGTGATCGAGTCATAGGCTTCGGGCTCGAGCTCGCGAAACGCCAGCGTCTGCATCTCGCGCATGAATTCATACATGCCGATCCGCTCGGCGAGCGGCGCATAAATGTCCATCGTCTCGCGGGCGATCCGGTGCCTCTTCTCCGGGTTGGGGATGTGGTGCAGCGTCCGCATGTTGTGGAGCCGATCGGCGAGCTTGACGAGCAGCACGCGGATATCGTCGGACATGGCGAGCAGGAACTTGCGCAGATTTTCGGCGGCGCGCTCGTTTTCGGTCTGCGCCTCGATCTTCGACAGCTTGGTGACCCCGTCGACCATGCGCGCGACATTGGGGCCGAACAGCCTGAGGATTTCCTCGGGCGTGGCGACGGTATCCTCGATCGTATCGTGGAGGATCGCCGTCGCGATCGTCTCATCGTCGAGGTGCAGGTCGGTCAGGATCCCGGCCACTTCGATCGGGTGGCTGAAATAGGGATCGCCCGAGGCGCGCTTTTGCGAGCCATGGGCCTGAAGCGAGAAGACATAGGCGCGATTGAGCAGGGCCTCGTTGGCGCCCGGATCGTAGCTCAGGACTCGATCGACCAGTTCATATTGCCGCAGCACGCGGCCAAGATGGGGCCGCGTGCTGCCGCTTTGCAACATTTAGATTTTTCAGCTTGCCGCGGCGTTGCACTTCGCGAGGGCGTCGGCGTCGAACGCGGTGCCGCCGACGCTGAACGCGGTCAGCGTGCCGAGGCGCTTGACGACCATCTGGCACATGATCGGATCGCGCTGCGTGCTCTTGTTGGCGACGCAAACGCCGTCGCCGCACTTCCAGAGGGTGCCCGCAGTGATGACGCTGGTCTTGGTCGGCGCAGTGGCCGGCGTCGCATTGTAATAGCCGCTGGTCTGCGCGTGGCCGGCGGTCGCCGAGAGCAGCAGAACGGAGGTGGCAAACGAAGCGGCGATGGCGAGAAGGCGAGTCATGATTTCCTCCATGATCGGTTTGATCGGCAGCCCAGTCCCGGGGAGGGGGAATTAGGTTGCGAACGACTACTTACTAGGATAGGTTGCCAGTTGCAACTAGAAACTTATATTTCATTCGCTTGGCGCTCAAAATGCGATAGGATCGATGCCCTGATGGACGCAAAATTGCGCGAACCCTTGAGAGACCTGGCCGAGTGCAGCTTACCGGCAGCGCTTGAGGCGATGGGCGAGCGCTGGTCTTTCCTGATCCTTCGCGCCTCGTTCAACGGGCTTCATCATTTCGAGGAATTCCAGTCCGAACTCGGCATCGCCCGCAATATCCTCGCCAATCGGCTGGCGCGGCTCGTCGAACACGGCATCCTCAAGCGTGACGCGATGCCCGACGATCGGCGCAAGATCGAATATCGGCTCACCGACAAGGGCTTTGCACTGCTGCCGACGATGATCGCGCTCAGGCAATGGGGCGAGCGTTGGGAAACCGGCTTTCCGGCTTCGCCCGTGCTGGTCGACGAACGCGATCGGCGGCCGATCGCCCAGATCGAGGTGCGCGCCTGGGACGGTCGCGTCCTGACCAAGGGCGATTTGATCTGGTCGCTGCCCGAGCATGTCATCAACGCCGACGACCCCGCCGACGCCCAAGCCCGGGCGGCCGAATAGGCTAGCGACCAAATGCGGCCCGCCGTCATGTTGCCGTCGCGATGGTGGCCGCGCCTGATGCCGATGCCTCTCCATGAAAAGGTTACGTAGCAGTCGCTACATAGAAAATCAAGCTATGCCCGGTTCTTCGTGAGCGCTTCGAGCGCGGCCCGCACCGCCCCCGTGATCGGCTGGGGCTGGCCCGTCGGCAGGTGGACATGAACGATCACCATCACGACGACGCAGTGGAGCGCGCCGGTCAGCGCGTGACACATTTCGAAGCGCTGGGTGAGGCTGGACGTACCGATCCGGTCGATGCGGATGAAAATCTGCACCTCGTCGCCCATCACGAACGGCTTGAGATAATCGATCTCGGTGTGTCGGACGTGGAATTCGGCTTCGGTCCAGGCTGAACCGAGCGCGTCGAGCCCGCTGGCATCCCAAAACGCCGATACCGCGACATCGGCATATTCGAGATAGCGCGAGTTGAAGACGACCTTCTGGCCGTCGATCTCGGCGTAGCGCACCTTGAGGCGCGTCGAAAAGGCAAAGCCTGGGCGGGTTGCGAGAGGGCAGGTCATGGGCGGGCGATGACTGCCGGGGAGCACCGCGTCAACCGACCAGCTTGATCCCGACGATTGCCAGGGTGATGGCAAGAACCGGCACGAGCACGCGTTCGGAGACCCGACTCGCGATCATGCTGCCGAGAATGATGCCCGGGATCGAGCCGATCAGCAGCGAGGCGAGCAGCCAGCCATCGACCGAACCCATCGTCAAATGGCCGAGGCCCGCGATCAGCGTCAGCGGCACGGCATGGGCGATGTCCGATCCGACCAGCCGCGCTACCGGTATCTTGGGATAGAGCACGAGCAGCGCGGTCATGCCGAGCGCCCCGGCGCCGACCGATGTCAGCGACACGAGAACGCCGAGCACGGCGCCCAGCAGCACCGTGAATCGCCCGATCTTCGCCTCGTCCAAGCTCGAAAAGGCGGGCGCGAGCCGGTCGACGATCCGGTGGCGAAAAAAGATCGCGACGGCCGTCACGATCAGCGCGGCACCCAGAATCGTCGTCAGGACATGGCCGGTGCCAGCGGTTTGCCAGTCGGACAGCGCAAGGGCGACGAGCGTGAGCAACGCTGCCGGCACGCTGCCCGAGGCGAGCCGGCGGACGATGCGCCAGTCGACCGATCCGTGGCGGCCGTGCACGACCGTGCCGACGGACTTCGTCGCCGAGGCGTAGAGCAGGTCGGTGCCGACCGCGGTGGCGGGATGAAAGCCGAAGATGAGCACCAGCAAGGGTGTCATCAACGAGCCGCCGCCGACGCCCGTCAGGCCGACAAGCATGCCGACCAGCACCCCGGCCAGCGAGTAGAGCGGATGGATCAAGCCTGTTGCCCCAACCGAGCCGCCGCGCGGATCAAGCGGAGTCGCGGGCGGGGGTGTTGACACCCATCGATTGCAGATAGCGCTTCACGTTGCGCGCCGCCTGCCGGAGTCGCTGCTCATTTTCGACCATCGCGATCCGCACGAAGCCCTCTCCATTTTCGCCATAGCCCACCCCTGGCGCAACCGCGACCTTGGCGTGAGTCAGCAATTGTTTGCTGAACTCAAGGCTGCCTAAATGCGCGAGCGCCGGCGGCAGCGGCGCCCAGGCGAACATCGACGCGGGCGGCGGCGGAATATCCCAGCCGGCGCGAGCGAAGCTCTCGACCAGCACGTCGCGGCGCCGGTGATAGAGCGCGCGGTTCTTTTCGACGATGTCCTGCGGGCCATTGAGCGCGGCGCAGGCGGCGGCTTGAATGGGCGTGAAGGCACCGTAATCGAGATAGGATTTGACCCGCGTCATCGCCGCGATCAGTTGCTTGTTACCGACCGCAAAGCCGATCCGCCAGCCGGCCATCGAATAGGTCTTGCTGAGACTGGTGAACTCGATCGCCACCTCCTTGGCGCCTTTCACCTGAAGGATCGAGGTGGTCGGCTTGCCGTCGAAATAGAGCTCGGAATAGGCAAGATCGGAGATCACCCAGACCTTGTTCTCGCGCGCCCAGGCGACGAGCCGCTCGTAAAAGGCGAGATCGACCGTCTCCGCGGTCGGGTTCGACGGATAGTTGACCACCAGGATCGACGGGCGCGGCACCGTGAAGCTCATCGCCCGATCGAGCGCCGCCCAATAATGCGCGTCGGGGGTCGTCGGCACCGCCCGGATCGCTGCGCCGGCGATGATGAAGCCGAAGGTATGGATCGGGTAGCTCGGATTGGGCGCGAGCACGACGTCGCCCGGCGCGGTGATCGCGGTGGCGAGGCTGGCGAGCCCCTCCTTCGACCCCATCGTTACGACGACTTCGCTGTCGGCATCGACCTCGACCCCGAAACGCCGCGCATAATAATTGGCCTGCGCCTTGCGCAGACCGGGAATGCCGCGCGATGCCGAATAGCCGTGCGCATCGGGCTTCGAGGCGACTTCGCACAATTTGTCGATGACATGCTGGGGCGGCGGCAGATCGGGATTGCCCATGCCGAGATCGATGATGTCCTCGCCGCCCGCGCGCGCCTGCGCCCGCATCGCGTTGACCTCGGCGATGACGTAGGGCGGCAGGCGTTTGATGCGGTAGAATTCGTCGGACATGGAGCACTTTCGATCGGCAAGAGGGACAGGCCGGCTCTGTCATAGGCTATTTCGCGCCCGCGGTGAATGACGGCGGGCGATGCTTGCGGTAGGCAGGCACGAATAACAAGAATCGAGGATGTCATGCGCGAGCCCGAACCAACCGCGTCGCCCCTTTCGCCGCCGATCGCGATCCCGAGCCTCGAGGATATGCAGCACTGGACGTGGGTGATGGGGCGCGCGCAACAGATGGTGCTCGAGGCGGGCCTCCAGACGCTTCAGGAAACCCCGGCGCTGCCGATCATTCCCGGCTTCACCGATCGCGCGACGATGGCGCGCGCGCATGATTTCTGGACCGACAGCATGAAGCTGTGGCACCAGTTCATGGCCCCCGATCTCGCCGAGCCGATCGAGGAGCGCCCCGAGCATGCCCGCGACAAGCGCTTCAAGGCACCGCAATGGCGCGAAAATCCGGTCTTCGACTGGATCCGCCAGAGCTATTTCCTCGTCTCGGATCATCTGCTGCGCGGCGTCGAGGAGATGGAGGGGATCGACGAGCATCAGCGCGAACAGCTCCGTTTCGCGACGCGCGGCTTCGTCGATGCGATGAGCCCGAGCAATTTTGCCGCCACCAACCCGCTGGTGCTCGAAAAAACCTTGGAAACCGGCGGCGAGAATCTGCTCCAGGGGCTGCAGCATATGATGGCCGACATCGGCCGGGGCCAGCTGACGCACACCGATCCGGAGGCCTTTGCCGTCGGCCGCAATCTCGCGACGACCCCGGGCAAGGTCGTCAAGCGCACGGCGCTTTACGAGCTGATCCAATATACGCCGACGACGCCCAATGTGCTCGCGGTGCCGCTGCTGGTCTTCCCGCCGTGGATCAACCGCTTCTACATTCTCGATCTGACGCCCGAAAAGAGCTTCATCAAATGGGCCGTCGACCAGGGGCTGACGGTGTTCGTCGTTTCGTGGAAATCGGCCGACGCGACGATGAAGGATGTCGTGTGGGACGATTATGTCGAGGCGGGACAGATCGACGCGATCGACACGGTTCGCGCGCTGCTGCAGGTCGAGGCGGTGCACACGATCGGCTATTGCGTCGCGGGCACGACACTGGCGGCGACGCTCGCCGTGCTGGCGGCGCGCGGGCAGGCCGGCAAGGTCCGGTCGGCGACCTTCTTCACCGCCCAGGTGGATTTCGCGCGGGCGGGCGAGCTGCTCAATTTCGTCGACGACGAGCAGATGAAGCTGATCGAGCAATTGTCGCCCGATGGCTATCTCGACGGGCGGTATATGGCGGCGACCTTCAATCTGCTGCGCGGGCGCGATCTGATCTGGAACTATGTCACCAACAATTATCTGCTGGGGCAGGATTATGCCCCGTTCGATCTGCTCCACTGGAACGGCGATACCACCAATCTGCCCACCAAATGGCATCTGAGCTATCTGCGGGACCTCTATCGTGACAATCTGCTGGTCGTGCCGGGGGCGCTGTCGATCGGCGGCACGCCGATCGATCTCACCAAGGTCGTGACGCCCAGCTATATCCAGGCCGGCCGCGAGGATCATATCGCCCCCGCCGAGAGCGTCTGGCAACTCACCCAGCAGTTTCGCGGGCCCGTCAAATTCGTGCTCGCCGGATCGGGCCATATCGCCGGGGTGGTCAATCCGCCCGCGGCGAACAAATATCAATATTGGACCAATCCGGAGATCGGCACGTCGCTCACCGATTTCGTCGCCGGTGCCGCCGAGACGAAAGGCAGCTGGTGGCCCGACTGGATCGCCTGGATCCGCCAGCAGGATGCGACAACCGTGCCGGTGGCAGGCGCGCGGATGCCCGGCGGCGGGAATTTGCCCGCGCTGGATGATGCCCCCGGCGGCTATGTCGTTGCGAGATAAGTCATTGAATTGACGATTGATCGGCTTGACATGTTGCGCATATGTTGCAGCGCACAAAACCTCTTGCAATCTGCGTCGATCAATTTATATTGCACTGCAGCAATTGAATGCAGGAGCGCCAGATGGCCAGCAAAGATCCCAAGCCGGAAGCGAAAGCCAAGCCGGCCCCCGTCACGGTCGCGGCAACCAAGGCGCCCGCGCCGAAGGCTGCGAAGCCGGCCCCGAAACCCGCGACGGCCAAGGCACCCATTACCAAGCCGGTGGTCGCCAGGGTCGATGTCGCCAAGGGCGAATCCGACCGCATCGAAGCGATCGCCCCCGCGACGTCCGCGCCGGCGCCCGAGCCCGCCGCAGCGTCGCCGGTGAGCGATTCGCCTGTGCCCGCCACGATCGAGGCGCCCGCCTTCGCCGCGTCGATCGCGACCCCAGACCTACCCACCCCCGAAACGGCAACCAGCGCGTCCGCGCCGGCCGCCCCCACCGCAGTGAAAAAGGAAGCTACCATCATGGAAAACACCGTTAAGCAGACCGCCGAAAAGGCGCAGACCATGTTCGTCGACATGAACGATCGCGCCAAGGCGGCGATGGAGAAGACCCAGGGCATGTTCACCGACCTGAACGAATTCAACAAGGGCAACGTCGAAGCCCTCGTCGAATCGTCGAAGATCGCCGTCAAGGGCATCGAATCGATGGGTCAGGACGCCGCCGAATATACCCGCAAGTCGTTCGAAAACATGACCGCGATCGTCAAGTCGCTGTCGAGCGTCAAGTCGCCGACCGAGTTCATGAAGCTCCACAGCGATTATGTCCGCACCTCGTTCGACTCGATGGTCGCCGAATCGTCGAAGACCACCGAAGCGATGCTCAAGCTCGCCGGCGAGATCGCCCAGCCGATCTCGAACCGCGTCGCGGTTGCGGCCGAGAAGATCAAGATCAGCGCCTGATCGACCCGGCGCTCGCGCGCCGATCGATACGAAAACGGGGCGGTCGCAGCGATGCGGCCGCCCCTTTTCGCGTGTTTTGCCGCTAATCGACCGCGGGACGCTGCTTGCCCCTTGCCCTTCGGGGGGCAGGTGCCATATTTTCGGCTCACATGATGATCGGCCCCGATATTCCCCGCGCCATGGCGCAGCGCCCCCCCGGCGATGACGACGAAGGCACCGGCCTCGGCGTCGCCACGCGGACCCGCACCCGCACCAAGCAGCCGACACCCTATCGGGTGCTGATGCTCAACGATGATTATACGCCGATGGAATTCGTCGTGCTGTGCCTGCAGCGCTTCTTCCGGATGAGTATCGAGGAAGCGACCAGGGTGATGCTCCACGTCCATCAAAAGGGCGTCGGCGTCTGCGGTGTGTTCACCTATGAAGTCGCCGAGACCAAGGTGAGCCAGGTGATGGATTTTGCCCGGCAGAACCAGCATCCGCTGCAATGCACGCTCGAAAAGGCATAGCCACGCGCTACGACGCGACGCGCCTCGGCCTGGCTCACCGGTGGGTGCCCGGCGATGCCGGATGCCAACGAAGCCCGCCTATCGCCCCGGTGGCAGCCAGCTGAGATCGAGTCCGTCGTGCCGATCGATATAATGGGCCGCGCGGACCAACCCGCGCTCGTCGAGAAACGTCACGCGGCCCGCCTTGCGGCTGATCAGCGCCTCTTCCTCGAGCTGGCGGAGCATGCGATTGACGTGGACCGCCGTGAGCCCGGTCGCGTCGCCGATCTCCTCCTGGGTAAGGCCAAGCGTGAACACCGTGCTGATGCCCTTGTCGGTATTCCGCAGCCGATTGCGCCATTCGAGCAGCAGCGCGGCAACCCGCGCCTTTGCCGAGGCGCGACCAAGCGCGGCGAGGCGATCCGTCAGCGCGACCCGCTCGATCTGATGATGCATCAGGATCACCGCCGCCAGCCGCGGATGGCTTTCGACCAGCGCCCCGAGCGCGTCGCGTTCGAACGGACAGACGATCGCATCGGTCAGCGCGACGATGGCTTCGGGCGCTTCGCGATAGACCAGATTGGCGGCGGCGAGCATGTCCCCGGGGAACAGGAAGCGCAGTATCTGTCGGCTGCCATCGTCGAGCAGCACGAAGCTCATCATGATCCCCTTGCTCAGGATGAACAACTCGCTGACCCGATCGCGCTCGCGCTGCAGCGTCGCACCGCGCCGGAGATGGCGTTCCTGCTCCTCAAGCCCGGCCAGCGCGGCGCGCTCTTCGGCGGTCAGCGCCACCAGATCGCCGATCCGATCAGCGAAGCAACTTGTTGGCACGCTCATATTCCCCCATTACGCACGCTCGAAAGGGGCTGATGACCGGGCTTGTTTTAACGTCGATCAAGCGCACACCCCCACTTGTCATATACTTACGCGACGGCATTGAGGCGGTAGAAGAACGAAAATGGACCGAATTCTTATCCGCGGCGGGAATCGCCTCTCGGGTCGCCTGCCGATTTCGGGCGCGAAGAACGCAGCGCTCACCCTGATGCCGTGCGCGCTGCTCACCGAAGAACCGCTGACGCTGCGCAATCTGCCGCGGCTCGCCGATGTCGACGGCTTTGGCCATCTCCTCAATCAGCTTGGCGCCTCGACCCAGATCGAGGGGAGCCGGCCCGAGGATTTCGGCCGGGTGATGACGATCCGGGCGAGCAAGCTGACCTCGACCGAGGCGCCCTATGACATCGTCCGCAAGATGCGCGCGTCGATCCTCGTGCTCGGGCCGCTGATCGGCCGCGCGGGCGAAGCGACGGTATCGCTGCCCGGCGGCTGCGCGATCGGCAATCGCCCGATCGACCTTCACCTCAAGGCGATGGAGGCGCTCGGCGCCGAGATCGAGCTCGCAGCGGGGTACGTGAAGGCGACCGCGCCGGGCGGGCGGCTCGCGGGCGGGCGGGTGTCGTTTCCGCTCGTCTCGGTCGGCGCGACCGAGAACGCGATCATGGCCGCGGTCACCGCGCGCGGCGGCTCGATCATCGAAAATGCGGCGCGCGAGCCCGAGATCGTCGATCTGTGCAACTGCCTCGTCGCGATGGGTGCCTCGATCGACGGGATCGGCACCGAGACGATCGAGATCGAAGGCCGCGACCGGCTCTATGGCGCGACCTATCGGGTGATGCCCGACCGGATCGAAGCGGGCAGCTATGCCTGCGCCGCCGCGATCACCGGCGGCGCGCTCGACCTCGTCGGCGTCAAGGCATCGGACATGCGCGCGACGATCGCCGCGCTGGAGGAGGCGGGGGTCACCGTCGAGGAGCGGCGCGATTCGATCTATGTCGAGGCGAGCAACGGTCTCGATCCGATCGAGCTGTCGACCGCGCCGTTTCCCGGCTTCGCCACCGACATGCAGGCGCAGTTCATGGCGATGCTCGCGCTCGGCGAGGGCACCAGCGTGCTGACCGAGACGATCTTCGAAAATCGCTACATGCACGTCCCCGAACTCGCCCGGATGGGGGCGGATATCCGGGTCAGCGGGCGCACCGCGGTGGTGCGCGGCGTCGACAAGCTGGTCGGCGCGCCGGTGATGGCGACCGATCTGCGCGCCTCGATGAGCCTGATCCTCGCCGGCCTCGCGGCCGAAGGTGAGACGCAGGTCAGCCGGGTCTATCATCTCGATCGCGGCTATGAGCGGCTCGAGGAAAAGCTGAGCGCGGTCGGCGCCGACATCGAGCGCGTGAGCGACGGGTGAGGGCGGCGCGGCTCCTGGTGCTGGCCGGGCTGCTCGCGCTGGGAGCGGCGCCCGCGCCGTGGGATGCGGCGCCCTGGCGCGCCGATCTCGCGCAGATGCGCGCGGCCATCGACGAAAAATATGCCAATCATGACTGGCTGACGCGCGAGCGCGGGGTCGATCTCGACCAGTTGTTCGCGCGCGCCGATACCGCCCTTTCCAAGGCTGCCGACGAGGCGAGCGCGCAGCGCGCGTTCGACCGGCTGGTCGCGCGGATCGCCGATGGTCATGTCTCGATCAGCTGGCCGGTGGCGGCGGTCGCTGTCTCGGCCAAGCCGCCAGCCGCCGCGACGCCTGCCGCCTTGTGCCAGTCGCTCGGCTATGACGCGCGTCGCGCCGGGCGCGGCTTTGTCCACAAGCTGCCGGGCTATCGGCCGGTCGAGGGCGCGATGTTTCCCGCTGGAATCGTCACAAGCGGCGGGCAGCGCGTGGGCGTGGTGCGCATCGGGGTGTTCGAGCCCGCCGGCTATCCCACGCTGTGCGAAGCCGCCGTGGCCAGCCTGAAAATCGATCCCGCCGCGCCGTGCGACGAGGCGTGCGACAACGCCGTCGTCAGCTTCGGCTATGCCCGGATCACCGAGGAATTTGAGGCGGCGCTGCGCCGGGTGCGCGCCGCCGGCGCAACGGTGGTGATGCTCGACATCGCCAACAACGGTGGCGGCAGCGAATGGGCCGAAGCGGCCGCGCGGATGCTCACCCGGCAGCGGCTCGTCTCGGCGCGACGCGGTTTCGTGCGCGGGCCGCACTGGGCGAGGCAATGGGCGGCGCTCGCCGAGCGCTTCCGCGGCTATGCAGCCGAGGCCGGCCCGGCCGACCGTACCCGCCTCCTCGGCTGGGCGGCGCAGGCCGATGCCGCGCGCGCGCTCGCCGAGACGCCGTGCCGCACGCGCGGGTGCGACCGGATCGGGCGCGTCGGCTATGCGACCGGACTGGTCGGGGCGGCCCGCGCGGGCGAGTATCTCGACAAGCCCTGGGGCGCCTATGTCTTTTCGGCGGGCCAGCATGACTATCACGACGGTGTGTGGGACGGGCCGCTGATCGTCTTGATCAATCAGGAAACCTGGTCCGCTGCCGAAGAGGTCGCCGCCATGCTCCAGGACAATCGCGCCGCGGTCATCCTCGGCGAGCGCAGCGGCGGGGCAGGCTGCGGCCACACCTATGGCGGCACGCCGACCACGCTTTCCAACAGCGGCGCGGTGCTCGACCTGCCCGATTGCGTTCGCTTCCGCGCCGATGGCAGCAACGAGGTGGCGGGCGTGATCCCCGATGTGCTGACCGGCATGCGCGCCAATGACGGCGATGCCACCGCCGCGCGGCTGACCTCGGCGCGGCTGCCCGAGGCGGTTGCCCGGGCAGTGGTCCAATATCGGGCACGCCATCAGACACGACGGCGCGGCTGACCATGCCGAGCGACATCGAGATCGCCCGCCGCGTCACGCTCCGCCCGATCGCCGAGGTCGCGGCGCAGGCGGGCATCCCGGCCGAGGCGATCGAGCCCTATGGCCGCGCCAAGGCCAAGATCGACGTCGCGCTGCTCCCCGCGTCGGGGCCCAGCGGCAAGCTGATCCTCGTCACCGCGATCAACCCCACCCCCGCCGGCGAGGGCAAGACGACGACGTCGGTCGGGCTCGCCGACGCGCTCAACCGCACCGGGCGCAAGACGATGCTGGTGCTGCGCGAGCCCTCGCTTGGGCCGTGCTTCGGCACCAAGGGCGGCGCGACCGGGGGCGGCTGGGCGCAGGTCGGCCCGATGACCGACATCAACCTGCACTTCACCGGTGATTTCCACGCGATCACGGCGGCGCACAATCTGCTCGCCAGCATGATCGACAACCATATCTATTGGGGCAATGCGCTCGACATCGACGTCCGCCGGGTGAGCTGGCGCCGTGTGCTCGACATGAACGATCGGGCGCTGCGCGACATCACCCAGTCGCTCGGCGGGGTCGCCAATGGCTTCCCGCGCGAATCGGGGTTCGACATCACCGTCGCCTCGGAAGTGATGGCGGTGCTGTGCCTTGCCGATAATCTCGCCGATCTCGAGGCGCGGCTGGGGCGGATCATCGTCGCCGAGACGCGCGGGCAAGGACCCGAGGGGCGCCGCCCGGTCACGGCGCGTGATTTGAAGGCCGACGGCGCGATGGCGGTGCTGCTCGCCGAGGCGATCAAGCCCAATCTCGTCCAGACGCTCGAGGGCAATCCGGCGATCCTGCACGGCGGCCCCTTCGCCAACATCGCGCATGGCTGCAACTCGGTGATCGCGACGCGCACCGGCCTCGCGCTCGCCGATTATGTCGTCACCGAAGCGGGGTTCGGTGCGGATCTGGGCGCGGAGAAGTTCTTCGACATCAAATGCCGCCAGGCCGGGCTGTCGCCCGCCGCCGCCGTGATCGTCGCGACGGTGCGCGCGCTCAAGATGAACGGCGGCGTCGCCAAGGCCGATCTGGGCGCCGAGGATGTCGCGGCGGTGCGGCGCGGGGCGGTCAATCTCGTCCGCCACATCGAAAATGTCCGCCAGTTCGGCGTGCCTGCGGTCGTGGCGATCAACCATTTCGCCGCCGACAGCGACGCCGAGATCGCGGCGATCCGCGAGATCGTCGCGGCGCATGGCACCGAGGCGATCCTGTGCCGCCACTGGGCCGAAGGCGGCGCGGGCGCGGTCGATCTCGCCGAGGCGGTGGCGGCGCTGGCCGATAGCGGCGGGGCGCAATTCGCGCCGCTCTATGACGATGATCTGTCGCTGATCGACAAGATGGCGACGATCGCGACGCGGATTTATCGCGCCGAAGCGATCCACGCCGATCCCGCGATCCATGCCCGGCTCAAGCACTGGGAGGCGGCCGGTTTCGGCAATCTGCCCATTTGCATGGCCAAGACCCAGTATAGTTTCTCCGCCGATCCCGCCAAGCTCGGCGCGCCGACCGGCCATATCGTGCCGATCCGCGAAGTGCGGCTGGCGGCGGGCGCAGGCTTCGTCGTCGCGATCTGCGGCGAACTGATGACGATGCCCGGCCTGCCGCGTGTGCCAGCGGCAGAGGCGATCCGGATCGGCGCGGACGGCGCGATCGAGGGACTTTTTTAGGTCATCGTTCGAGTGTGAAGGCCACTTCGTAAAGCCCGGGATGGGCATCCCCGAAGCGCTTGTTCCCCTCGATCAATCCCTTCGACATGAGGTGCTCGAAGACGCGCCGGGCAGCATCGCGGTTGGCGGACTGCGCGTAGTTGACGACGCGCTGGCCATCCAAGCATCGATGCAGGCTCGCCGAGAGCCACCCCTCGACCTCGCGTGCAACCTTGGCAGCTTCGGCAAGATAGGCGATCAGCGCCTCTTGCTCACCGAGCGGAGCCGTGAAGACGTTGATCTGAGTAATGATTTCGCGATCGAGAGTGATGGTGGGCATCGGTTCGCTCCTTTGTGGGCGCAACCGCTGGAACCTGTTTCTTTGTCGGGCGAGACCGACGCGCAACAAGCCCCGGCGGAACGCACCGGTTGCTTGTCGCGGGTTCGCCTTGCGGCGATACGGAGCCTCTAGCGAGGGAGAGGGCTTACCGATGCCTCTCAGGTCCTTTTCGACACCGCCAGCATAGCTGGCCGAGGCGCGGATTCAACCGAACCGGTAACGGGTGGACGCAACCACCCCTCAGATCGCCGCCAGCGCCTGGTCGAAATCGGCGACCAGATCGTCGGCATCCTCGACCCCGATCGAGATGCGGACGAGATTGTCGGTGATGCCGAGCGCCTTCTTGCGGGCCTCGGGCACCGACAGATGCGTCATCCCCGCCGGATGGCTGGCGAGCGTTTCGGTGCCCCCCAGCGACACCGCGAGCTTGGCGATGCGCAGCGCGTCGAGGAACGCGAAGCTTTCCGCCTCGCCGCCCTTCAGGAACAGCGAGAAGGTGCTGCCCGCACCCATCTCGTGGCGCTGATAAATGTCGGCCTGACGCTCGTCGCCGGGGGTGTCGGCGAGGAAGCCGAGATAGCCGACGCGCTCGACCTTGGCGTGCTCGCGCAGGAAAGTGCAGACCTTCAAGGCATTCTCGCCCGCGCGGGTCATGCGCAGTTCGAGCGTTTCGAGGCTGCGCAGCAGCATCCAGGCGGTGTTGGGGTCGGTGATCGTGCCGATGGTGTTGCGCATCAGCCGGATCGTGTCGATGTGCTTCTTCGAGCCGAGCAGCGCGCCGGCGACGAGATCGGAATGGCCGCCGACATATTTGGTCAGCGAATAGACGACGATGTCGGCGCCGTGCTCGAGCGGCTGGAACCACAACGGGCCGAGAAAGGTGTTGTCGATCGCGATCGGCGGCTTGTCTTCAGAATCGCCGAACAGGGCGTCACGCGAGGCGGCGACCGCCTGGACATCGACCAGCGCATTGGTCGGGTTGGCGGGACTTTCCAGATAGATCAGCGCGACGCGACCCATGCCGTTGGCCTTGGCCATCACCGCGTCGATTTCCTCGCGGGTCGCGCCGGCGGGAAAGTCGACGAAATGGACGCCGAACCGCCCGAGAATGCGCGCGATCAGCGTCTCGGTCGCGGCATAAAGCGGCCCCGAATGGATGATCGTGTCGCCCGCGCGGACCATCGACAGGAACAGCGTGGCGATCGCCGACATGCCGCTGGAAAAGGTGAGGGCATCCTCGGCATCTTCCCAGACGCCGAGCCGGTCCTCGAGGATTTCCTGGTTGGGCCCATTGAAGCGCGAATAAACGAGACCGTCGGCACCACCCGGGCGCTTGCCCGTCACGCCCTCGAAATGGCGCTTGCCGGCAGCGGCATTGGGGAAGACGAAGGTCGAGGTGAGGAAGATCGGCGGCTTGAGCGAGCCTTCGGAGAGCGTCGGGTCATAGCCATGCCCCATCATCAGCGTCGACGGCTTGAGCTTGCGCCCGCCGACCTTGTCGATCTCGGGTTTGGGGTGGCGGCGCGGCGCGACGCCGGTCAGCTCGACTTCGGTTTCGTCGGTCATGGGTGAGTCCTGTGCGGGAGGATCGATGCGTTAGTCTCTAACGATACTAGTCGATCGGGGATAGGTTCCCGTCGCGCGCCAAGCCGATCAGCGAAATCTGCCGCCCGTAATCGGGCTCCGCCCGGTGCGTCGCGCGGCGATAGCTGAAGAAGCGCGCCGGGTCGGCATAGGTGTCGAGCCCCAGCATCTCGACCCGGCCCACGCCGGCGACGGCTACGCGGTGCGCGACATAGGCCTCCAGGTCGAACTGCTGATGGCCGGGCCGTCCGGGGGTGAAGAAGCGTTCGTTGGCGGGATCGTCGGCCTCGAACCGGCGGACGAAGCCGTCGTCGACCTCATAGCTCGCGCGGGCGATGCAGGGACCGATTGCGGCGACGATGCGGTCGCGGCTTGCCCCGAGTGCCTCCATCGCCGCGATCGTTGAATCGGTGACCCCGCCGATCGCGCCCTTCCACCCGGCGTGCGCTGCGCCGATCACCCCCGCCGACGGGTCGGCGAACAGGACGGGCGCGCAATCCGCGGTGAGGATGCCGAGCAGCAGCCCGGGCCGGTCGGTGACCATCGCATCGGCGCGGGGGCGCGCGTCGACGTCGATCGGCGCGGCGACGGTGACGACCTCGGCCGAATGGACCTGAAAGACCGTGACGAGCGCCGCACCCGGCAGCACGGCCTCGGCGGCGCGCGCGCGGTTGTCGGCGACGGCGTCGGCATCGTCGGCGGAGCCCGTGCCGACGTTGAGCCCGGCATGGACCCCGCCCGACACGCCGCCGCGCCGCCCGAGAAAGCCGTGGACAATGCCCCCAAGGATCGCCGCGCGGATTACCTCGACGTCGCTCACAGCGCGAGCCGCAAGATATGGTCCTCATCAGCATGGTTGCCGACCATGAAGGCATAGGTCTGGACGAATTCGAACCCGTAACGCGCATAGAAGCGCCGGGCGCGGTGGTTGTCGACGAACACCGAGAGATACATCTCGTCGGCGCCGCGGCCGCGCGCCTCGGCGAGCGCCCAGTCCATCAGCGCGGCGGCGAGGCCGCTGCCCTGCCAGGGTTTCAGGATATAGAACTGACGCAATTCGATCGGCCGGCCCTGCGGGGTGAAGGGCAAGGACGGCGGGCCGAGCTTGACGAAGGCGACGAGGCGGCCATCCACCTCGACGACGCGCACCGCAAAGGCCGGATCGGCGAGCTGCGCGGCCCAGCGATCGACGCTGTGGGTTTCGAGAAACAGCGCGAGATCGGCGGGATCGTAGAGATGCGCGAAGGTCTCGCTGAAGCTTTCCCGGCCGAGCGCGGCGAGCGCCTCGGCATCGCCGGGGGTGGCGGCGCGCGCGATCATGCGAACCCTGCGGGCGCGGGCCAGCCTGGCGCGGTGATGGCGAGCGCCTTGAACAGGCTGCCCATCTGATCGGCGTCGACCAGCCGGTCGCGATCGGGCAGCACGCTTGGTCCCAGCGCGGCGGCGCGTGCGTCGATGCCGAGGGCGGTCAGCAGCACGCCCTGGTCGATCGGGCCATGGGAAACCGCCCCCGCGACCGCGGCCGCCGCCGCCAGCGTCGCGAAATCGACATGCGCGGTCAGATCGTGCTCGCCCGGCGATTCGAACGGATTGACGAAACGGTGCGCGCGCACCGCCTGCAGCGTCTCGCCGATCGCCGGCCCTTCATAGCCATAGTCGATCGCCAGCATCGCCCCGCCTTGGCGCACCAGCCGCCCGGCGAGATCGCGCATGATCGCGACGCCCGCCGGCGAAGTCTCGATCACCGCGCCGGGTGGCGCCGCGCGCAGCGGCTCGGGGATGACAGAGTCGGGCACCGGCTTGCCCGCGATCGGCAGGAACAGCGTATCCTGACAGGCGACGAGCCGCTCGTGCCAGCCATCGCCGCCCCGCACGAGCTGGCGGATCGGCAGCGCATCGAAAAATTCGTTGGCGACGATCAGCAGCGGCTGGTCGGCGGGGAGGGTGGCGACGTCGGCGTGCCAGCGCGCGTCGAGAAAGCGCGCCGCCTGCGCCGCGCGCAGCGTCGGGCTCGTTTCGACGAAATGAATCGCCGGCGCCAGCCCGGCCCGGGCCATGCTGCGCGCGGCATCGGCGGCGAGCGTGCCGCGGCCGGGCCCCAGCTCGACATAGGCCGCCTCCGGCCGGCCGGCGCGGCCCCACAGATCGGCGAGCCACGCGCCGATCAGCTCGCCGAACATCTGGCTGATTTCGGGCGCCGTGGTGAAATCGCGCGCCAGCGGATCGCGGGTGGCATAATAATGGGCGTTGGCGGCGGCCATATAGTGCGCGATCGACACCGGCCCGGCGAGCGTGATCGCGCGTGCCAGCCGCTCGGCAAGCGCGGGTTCGGCGGTCGTGGCGGGGTGGGTGGCCGGCTCGGCCATTTCAGGCGACGCTTTCGCTCCCGGCGATCGGCTCGACCCGGTGTCGCCGGCCCCTGGCGGTGGTTATCAGCCACGCCCCGCCAAGGATCATCGGCACGCACAGCCACTGGCCCATGTGCAGCCCGCTATGCTCGATGAAGGTGCCGCTGAACTGCGCGTCGGGCTCGCGGAAGAATTCGACGATGAAACGCGCGATGCCATAGCCCGCGACGAACACGCCGGTCAGCCGGCCGGGTTCGTAGCGCGCCTTGGTCCGCCAGAAGAAATACCAGAGCACCGCGAACAGCACGACGCCCTCGAGCCCGGCCTCGTAGAGCTGGCTGGGATGCCGCGCGACATCATCGCCGGTGCGCGGGAAGATGATCGCCCAGGGCACGTCGGCCGGCTTGCCCCATAGTTCACCGTTCACGAAATTGGCGAGCCGGCCGAAGAACAGCCCGAACGGCACGCAGCAGGCGAGATAATCATGCACGCGCAGCCAATCGAGCTTGTGCTGCCGCGAGAACAGGATGAGGCCGATCGAGGTGCCGATCACCCCGCCGTGGAACGACATCCCGCCGTCCCAGAGACGCAGGATCTGGAGCGGATGGATGATCATTTCGGGCGCGTAGAAAAGCACATAGCCGATTCGGCCGCCGAGGATGATGCCGAGCGTCGCATAGAAGACGAGATCGTCGGCATGGCGCCGCGCCATCGGCGCACCCGGCTGGGCGATCAGCTTGAGCAGATACCACCAGCCGACGACGATGCCGGCGATATAGGCGATCGAATACCATTTGAGGTTGAACCAGCCGATCGTCACGATCGTGGGGTTCAGCCCGAGATCCGCAAAGTGCAGATGGGTCTGATCGGCGGCGGCGGCGGACAGAACGAGTGCGGTAGACAGGATCAAGGCTTTTCCCCAGGCTGCGGAGCTTCCATAAGGGCCCAAAGGCGCAAGACCAAGGGGAGAGACACAAATGCCGAGTTTGCTTGACCGTCGGATGGACGATGCGATGGCCCAGTTGACGGGCGCGGGCGGCCAGATGCCGCTGACGACGGTCGACAAGGGCGGTCGCTCCTATCCCGCCATCGCGGTCGCGCCCCCCGCGCTGAGCTATTATTACGCCTATTTCTGCAACGAGCACGCCGACAAGACCTTTCTGGTGTCGGGCGACGAGCGCCTGACCTTTGCCGAGGTGTTTGCGGTCGCGCAGGCCGCGGCGCGGGCGCTGGTCGATGGCTATGGCATCGCCCGTGGCGATCGCGTCGGCATCGCGATGCGCAATTCTCCGGCCTGGATCGCGCTCTATATGGCGATCACGATGGCCGGCGGGGTGGCGACGTTGCTCAACGGCTGGTGGCAGACCACCGAACTCGCCGATGCGATCGGCGATGTCGATTGCCGGCTGGTCTTCGCCGACGCGCCACGCGCCCAGCGGCTCGGCGAGGCGACCGCGCTCGATTGTTTCGTCGACGCAGTCGATGATCGCCTGCCGCTCGCCGAAGCGCTGGCCGGCGTGGTCGCGCGCGGCGGATCGGCCGACACCGTGCTGCCGATGCTGACGGGCGACGACAATGCCACGATCCTGTTCACCAGCGGCTCGACCGGCCAGTCGAAAGGCGCGCTGAGCGATCACCGTGCGGTGATGCAGGCGGTGTTCAACTATCTGGCCAACGCGGTGATGATCCTCGGCATCAGCACCGAAGACGGCAAGCCGCCGGTGGGCCAGCCTTCGACGCTGCTCAACGTGCCGTTGTTCCACGTCACCGCCGAAGTGCCGGTGTTCCTGCAGAGCTTCGCGATGGGCCGCAAGCTGGTGCTGATGCCGAAATGGGACGCCGAGGAGGCGATGCGGCTGATCGAACGCGAGGCGATCAGCTATTTCGTCGGCGTGCCGCTGATGAGCTTCGAAATCATGACGCACCCCAATCGCGGCAAATACGATCTCTCGACGGTCACCGACTTCGCCGCCGGGGGCGCGCCGCGCCCGGTCGAACACGTCAAGCGCCTCAACGACGAGATGGGCGGGGCGGCGCCCTTGCTCGGCTATGGCCTCACCGAGACCAACGGTATCGGCTGCGGCAATTTCCGGAGCAACTATCTCGCCAAGCCCAATTCGACCGGGCGCGCCTCGGCGCCACTGGTCGATCTCGCCATCCTCGATTCGATGGAACAGCCGGTGCCGCAGGGCGAACGCGGCGAGGTGGCGATTCGCTCGATCTGCAACTTCAAGGAATATTGGCACCGCCCCGAGGCGACTCAGGCCGCCTTTACGGAGGATGGCTATTTCCTGACCGGCGACATCGGCTATCTCGACGAAGACGGCTATCTGTTCATCGTCGATCGCAAGAAGGACATCATCATCCGCGGCGGCGAGAATATCTCGTGCCAGGAGGTCGAGGCGGCGCTCTACGAGAATGCCAGCGTCGCCGAAGCCGCGGTGTTCGGCCTGCCCGACGATCGCTATGGCGAAGTGCCGGGTGCCGTCGTCTATATCCGCGCGGGCGAGGTCATGGACGCCGAGGCATTGTGCGAATTCCTCGTCGCGCGGATCGCCGCGTTCAAGGTGCCCAAGCGGATCTGGATTTCGGCGACGCCGCTGCCCCGCCTCGGCACCGAGAAGATCGACAAGGTGTCGATTCGCGCCGGCTACCGCGCGCTCTACGCGACCGAATCTGCCCCTGCGTGATCTGTCGCGCGATCTCGCGCCTGATCTGGCGCGCGCGCATCGCCCGCGATAGAGCGGGCTGATGGCAGGGCGCGATAGATTGGGCGGCATCGATCGGCGCACATTGCTGATCGGCGGCGGCGTCGGGGTCGGCCTGGTCGTCGCCTGGGCGGTGTGGCCACGCCGTTATCTGCCCAATCTCACCGCCAATCCGGGCGAAACGGTATTCGGCGCCTGGCTCAAGATCGGGATCGACGGGCACGTCACCGTCGCGGTCCCGCAGGCCGAGCACGGCCAGGGGGTCTATACCAGCCTGCCCCAGATACTGGCGGATGAGCTCGGCGCGGACTGGCGGACGATCGCGGTCGAGCCGGCGCCGCTCAATCCGCTTTACGCCAATCAGCTCGGCGTGACCGAATTGTTCGAAGGCCTGTTCGACCATCTGCCGGCGGACATCAGGCAAAGCTATGCGCTGCGATCGGCGCTGGTGCTGACCGCCGGATCGAGCTCGGTGCGCAATTTCGAGGGCGATCTGCGCCGCGCCGGGGCGACGGCGCGGACGCTGTTGTGCAAGGCGGCGGCGCGGAGCCTGGCGATCGACTGGCAAGGCTGCTCGACGGCTGCCGGTTTCGTCGTCGCGGGCAAGCGCCGGCTGCGCTTCGGCGCGCTCGCCGAGGCCGCCGCTGGCGAAACGGCGCCGACCGATATCGTGTTGCGCAGCGACGAGGCGGGTCGGCTGACCGGCCAGTCGCTGCCGCGGCTCGACGTGCCGGCCAAGGTCGATGGCTCGGCGAATTTTGCCGGTGACGTGCGGCTGCCCGATATGGCGTTCGCGGCGATTCGGCAGGGTCCGGTCGGCGACACCCGTCTGCTGCGCATCGACCGCAAGGCGGCCGAGAAGGTGCGCGGCGTGGTCGGCGTGATCGAACAGCCCGGCTGGGTTGCGACGGTGGCGACGAACTGGTGGGCGGCGAACCACGCGCTGGAGGCGCTCAAGCCGCGCTTCGAGACGCGCGGGCCGCTGATCAGCAGCCAGAGCATCGATGCCGCGCTGACCGCCGCGCTCGACGGACGTGGCGAGCGGATGGCGTCGGGGGGCAATCTCGCGGCGGCCTTCAAGGGCGCGCGGGTGGTCACCGCCGACTATCGGGTCGGCCTGGCGCTGCACGCGCCGATCGAAACGATGACCGCGACTGCCCAGTTTCGCGACGGCACGCTCCAGCTCTGGCTGCCGACCCAGGCACCGGGTCTGGCGCGCCGCGCGGCGGCGGCGGCGCTCGGCATTGCCGAGAGTCGGGTCGTGGTCCATCCGATGCTGATCGGCGGGTCGTTCGGGGCCAATCTCGAACATCTCGTCGCGGAACAGGCAGCCATCATCGCACGCGAGATCAAGCGGCCGGTCCAGCTCGTCTGGTCGCGGCTCGAGGATCTGCGCCACGATCGCTTCAGGCCGCCCGCCGCCGCCCGGATGACGGCGCGGCTGGGCCCCAACGGGTCGATTCTCGGCTGGCTGGCGAAGATTGCGGCGCCCGCCACCGGGCGCGAACTCGCCGGCCGGCTGATGGCGGGGGACCGCGCGATCGCGGCGGCGCTCGCGACCGAGGGGTTTGGCGATGGCTATGCGGTGGCCGGTGCGCTGCCCTTTTATCGCTTTCCCAATTACGCGATCGATCATCATCCGGCGGATATCGGCGTGCCGACCGGGCATTGGCGCTCGGGGGCGCATAGCTACACCGCGTTCTTCACCGAATGTTTTCTCGACGAGCTTGCCCATGCCGCCGGCACCGAGCCGCTGTCGTTTCGCGTCGCGATCACCGGTGAGCCGCGCCTCGTCCGGTGCCTGTCGACCGCCGCCGCGCTCGGCGGCTGGGAGGGCGGGGTGCCGGGCAGCGGCCAGGGCATCGCCTGCCACAGCTTTCGCGGCAGCCATATCGCGGTGCTCGCCGAGGCGCATTTCGACGACGGCCAGCAGCCGCGCGTCGATCGGCTGGTCGCGGCGGTCGATTGCGGGCGGCAGATCAACCCCGATATCGTCCGCCAACAGATCGAGAGCGGGCTGTTGTTCGGGATGGCGGCGGCGCTCGGCGGCAGCACGGGGTTCGCGCGCAATCTCGCCACCGTCGGCACGCTCGGCCAGCTCGGCTTGCCGACGCTCGCCGATTCGCCCGACATCACGGTCGAGCTGATCCGCAGCGAGGAGGCGCCGGGCGGCGTCGGCGAACTGGCGGTGCCGCCGGTCGCGCCGGCGATCGCCAATGCCTTGCAGGCCGCAGCGGGCTTTCGCTTGCGGCGCTTGCCGTTTACGGGGGCGGCACGATGAGTCTCCCTCCCGATCATCCGCCGGTGCGCGCGCGCAAGATCGGCGTGCTGCTGACCAATCTCGGCACGCCCGACGGCCCCGATGTCAAATCGGTGCGGCGCTATCTGCTCGAATTCCTGTCCGACCGCCGCGTCGTCGAGATTCCGACGCTGTTGTGGCAGCCGATCCTGCGCGGCATCATCCTCAATACCCGTCCGAAGAAATCGGCCGAGGCCTATGCGCAGGTCTGGGGTCCCGATGGTTCGCCGCTGGCGACGATCACCAAGGCGCAATCGACCGCGCTGCAGGGGGCGTTCGGCGCCGATGTCGTCGTCGACTGGGCGATGCGCTACGGCAAACCGTCGATCCCCGATCGGCTCTCGGCGATGAAGGACGCCGGCTGCGACCGGATCCTGCTCGCGCCGCTCTACCCGCAATATTGCGGCGCGACGACCGCGACCGCCAATGACAAGGCGTTCGAAACGGTCACCCGGATGCGCTGGCAGCCGGCGCTGCGCACGCTGCCGCCCTATCATGACGATCCCGCCTATATCGACGCACTGCGCCAGTCGATCGAGACCCGGCTCGCCGCGCTAGATTTCAAGCCCGATGCGATCGTCGTCAGCTTTCATGGGATGCCCGCGCGCACGCTGATGCTCGGCGATCCCTATCACTGCCAGTGCCAGAAGACCGGACGGCTGCTCGGCGAGGCGCTGGGGCGCGAGGTGATCGTCACCTTCCAGTCGCGCTTCGGGCGGGCGATCTGGCTCGAACCCGCGACCGACGACATGCTCGGCGCGCTGCCGGGCAAGGGCATCAGGAAAATCGCGATCATCGCGCCGGGCTTTTCGGCCGATTGCCTCGAAACGCTCGAGGAACTGGCGATTCGCGGGCGCGAGACCTTCGAAGAGGCGGGCGGCACCGACTTCGCCTATATTCCGTGCCTCAACGACAGCGAACCGGGCGTCGCGATGCTGCGCGCGTTGATTGCGCGCGAGCTTGAAGGCTGGCGGCCGGTCGCCTAGCGTGGCGCCAAGAACAAGGCAGGAGAGAGCAATGGCACGGGTCGCGATCGTAACCGGAGGCACGCGGGGTATCGGCGAGGCGATCAGCCTGGCGCTCCAGGAGGCAGGCATCACCGTCGCCGCCAACTATGCCGGCAATGACGAGCGCGCGCGCGCCTTTACCGAGCAGAGCGGCATCAAGGCGTATAAATGGGACGTCGCCGATTTCGATGCCTGCCAGGCAGGCTGCGCGCAGGTCGCCGCCGACCTCGGCACGATCGACATCCTCGTCAACAATGCCGGCATCACCCGCGACGGCACGCTCATGAAGCTCAGCTACGCCGCGTGGAAAGAGGTCATCGACACCAATCTCGGCGGCTGCTTCAACATGGCGAAGGCGGTGTTCCCGGGGATGCGCGACCAGAAATGGGGGCGTATCGTCAATATCGGCTCGATCAACGGCCAGGCCGGGCAATATGGCCAGGTCAATTATGCCGCCGCGAAATCGGGCATTCACGGTTTCACCAAGGCGCTGGCGCAGGAGGGCGCGCGCGCCGGCGTGACCGTGAACGCGATCGCGCCGGGCTATATCGATACCGACATGGTTGCGGCGGTCCCTGCCGACGTGCTCGAAAAGATCGTGGCGAAGGTGCCGGTCGGCCGGCTCGGCCAGGCGCACGAGATCGCCCGTGGGGTGGTGTTTCTGTGCGGCGAGGACGGGGGGTTCATCACCGGATCGACGCTGTCGATCAACGGCGGCCAGCATATGTATTGACGCGCGCGCCGCCGACTGGCGCGGCCGCACAAAGGGCCGGCTCCTTGCGGAACCGGCCCTCGCTCTCGATACGCTACGCGAGAGAAGGTTCAGCGGCGATAGCCCCGGCAGCCATTGTCGCCGCCGCGCTCGATCGCATGGCCGGCGAGTCCGCCGACCAGACCGCCGATGATGGTGCCCGCCGCCCGGTCGCCACGCCCGGCGACCGAATTGCCGAGCAGGCCGCCGGCGATCGCGCCGATGATCGCGCCGCCGGTGCCGTCGTTGCAGCGCCGATCCTGACGATAGCTCCGGCGATAATCGCGGCGATCGTAGCGATCGTCATACTGGCCGGCATAGCGATTGTCGTAGGCGGGCGCATAGCTGCCGCGATAACCGCCCTGATACGGATCGCCATAGGTCTGGCCATAGGCCGGGCCACCGCGATAGGGGCCGCGATATTCCTGGGCCGAGGCGGAGCCCGTCGGCACGAGCGCCGTGGCGCTGATGGCGAGGGCAATACCGGCGAGCGAGAATTTCCTGATCATGTCTTGTCTCCCGAAACGCTTCCCAAAGGCGCTTTGCCCCTGTTTCCTTGATGCCGTTGTGGCCGAGTCGGGTTGAGCGATCGCTGAATGCGACTGTTATCGCCCGTTCATGCGATCGGAGTCTTCCGTCGGCACCAATCCGGCCTATGAGCCGGCGATGCGCCTCCTCCTCTCGATCCTGCTCGTCTTGATGATGGTGCCCGGCTGGTCGGGCGCCGAGCGCGTCGCGCAGTTCGATCGCCACCGCGCGTTCCGGGCGAGACCGGTGGCGCTGTTCCCGGGCACACCCGAGCGGCGGCGACTAGGCGCGCTGGTGTTCGAACGCGGCTATGTGCTGGCGAGCGGCGATCCCGAATTCGGCGGCTTCTCGTCGCTGCTCGTCGATGGTGACCGGTTCGTGCTGCTCAGCGACAGCGGCGAGGCGATCGGCTTTCGGCTCGATCAGGCGGGCGGCTTGAAGGAGCGGCGGTTCGCGACGCTGCGCGAGGGGCCGGGCAGCGGCTGGGACAAGGCCGATCGTGATTCCGAATCGATGACGATCGATCCGGCGACCCGGCAGCTCTGGGTGGGATTCGAGAATTCGAACGAAATCTGGCGCTATGCGCCGGGCTTTGCACGCGCCGAGACGCACAGCGCGCCGCCGGCCATGCACGATTGGCCTGGCAATCGCGGCCCCGAGGCGATGGTCCGCCTGCGCGACGGGCGATTCGTCGTCATCGGCGAGAGCGAACCCTGGCCGGGGGGCAAGGGACGCGCGGCGATCCGCTTCGATGGCGATCCGACGATCCATCCGCGGCGCGGTATCCGGTTCAGCTATCTGCCGCCCAAGGGCTATAGCCCGTCGGACATCACCGAGCTGCCCGATGGCCGGCTCGCCATTCTCAATCGACGGTTCACTGTATTTGCCGGTTTTCGCGTGGTACTCACGCTGATCGACCCGCGGGCGATTCGTGCCGGCGCGCTCGTCAAGGGAATCGAGCTGGCGCGATTCGCGCCGCCTTCGCTGCACGACAATTACGAGGGAATCGCCGCCGTCCGCGAACAGGGCGCGATCAAATTATGGATCGTCTCGGACGACAATCAGTCGATCTTCCAGCAGACCCAGCTGCTCAAATTCCGGCTCGACGAGGCGCGGATCGCGCCGCGCCGCTGATGTCAGGCAGCGGCGCCGAGCTTTTTCTGGACGTCACGCTTCAGGCGGCGCGCACGCAGCGAGAGCTTGTCGTCGGACGACTTGACGAGCCAGTTGTCGAGCCCGCCGACATGCTCGACCGAGCGCAGGCCATTGGTCGAAACACGCAGCTTGACGCTGGTGCCGAGCGCATCGGACATCAGCGTCACGTTCTGCAGATTGGGCAGAAAGGTCCGCTTGGTCTTGTTGTTGGCGTGGGAAACATTGTTGCCCACCTGCCGGCCCTTGCCGGTCAGTTCGCAAATGCGCGACATGGTGATAATATCCTGAGTTCTGGTTGCCCGGAAAGAGGGCGCGGATAGCCAGTTCCGCCCGGACAGTCAACCGATTCACGATTCGTCATGAAACCGGTGCACCACTCGCGGCGTTGTTACGTTGCCGGTTTGATCGGAGGATCGAGCCCATTCCGATTTCGGGGAGATAGATGATGCGTGCAATTCTGGTTTTGGTTGGGCTCGCCGCCCTCGTCGTCGTCGGTCTGCTCGCGAGCGGGATGATGACGATGAACGTCTCGCCGGGATCGGTCCCTTCGGTTGCGTTCGAAGGCGGCAAGGCACCGTCGGTCAAGGCCGACATGGCGACCGTCGAGTTCGGCGTCGAAAACAAGACGATCGAGGTGCCGACGGTCGGCACCAAGCAGCAGACGGTCGCCGTGCCCACCGTCCGGCTCAATCGACCCGCCAATCCCGAGACGCTGGCCAATGGTCAGGCCGCGCAATAAGTGGCGCCTGGCGGGCCGGCCGGCGTCGGTCCGGCCCTAGCCAGACACGGCGCTTCGCGGGCATAAGCGGCGGCGATGTTCCGACTGCCCGATCCGATGCGCCTGGCGCTCGACGCCGCCCGCGCGGCAGCGGCGGCGGGCGAGGTGCCGGTGGGCGCGGTGGTTATGCGCGGCGATGTCGTGCTGGCGATCGCCGCCAACGCACCGAGACGGTTGCACGATCCGACTGCGCACGCCGAGATGCTGGCGATCCGCGCCGCCGCGGCGGCGATCGGCAGCGACCGGCTCGACGGGTGTGACCTGTGGGTGACGCTCGAGCCCTGCGCGATGTGCGCCGGCGCGATCGCCCATGCCCGGATCGCCCGGCTCTATTATGGCGCCGACGATGCCAAGGGCGGCGCGATCGCGCACGGGCCGGGCTTTTTCGGCCAGCCGACCTGTCATCACCGGCCCGAAATCTACGACGGCATCGGCGGGGCCGAGGCGGCGGCGCTGCTGCGAGATTTCTTCGCCGTTCGGCGCTGACGCTGGCGGGCGGGCGCTGCCGGCGAATCGCCTTGTTGTGCCGCGCGCCGAAACCCGGCAAAGGGCATGACAGCGCCATGGCACCGCTCCCCCCCTTTCCCTGGATCGACGTCGCGATCATTTTCGCACTCGTGCTCGTCAACGGCGTGTTCGCGATGTCCGAACTGGCGATCGTCTCGTCGCGCAAGGCGCGGCTCGAGGCGATGGCGCGGGCCAATGTCCGGGGCGCGCGGGCCGCGTTGCTGCTGGCGTCCGATCCCGGCAAGTTCCTGTCGACCACCCAGATCGGCATCACCCTGATCGGCGTGCTTGCCGGCGCCTATTCGGGCGCGAGCCTCGGCGCACCGGTCGGCGCGCGGCTCGCCTGGATGGGCATGGCCCAGGAAACCGCGCTCGCGGTCGGCTTCGCGGTGGTGATCGGCATCACCACTTTTGCCTCGCTGGTGATCGGCGAGCTCGTCCCCAAGCAGATCGCGCTGCGCTCGCCCGAGCCGATCGCGGCGGCGATCGCGATCCCGATGCAGGCGCTCGCGCGGGTCACCGCCCCGGTCGTCTGGCTGCTCGATTCGACCAGCGCAGCGCTGTTCTGGCTGATGCGCCTCAAGCGCGAATCGGACGATCACGTCACTGCCGAGGAACTGCATCTGATCGTTGCCGAAGCGAGCAAATCGGGGGTGATCGAGGAGCATGAACGCTCGATCATCTCGGGCGTGGTGCGGCTCGCCGATCGGCCGGTGCGCGAGGTGATGACGCCGCGGACCGATATCGAGTGGATCGACGTCACGCTCGACGATGCCGGCATCCGCGCCGCGCTGATGGAGTCGTCGCACAGCCGGCTGCCCGTCGCCGAGGGATCGGTCGACACGGTGATCGGGGTCGTCCAGGCGCGCGATATCGCGATCGCGCTGTTCAAAGGCGCGCCGCTCGATCTGCGCGCGCTGATGCGTCAGGCGCCGGTCGTGCTCGATCAGATCGATGCGATGGACGCGCTCGATGCGCTGCGCCAGGCCGAGGTGCCGATGGCGCTGATTCACGACGAATATGGCCATTTCGAGGGGATCGTGACCCCGGCCGATCTGCTCGCGGCGATCGCCGGTGAATTTGCCTCCGATGCCAATCCCGACGATGCGCCCTCGGTCGTCGAGCGCGCCGACGGATCGCTGCTCGTCGCGGGGCAGATGGCGGTCGACGGGCTTGCCGAACGGCTCGGCATCGATCTCCCCGAGGATCGCGACTATGCGACCGTCGCCGGGCTCGCGCTGTCGGTGTTTCGTCATCTGCCCGGCGAGGGCGAGAGCTTCGTCGAGCAGGGCTGGCGATTCGAAGTCGTCGATCTCGATGGTCGCCGGATCGACAAGCTGCTGGTCAGCGCGGCGCGCGCGCGCGACTAACCCCCGAGTTTGCCGAAGCGCGCCTCGAATCCGGCGATGTCGCCCGCTGCCAGCAATTGCGCCTGTTCGCACCAGCGGTCCCGCCCGATTCGCCCGGCAAAGGCGCCGAGCCGGGCGTCGAGCGCCTCGGCCTCGCCGGTGCTGAGCGCGGCGAGCTGATCGATCCTTGTGATCCCGAGCGATTCCAGCTGAGCGGCAACCTTCGGCCCGAGCCCCTTGAGCCGGGTCAGCGCCTGGAGCGGATCTGCGGCGGGCGACGCCGGCGTGGCCGGATCACTGGTCGGCGGCGCATCCGGGATGGCCGATGGCGGCGGGGTGGCGCCGATCGCGTCGTCCGCGTGCTCGGTCGCGTCCGTCGGCGCCTGTGGGGGCTCAGCCGCCTGCTCGGCCGCTTCCTCCCGCATCGCCTGTTCGGCCAGCGCGGCGTGGGCCTCGCTCTCGGCGAGTTCGGCTGCGCTTCGCCGCCGCAAATAGGTGCCCCAGACGATGATCGCGATCGCGCACAGCGCGCCAATCGCGATCAGGATCAGCATCGTCGTCGTCAGCGGTGCCTTGGCCGCGGTCTGTAATCCTGCATCCATGCGATCCACTCCTAACGACCCGCCCGCCCGTCGCATAGCGACGGCGCGCGGAGACGCCAAGCGACGCGGCGATCAGCGCGCCTCCCCGTCACGCGCGCGGGCAATCTCGCGCCAGCCGATATCGCGCCGGCAGAAGCCGCTCGGAAAATCGATCAGGTCGATCGCGTGATAGGCGGCCGCCTGGGCGGCGGCGACGCTCGCGCCTGCAGCGGTGACGGCGAGCACGCGCCCGCCCGACGCGCGCAACGCTGTCGCATCGCGGCGCGTGCCGGCGTGGAAGACCTTCGCCCCCTCGCGCTCGGCGGCGTCGATCCCGTCGATCGTGCCGCCGGTTTCGGGCGCACCGGGATAGCCCGCCGCTGCCATCACGACGGTCAACGCGACGGCCTCGGCAAAGCGCGGCGGCGGGCAGGCGGCGAGCCGGCCCTCGGCCGTGGCAAGCATCAGCGCGAGCAGGTCGCTCTCGAGCCGCAGCATCAGCACCTCGCATTCGGGATCGCCGAAACGGGCATTATATTCGATCAGCTTGGGTCCCTCGGCGGTCAGCATCAGCCCGGCATAGAGCACGCCCGAAAACGGCATCCCCGCCGCCGCCATCGCCGCAACGGTGGGGCGGATGATCGCGTCGAGCGCGCGCGCTTCGAGCGCCGGGGTGAGCACGGCGGCGGGGCTGTAGGCGCCCATGCCGCCGGTGTTGGGGCCGGTATCGCCGGCGCCGACGCGCTTGTGGTCCTGCGCTGAGCCGAACGGCATGATCGTCGTGCCGTCGGTCAGCACGAACAGGCTGGCTTCCTCGCCGGTCAGGAATTCCTCGATCACCGCTTCGCCGCCGGGGTCGGCGAACAGCGCCGCCAGTGCCGCCTCGGCCTCGGCCGGCGTCACGGCGATCGTCACGCCCTTGCCGGCGGCGAGGCCATCGGCCTTGATGACCACTGGCACGCCGAAATCGCCGAGTGCCGCGCGCGCCGCGGCGAGCGAGGCCACGCGTCGATAGCCGGCGGTCGGGATGCCGATCTGCGCGCACAAATCCTTGGTGAAGCCCTTCGATCCCTCGAGCCGCGCGGCGGCACGGTTCGGACCGAACACGGCGACGCCCCCTGCCCGCAGCGCATCGCCCAGCCCCGCGACGAGCGGCGCCTCGGGGCCGATCACGACCAGCTGGACGGCGTGACTGTGGCAAAATTCGATCACCGCCGGGTGATCGTCGACGTCGATCGCGGCAATTTCGGCGTGGCGGGCTATGCCCGGATTGCCCGGTGCGGCATAGAGCGTCGACAGCCCCGGCGATTGCGCGAGCTTCCAGGCCAGCGCATGTTCGCGGCCGCCCGATCCGATCAGCAGGACGTTCATGTCAGATATTTTCTCCGAACCCCAAGGCGCCCGGCTGGTAGCCGAGACGATCCTGGGGGACAACGCCGCCGCGATGAGCGTCGGCGAACTTTCGGCCAAGCTCAAGCGCTATGTCGAGGGGGCGTTCGGCCATGTCCGACTGCGGGGCGAGATTTCGGGCTACAAGCGCGCGGTCTCGGGCCACGCCTATCTCTGCCTGAAGGACGATTCCGCCGTCGTCGACGCGGTGATCTGGAAGGGCGCGGCCGCCGCGCTCGCCTTCGCCCCGCAGGACGGGATCGAGGTGATCGCCACCGGCAAGCTCACCACCTACCCGGGGCGCTCGAAATATCAGCTCGTGATCGAGCGGATGGAGCTGGCCGGCGAAGGCGCGCTGATGGCGCTGTTCGAAAAGCTCAAGGCGCAGCTTGCCGGCGAAGGGCTGTTCGATCGCGCGCGCAAGCGGCGGCTGCCCTATCTGCCGACGACGATCGGGGTGGTCACCTCGCCGACCGGGGCGGTGATCCGCGACATTCTCCATCGGCTGGCCGATCGTTTTCCCAGCCATGTGCTGGTCTGGCCGGTCGCCGTGCAGGGCAGCGGTGCGGCCGCGCAGATCGCCGCCGCGGTGCGCGGTTTCGACGCGATCGCGCCGGGCGGCCCGGTGCCGCGTCCCGATCTCGTCATCGTCGCGCGCGGCGGCGGCTCGATCGAGGATCTCTGGGCCTTCAACGAGGAAGTCGTGGTACGCGCGATCGCCGGCTGCTCGATCCCGATCATCTCGGCGGTCGGTCACGAGACCGATACCAGCCTTGCCGATTTCGCCGCCGATATCCGCGCGCCGACGCCCACGGCCGCCGCCGAGATGGCGGTGCCGGTGCGCGCCGATCTGATCGCGACGGTCGAGGGTTTCGGGCTGCGCGCCGAACGCACCGCGCGGCGCTATGTCGAGCGTGGGCGCGAGCAGCTGACCGCGCTCGCGCGGTTGCTGCCGAGGCGCGAGGCGTTGCTCGCGGGCCAGCGCCAGCGGGCCGACGATCTCGCCGCGCGGCTCGATCGCGCGCTCGAGGCGCGCATCGTCCGCGCGCGCGGCCAGCTCGATCGGGCAGGGGCGGTGCTGCGGCCGACGATGCTCGAACGCCAATTGGCGACGGCGCGCGACCGGCTGGCGTGGACCGGCCAGCTGCTCGATGCGGTCAACCCCGATGCCCTGCTCAACCGCGGCTATGTCCGCGTCTCGGCGCGCGACGGCAGTGTCGTCACCACCGCCGCCGCCGCTCGCGCTGCCCTGACGCTGACGCTGCACTTCGGTGACGGCGCGGTCGAGGCGCGGGTTGAGCGCGGCGCCCCCAGGGCCTATGACAAGGCCAAGCCCGATCAGCCGAGCCTACTCTAGCAGGCGGCGCGGCGATCGACCGGGGCGGGCGAACCAGGAAAGTGCCGCTATGTTGATGTCCAATACCGATCGAGCCGCCCGGCTCCATTTCATGGCCAACGGTTTTCGCGTGCTGACACCGGGCGATCATGTGGTCTGCGCGGTAACCGGCGAACGGATCGCGCTCGATGCGCTTCGCTACTGGAGCGTCGGCCGCCAGGAAGCCTATGCCGGGGCGGTCGTCGCGATGGCGGCGATGGTTCGCTGAATGGCACGTTCGGGGGGGCTGTTTCGCGGGCGGCGCTGGATCGCCGGGCCGATCGTGATGATCGTGCAGGGCAGTTGCATCGCGCCGGCCGCCCCGCCGCCGCCATCGGCCGCCGTGCCGGCGGGCGCGGCAAGGACACCCGACGCCGGCCGGCCTGCCGGCCAGAGCCGTCTCGCGCCGCCGCGCCAGTCGCTCATCCAGACCGGCTTCGCCTATAGCGGGCCGATGGTGCAGGGCGGCACCGTGATCGGCACGGCCCCCGCCGGCACGAGCCTGCTGAGCTTTGACGGCGTGTCGATCCCGGTCGCCCCCGACGGCCGCTTCCTGATCGCCTTCGATCGTGACGCGCCGGCGAGCGCGACGCTGGTCGCGACGCTCGGCAACGGCCAGACCGTCACCGACACGCTCAGCGTCGCCCGGCGCGCGTGGAACATCGAGCGGCTCGCGAGCCTGCCGCGCTTCGCCCAGCCGAGCGAGGAGTTCAACCGGCTGCGCCCCGCCGAGATCGAGGCGATCAACGCCGCGCGCCGGATCAATGCCGTGTCCGACGGCTGGCGTCAGAATTTTCTGTGGCCGGCGATCGGGCGGCTGTCGGGGATGTTCGGCTCGCAGCGAATCTACAAGAACGGCGAGGCGGGCGCCTATCATTCGGGCACCGATATCGCCCAGCCGGCGGGCACGCCGGTGATCGCGCCCGCCGACGGCGTCGTCATCCTCGCCGCCGATCATCCCTTCCTCCTCGAAGGCAATCTGCTGATGATCGATCACGGCATGGGGCTCAACAGCGCCTTTCTGCATCTGTCGCGGATCGACGTGAAGGTCGGCGACCACGTCCAGCGCGGCCAGCGGATCGGCGCCGTCGGGATGACCGGGCGCGCGACGGGGCCGCATCTCCACTGGAGCCTGAAATGGCGCGACAGCCGGATCGACCCGCTGCTGCTCGCCGGGCCGATGCCGGTCGGCTAGCGCGGCACCGATTTGCCGCAGCCACGCCGTTTTTGCGCGACAACAGCCGACGACCCGTTGCAGAGACTGGCGTGATGAGTGCGATTGACCCGTTGACCCACCTTGACCAGCTCGAGGCCGAGGCTATCCACATTTTCCGCGAGGTCGTGGCCGAGTGCGAACGACCCGTGCTACTCTATTCGGCGGGCAAGGATTCGGCAGTGTTGCTGCACCTCGCCCGGCTCGCGTTCCATCCGGCCCCGCCGCCCTTTCCCTTGCTGCATGTCGATACGACGTGGAAGTTTGCCGAGATGTACCGGCATCGCGACGAGGCGGCGCGCGCAAGCGGAATGCGTCTGGTCGTGCATCAAAACCCCGAGGCCCGCGCCCGCGGCATCAACCCCTTCGACCATGGTGCGCTGCACACCGATCTCTGGAAGACCGAAGGGCTTAAACAGGCGCTCGACGCGCATGGCTTCGACGCCGCGTTCGGCGGCGCCCGCCGCGACGAGGAAAAGAGCCGGGCCAAGGAGCGCATCATCTCGTTCCGGACCGCCGCGCACCGCTGGGATCCCAAACGCCAGCGCCCGGAACTGTGGTCGCTGTTCAACATGCGGCACGGCAAGCGCGAAAGCCTGCGCGTCTTTCCGCTGTCGAACTGGACCGAGCTCGACGTCTGGCAATATATCGCCGCCAAGCGCATCGCGCTGGCGTCGCTGTATTTCGCCGCCCCGCGCCCCTGCTACACGCGCGATGGCCAGCTGTTCGTCGCCGATGATCCCGCGCGGATCGCAGGCGTGCTCGGGGTCGCGCCCGCTATCGAAGAACGCTGGGTGCGGTTTCGCACGCTCGGTTGCTTTCCGCTCAGCGCGGCGGTCGAGAGCCGCGCAACCACGGTGTCGGCGGTGATTGCCGAGACGCTGGCGAGCATGACGTCCGAACGCCACGGCCGCACGATCGACCGCGAGGGCGATGCGAGCATGGAGCGCAAGAAGCAGGAAGGTTATTTCTGATGACCGATCCTGCCGAGTCGATCGACCGCGTCGAGCGGTCTCAGCACAAGACGCTGCTGCGGTTCATCACTTGCGGCAGCGTCGACGATGGCAAATCGACGCTGATCGGGCGGCTGCTTTACGATTCGAAATTGCTGCCCGACGATCAGCTGGCGGCCCTCGCGGCGGATTCGGCGCGGGTCGGCACGCAAGGCGACGCGCTCGATTTCGCGCTGCTCGTCGATGGGCTCGCCGCCGAACGCCAGCAGGGCATCACAATCGACGTCGCCTACCGCTTCTTCGCGACGGCGCGACGGAAGTTCATCGTCGCCGACACGCCGGGGCATGAACAATATACGCGCAACATGATCACCGGCGCCTCGACTGCCGATGCCGCCGTCATCCTTGTCGATGCCCGCAAAGGGGTGCTGACGCAGACCCGGCGGCACACGATCCTCGCCCATCTCGTCGGCATCCGTCGCTTTGTTCTTGCCGTCAACAAGATGGATCTGGTGGGCTATGACGCCGATGTCTTCGCGGCCATCGCCGCCGCCTATGGCGACTTCGCGCGCGCCGCCGGGGTCGGCGACGTCGTGGCGATCCCGCTTTCGGGATTTGCCGGCGACAATGTGTTCGCGCCCTCGCCCAACATGGCGTGGTATGGCGGGCCGACATTGATCGAACATCTCGAAGCCTTGCCCGTCGACGGTGCCGCGCGCCAGGCCAGGCCGTTTCGCATGCCGGTGCAATGGGTCAATCGACCCGATCCCGAGTTTCGCGGCTTTGCCGGCCAGATCACCAGCGGCGTGGTTTCGCCTGGCACGGTGGTGTGCGTGATGCCGTCGGGCCGGGCGACGACGGTCGCGCGGATCGTGACGGGGGAAGGCGATCTCGACCGCGCCGTCGCCGGGAAATCGGTGACGCTGACGCTCACCGACCCGGTCGATTGCGCGCGGGGGGACGTGATTGCCGCCGCCGCCGAGCCGCCGGCGACGACCGACCAGTTTGAGGCAACGCTGGTGTGGATGGATGAACAGCCGCTGCTGCCGGGGCGCGGCTATTGGCTGAAGCTGGCAACACAGACCGTGACGGCGCGGGTGCGCGCGCCCAAATTCATGGTCGACGTCGACACGCTGGCACATCTGGCGACGCGGACACTCGACCTGAATGCGATCGGCGTCACCACGATCGCGACTGACCGGCCGCTCGTTTTCGAACCCTATGCCGACGACCGCGCGCTCGGCGGGTTCATCCTGATCGATAAACTGACCAACGCGACGGTTGCTGCCGGCATGGTCAGTTTTGCACTGCGGCGCGCGGACAACGTCCATCCGCAGTTGAGCGACGTCGATCCGGCTGCGCGTGCGGCGCTCAAGCAACAAGCGCCGAAATTATTGTGGTTCACCGGCCTGTCGGGCGCGGGCAAGTCGACGATTGCCAATCTGGTCGAGGCGCGGCTGCATCGAATGCACCGCCATACCTTCCTGCTCGACGGCGACAACGTCCGCCAGGGCCTGAACCGTGATCTGGGCTTCACCGCGGCTGACCGCGTCGAGAATATCCGGCGCGTCGGCGAGGTATCGCGGCTGATGATCGATGCCGGTCTCATCGTCATCGCGGCCTTCATCTCGCCGTTTCGCGCCGAGCGAGCAATGGTGCGCGACATGCTGCCGCCGGGATCGTTCGTCGAAATTCACATCGACACGCCCCTTGCGACCGCCGAGGCGCGCGACGTGAAGGGGTTGTATGCGAAGGCACGCGCCGGCCAGCTCGCCAACTTCACCGGCATCGATTCGCCCTATGAGCCGCCCGAGGCGCCCGATATCCGCATCGATACGACGGTGATGACGGCCGAGGAGGCCGCCGATCTTATCGTCAATCGCCTGATGCTTTGAACGATGCCGCGTCGGCGGGCATGGCCTCAGACGGCCGGGGGACTGTTGCCCTGATGGAGCCGGGGGTGATCGGGCCGGAGTGGCGGCTCGAAATTCTCCCGCCGCCAGATCGCATTTTCGGGTTCTTCCGGGCTTGGAATTGCGAAGTCCAGATAGCCGAAATAGGTCAGGATGACGCGTTCGGCGGTATCGACGATGGCGGTTCGACCATGCAGGAAGCGCGTATTGTCGAGCATCAGCAGATCGCCGGCATTCCACTCGATTTCCGCGGTCAGCCGATCGCCTGTGGCCTTGATCGCCTGCAACCACGCCTCCGGCACCGCCTGCCCGTCGTCGAGGACGGGATGATCGGAACGGCCATGGTTGAAGCGCGCGAACAACAGGAAATTGCCGAAGGCGAGCTCATCGATGAACATCGGCTTGTGCAGGGCAGGCCGGGTGAAGACGCGCAGAATGCCCGTATCGGGATAACGCCGAAAAAAATAAGGGCAGCCCGGCGGGGGGGCGGCGAGCTGTGCATCGCTCGGCTCGGTCGTGCCGAGCCAATAGTCGAGCAGCGCCGGCCAGACGGGCTTGATGTAGAGCAAGCGTCGTGGCTCGAGCGCCCGACGGACCGGTTCCGGTAGTTCGCGCGCCAGAGCGACTCCGTCGCAAATCGTGGTTCGCCCGCCCGCTCGGGGCGCGATCTGGCACCCGAAAAAGGCGACATCGGGCTTCCACGGTTCGCGCGACAGCTCGGGATGAAGGGCAAACGCGCCCTTTCCCGCGTCGACCGTGAACACATTGGCGGCGGCATCGACCGGCTCGCGACCGGGGCTCTCGTTGACGACCGAGGTCGCGCAAAACTGCTTGGCGAAGGTCCCGAACTGCGCGACGTCGACGCCGAACCCGCTGAACAGCAGGGCGCCGTGGCTTTTGTAAAGCGCGATGATCTGCGCCTTGTCGAGCTCCAGGATCGATCGTTCGCCCGTTGCCTCGATCAATACGTGCGGCTGATACAGTGCAGGCAGGTGGATATCGGGCATGGCCCGGCAGGGATAGCGGCTAACCTCCGCTTCGGCTATAGGCGGGCCGTGCCTTTGACCTTCGACGAACTCTTCTCCTCCCCGGACCATTACCTCCAATCGTTCGAGGAGGGGCAAGCGGTGTTCGTGCCGATGGACCGCGCGGCATATCACCGATCGATCTTTCTCGACCATCGGATTTCCCCCGCCGCAGACCAAAAAATGGCTGTGCCGGTCGCGAGCCTCGCCGCGCGCACCCCGGTTGCGCGACCGCTGTCGTGGATTTTCCATATGGCCCATTGTGGATCGACCCTGCTCGCCCGCGCGCTCGACGATCCGGCGGCGAGCCTGGTGCTGCGCGAGCCGCTGTCGCTGCGGCAGACCGCGATCCAGCGCACCCCCGCGCGGCTGCCGCTCGTGCTCGCGATGCTCGGCAAAAGCTATCGCGCCGACGCGCCAACCTTGGTCAAGGCCAACGTCCCGGTCAATTTCCTGTTGCCGCAACTCGCGGCGGCGGACCCCGGGGCGCGAGCGGTTCTGCTCTATTTGCCGCTCCGTGCCTATCTGCTCGCGATCCTGCGCCACGACAATCACCGCACCTGGCTACGGAACGTGACCACGCAGCTCGCGCCCTATGTCGGTGACTGGTCAGCGTTGAGCGATGCCGAGCGTGGCGCTGCCTTGTGGCTCGCACAGGTGAACGCCTTCACCGATACCCTTGCGGTCATGAAGAATGCCCGCACGCTTGATGCCGAACGGTTGTTCGACGATCCGGTGCCGGTGCTCAAGGCCGCCGCCGAGCATCTTGGCGTACCGATCGACGGAAGCGCCCTGGCGGCGGTCGTGGCCGGCCCGCTCTTCTCGACCTATTCCAAGAACCCCAGCGTGGCCTTCGACAACGCCGCGCGGATCGCGCGCGCCGCCGAGGTGGCCGAGGCGATCGCCCCCGAACTCGACGTTGCACGGGCCTGGGTGGCGCGCCATGCCCCCGGCGGCGCCCCCGATGCCGCCCTGATCGACGCGGCGCTCATTCGCTGATGCTGAGCGCGGTGGCAGGCGCGCCTTCGCTGTCGGCGGCGACGGCGTAGAAGCGGCGCAGCAGATCGCGCTCGGTTGGCGTGATGTAGGGATTCCACACGTCGAAGATCAGGATCGCGCGTATCTGGCCGGATCGGTTCCAGGCCTCATGCTCGATGGTGTCGTCGAAGGCCCAAGCCTCGCCGACGCGCCAGTCCCGCGTCTCGCCGCCGACGCGGAAACTGCAGCCTGGCGGGACGATCAACGGCAGATGGATGATCGTGCGCACATTGCTCACGCCGGTGTGCGCGGGCAGATGCGCGCCAGGCTGCAAAATCGAGAAGAATATCGTCGGGGTCCGGCCCGGCAGGTCCGACAAGGGGAGTGCCTCGACCGCAGCTGCCGTCAGCGGCGCGCGGGCGCAAGCCGCCTCGTCGCGCCGTCCGTCCTTCCACAAATGCATCGCGCCCCACTCCAGCGAATGGTCGAGCCTCGACCATTTGTTCTGCGGCGTGCCCGGGGGCATCGCGACATAGGGGTGGAGCGCGCCCGCATCCTCGGTCAGGATCGACTCGAGCTCGGTTCTGATGAGCGCGGTTTTCGCCTCGATCTCGGCGAACCAAGGAAATTGCTCGCGGGCGAAGAATTCCTCGGCCGGTAGGAACGGGAAGTGCATGCCGGCGCAAGCGTTGGCGTAGATCGCTCGCCGCCCTAGAGCATGATCGATACAGGCATCGACACGGCGGCGGTCTGCCGGTCCGACCGCAGCGCGTGCGTCGGCCAGACCGCGATCGACCGCTGCGGCGAAGCGGTCCCGCTGTCCAATCACATAGCGCTGTGCATGATCGAACATCGACTCGAGCGCCGGGCTGCGATCTTCGATCGCCGGCGCCATCGCCAGCACGTTGCTCCAGCGCCCGGCCGCGCCCGCTTCGTCGCCGCGCCGTTCGAGCAGTTCGGCCATTCGCACCAGTGCCATGAAATGACGCTGATCGATCGCCAGCGCGCCGTTGAGCGCGGCCTCCTCCCCCGCGTCGTCCCCCGCCTCGCGTCGTGCCTTGGCCAGGTTCATCCACAGATCGGGCGCGATCGGATCAGCGGCGATCGCCCGCTGGAACAGAACGGCCGCATCCTCTGCCCTGCGCTGGGCAAGCGCATGCATGCCGAGCGCGTTCAGCGCTACCGGGTGATCGCCCCCGCTTGCGAGCACGCGCTGAAACAACGCCATCGCCACGTCGGTACGGCCGGCGCGACGCGCGTGGATCGCGTCGTCGAGCATCTGTTGGAGGGAGGGAGCCGCCATCCATGCTGCATATCGCCAGCCTGCCGACTAGACAATCGGAACGGCAGTGCACATACAGACGCGATGATGCTGGCGAGTTTGTCGGGCGGCCAGTCAGGTCGGCCAACCTTGATCGAGGATGCCGCGCGCGATGCGGTCTGGCTCGCCCATCGCTACGATCCGGGCCATGACGCGGTGCATCTGCTCCCGGTCCCGCGCGGGGAGCATCGCCGGGCGACTTTCCTGACCGACGAATATCTGCCGGCGGGACTTGCCCCGCTGGTGGTCAGACGCAGCGATGCGATCGCGGCGGCGCCACCGACGGCTCCGCTTCACTTCGTGTTCCATTCGGCATTTTGCTGTTCGACGTTGCTGGCGCGGGCATTCGATCGCCCGGGTTGGGCGATGGGACTGAAGGAACCCGTGATCCTGAACGATATGATCGGCTGGCGGCGACGCGGTGGTCAAGGGCCCGATATGGCGCAGGTGATGGACGATGTGCTTACCCTTCTTGCACGACCATTCGGTTCGGGCGAGATGGTCTGCGTCAAGCCATCGACGGCAGCGAATGCGCTGGCCCCGGCAATGTTGACGCTGCGGGATGATGCCTGCGCGCTGCTTCTTTATGCGCCGCTGCGGACCTATCTCGGCTCGATCGCGCGCAAGGGTCTCGACGGGCGACTATGGGTAAGAACGCTGCTGACCGGCATGATCGACGACAGGCTGGTCGACCTGGGCTTTGGTCCGCGCGACTATCTGGGCCAGACCGATCTGCAGGTCGCAGCGGTCGGCTGGCTGGCCCATCAGCAATTATTCGCCCGGCTGGTCGATCAATTCGGCGCCTCGCGCGTGCGGACGCTCGACAGTGCGACGCTGATGGCCGATCCGCCAGCCGCGCTCGCAGCGTTCGCCTCGTTCACGCGGCGACCGCTCGATCCAGTCGCGATTGCGGAGATCGCCGCCGGGCCAGCGTTTCGAACGCATTCCAAATCGGGCGCGGCGTTCGATTCGCGCGATCGGGCCGCAGAACTCCGGCGCGGTGATACGCTGCATGCCGACGAAATCGAGAAGGTCGCCGTCTGGGCGGAAGCGGTTGCAGCGGCGACCGGGGTGGCGACAACCGCGCCCGCGCCGTTGATCGACTAGAGGCCTAGCACCCGCCGCCCTCTGCCAGCCCGCCGCAACTTGCCGGGCTGCGGTTGGAGGCGCGCACCGCCTCGCGCTCCATGTCCCACTCGCGCACCGTCTTGCAGGTCTTGTACGTTTGCACCAGCGATCCGGTCACGGGAAACTGGCGGCAGACGATCTTGTCGGGCGAGGTTGCCGAGACCTTCTTGGGCGCGGGGTTAGGGACAGGTGGCGGATCATTTGCGACGAGCGCCAACAGGAACAGGATCATAGCGATGCCCTCATGACGGACCAGGATATGGCAGTGGATGGAATTGCTGATAGGGGTAAAGGCTGAACCATGTCGACCAAACTTGTCAAGCGTCGCCGCCCGGGGGGCTTCCCCCGTCCGCCTGCGGCGAAGATCGAACGGCTGCTCGCGGCCGGGGACGTCGCGGGCGCGGCAATGCTCGCGGAGCGGGCGCTGGCGGCGGGCCAGGTCAGTCCCCTGATTCTCAACCTCGCGGCGTGGCGTAAGGAAGAAGCGGGCGACTTTGGCAGCGCGCATAGCTTGCTTCAGCGTGCGCTCAAACTCAGCCCGGGAGACGTGACGATTCTCGGCTCGATCGGCGCGGTTCTCCGCAAGCAGGGATTTCTGGACGAGGCGCTGGCGGTGCTCGACGGCGTCGTCGCTGCAGAACCGCGCCACGCAGCGGCCTGGCTCGAGCGCGGCTACGTCCTCGATGCGCAGCGCGCCGCTGCGGCCGCCACCGCAAGCTATGAGCAGGCGATCGCGCTGGATCCCACCCTCTCTCCGGCACTCGGCAAACTGAGCGATGCTGCGGCCCGGCGGGGCGAGGCGACGGTCGCCCAGGATTATGCCCGGCGAGCGCTTGCGCTCCACCCGAACGAGCCATCGGCGGTGTTCGCGCTGGCGGTGCTGGCGGTGGAGGCACGCGATGGCGTACGCGCCGAGGCGCTGCTCCGCCCGCTGCTCGAGACCCCGCTCGCGCCAGACGATCGCACGCGCACGCTGACATTGCTGGGCGATGCCCTCGACCGATCGAACCGGCCGGTCGACGCCTTCGCTTGCTACCAGGCGGCGCAGGCCAATTTCCGCGACGCATATCGGGCCGTCCTCGAGCCGACATCGGACCGGCCGTCGCACCGCAGCTTCATCGAGACGATCCGGGGGCAAGTTGTTGCGACGGGTCGGGTCGATCATCTTCCGCCTCCCGCCGGGCCGGTCCCCGGCGCGGCGGCGACGCATGTTTTCCTGCTCGGTTATCCACGTTCGGGAACGACGTTGATCGAGAATGTGCTGGCAAGCGCCGGCAATGTCGTTGCGCTGGAGGAGCGTGATACGCTGGCCGACATCGATGCCGCGCTATTGACCAACGAGGGCATCATGCCGCCGCTCGACGCCCTCGATCCCGCGCTGCTCGATCGCCTGCGGACCGCCTATTGGGCGCGCGTCGCGACGCTGGGGGGGGCAGTCGAGGGCAAGGTTTTGGTCGATATGAACCCCTTCAACGGGATCAAGCTCCCGATCCTCTCCAGGCTGTTTCCGACAGCGCGCTTCGTGATCATGCGGCGCGACCCGCGCGACGTGCTGTTGAGCTGTTTTCGCGTCAATTTCATGCCGGGTGCGGCGGCCTGGGCGTTTAGCGACCTGGAAGAGGCCGCACGCCATTACGATGCCCTGATGCGACTGATCGATGTCGCGTGCGACACGCTGCCAATCGCTTTCCACGAGGTTTTCTACGATCGGCTGGTGCTCGATTTCGAGCCGACGGTGCGCGCCTTGGCCGATTTCATCGGCCTCGCCTGGACCGACGATTTTACGACCTTTGCCACCACTGCCAAAAAACGCGGCGTCCAGACGGCGAGCGAAACGCAGGTCCGCAAGGGCCTGTATAACGGCGGCGGGCAATGGCAGCGTTATGCCGATCAACTTGCCCCGGTGCTGCCGATCCTCGCGCCCTGGATCGACCGGTTCGGCGCGACGCGCTAGGCGCAGCATTCAGCGCCCGCGCGCCCTTTCCGTTCGACCTGGAGCGTTTTGCAATCGCACGGCAGGACCCCTTAGCCCCTGAAAGGCAGGGGTGAGGCGGTTTGATCACAAACAGTTCTAAAAACACAAAAAAAGGGGCGAGCCTTGCGGCCCGCCCCTGATATTCGCTCGATGGCCGTCCGTCAGAACTTGACGGTGGCTGTCGCCGCGACCCGGCGTCCCAGCGCATCATAGGTCGATGGGTAGGTGTTGCCGCTGTTGAACGACGTCGACCCAACCGTGCCACCGACGACCGGTGGCTTCCGATCGAACAGATTGCTGACCGTGAAGGTCAGGTCGAGGTGATCGCCGACGGCGAAGCGGGTCGCCAGATCGAAATAGTCATAGGACGGAATTCGTCCGAAGTTGAACGTCTGTCCGGCGAGGGCGCCGCTCCCGATCGTGCCGGAGAACGTCGTCACGCCGGGCTCGACCTTGAACCCGCTGAGATGGCGCCAGTTGAGCGAGACGTCGATGCTCTGGAACGACAAGGTGGTGCGCTGATTCCAGCTGAATTCAGGCTGCAGCGACCCAGGGGTCGACGATGGACCTGCCGATGCCGGCGAGCCGCAGTTCTGACCGTACAAACCAACGCAGTTGTAGACGGTGGAAACCGGCGAAGCCGCAAAGCGCGACCGGGCCGTCCAGTTACCCAGGAATGCGAGGTTCAACTTCGCGAATCCAAGGTCACGCCGATAGTTGGCGGTGAGATCGATGCCGTCGGTCAGAACCTTGCCGGCGTTCCCCGGCAGGATGCTGAGACCGCCGGTCGTCGCCGGATCGCCGTCAAGTGCGCCCGTTGCCGGATTGCGCCGGATCGACAAGCAGTTGGGGTTGGTGACGCTGGCCGCCGTGATTCCGGCCCCCGCCCGATCGCCAAAGCACAGGTTGTAGGCCGCCCCGGCGGTCAGCTGCGAAATCGCCTGATTGATCGAGATGTTGTAGTAATCGATCGAGATCGACAGTCCGGGGACGAAGTTTGGCTGGAACACCACACCGAGCGTGTACGAGTCCGACTTTTCCGGGTTGAGGTTGATGTTACCGCCGCTCGTAATGTTCGCCTGAGCTGCGGTTGGCGTGTTGATGTTGCCGATCGAGGCTGCCGGGGCACCCTGCGCAAGGCAAACGGCGCGAAGATTGGCATTCGTCGTCGGTGCCAGGCCAGCGCAGGCGTCGAACGACAGGTTGGTCAGGCCCGTGGAGACCGGCGCGAACAATTCGCCGATATTGGGCGCCCGAACCGCGCGCTGATAGGTGCCGCGGATCCGCAGACCGCCCAGCGGCTCCCAGGTGGCGCCGCCCTTGTAGGTCAGCGTGCTGTAGCCGCGCGGAACCGCCGCATCGACCTTGTAGTCCGAATAGCGGATGCCGCCTTCGACCGTCAGGCTCTTGAAAAACGGCTTGTCGGTGACGACCGGAATGTTGAGCTCGCCATAGCCTTCCTTCACATTGTAGCCGCCGGTGAAGCTCGGCGCCGCACCACCGGCACCGCCCAGTTCACCAGGGGTTTGCGACAGCGTGTCCGACCGCTGCGATGCGGTGTATTTGCGATACTCGGCACCCACGGCGAACCCGATCGGGCTGTCGGCGAAGGGCGACGAAACGCCCAGATCGCCGGTCAGCAGCGCCCGCGCCTGCGCCAGCGACGTGAAGTTCGTCGTCGTGCTGTCGGCGGTCAGGTAAGGCACCTGATTCGGCGTGATCGACCCTTCCGGACCGAACAGGTTGACGGGGACGCACCCGGTGCCTGCCGTGATGCTGGCGCCGCCATTGGGCGCCCCGGCGAGACAGGTCGTCGTGTTGGTCGCAAACACCGCAGCGCGGAGACGCGACGTCAGCACATAGTTGCGGATCGCCTGGACATTTTCCGATTCGCCGTACGATCCGTTGATGTCGAGCTTGATCGAGTCGGTGATCGCGAACTTCGCGCCGATGCGATAATCGAAGATCGTCGTCGTGAAGTCCGACAAGCGCGAGCCGACCTCGGTGGTGCGCCGGTTGGTCGCCACCGTGAAATAGCGGAAGTTCGGATCGGCGGTCGTGGTCGCCGTCGCCGCCGCATTACACTGCGCAACGGTCAGCTGGGCGACCTGGACCCCGGCTGCGGTGAAGGTCGGGTTGTTGTCGCAGAAGGTCTGGCGAGCAGCAGCCGGCAGATAGGGGTTCGAGAACGGAATGGCGAGGCTCGAGCCGAAGGTGCCCGACGGCGCGATGATCGTGCTGACCGTGTTCTTCGAAAACAGCCCACGCGAATAGACCTCGATCTTGTCCGAAACCTCGTACCGCGCGGCGCCATAGATATTGTAGCGCTCGAACGGGGTCTGGAAGATGTTGTACGGATTGAAGTTGAACGGCACGACCGGCGATACCAGCGCGCCCGTGGCCGGGTTGATCTGACGATTGCCCGACACGCGCGCCGCGCCCGTGCCGAGGCCCGAGATCGAGAATCGCGTCGGCACCGTGGTGCCCGAGCCGCCGGCGTTGCCGCTGGTCGACGTATAGTTGTTGACCGAGAATTGGCGCGCGCCCTGATAGACGGGATCCGAATGCTGGTAGCCGACCGAGAGCACCGCGTTGCCGCGACCATCGTCGAAGTTCGCGCCGATCGTCAGGTCGCTGCGGAAATAATGGCCATCACCCTTCCCGGTGATCTGGTTCGAAACCGACGCTTCGACCCCCGAGAAATCCTGACGCGTGATGAAGTTGAGCACGCCCGACACGGCGTCCGCGCCATAGGTCGTGGCAGCGCCGCCGGTGACGACGTCGACGCGCTGGATCAGGGCAAGCGGAATGTTGTTGAGATCGACGCGACCGACCGAGCTTGCCGGCACGATACGGTTGCCGTCGAGCAGTACGACGTTGCGGAAGTTGCCGAGGGCGCGAAGATCGACGTAGGCAGCGCCGCCATTGCCGTTATTGACGGCCGAGCCGATGCTGGGTGCCGCACCGGGAAGATCGCGCACGATCTGTTCGGCGGTGTTGGTCTGGCGCAGCGCGAGCTCTTCGGCGCCGATCACGGCGACCGGCGTCGAGCTGGCGAGGTTTGGGTTCCGGATCAGACTGCCGGTGACGACGATGTCTGTGTTGGTCGTGGGCGCCTCATCGGCAGCCGGCTTCTCGGCCGGCGTCGCGGGCGCGTTCTGCGCAAAGGCCGGTGCCGCGACCAGCGACACGCTGGCGAACAGCGTGGAACCAAGCAACATAGCTCGTGTTGTCGTTTTCATATAAATCCCCTTTAGGCCGATCGACCGCATAGCGATCCTCTGCCCGATTTCCATCGAGCACTAACAGGGGGAATAGTGGACCATAGAGCGTTGCGGCAACGGTCGAATGGCGCTAGCAGCAAAATGTGCCTCCGGTGTGACGTTTTAGATACAGCTCTGCTACGCCTGCCTGCGCGGGGCGGAATTGCGCGCCGTTCCGCAACGCCTATAAGGTTGCCGAACCATTCGGAGCACAAATCATGCGCAATCGCGTCGCACTTTTATCCGCTTGCCTCGCGCTCTGGCCGCTGCCGGCGATCGCCGCGGAGCCCGAGAGCCGCGGTGATGCCCTGGTATCGGCGCTGGCGGCATGCCGCACCGTTGCGGCCGACCAGCGGCTCGCCTGTTACGAACAGGCGAGCGCGGCGCTGATCGCCGCGCGCGACCAGCGCCAGATCAGGATCGTCGATCGCGAAACCGTCCAGCGGGCGAAACGGTCGCTGTTCGGTTTTTCGCTTCCCCACCTCAATCTCTTCGGCAGCGGCAAGGACGACCCCCGCGCCGAATCCGAAACCGACGTGAAGGAGATCACCGGCACGATCGTCAACGTTCAGCCAGCCTCTTATGGGCTCTGGGTGTTCAGCCTTGCCGAGGACGGCGTCTGGCAATCGACCTCGTCGTCGCTGACGTTCGAACCGCGCAAGGGCGACAAGATCACCATCAAGGCGGGGATGCTGGGGCATTACACCGCGAAGATCGGGAACGACCGGGCCGTGGACGTGAAGCGGCTGCGCTGAACATTTCGACGGGAAAAGTCGGCGACGTCCCAAGCGCACGCCGGCGCTCGCTTATCGATTGCGCGCGTCGTTGATCGGCATGCCCCAAATGGCGGGAACCGAGATGGTCGGGCTCGCTGCCGGATGATGCCACACCGGCGAGCCCAACCACCCTTCGGTCAAGACACCGTCAGCGCCAGCGCGCCGTCGCCCTCGTCGACGGTGATCGCCGCGCCGTCCTTGACGTCGCCGCGCAGGATCAGATCGGCGAGAGGGTCCTGCAGATAGCGCTGTACGGCGCGCTTCAGCGGGCGTGCGCCATAGACCGGATCATAGCCGACTCGCCCCAGCCAGGCGCGGGCGGCATCGCTCAGCGTGATCGTCACCTTGCGCTCGCCGAGCAACTTGCGGACGCGCTCGACCTGGATGTCGACGATCGGCGCCATCTCGCTCTGTCCGAGCCGGTGGAACAGCACGATCTCGTCGAGCCGGTTGAGGAATTCGGGCCGGAAATGCGCGCGGACCATCTCCATCACCTGCGGCTCGACCGCCGATACGTCCTGCCCGTCCTCGAGCGCGGTCAGATACTGGCTGCCGAGGTTCGACGTCAGCACGATGATCGTGTTGGTGAAATCGACCGTGCGCCCCTGGCCATCGGTCAGCCGCCCGTCGTCGAGCACCTGGAGCAACACGTTGAACACGTCGCCATGCGCCTTCTCGACCTCGTCGAACAGGATCACCTGGTACGGCCGCCGCCGCACCGCCTCGGTCAGCACGCCGCCCTCCTCATAGCCGACATAGCCGGGAGGGGCGCCGATCAGCCGCGCGACCGCGTGCTTTTCCATGAATTCGCTCATGTCGATTCGCACCATCGCGGCGGGATCGTCGAACAGGAATTCGGCGAGCGCCTTGGTCAGTTCGGTCTTGCCGACGCCGGTCGGTCCCAGGAACAGGAACGAGCCGAGCGGCCGATTGGGGTCCTGCAGCCCGGCGCGCGCGCGGCGGACGGCGGTCGAGACCGCGCGGATCGCCTCCTTCTGGCCGATCACGCGCCTGCCGATCGTCTCCTCCATCTGGAGCAATTTGTCGCGCTCGCCCTCCATCATCCGCTCGACCGGAATGCCGGTCCAGCGCGCGACGACGCCGGCGATGTCCTCCGCCGTCACTTCCTCGCGCAGCATCGCGCCCTGCGTCTGCCCCTGCGCCTCGTCGAGCTGTTTCTGCAGCGAGGGGATGGTGCCGTAGTTGAGCTCGGCCATCTTGCCGAGATCGCCCGCCCGCTGCGCCTGCTCGACCTCGAGCCGGGCGGCGTCGAGCAGCTCCTTGATCCGCGCCTCGCCCGCGATCTTGTCCTTCTCGGCCTGCCAGCGCTGGGTCAGTTCGGCCGATTGCTGCTCGAGATTGGCGAGCTCGCCCTCGAGCGTCCCGAGCCGGTCGCGCGAGCCGGCATCGGTCTCGCGCTTGAGCGCCTCGCGTTCGATCTTCAACTGGATGATCCGCCGGTCGAGCGTCTCGATCTCCTCGGGCTTGCTCTCGACTTCCATGCGGATGCGGCTGGCGGCCTCGTCCATCAGGTCGATCGCCTTGTCGGGCAGGAAGCGGTCGGTGATATAGCGGTGCGACAGCGTCGCTGCCGCGACGATCGCTGCATCGGTGATCCGTACGCCGTGGTGCAGTTCGTATTTCTCCTTGAGCCCGCGCAGGATCGAGACCGTGTCGGGCACCGTCGGCTCGCCGACGAACACCGGCTGGAAGCGGCGCTGGAGCGCTGCGTCCTTCTCGACATATTTGCGATATTCGTCGAGCGTGGTCGCACCGACGCAGTGGAGTTCGCCGCGCGCGAGCGCGGGCTTGAGCAGATTGCCCGCATCCATCGCGCCTTCGCCTTTGCCGGCGCCGATCAGCTGGTGCATCTCGTCGATGAACAGCACGATGTGCCCCTCGGCGGCCTTGACCTCGTCGAGCACGCCCTTCAGCCGCTCCTCGAATTCGCCGCGATATTTGGCGCCGGCGATCAGGCTGCCCATGTCGAGCGCCATCAGCTTGCGGTCCTTGAGCGTATCGGGGACGTCGCCATTGGCGATGCGCAGCGCGAGCCCCTCGGCGATCGCGGTCTTGCCGACGCCGGGTTCGCCGATCAGCACGGGATTGTTCTTGGTCCGGCGCGCGAGGATCTGGATCGTCCGGCGGATTTCCTCGTCGCGGCCGATGACGGGGTCGAGCTTGCCGTCGCGCGCCGCCTGCGTCAGGTCGCGGGCGAATTTCTTGAGCGCGTCATAGCGGTCCTCGGCCCCCGCCGTATCGGCGGTGCGGCCCTTGCGCAGCTCGTTGATCGCGGCGTTGATGGCTTCGGGGGTCGTCCCCGATGCCTTGATCGCCTTGCCCGCCACGGAATTGAGCGACAAGGCGAGCGCCACCAGCAGCCGCTCGACGGTGACATAGCTGTCGCCCGCCTTTTGCGCGACCTGCTCGGCCTGGTCGAGGATTCGCACCGCGTCATTGTCGAGCCCCGGCGATTGCTGCGCGCCCGATCCGGAAACCGCCGGCACCCTGGCCAGCGCCAGATCGGTCTCGCTCAGCGCCCGTGCCGGATCGCCGCCCGCCGCCTTGATGAGGCCGGAGGCGAGCCCCTGCTCGTCCTCGAGCAGCGCCTTCAGGATATGCTCGGGCCCGATCCGCTGGTGGCTCATCCGGATTGCGACGGTCTGCGCCGATTGGAGAAAGCCCTTGGCGCGGTCAGTGAATTTTTCGAGGTTCATGTATCGCTCCTACCCTGCGGCTCTGGATATAGTGTTGCGTATTTGCAACACAAGAGCGGGGCGAGCGACCGATTTGGGGCGTGACAAGACCTGTCACCGCTGTGACCCGCATCCGACATCGAACTGGCGCGATTGTGCAACGCACCATGGCTAGGGGGCCGCTGGGAGGCCGATCACCGGCCCCCGAAGAGGGAACCAATCGTCATGCGTCGTCTCACCCTGACCTTGTGCGCCACCACGGCGTTCGTGATGCCGCTCGCCGCCCGCGCCGCCGATCCGGAGCCGCGCGTCCCGGTCGCGCCCGCCGACGCGTCCGCCGATGCCGCCGCCGGCGATGACATCATCGTTCTCGGCAAGGGCGAAACCCGCCAGGTCCAGCAGATCAACCAGGCCGATATCGCGATCCTCGCCGCCGGCACCAGCCCGCTCAAGGCGATCCAGAAGCTGCCCAGCGTCAACTTCCAGTCGGCCGATCCGTTCGGCGCCTATGAATGGTCGCAGCGCATCTCGATCCGCGGCTTCAACCAGAACCAGCTCGGCTTCACGCTCGACGGCATTCCGCTCGGTGACGGCAGCTATGGCAATACCAACGGCTTGCACATCAGCCGCGCGATCAGCAGCGAGAACGTCGCGCGGACCCGGGTGTCCCAGGGGGCGGGCTCGATCGGCACCCAGGCGACCAACAATCTCGGCGGCACGATCGAGTTCTTCTCGAGCGATCCGCTCGACCGCACGACGCTGGCCATCGACGGCACTTATGGCAGCCAGGATACGGGCCGCATCTTTGCCCGCCTCGATACCGGCACGCTCGGCGCCAGCGGCGCGCGCGCCTACGTGTCCTACACCTATTTCGACGTCAACAAGTGGAAGGGGTTCGGGGCGCAGCGCCAGCATCAGGTCAACGCCAAATTCATCGCCCCGGTCAGCTATTTCCGTCTGGTCGGCACCTTCGCCTTCTCCGATCGGCGCGAGAATGACTATCAGGATCTTTCGCTGAACTTCATCAACCGGCTCGGTTACCGGTGGGACAATATCTCGAACAATTTCCCGCTCGCCGTGCAGATCGCCGACATCGCCGCGAACCGGGGGGACAGCGGCGCGCCCCGGCTCAACCCCGCCGCAGGCACGGTCTATCCGGCGCCCTTTCAGACGGTCGATGATGCCTATTTCAACGCCTCTGGGCTGCGGCAGGATTATCTGGGTTCGATCGGCATCGAGACCGGCGACGACACGCCGCTGCGCGGCCAGGTAAAGGCCTATTACCACAATAATCACGGCCAGGGCTTGTGGTGGACCCCCTATGTGCCGTCGCCCACCGGCGTGCCGATCTCGGTGCGCACCACCGAATATGACATCAGCCGCAAGGGCGTGTTCGGGTCGCTTGGCGGTACGCTGGGATGGAACGACATCACCGTCGGTGCCTGGTATGAGTTCAACGATTTCCGCCAGGCGCGGCGCTTCTATGCGCTCGACAGCCGAGCCGCCTCGTCGCGCAATTCGCTGCGCTTTCAGACCAACCCGTTCTTCACCCAATGGGAATTCCGCTATCAGACGGAGACATTCCAATATTATGTCGAGGACAAGATCGCGCTTGGCGACGTGACGATCAACCTCGGCTGGAAGGGCTTCGACGTGACCAATTCGGCGGTGCCGGTGATCGCCGGCGGGCTCGCCCAGGGCAAGATCAAGGCAACCGACTGGTTCCAGCCACACGCCGGCGTCGCCTGGAAGCCAATCGACAATGTCGAGCTGTTCGCGGGCTTCACCCAGGTCACGCGCGCCTTTGTTTCGGCGGCGACGAGCGGGCCGTTCGCGACCACCCAGGCCGGGTTCAACGCGCTCACCAACACCAACCGGCTCAAGCCCGAAAGCTCGGATACCTATGAGGTCGGTGGCCGCTTCAAGCTCGGCCCGGTCAACGGGCTGCTCGCGGCCTATTATGTCGATTTTCGAAACCGGCTGCTCGGGGTCACCACCGGCGCCGGGATCGTCGGCAACCCGGTGATCCTCCAGAATGTCGGCTCGGTCCGTTCCTACGGCTTCGAAGCCGCCGCCGAGGCGCGGCTGGGCGCGGGGTTCGGTGCCTTCGTTTCGTACAGCTACAACGACTCGACCTATCGCGACGATGTGGGCGCGATCCCGATTGCCGGGAAGACGGTGGTCGATAGCCCGAAGAACCTGCTCAAGGGCGAGGTGACCTATGACAGCGCGATCCTGTTCGGCCGGATCGGTGCGAACTATACGAGCCGGCGCTACTTCACCTACACCAACGATCAGTCGGTGCCCGGCTATGTGATCGTCGATCTCACCATCGGCGCCCGCCTGAGGCTCGCGAGCGACCGCCAGGTCGAGCTTCAGCTCAACGCGACCAATTTGTTCGACAAGCAATATGTCTCGACGATCGGTTCGAACGGCTTCGGCAATGCAGGCGACAACCAGACGCTGCTCGCGGGCGCGCCGCAGCAATTCTTCATCACGCTGAAGACGAGGCTCTGATCGCGCCACCGGCGCGCCGCTGCGAATAAATGCCGGTCGATGACGAAATCGACCGGCATTTTTCATCCGCGCATGGACCAGCGCCGCCTTGCCTGCCAAGGATGCCGCAAAACAAGCGATCGGGAGCGGCTATGCGGGGAATGATCAAGCGCGGGGGTATCGCGCTGTTGGTGCTGTTGGCGGTCGTCGCGATCGGCCTCGCCGTCTGGGAACCGCTCACCGCCTCGGCCGCCTCGCCGCCGCCGGCCCACAAATACGATACCCGCATCGTCCGCGACACCTTCGGCGTGCCGCACGTGTTCGGCACCACCGACGCCGATGTCGGCTATGGCATCGCCTATGCGCATGCCGAGGATGATTTCTCGACGTTGCAGGAGGTCGTGGCGATGACGCGCAGCCGCGCCGGCGCGCTGCTCGGCAAGGACGGCGCGGGGATCGACTTCGCGCTGCATCTCGTCCGCGCCCGCGAAACGGTGACGCGCGACTATATGAAGCAGCCCGCCGATGTCCGTGCATTGCTCGATGCCTATGCCGCCGGGCTCAACCATTATGCCGATACCCATCCGGGCGAGGTGCGGCTGCACAATCTTTTCCCGGTCAACGGCCAGGATATCGCCGCCGGCTTCGTGCTGCGCTCGCCCTTCTTCTTCGGGCTCGATGCCGTGCTCGGCGCACTGGTGGGGGACAAGCCGCTGCCGGTCGAGAACGCCGGGCCTCATCCCGATTCGCCCGATATCGCGCCGCTCCCGGCGACCGGTGCATCGGCGGTGCGCGACACCAACGAAGGCAATCTCAACGGCTCGAACGCGTTCGTCGTCGCCCCCAAGCGCTCGGCGGACGGCTTCACCCGGCTCGTCTCCAACTCGCACCAGCCCTATCGCGGCGGGGTCGCCTGGTATGAGCTCGTCGTCCATTCGAAGCAGGGCTGGGATTTCGCCGGCGCGACCTTTCCCGGCGCGCCCTATCCGCTGCTCGGGCACAACAAGACGCTTGGCTGGACCAATACCGTCAACCGCCCCGATCTGATCGACATCTACAAGCTCGTCCTCGACAAGGACGGGACGCATTATCGGTTCGACGGCAAATGGCTCCCGCTCGAAACCCAGCGCGTGTGGCTGCACGTGAAGCTGTGGGGCCCGTTCATCCTGCCGGTGCCGCGCACCGCCTATCGCTCGGTCCACGGCCCGGTGATCGTCAACAAATCGGGCGCGTTCGCGATCCATTATGCGGCGCCCGAGCAACTCGGCATGGTCGAGGAATATTACCGCCTGAACAAGGCGCGCGACTTTGCCGAATGGCAGGCGGCGCTGAGCAAACAGGCGGTGCCCGCGACCAATTTCCTCTACGGCGATGCGGCGGGCAACATCGCCTATTTCTACAATGCCGCCTTCCTCAACCGGAAGCCGGGCTATGATTACGCGCATGTCCTGCCCGGAGACACGTCGCGCGATCTGGCGAGCGGCACGGTGCCCTGGGCGATGATCCCGCGCAACATCAACCCCAAGTCGGGCTTCCTCGCCAATGCCAACAACACGCCGTTCCAGGCGGCCGGCACCGGCTCCGAACTCAACCCCGCCGATTTCCCCAAATTGCTCGGCATCGAAACCGACACCACCAATCGCGGCACGCGCGCGATCGAATTGCTCGGCGCCGATCCTTCGATCACCGACGCCGATCTCCACCGCATCAAATATGATACCGCGATCAGCCAATATAGCTGGGCGGCGCGCTGGTTCCACGAGATCGAGGCGGTCGATCCCAAGGGCGACAAGCTGATCGCCGATGCCAAAAAAGTGATGCTGCAATGGGACTGGAACTATGACGGCAAGGGCCCGGCCGATGCGATGGCGGCGATCCTGCTGCGCGTCGGCAATCGCATCCATTATCCGCGCAAGCCCTGGCCGGTCGCGCGCGACGAGCTGAAGATCGCGGCCGACTATCTGATGAAATATTATGGCCGGCTCGATCCGCCGCTCGGCACGGTTCTCAGGCTGAGGCAGGGCAAGGTCGATCTGCCGCTCGATGGCGGCCCCGATGTGCTGCGTGCGGCCTCGACCTGGGACGAGGCGCCCGATGGCCGGCTCGTCGTCAAGCACGGCGACAGTTTCATCATGTTCATCGACTGGGACAAGGTGGGCAAGGTGCATTCCGAATCGGTGCAGCCCTATGGGTCGGCGTCGACCAGGCCCGACTCGAAACATTACACCGATCAGATGGCGTTGTTCGCAGCGCACCGGACCAAGCCGGTATGGTTCGATCCCGCCGAGCTCGAAAAGCACAAGGAGCGCGATTACCGGCCCTAGGTCAGACCCCCCGGCGATTCTGATGCGACGATCCCGCAAAAATATCGGGCGATGACGCGCGCGCCGCTTGACGCTGCGGCACGCGGGGCGCTCGATCCCGACAAGTTCGTCTGGGTGAGGGTTGGCGACGCCAAGCTGGTGCGTCCCCAGCTTGACTCGATTGGCCTGCCGGTGGAGGTGGTGCGGGCCGCGTCCGTTGCGGGCGCGAAGCAGCAATAGCAGCAGGAGAAGCGATCATGTCGGCAGTCGATGGCACCTGGGAGACCGTCGTTAAATCGCCATTGGGCGATCAGAAATCCACGATCACCGTCAAGAGCGACGGCAACAGCTGGACGGGCACGAGCTCGGGGCAGATGGGCACCACCGAAATCACCGACGGTACGCTCGACGGCAACACGCTCAACTGGACGATGGCGATGACGGTGCCGATGCCGATGACGCTCACCTGCACCGCGACGGTCGATGGCGACACGATTACCGGATCGATCGGCGCCGGCGCGTTCGGCAGCTTCCCGATGACGGGCGTGCGCCTCGCCTGACAGGTGTCGAACATTGTGAAGTGCCAAGCGGGCCCGTTTTCCTCGGAAAGCGGGCCCTTCGCTGTTGCGCGCTCGAAACCCCGGCGGCATCGTGCGGCGCAGAACGACAAAAGGGGATGGCAATGATCGGCAGGATGCTTGGGGGCGCCGCAGCAGTGGCGCTGATGACGGGCGCGGCGACGGCGCAAAGCTATACCGAGCGACCCGCCGTCGTCCATCCGGTCACCGAAGGCGCGAATTACGACCGCCGCTCGGTCGATATCCCGATGCGCGATGGCGTCACGCTCCACACCGTCATCCTGACGCCCAAGGGCGCGAAGGACGCCCCGATCCTGATGACGCGCACGCCGTACAATGCCGAGGCGCTGAGCATGAATGCCAAGGCCGGCGACCTTGCGACCGCGCTTGAAGGCTATGACAACGCCTATGACGTGATCGCCGAGGGTGGCTATATCCGCGTGATCCAGGACATCCGCGGGAAATACGGGTCCAAAGGCGATTATGTGATGAACCGGCCGCTGGTCGGCTCGTCGCTCAACCCGACCAAGGTCGACGATTCGACCGATTGCTACGACACGATCGACTGGCTGGTGAAGAACCTGAAGGCGTCGAACGGCAAGGTCGGCATCCTCGGGATCAGCTATGACGGGTACGAACCACTCGTCGCGCTGATCAACCCGCATCCCGCGCTCAAGGTCTCGGTGCCGATGAACCCGATGGTCGATGGGTGGCGCGGCGACGACTGGTTCCACAATGGCGCGTTCCGCCAGATGAACATGGAATATGTCTGGGAACAGGTGGCGACCGCCGACAATAGTTCGCCATGGTTCCATAATTTCGCCGACCAGTATGACGAGTTCATGAGGGCGGGATCGGCGGGCGAGCTCGGCCGCCGCCACGGGCTAGACCAGATCGGCACCTGGCAGAACGTCACCCGGCATCCCGCCTATGACGGTTTTTGGCAGGAGCAGGCGATGGATATGATCCTCGCGAAGGCGCCGCTCAAGGTGCCGGTGATGCTCGTCAATTCTCTCTGGGATCAGGAGGACATCTACGGCGCGACGGCCGTCTACCGCGCGATCAAGCCCAAGGATGCGACCGGCGACATGGTCTATCTGTCGATGGGCCCGTGGTATCACGGGCAGGAAATCGGCAAGGCGAGCAATCTCGGCAATATCGAATGGGACAGCGACACCGCCAAATGGTGGCGGCATCACGTGCTCGCGCCGTTCCTGTCGCATTTCCTCAAAGGCACGCCGATGGACGTCGCGCCGGTGACGGTGTTCCAGTCGGGCACCAACCAGTGGCAGCGGCTGAAGGATTGGCCTGCCGCTCCCGCGACCACGCCGCTCTATCTCAAGCCGGGTGGCGGGCTCGGCTTTGTCAGAGCCGACGGGCCTGCAGTGACCGAGGACTATGTCAGCGATCCCGCTCATCCGGTCACCTTCGTGCCGCGCCCGATCGCGCCGATCGGTTATGACGGCGATCACTGGACGGCGTGGCTCACGAGCGACCAGCGCAATGCCGCCGCAAGGCCCGACGTGCTGTCCTTCACGACCGATGTGCTCACCGCGCCGGTGACGATCGCTGGCCAGCCCGAGGTACACCTCAACGCAGCGACCAGCGGCACCGACAGCGACTGGGTGGTCAAGCTGATCGACGTCTATCCCGATCAGGTGGCAGGCGACCAGAAGATGGGCGGCTATCAGCTCGCGGTGGCGATGGACATTTTCCGCGGGCGTTACCGCGAGGGGCTCGATAAGCCCAAGCCGATTGCCGTCGACGTACCGCTGACCTATCAATTCGCGCTACCCAATGCGAACCACGTCTTCAAACCCGGTCACCGCATCATGGTGCAGGTGCAGTCGAGCTGGTTCCCGCTCTATGATCGCAACCCGCAGACATTCGTGCCCAACATCTTCTACGCCAACCCCGGTGATTATCGGAAGGCGACGCAGAAGGTGACGGTTGCCGGCGCCGATGCGAGCTTTATCGCGCTCCCGATCGTCAAATGAGCTTGCCCGTAAACAAAGGATGACCATGACCCAGCTGATCTCGCGCCGCACCCTGCTGATGACCGGCGCGGCCGCCGGGTCGATCGCCGCTCTGCCCGCCTTCGCCCGCGCGCCCGACGACGCCGGCACGCGCCTCGCCGCGTTGTTCGACGCGATGTTCCAGGACCAGCTCGAGCGCAACCCCGAAGGCGCGACCCAGCTCGGGCTCGACAAGGGCGCCAACGCCGGGCTGCGCGCGAAGATGAGCGATCAGGGCGAGGCGGGGCGCGCCGCTGCCCGCGCGACCACCCAGGCCGAGCTCGAGCAGCTCGCGGCGATCGATCGCACCGCGTTGTCGGCGGGCGACCGGGTCAATTACGATACCGTCCGCTATACCCGCGAATCGGCGGCGCGGGTGCAGACGTTCGATTTCGGTGGCAGCGCCTATGGCCCGTCGCCCTATGTGATCAGCCAGCAATCGGGCGCCTATCAGTCGGTTCCCAATTTCCTCGATACCAAGCATCCGATCGGCACGGCGAGCGATGCCGATGCCTATCTCGCGCGGCTGGCGGCGTTCGGCGACCAGCTCGAGGCCAACACCGATCGGCTGCGGCATGATGTCGGCGCCGGCGTGCTGCCGCCCGATTTCCTTCTCGACAAGACCCTCACCCAGATGCGCGCGCTGCGTGTTCCTGCCGATCAGGCGCTGGTGGTCACCTCGATCGCGCGCCGCGCCAAGGCCAGGGGGCTCGACGATCGCTACGGCGCCGATGCCGCCAAAATCTATGCCGAGCGCGTGCTCCCGGCGCTCGATCGCCAGATCGCCGCCGTCGAATCCGTCCGCGCGGTCGCGACGCACGATGCCGGCGTGTGGAAGTTCCGGCAGGGCGATGCCTATTATGCCGTCGCGCTCGCCAACACGACGACGACCCGGCTGAGCCCCGAGGAGGTCCACCGCTTCGGGCTCGATCAGGCGAAGCTGATCGGCGACCGGATGAACGCCCTGATGGTCAAGGCGGGGATGACCAAGGGATCGGTCGGCGCACGGCTTGCGGCGATCTATGAACTGCCGGGGCAGATCTTCCCCAACACCGATGCCGGCAAGGCGGCGGCGATCGACTATTGCAACGGCCGGCTCGCGGCGATCCGCAAGGAGCTGCCGCGGGTGTTCAAGCGGATGCCGCCCTATCAGTTTGAGGTGCGGCGCGTGCCCAAGGATATCGAGGCGGGCGCGGCATCGGCGTTCAGCCAGGCGCCCGCGATCGACGGCTCGCGCCCGGGCCTCGTCTATTTCAACCTGCAGGATTCGGCCGAATGGCCCAAATTCATGCTCGATACGGTGATCTATCACGAAGGGCTGCCGGGGCATCAGTTCGAAGGCGGGCTCGCGCTGTCGAACACCGGCCTGCCGCTGATCCGCAAGACCGGCGGCTTTTCGGGCTATGGCGAGGGCTGGGCGCTCTACGCCGAACAACTGGCGGACGAACTCGGCATGTACGAGGGCGATCCGCTCGGCCAGATCGGCTATCTGAAAGAGGCGCTGTTCCGCGCGCATCGCTGCATCATCGATACCGGGCTGCACCATTATAAATGGAGCCGCGAAAAGGCGATGGCGCTGTTTATCGACGGCCAGGGCGAGGCGCCGGGCTTCGCCGAACGCGAGATCGATCGTTATTGCGGCTCGCCGGGGCAGGCATGCAGCTACAAGCTCGGCCACGCGACCTTCGTCACGCTGCGGGCCAAGGCGGAAAAGGCGCTGGGCGCGAAATACGACATCAAGGATTTCCACGAGGCCGTGCTCGGCTCGGGCCGCGTGCCGCTCGAGATATTGGAGCAGGTGGGGAATGAATGGATCGCGGCGCGGGCGGTAGCGTAGCGTTGCCAGGCGTCGCTCTCTCCGCCACCCCGGACTAGTGCCGGGGGGACGGTCGGGGGGCATGAAGCCGATTGACCATCGGATCCTTCCCTACCGCACCAACCTTGTCACATGCCCCATCTTGCGCCCCGCGCGCACCGTCTTCCCATAGAGGTGCAGATGCGCGTCGCGTTCGCCCAGCACCGTCAGCCAGTCGCCCGCGGCGTCGCCGATCAGATTGGCCATCACCACGCGCTGCGCGGTGAGTCCGGTGTCGCCGAGGGGTAGGCCGCAGATCGCGCGGACGTGGTTTTCGAACTGGCTCGTCACCGCGCCCTCGATCGTCCAGTGCCCGCTATTGTGGACGCGCGGGGCCATCTCGTTGAAGACGGGGCCGTCGGCGCCGACGAAATATTCACAGGCCAGCACGCCGACATGACCGAGGGTCTCGGCGATGCGCCCGGTGAGCGCCGCCGCCTCGCCCCATTGCCGCGCGATCTCCGCCGGGGCAGGCAGGGTGGAGCGGGCGAGGATGCCGTCCTTGTGCTCGTTCCACGGCGGCGGATAGCTCACCATCGCGCCGTCAGCCCCGCGCGCGAGGATGATCGAGAATTCATGCGTGAAGGGTACGAACCCTTCAAGGATCGCCGGCCGCCCGCCGATCGATTCCCAGGCCGGCTCGATACTGGCAGGATCGGCGATCCGCACCTGCCCCTTGCCGTCATAGCCGAGCCGGATCGTCTTCAGGATCGCCGGGCAGCCAATGTCGGCGGCGGCGGCGTGCAATTCGTCGAGCGTCGTCACCTTCGCCCAGCGCGCGGTGCGCCCGCCGAGCGCGTTGACGAAAGTCTTCTCGTCGGCGCGGTCCTGCGCGATGGCGAGCGAGGTTGGGCTAGGGTGAACGGGCACCTTGCCGTTCAGATAGTCGACCGGCTCGATGTCGATATTCTCGAACTCATAGGTGACGACGTCGCAGGCGGCGGCAAAATCGTCGAGGACGATGCGGCTGTGATAATCGGCACGGGTGAAGCTCGATGCGGTCTGCGCCGCGACCGCTTCCTCGTCGGGCGCAAGGACACGCGTGGTGTAGCCAAGCTGCGCGGCGGCGGCGCCGAGCATCCGCCCCAGCTGCCCGCCGCCGAGGATACCAATCGTGCTGCCGGGGGGGAGGGGTTTCATGGCGATGATACTCTCCCCTTTCACCGTTGGTCCTGAGCTTGTCGAAGGACTGCTTTTTCTTTCCAGCGCAGAATAGAAGAGCAGCCCCCTTCGACTGCCTGCCTGCGGCAGTCGCTCAGGACAGGCTTCGACAAGCTCAGGGCAAACGGGTGGTGGGCTGTGGCAAGCTCCAAAATCACGCCGGATCGCTCGCGACACTCTCGGTCTGTGCGGCGCGCCAGGCCTCGAGCCGCGCGCCGAGCGCCGGATCGCCGAGCGCGAGGATCGCGGCGGCCAGCAGCGCGGCGTTCTTTGCGCCGGGCTTGCCGATCGCCAGCGTCCCCACCGGGATGCCCGCCGGCATCTGGACGATCGACAGCAGGCTATCCATCCCCGACAGCGCCTCGGACTGGACCGGCACGCCGAGCACCGGCAGCGGCGTCATCGACGCCGCCATTCCGGGCAGATGCGCCGCCCCGCCCGCACCGGCGATGATCACTTTCAGCCCGCGCCCGGCGGCGCTGGTAGCATAGTCCACCAGCCGCTGCGGGGTGCGGTGCGCCGAGACGATTTTGGTTTCGTGCGCGATCCCCAGCTCGGTGAGCAGATCGGCGCTATGGCGCATCGTCTCCCAATCGGAAGTGCTGCCCATGATGATGCCGACGGCGGGAGTCATCGGCGAGGGTTAGCCGTTGCGACCGCCATGGGCAATGGCCTGTCGACCCCGCGTTTCGAGCCCGCCGTCAGTCGGCAAAAATCGCCATCAGCGGCACTATCGCGTCGGGCGAGGGGAAGCGCTCGAAACTGTGCGCCGCGCCGGTCGCCGCCCAGGGCAGTTTTTCGAGCGTGAAGGTCTCGATGAAGGGCCGATAGTCCGCCGCCCCTTCGAGCAGCATCGACCGGACGTTGACGAAATCGTCCATGCCTTCGGGGCGCGTGAAGGCCCAGCTCAGGCAATGTCCGCAAAAATAGTGCCGCGCCGCGCCGTGCAAGCCACCGATAACCGGATCGCCTGCGACGACTTCAAAGGCACTGTCGGGATAAAGCGAGCTGAGCGAAAAAGCGCTGGCCGTCATCTGCTGGCATCCCGTGCAGTGGCAGGCCATCGTCATCAACGGCTTGCCGCTCACCCGAAAGCGCAGCTCGCCGCATCTGCACCCTCCGTCCGTCATTGGCCCTCTCCCTTATCGCTCGCTCAGATAATAGCGTTCGATCTCGCCCAGCGCCGCATCGAGCTCATAGACGATCGGCTGGCCGGTCGGGATTTCGAGATGGGTGATCTCATCGTCCGGGATCCCCGACAGATGCTTGACGAGGGCGCGGAGCGAATTGCCGTGCGCCGAGATCAGTACGCGCTCGCCGGCGCGGAGCGCGGGCGCGATTGTCGCTTCCCAATAGGGCAGCACGCGCGCGATCGTGTCCTTCAGGCTTTCGGTCGCGGGTACGGTGATCCCGGCATAGCGGCGGTCCAGCGAGAGGTCATAGGCGCTGCCCGGCGCCATCGGCGGCGGCGGGACATCGAAGCTGCGGCGCCAGATCTTGACCTGTTCGTCGCCGAATTCGGCTGCCGTCTCGGCCTTGTCGAGCCCGGTCAGCCCGCCGTAATGCCGTTCGTTGAGGCGCCAGTCCTTCGCGACCGGCAGCCACAGCCGCCCCATTTCCTCGAGCGCGAGGTTGAGCGTCTTGATCGCGCGGGTCTGAAGCGACGTGAAGCAGCGATCGAAATCGAGGCCCCTGGCCGCCATCAGCCGCCCCGCCGCGCGCGCTTCCTCGGCGCCCTTGTCGGTGACGTCGACGTCCCACCAGCCGGTGAAACGGTTTTCGAGATTCCAGGCCGACTGGCCGTGGCGGATCAGGACGAGGGTGGGCATGAGACTTTGGGTCACTCCAGGATCGTCAGGCCGGCGCAAGCCGGCATCTCGGGCGGTTTCAGACCCCGGCTTTCGCCGGGGTGGCGGACAAGATCAATAGCCGTCGATCAGATCGGCGAGCGTCTCGAGGCAGCTGTGCGCGAGCGTGCGGCAGCGTTCGGGCGACCAGCCGTGGACCGGATCGGGATTGGCGTCGTGATCCTTGAACGGCATTTCGAGCGTCATCGAAACCGCCCCGAAGCGTTCGGCGAGCTGATTGGTCGACATGGTGAGGTTAGCCTTGCCCGGCGGGGCCTGGCCATAGCCGAGCGCGGTCTGGAAATCGGGCGTGCGCGCCGCCAGCGCCTGCTGGAAGGTATAGAATTTGTCGCCGAGCGCGTCGGTCCAGCTCGGAATGCCTTCGAACCCCGCGGTGAAATTGGCGGGGATCGCCTCGTCGCCATGGATGTCCATCGCGAAGACGACGCCGGTCGCGTCCATCGCGTCGCGCACGCACAGCACTTCGGGGCTGCGCTCGGGCGTCGGCGCGGCCCATTCGCGGTTGAGGTTGACGCCCGCCGCATTGGTGCGCAGATGCCCGCGCGCGCTGCCATCGGGGTTCATGTTGGGGACGAGGTGAAAGGTCGCCTTGGCGCGCAGGGCGGCGGCGACCGGATCGGCGGGGTTGGCGAGCTTTTCGAGCGCGCCCTCCATCCAGAATTCGGCCATCGTCTCGCCGGGATGCTGGCGGGCATAGAGCCAGACGGGCTTGGCGCCCGCGCCGATCGTCAGGCAGTCGATCGGCTGGCCGTCGATCGACTGGCCGAGCGTGCGGTGCGACACGCCCGCCATCCGCGCATAGCGCGCGATCAGCGCATTGTGCCGCTCGACCGGATAGGGCGCGAAATAGGCGAACCAGACGAGATCGGTGTCCGACGCGTGGGTGATTTCGAGCACGCCATCGGCATAACGCGTGTCGGCGAGCGTCCAGCTCTCGCGATCGTGGCTCACCCGTGCCTTGTAGCCGGGCCAGCCGAGCGGATAGGCGCTGCCGCCCGCGTTGGCGATCTTCAGCGTCAGCGTCCTGCCGCGTGCGCCGTCGACGCGAAAGTAGAACCATTGATAGAAATCGGAGGCATGATCCTTGACGATTTCGAGCGTCGCTGTGTCGCCGTTCACGTCAAGGACATCGATGTTGCCGCCATCGAAGGCGGACGAAATGGTGATGGTCATTTGACCGTGATAGTGCGGCCCGATTCCCCGGGGAACCCCTTGAACAGCGCGGCCGCCAATTTGTCGGCGGCGACGCCGGGCTGGGCGTCGCGCGCGCGGCTGTCGGCCTCCATCTGGGCGCGGCCCTCCCAGACGACCGCCCCGCCATCGCTGCGGCGCAGCTGGACCGAGAGCTGGCTGGCATAGGATTCGCGCGCGCGACCCTTGCCCACCCCGAAGGCGACGCTGCCGCCGCCGCCGAAACCGCCGCCAAAGCCGCCCGCGCCGAGCCCGATCGTCACCGGCGGCCGCGCCGGCTCGAGCGTGCGGAGCTCGCGGCTGAACGACACGGTCGCGCGGAGGGTGGCGGGGGTGGCCGGCGGCGTCACCCGAAAGCCCTGGCGGGTGAGCTCGGCGGCGACCGAATCGGCGTAGCCGCGCGCTTCGAGGCTCGCCGGATCGCTGCCGGTGATTGGCTCGACCGCGATCGTGGTGCGTTCGATCGGCGCGTCGAGATGAAAGCGGGTGACGCGCACCGGGGTGCTGGCATGCGCCGTCCCGACGAGGCAGGTGGCGATCGCGAGCAGGGAGAGGCGGGTGCGCATGGGCGTCGTCCTTGGTTGGGGGCGGCAAGTGCCGGCGGTGGTGGCGAAGCCAATGCCGCCCGCGACCTGAACCTCGGCTGAAACCTGCCCGCTCGGCTTGACTTGCCCGGCCCCCGCCTTTACGCGCAGCGCCTTTCCAGCATCCAAGTTCAACGAGAAGCGAATCGATCATGAAGATCCGCAATAGCCTGAAGTCGCTCAAGGGGCGCCACCGCGACAACCGCGTGATTCGCCGTCGCGGGCGCACTTATGTGATCAACAAGACCAACCGCCGGTTCAAGGCCCGCCAGGGCTGAGGCAGCGGATTGGCAGGGCTAATCCGCCAATGGCTCAAGCCCGGCCGGCGACGCGTTCGCGCCGTTCGACGACACGGGATCTAGTCCCGTGTCGGGCACGTCAGCCCCGGTGATCACGCCATCTGCGATCAAGCCGTCCGCCGTCATCTTCGATGTCGGCAAGGTGCTTTATGATTGGAGCCCGCGTTATCTCTACGCGACGGTGTTTCGGGAGCGCTCGATCGGTGACGATCGGGCGCTCGACGCGTTTCTGCGCGACGTCCTGACGACCGAGTGGCATTTCCAGCACGACGCCGGCCGCCCCTTTGCCGAGACCTCGGCCGAACTGATCGCGCAATTTCCCGAGCATGCCGAGTTGATCGCTTTATGGGGTCCGCGCTTCCTGGAGACGCTGGGCGATCCGATCCCCGGCATGCCCGAACTCGTCGCCGAGCTCGACGATGCCGGCGTGCCGCTGTTCGCGATCACCAATTTCTCGGGCGAGTTCTGGAAGCCGTTCCGCGCCCGCGAAGCCTGGCTGTTCGATCGCTTTCAGGACATCGTCGTCTCGGGCGACGAAAAGCTGATCAAGCCCGATCCGGCAATCTTCGCGCTCGCGCTCGATCGGTTCGGGCTGCGGGCGGCGGAGGCGTATTTCGTGGATGATAACGCGGCGAATGTGGACTCGGCCAAGGCATTGGGGATCATCAGCCACCATTTCACGGACGCCGCGCAGCTGCGGGCAGATCTGGCCGCGCACGGGGTATTCGCGCGCTGAAGGGGGATCATTGGCGAACCCGCAAGCGGCGGCGGGCGGCGACAGCGCCCGGCCCTACCCCCCATAGCCCTTCAGTTCATCGCCGATGATCCGCACCACGTGCAGCACATTGGTCGATCCCGGCGTCTTGAAGGGGACGCCGGCGATGATGATCACGCGGTCGCCGGCCTTTGCCAGCTGATGGCGCAGCGCCATGCGCTTGGCCTTGGCGACCATGTCCTCGAACGAATCGACGTCCTTGGTCAGCACCGCGTGGGCGCCCCAGAGCAGCCCCAGCCGCCGCGCAGTCTCTTGCCGGGGAGTGAGCACGAGCAGCGGCACCGAGGGGCGCTCGCGCGCGACCCGGCGCGCGGTCGACCCCGACGAGGTGAAGCAGATGATCGCCGCCGCCGACACCGTCTGGGCGATATTCTTGGCGGCCTCGGCGAGCGCGTCGGCGGTGGTCGGATCGGGGCGGGTGATCGTGAAATGGACGCGGTCCCCGTGCATCGGATCGCGTTCGACGGCTTCGGCGATCGCATTCATCATCGCCACCGATTCGACCGGCCATGTGCCCGCCGCGCTTTCGGCTGAAAGCATGATCGCATCCGCGCCGTCATAGACCGCGGTCGCCACGTCGGACACTTCGGCGCGGGTCGGCGAGGGCGAGGTGATCATCGATTCGAGCATCTGCGTCGCGACGATCACCGGGCGCCCCAGCCGCCGCGAGACCTCGACGATCCGCTTCTGCAGCGGCGGCACCGATTCGGGCGGTAGCTCGACGCCGAGATCGCCACGCGCCACCATCACGCCGTCGCATTGCTCGACGATTTCCTCGAGCCGGTCGATCGCCGCCGGCTTTTCGATCTTGGCGAGCAGGGCCGCGCGGCCCTGGATCAGCCGCCGTGCCTCGGCCAGATCCTCGGGCCGCTGGACGAACGAGAGCGCGATCCAGTCGACCTTCTGGTCGAGCGCGAAGGCCAGATCGCTGCGGTCCTTGTCGGTCAGCGCCGCCATCGGCACGACGACGTCGGGCACGTTGAGCCCCTTGTGGTTCGACAATGCCCCGCCGACCTCGATCCGCGTCGTGATCGTCGTCGCGTCATGCGCGGTCACGCGCAGCACGAGCTTGCCGTCGTCGAGCAACAGCCGCGCGCCGACCTCGATCGCCTCGAAAATCTCGCGGTGCGGCAGCTCGACGCGCGAGGCATCGCCGGGGGTCGAATCGCGGTCGAGCGTGAAGCGCTCGCCCGTCGTCAGTTCGGTGCGGCCGCCGGCAAATTTCCCGACCCGCAGTTTGGGGCCCTGCAAATCGGCGAGGATCGTCGTCGGTCGCCCGGTGCGCTTTTCCATCGCCCGGATCGCCGCGATCACCGCAATTTTCGATTGCTGGTCGCCGTGGCTCATGTTGACGCGAAACGCATCGGCGCCGGCATCGAACAGTTTTTCGATCATCTCGGGCGTGCTGCTCGCGGGGCCCAGCGTCGCGAGCACCCGGACCTTGCGCGATCGGGGGCTGGTGGCCTTGCTCATGCGCTGTCGCTCCTCGCCTATTTGCGGGTCCGCCTCTAACCCCTATCTCCGCAGGATCAACCGGAGAGAATTCGAATGCACAGCTTGGATACCCTCGACGATGCGATCGCGGCCGCGGCTTTCCGGCGCCTCGTCGCGCATCTGCGCCACCGTAGCGATGTCCAGAATGTCGATCTGATGGGCCTTGCCGGCTTTTGCCGCAACTGCCTGGGCGACTGGGTCGAGGAAGCGAGCGCCGAGGCCGGCGCGCCGATCGACAAGCCGGCGGCGCGCGCGTTGATCTATGGCATGCCGCAAGCCGAGTGGAAGGCACGCTTCCAGGGCGAGGCGACCCCCGAGCAGCTCGCGCGCATGGCCGAAAGCGTCGCGCGGAACGCCTGAACGATGCGGTTTGACCGCGCCCCATTCCCCGCTAGGCTCGCCCGACGCGATAACGCAATCGAGCAGGGGAATGCCATGAAGATCCGGACCATCGCGGCGATCGTCGCCGCGTCGAGCTTTGCCGTCGGCGCGGCGGCTCAGACGCCGCCACCGCCGGCTGTGCCCGCCAAGCCGATCTACATTCTCGCCGGCCATTTGTTCGACAAGCCCGGCGCGGCGTTTCGCGGCGCGAGCACGGTGATCGTGCGCAACGGCAAGGTGGCCGAAGTCCGCGACGGCTTTGCGACCCCCGAAGCGGGCGCGACGGTGATCGATCTCAAGGACCGCTATGTCCTGCCCGGGCTGATCGACATGCACGTCCATTTGACCGGGATCGCCGGCGATCCGCTGCGTGCGCGGCTCGGCGAGCTCACCCGCGACCGCGCCGACGATCTGATCGAGGCGGAGAAGAACGCCCGCGCCGATCTCGAGGCGGGCTTCACCACGGTGCGCGATCTCGGCGGCGATGCGCGCGGCATTCGCGCGCTGCGTGACGCGATCGAGGCGGGCGATATCGAAGGGCCGACGATCATCAACGCCGGGCAGATGGTGTCGGTGACCGGCGGGCATGGCGACGGCACCAACGGCCTCGCCGAGGAATTCGCAGAAGCCGTGCACGCGCACCAGATCAATACGTGTGACGGGCCCGACGACTGCCGCCGCGCGGTCCGCGCGCAGATCGGGCTCGGCGCGCTCGTGATCAAGTTCGCGGCGACGGGCGGAGTGCTCTCCAACGTCGCCGGCGGGCTCGGGCGGCAGATGACGCCCGAGGAGATGAAGGCGATCATCGATACCGCGCACAGCTTCGGTCGCAAGGTCGCCGCGCACAGCCATGCCGCCGAAGGGACCAAGGCCGCGCTCGCCGCCGGGGTCGATTCGATCGAGCATGGCTCGTTCCTCGACGACGAGGCGATCGCCTTGTTCAAGGCGAAGGGCGCCTATCTCGTGCCGACGATGCTCGCCCCGGTCGCGGCGCTCGCGCAGGCGCGCGGCGGGCAATTGCCCCCGGCGACGATCCCCAAGGCCGAAGCCGCCGCCGCGGCGATGCTGGCCAGTCATCGCCGGGCGATCGCCGCCGGGGTGAAGATCGCGTTCGGCACCGATACCGGCGTCTCGAAGCACGGCGACAATGCGCAGGAATTCGCGCTGATGGTGAATGCGGGGATGACGCCGATGAGCGCGATCCGCGCGGCAACGCTCGACGCCGCCGATCTGCTCGGTCGCAAGGACCAGCTCGGCTCGCTCGAACCGGGCAAATTTGCCGACATCATCGCCGTTTCGGCCGATCCGGTCGCCGATGTGAAGGCGCTCGAAAAGGTCGATTTCGTGATGCGCCACGGGGTGGCGGTGAAGGCGGGCGGGCAGCGTCTGGCTTTTCCACCGAATTGATCGCGGCGGCGGTTGAGCCCGTCGGCCCGATCGCCTAGACGCCCCGCTTCACTTCATTCGGGAGCCTTTTGATTCATGAGCGACATCATCGCCGCCGACCAGCTTCGTCTCCTCATCGAGCGCATCGAGCGGCTCGAGGAAGAAAAGAAGGCGATGGCCGACGATATCAAGGACGTCTATGCCGAGGCCAAGGCGACCGGCTTCGACACCAAGACGATGCGCACGATCGTGCGCTTGCGGAAGATGGAGAAGCACCACCGCGACGAAGCGGAAATGCTGCTGGAGACGTACAAGGCGGCGCTCGGGCTGGCGTGACCAGGCCAGCAGGGTTGGCGCGGCGCTTGTCTTGGCGCTGCTTTTTCTTCTAACCGGGCGAGGGAGGGCAAGGCCTCGAGAGGCTCGGCCCGAACGGTGACGAGTCAGGATCGATACGATGGCAGGCCATTCGAAATTCAAGAACATCATGCATCGCAAGGGCGCGCAGGACAAGAAGCGCTCGGGCATGTTCTCCAAGCTCAGCCGCGAAATCACCGTGGCGGCGAAGATGGGGCTCCCCGATCCCGACATGAACCCGCGGCTGCGCGCGGCGGTCAACGCCGCCAAGGCGGCGTCGATGCCCAAGGACAATATCCAGCGCTCGATCGACAAGGCGAGCCGGGGCGATGCCGAGACCTATGAGGAAATCCGCTATGAGGGGTTTGGCCCCGGCGGCGTCTCGCTGATCATCGAGGCGCTCACCGACAATCGCAACCGCACCGCGACCAACGTCCGCACCGCCGTCTCGAAGAATGGCGGCAATCTGGGGGCGTCGGGTTCGGTGAGCCACGCCTTCGACCGGATGGGGCTGATCAGCTACCCGGCGAGCGCCGGCGATGCCGAAAAGGTGTTCGAAGCGGCACTCGAAGCCGGCGCCGAAGATGTGACGTCGAGCGAGGAGGGCCACGAAATCTGGACCGCGCAGGGCGATCTCCACGAGGTGGTCAAGGCGCTCGAACCGGTGCTCGGCGAGCCCGAGGGCGCCAAGCTCGCCTGGCGCCCGCAGACGATGGTCGATGTCGGCGAGGAGGATGCCGGCACTTTGTTCAAGCTGATCGACACGCTCGATGATGACGACGACGTCCAGACGGTCTGGGGCAATTACGAAGTGTCCGATGCGGTGATGGAGAAGCTTGGTTGAGCCTATTCCTCTCTCCCCATGGGAGAGCGAGGGGCCCATGCGACGCATGGAAGGGCGAGGGTGTGGTCCGATCGCCGTCCGCCCGTTCCCCTAGCCCGTCGGCGGCGTTTGCGCTCCCACCCGCTCGCTGCGGGAGCGAGACAGCTTGATCATCCTCGGACTCGACCCCGGGCTCGGCACCACGGGCTGGGGGCTGATCCGCGCCGACGGCAATCGCCTGTCGCACCTCGCCAATGGCAAGCTCAAAACCGACAGCGCGGCGTCGCTGCCGCGTCGGCTCGCGCATCTCGACGCGATGCTTGCCGCGCTCGTCGCCGATCACGCGCCCGACAGCGCAGCGGTCGAGGAGGTGTTCGTCAACGCCAACCCGCAATCGACCTTGAAGCTCGGCCAGGCGCGCGGCGTCGCGATCTGCGCGGTCGCGCGCAGCGGGATCGATGTCGGCGAATATGCCGCCCGGCTCGTCAAGAAGTCAGTGGTCGGCACGGGGGCCGCCGAAAAGGCGCAGGTCCATGCGATGGTCGCGCGGCTGCTGCCCGGGGTGAGGATCGACGGCCCCGATGCCGCCGACGCGCTCGCGGTCGCGATCTGTCACGCGCATCATCTTGCAAGCGCCAGGGCGACGGCGGGAAGATAGCCGCGCCGCCCTGATTTCGCTTTCCTACACGCGCCTGTTCCGGTTACGTGCCGGCGATGCAGATGCCCGCCCGATCGACTGCCGCCGCTGCCCGCTCCGATACCCTATGCGGTTCGACGTGGCGCTCGCCTTGCGGGTCAGGTTGCAGGTCGTTGGTATCCGCAACCTCCGCAACTCTCCCGCGCCGCGACCAGCAATGATCGCGCATCTGAAAGGGCGGCTTGACGCAACCGGGATCGATCACGCCGTGATCGACGTCGGCGGGGTCGGCTATCTGGTCGGCGCGTCGTCGCGAACGCTCGCCGCGATCGGCCCGGTGGGCGAGGCGGTGATGCTCCACACCGAAATGCTCGTCGGCGAGGAGTTCATCCGGCTGGTCGGCTTCGCCAGCGCCGGCGAGCGCGACTGGTTCCGGTTGCTGACCGGCGTTCAGGGAGTCGGCGCGCGCGTCGCGCTTGCCATCCTCTCGGCGCTCGAGCCCGACGATCTCTCCCGCGCCATCGCCGCGCAGGACAAGGCGATGGTCGCGCGCGCCAACGGCGTCGGCCCGAAACTCGCCGAGCGGATCGTGCGCGAACTGAAGGACAAGGTCGGCGGGGTCGCGATCGGCGGGGCGAACGTCGCTTTTGCCCCAGCGGGGGCGGGTGCTGACGCGATCTCCGCCCTCCTCAACCTGGGCTTCCGACCGGCCGAAGCGGCCGGCGCCGTCGCAACGGCGGAAGAAGAACTGGGCGCCGGCGCGACGCTCGACGCGCTGGTGCGGCTGGCCCTCAGGAAGGCGGCGAAATAGCCGTCAGCGGCGATCGTCCACCGCCGACCATCCCTTCGCCTCGTCGACAAAGGCGTCACGGCCGCGCTTGTCGTAAAGGCACAGCATCGTCCCGCGGGCCCCTTTCATATGCGGCTGCGGCCAGATGCCCGACACCAGCAGCGCAACCTTGCCGACCCGATCGTCGAAACCGATCACCGACGAGGTCTGGGCGTTCCTGAACTTGCTGGCGGTGATGCACGCCGCGCGGACCTCGCCGTCGAACTTGCTCCAGGCGTCGGGGCCCGAGGCGGCGGCAGGGGCGGCGATCAGCAGCGCAGCAATCATGGGCAGGGTATGGCGCATCGGTCGGTCCTTGAAATGGCGTTGCGACCGTCATTGGCATAAACATGCGACCACGCAATGACGGTGGCCGGGTAATTATCGATTTACAAAGCCCATAGGCAGCGGGGCCCGGTTGGGCTAGCGACGATCAACGCCAATGACCGACGACCGTCTCCTCGCCGGGGCGCGCAAGCCCGAAGACATCGATGCGGCGCTGCGCCCGAAATCGCTCGACGAGTTCGTCGGGCAAAAGGCCGCGCGCGAGAATCTGCAGGTGTTCATCAATGCCGCCCGGGCGCGCGGCGACGCACTAGATCATGTGCTGTTCTTCGGCCCGCCGGGGCTCGGCAAGACGACGCTCGCGCAGATCATCGCCCGCGAGTTGGGGGTGGGGTTCCGCGCAACGTCCGGGCCGGTGATCGCCAAATCGGGCGATCTCGCCGCGCTGCTGACCAATCTCGAGGACGGCGACGTACTGTTCATCGACGAGATTCACCGGCTCGCGCCCGCCGTCGAGGAAATCCTCTATCCGGCGATGGAGGATCGCGCGCTCGATCTGATGATCGGCGAAGGGCCCTCGGCGCGCAGCGTGCGGATCGATTTGCCCAAATTCACTCTCGTCGGCGCGACGACTCGGCAGGGCTTGCTGACGACGCCGCTGCGGGACCGATTCGGCATCCCGGTGCGGTTGCATTTCTACACCGTCGACGAACTCGAAAAGGTCGTCGCGCGCGCGGCGCGGCTGCTCGATCTCGCGCTGTCGCCCGATGGCGCGCGCGAAGTGGCGCGGCGCTCGCGCGGGACGCCGCGGATCGCCGGGCGGCTGCTGCGGCGCGTCCGCGATTTCGCGCACGCTGCCGGCCACGCCATGGTCGATGCTGCCGCCGCCGACGCGGCGCTCAACCGGCTCGAGGTCGATGCGCTTGGGCTCGACGCGATGGACCGGCGTTACCTGACGATGATCGCTGACGTTTATCGCGGCGGCCCGGTCGGGGTCGAGACGCTCGCGGCCGGCCTGAGCGAGCCGCGCGACACGATCGAGGAGGTGATCGAGCCCTATCTGATCCAGCTCGGCCTCGTCGCGCGGACGGCGCGCGGGCGCTGCCTCAATGTGCTGGGCTGGAAGCATCTCGGCCTCAATCCGCCCGCCGGCAGCCAGGAAGGGTTGTTCGACCCGGTCGGTTGAGCAGCGAACGCCCGCGCTATTTCCGACTGCGCCGCCATTTTGGAATGCCGATCACCGCCGCGACGATCAGCGTCAGGATCAGCCCCATCATCATGCCGGCCCAGAATTCGGAGGACCGGATCGCGCCGTGCTGCGCCAGGATGCCGATGGTCGCAATGATGGCCGCCAATAAGGCGAGCGCGATGATCTTTCTGCGCGGCATGATCGTCTCCCTGATCAATCCTGGTCGTTGAGAAAAAATACTGCTTCGACCGCCCGGCCGAGCGCGCGGGCCAGCTTGAGCGCGAGCAGGGCCGACGGGACGAACACCTCGTTTTCGACGGTGTTGATCGTCTTGCGGCTGACGCCCACGCGCTCGGCAAGTTCCGCCTGGGTCAGGCCGGCGTCGCTGCGCAGCGTTTTCAGATGGTTGCCCAGCCGTTCAGCCACGCCCGTGCGCCACCGCTTCCAGCCAGGCGAACCGCCCCAGCGCCGCCGCCTCTGCGATCAGCATCGCGATCAGGGCAAATCGCCGCAGTTCGGGAGCGGCCAGGTGACCCAGCAACGCGCCGATTTCGGGAAAGGACAGGGCGTAGCCGCCGATCGCGACGATGAGCGCCGCCCAAAAACCGGCAGCCAGGCTGCGCTGGCGGTGGTCGCGGGTCACCTCGTCGTTGAGCAGCGCCCTGAGTTGCCCCGGCGCGGCCAGCGCACCGCCACTCGCGACCAGCAGCGCGCCCAGCATGACGACCGCCAGGAACATGATCGGGACAGCGATTCCGAATGCTGGACCGTCGAGCGCCGGGCCCATCGTGCCCGCCATGATGGCAAGGCCGAGCATCAGCAGCGCGATCAGGCCGAGAAGGACGATTCGGCCGCGCCCCAGTTCATCGATCTTCTCGATATCATTCGCCATCATCATTTTCCTGCCCGCTGCCCCGGCCGCTCTGTAACCTAGAAGTTACATGTAACCCATGCGTTACATTGGAGTCAATGGGTTCCGTCGCTGGAATGGGTCGGCTAAGGCCGGTTCATGACGTCAGATCCGCAGGACAGGCCGGTGGAAGGCCGCTTCGTCGGTCGCGAGCACCGCCTGCCGGTGCGCGTCTATTTCGAGGACACCGACCTGTCGGGGATCGTTTATCACGCCAACTATCTGCGCTGGATGGAGCGCGGCCGGTCAGACATGCTGCGGCGTGCCGGGATCGACCAGCGCGCCGCATTCGAGGCGGGCGAGGGCGCTTATGCCGTCAGCGATCTCGCGATCCGCTATCGCGCGCCGGCGCGGCTCGACGACGCGCTGGTCGTGATCAGCCGATTGCACAAGATTCGGCCCGCATCGTGCCGCATTCATCAACGAGTCATGCGAAGCGGGTTGTTATTGGCCGAGGCCGAGGTGACGGCGGCCTTTGTCGCGCCATCGGGGCGGGCGCGTCGGCAGCCGTCTTCATGGATCGCGGCGTTCGAACGATTGTTGTGGGTGGATGATACGGATTTGGGGGATTCGGGAGCGCTATGAATTTCGTACTGAATACGGATGCATCGACATTGTCGCCGGTCGCGTTGTTCCTGCAGGCCGATATCGTCGTCAAGATCGTGATGGTCGGGCTGCTGGCGGCGAGCGTGTGGACCTGGGGGATCATCGTCGGCTTCGCGCTCAAGATCGGGCGCACGCGAAAACGCGGCGAGCGCTTCGAGCGCGATTTCTGGAAGGCCGAGGATATCGATGCGTTTCACCGGATCGAGGGCGATTCCGATCTGCCGATCGCCCGGGTGTTTTCAGCCGGGGTCGCCGAATGGCGGCGATCGACGGCGGGCGCCGCGATCGACCGCGAAGGCACGCGCGAGCGGCTGGCGACGGCGATGGGGGCGTCGGTCGCCGGCGAGGTCGACAAGCTGGCCGATCGGCTCAACATCCTCGCGACGGTCGGCTCGGTTGCCCCCTTTGTCGGGCTGTTCGGTACCGTCTGGGGGATCATGCGCGCCTTTGCCGGCATCGCCCAGCAACAGAGCACGTCGCTCGCGGTGGTCGCTCCGGGCATCGCCGAAGCGCTGTTTGCGACCGCGATCGGCCTGTTCGCGGCCATTCCGGCGGTGATCGCCTATAATCGCTTCAGCCACGGCATCAATCGAATCGAGGCGCGGCTGCACCGCTTTGCCGACGGCTTTCATTCCACCCTCAGCCGCCAGCTCGAGGGCCCGATGGGCAAGAAGGGTTGATGGCGGGCAACCTGCCTTCGCAGCGGGCGCGCGGCCGGCGGGCGCCGATGGCCGAGATCAACGTCACGCCGATGGTCGACGTGATGCTGGTGCTGCTGATCATCTTCATGGTCACGGCGCCGCTGCTCACCGCCGGGGTGCCCGTCAACCTGCCCGACAGCCGCGCCAAGCCGCTCGATCAGGATCAGAAGCCGGTGCAGATCGCGCTCGACGTTCGCGGGCGGCTGTTCGTCAACGACGACGAGGTCACCGAATCGATCCTGCCCGATCTGCTCCAGCAGATTGCCGCCAAGGCCCCGGCCGATCGCCCGCCGCAGGTTTATCTGCGTGCCGATCGTAGCCTGGATTATGGTCGCGTCATGCGCGTGATGGGCGAGCTCAACCGGGCCGGACTCAACAAGGTCTCGCTCGTCACCGTCGGCAAGGAATCGCCGCGATGACGGTCGGCGCCCTGCTGTTCCACCGTTTGCCGTTCGCTGCGAACGTCGTTGCGGCGCGCCGCGCCGTGCCCCGGCTCGCGCCGCTGCCGCGCGCCGTGGCGGCGTTCGGCGCCGGGCGGGCATGAGGGCAGGGGCGTGGATCGGACCGATCAGGCCGGACTGGCCATCGCTTTTGTCGGGCATGCGATCCTGTTCGGGCTGCTGTCGGCGAGCCTTGCCGGCAGGCAGCCGCCGGTGAAGCCGTTGCAGACCCCGATCGACGTGTCGCTCGTCGATGAGGTTGGCCTGGTGGCAAAGGCGCCGCAATCGACCGTGCCGCCCGCCGAAACCCGGGCGCCGGATCCCGGGCCGCCCGAGGATGCCGCGCCTCCCGAGCCCAAGCCGGCGGCACCCGTCCCGGTGCCGCCCGCCCCCCAGCCCAAGGCCGCGCCACCCCCCAAGCCGGCCGAGGTCGCCAAACCGCAGCCACCCAAGAAGCCCGCGCCCGAGAGCAAGCGCGAGGTCGCCAAGGTGACCCCCAAGCGCGAGGCGGCGCCCGACGCCGAGGCCAGGCCATCGCGCAAGCCCTCGACCGGGAGCGATGCCGCCGCCACCAAATCGCGACCGCGAAGCTCGCGGCTGGGCGATGACTTCCTCAAAGGCCTGTCCGATCAGCCGACCAAGAGCCGTTCGGTCACGCCGCGCGCGGCGGTGATCGATGCTCGTGCGCTCGCCGCCATCCAGGATGCGATCCGGCGCCAGATTCAGCCCTGTGCCGATCGCCAGGTCAATCCCGGGCCCGGCGCCAACGAAGTCGTGACGGTGCTCAACCTGCGGCTCAATCCCGACGGCACGCTCGCCTCGACGCCGACGGTGGTGCGTCAAAGCGGGACAGATGGAGAGGGCGGCCGATACGCGCGGCGGGTCATCGATCTGGGAATAGCCGCTTTCAAGGGGTGCTCGCCGCTTCGGCTGCCGCCCGAATATTATCAGACGCCCAATGGCGGCTGGAACAATATTAACTACAATTGGCAACTTCGATGAAGGTGATTCCGGCATGATCGATCGCGCTATTAATCCCATCCGCTGGCTGGCAGCGTTGGCGATCTGCGGCAGCGTGCCGGTCGCGGCCCAGCTGACGGCCCCGGCGCCGGTGAGCCAACCCCAATCGCCGGTGCCGGGCCAGCCGGCGCCGCAGCCACAACCGACTCAGGCACCCGCTGCCGGCCAGTCACCGCCGCCACTTGAAGTCTCGGTGACCGGCGGCATCTCGGCGCCACTGCCGATCGCCATCCCGGTGATGCCGACCGCGGCCGTCGTGCAGACGGCGGCTGGCGCGACCGACATGCTCGGCCGCCAGCTCGCCGAGGTGATGACGGCCGATCTGAAGAATTCGGGGCTGTTCAGCCCGCTCGGGCCAGCCGCGCTCAAGCCGATCGATTATCCCGAGGTGACCGCGCCGACCTTCGATTATTGGGGTGGCACCGGCGCGCAGGCGCTCGTGCAGGGCTTCATCCGCGCCAATGGCGACGGCACGCTGACGGTTGGCTGCTATCTGTACGACGTGTTCGCGCGCACCGAGCTCACCCGGCAGGGCTTCGTCGTCCAGCCGTCGGACTGGCGCCGCGCCGCGCACAAATGCGCCGACATGGTCTATACCCGGCTGACCGGCGAGGGGCCCTATTTCGACAGCCGGGTGATCTATGTTTCAGAAACCGGCCCCAAGGACCACCGCATCAAGCGGCTGGCGATCATGGATCAGGACGCCGCCAACCATCGCTTCCTGACCAACGGCCAGTCGATCGTGCTGACGCCGCGTTTTGCGCCCAACCAGCAGTCGATCGTCTACATGAGCTACATCAACGATCGCCCGTCGATCTATGTCTATGACATCGGCAGCGGTCGTCAGCGGCTGGTGGTCTCGAACGAGAATCTGACCTTCGCGCCGCGCTTCTCGCCCGACGGCCGCTACATCCTGTTTTCGATGTCGGTGGCCGGCAATATCGACATCTATCGGGTCGCGGCATCGGGCGGCACGCCGCAGCGACTGACCAACGCGCCGGGCATCGACACCGGCGGCAGCTATTCGCCCGACGGATCGAAGATCGTCTTCGAAAGCGATCGCTCGGGCGGCCAGCAACTCTATGTGATGAACGCCGACGGTTCGGATCAGCACCGCATCAGCTTTGGTGGCGGGCGCTATGCCACCCCGGTGTGGAGCCCGCGCGGCGATCTGATCGCGTTCACCCGCGTTTCGGGCAATTTCCGGATCGGCATCATGAGCCCGACGGGCGGCGGCGAGCAATTGCTGACCGACGACTGGCAGGATGAATCCCCGAGCTGGTCGCCCAACGGCCGGGTGCTGATGTTCTTCCGATCCGGCCAGGGCCGGTCCGGTACCGCCGATCTCTGGTCAGTCGATCTGACCGGGGTGAACGAGCGCAAGCTCGCAACTCCCCTTGATGGCTCCGACCCCGGCTGGGGGCCACTCAGGCCGTAAAGTTTGACAGCGAGGGGATCGAAGCCCCACTTTAAGCGCTCAACCGAGAGCGAAAACGAAACCAGTCGAAGGAGGACTAATCATGGCCAGACTGACGACAAAGCTGCTCATCGCCACCGCCGTGCTCGCCACGGCGGCGTGCACCACCAAGCGGGAAGAGGCACTCCCGCCCGCGCCGGTCGGGTCGCAAGCCCCGGGATATCAGCAACCCACCACCGGCAACGCGATCATTCCAGGATCGGCGGCCGATTTTCTGCGCTCGGTGACGAGCGACACGATTCACTTCGCGCTCGATCAGTTCGACATCGATCCCGAGGCACGCGCGATCCTCGACAGCCAGTCGGCGTGGCTGACCAAATATCCCAATGTCCGCGTCACGATCGAGGGCCATTGCGACGAACGCGGGACGCGCGAATATAATCTCGCGCTCGGCGACCGCCGCGCCAATGCCGCCAAAAACTATCTCGCGGCGCGCGGCGTCTCGCCGATGCGGATCACGACGATCAGCTATGGCAAGGAACGCCCGATCGCGCTCGGCTCGGACGAAGCAAGTTGGGCCCAGAACCGCCGGGCGGTGACGATCGTCATCAACTGACCTGATTCCCAACCCATCGCCCGGGGGGCGGCGGCGCACCATGCGCCGCCGCCCCTTTTGCTTGGCCGCGTGCCGAAATCGCTTGCAGCCGCGCTTCGACCGATATAATGATGATATCATATTAACGGGAGGGCCAGATGGTCGATTCGGTGGTAATGAGTGACATGCTGACGCGCAGCCGCGAATATCCGGCGCGTTCGTCGAGCGGATATCTGATGCTGCTGCTCATGCTCGCGGCGCTCGCCGCGATGCTGGTGGGCGCCTTGATGCTGCGCGACGATCGGCTGACGGGGCTCACGGTGTTGGGCGCCGGGGCGCTGGTCTTCGTGTTCGTCGCGCCCGGTTTTTACATGTTGCAGCCCAATCAGGCGGCAGCGATCACGCTGTTCGGCGCCTATCGGGGCAGCGACCGCGTCAATGGCCTGCGCTGGCTGTGGCCGTGGATGGGCAAGAAGACGATCTCGCTGCGTGCCAACAACCTTGTCTCGGACAGGATCAAGGTCAATGATCTGCGGGGCAACCCGATCGAGATGGCGGCGCAGGTCGTATGGCGCGTCACCGACACCGCGCAGGCGCTGTTCGACGTCGACGATTACAAGGCGTTCGTGATGGTGCAGATCGAAGCCGCGGTGCGGACGATCGGCTCGCGCTATCCCTATGATGATTTCACCCATCAGGAAGTCACGCTGCGTGGCAATCACGATCAGGTCGGCGGCGAATTGCGGACTGAGTTGATCGCGCGCTTGCTGGTCGCAGGAATCACCGTCGACGAATGCGGCTTCACGCACCTCGCCTATGCGCAGGAAATCGCCGGGGCGATGCTGCGGCGGCAACAGGCCGAAGCGGTGGTCGCGGCGCGCAAGACGCTCGTCGAGGGCGCGGTCGGCATGGTCGAGATGGCGCTGGCGATGCTCAGCGAGAAGAATGTCGTCGAGCTCGACGACGAGCGCCGCGCGGCGATGGTCTCGAACCTGATGGTCGTGCTGTGCGGCGAACGCGACACCCAGCCGGTCGTCAACGCCGGTTCGCTGTACTGATCGGTCGATCGGTGTCGGCGCCGCCCAAGAAAGCCTTTCCGCTCCGTCTCGATCCAGCGCTCTATGCAGCGATCGAGCGGAGCGCGGCGGGCGATCTGCGCAGCGTCAACGGTCAGGTCGAGTATCTGCTGCGCGAAGCATTGGCCAAGCGCGGGATTAAGGTCGCGGTGAGCGCCAAGCCCAAACGCGGGCGACCGCCAGTGTCGTCTGTCGAACAAGGAGACGAATGATGTTGGGACTGATGACGAACAAGCAAAGACGGCCCTTTCTGCTGGCGATCACGGTGGCAGTCCTCGTCGCGGGTGTCGCGGTGCTCTGGTCATGACAGACCACGGTCGCGACGCCCAGCATCCCCGCGACGGCTATTGGTTCGCCCCCAAACGCTTCGGTTTGGGCGCAACGCCGGTCACCTGGCAGGGCTGGCTGATGACGATCGGCTTTATTGCTACGGTGTTGGGTCTCGCCCGCTGGGTGCCCGATCCGGCGATGAAGATCGCCGCTGTCATCATGATCCTGCTGCCGTTCCTGGTCGTGGTGTGGATGAAGACCGATGGCGGCTGGCACTGGCGTTGGGGCGGGCGCGGTTGACGTGAAGGGCGCTTGCGATGGTGTCGCGCGCTGCGCGGTTCGGTTCCGACTGCCGCGCCGGGGCGTTGCGCGACCGCCAAGCCAACTTACCCAAGCGCCTCGTCGAGCAGCCGTGCCAGCCGCAGCCCGGCGCGCTCGATCTGCATCCGCGCGATGGGGATCAGCCGCTCGATCGTTGGCTCGTCAAGTCTGGCCCGGGGCGGGGGCGGGGTGCTGCAGACCGCCTCGCCGATCGCGCTGGGATAGGCGATGTCGCGGCTGATCGCCCAGGCTTCGCGACTCCAGTCCTCGGTCGTGCCTGCCCGGATCTGGCTGGCTTCGGCCGCCGCATAATGCCGCACCAGCGACGGGCCGGTGGAGATCGCGCGCTCGGCGAGCGCGCCGTCCCAGATGCTGTGCAGGTTGAGCCGGTCGGGGGCATAGACGCCATAAGCCGCCTTCATCTGGTTGCCGCCGAGATCGTGATGATCCCCTGCATGCAGCGGCATGTGAAGATCGCCGGTGAAATGCACGAGGAACGCCAGCGCCTGGACGCGCTCGGCGATCGGCACGGTCCTGTCCTTGAGCAGTTTCACCGCGCGGTCGACCTGCGCCGACACGCAATTGCCGTCGCGGCAGGCGCTTTTCAGGTCGAAAGGCTTGCAGATATCGACATTCTGGTAATGCCAGGTGGCCGTGTACGAAAAACGCGGCCCCATCCCGCGCACGCAATCGGGCCAGACGCTGAGCTGCTCGATCGTCCGCGCCTTGCACATCGGGGTCGCCAGCGCCGAGGACCGGGCGAGCAGCGCCATCACCCTGGCGCGAATCGCTGGCGAGACGTTGGCCATCGCGATCCGGGCAATGGTTTCGTGCCCGAACTGTCCATAGGCTTGGGCGGGGCTGTGCAATGACAGAGACAGCGCGGCAAGCGCGACCAGGAGGAGCTTCTTCATGGGGACGCCCCTAACCGGCCAGGATGACGATTGAAAGCGAGCCCACGACCCTATCCTTCGTCGCCGAAGATCGCGATGGTTCGCGCGCCGCTTGCATCGGCGCGACCACGGTACATGCCGGGGGTCGTGAAGGCCCAGTGGGCGCGGCCGTCAGGCGCCGCGACGATCACGCCGCCCGTACCCCCGAGCGCCTCGACATCGGCGAGCACCGCGGCGGTGGCGGTCGCGATGTCCTGCCCCGCCAGCCTTACCCGCGCGGCAATTTCATGGCCGGCGCCAGCGCGGATGAAATATTCGCCCGACCCCGTCGCCGAAATCGCGCACCCGCGATCATCGGCATAGGTGCCCGCGCCGATTAACGGCGAATCGCCGATCCGGCCCCAGCGCTTGCCGGTGACGCCCCCGGTCGAGGTGGCGGCGGCGACATGGCCGTCGACGTCGCAGGCGACGGCACCCACGGTACCGTATTTCATCTCGGCATCGAACCAGCCATCGGGCCGCGCGCGCAATTCCGCGAGCTGGCGGCGGCGCTCGGGGGTTGCGAACCACTCCTCGCCAGCCTGCTCAAGACCTTGGTCGCGGGAGAACTGATCGGCATCCGGGCCGCTCAGCAGCACGTGCGGCGTCACCGTCATTACCCGGCGGGCAAGGCAAACCGGGTTGCGCGTCGTGCCGATGCCAGCGACCGCGCCGGCCTGACGCCCGCTGCCATCCATGATCGCGGCATCGAGGCTGACGCGACCGTCGAAGCCCAGAACCGCGCCGCGCCCGGCGTTGAAATGGGGATCGTCCTCGAGCGTGCGCACCGCCGCCTCGACCGCGTCAAGCGCGCTGCCGCCGCGCGCCAGCAGCGCGCTCCCGGCCTCGAGCGCGGCGGCGAGCCCAACGCGGGCGCCCGCCGACTGCGCGGGGGTCAGCATCTCGGGCGTCAGCCGGCCGGCGCCGCCATGGATCATCAATGTCCAGTGTGTCTCGGTCATCGGCGGGTTCCTGACGTCAGATGGCGGCTGCGGGACGGGAGGGCCGGGTGCGCAGACCGATTAGCGGGCGAAGCCAGCCGATTTCGCGCCCGATCCGGTAGAATAGCCAGCACCCAGTGACGGTGGCGGCCAGTATGATCGCGAATTCGACGACCGGTGCCAGCCCGTAGCCGAGCAGCTCACCGGCGACCAACACGATGATCGACTGATGGATTAGATAAAAGGGGAAGACGGCTTCGGTAAGCATCGGGTGGAGCCGGTGATCACGATTCCAATAACGATCGGCGATGCCGATCAGCGCGACGATCGCGCCCCAGCTTTGCACCGCGCGGGCGACGCCGAACCAGAACCAGGTGGTGCGGCTCGGCAGATAGGGGCCGAGATAGATGATTTCGATGCTCGCGACGACGGCATAGCCGCCGACTGCGGCCAACGCTGCCCAGCGCCACCAGCGGCGAATCGCGCGCCACACCGGGTCGCTTTCCCTGAGCAGAAAACCGAACAGGAACATGCCGAAATAGACCCGGTGGACTGGCCAGTCGTCGATCAGGCCGTGGGTTTCGGGAGCGCCGGGGAAGATCCACGCCCAGTTGGCGATCAGCAGCGCCACCGGCACCAGCAGGATCATCGGCCCGGACAACAGCCGCCCTGAGCCGCTTTCGATCGCCGCCTTCACACGGACTGGCAGCACCGTCAGCAGCATCGCCAGTGCCGCGGTGTAGAACCAGAGATAGCCGACGAACCATAGATGCGCCCAGGTGGGCAGCACGATACCGTCGAGCGTGCCGAACCGAAAATAGTCGCCGGTCCAAAAGGTCAGGAAATCGCGGCCATAGCCGTGCTGGGTCGATAGCTCGATCCAAGGCTGCACCGGCACGATCACGAGCACGCCGAACAGCAAGGGCGGGATCAGCCGCTTGGTGCGGTTCCAGGTGAAGATGCCGGGTCGCTTGTCGCCCGTGAAGATGGCGCGGCTGGCATAGCCCGAAACGACGAACAGCAGCGGCAGGCGCCAGGCATTGACCGCCTGGAGCGGCACCGCGACCCATTGCATCGGGTGCGCGGTCTTGGCGTGATAGGCCCAGTGCACGAACACCAGGCCGATATGATAGAAAATCAGCAGGCCGAACGCGCCGATGCGCAACCAATCCATTCCGTAATGCCGGCCCAACACGCTCTCCCACCGGCGATGCACACGGGCGCTTCCGGCTCACTTTCGCGACGCGCTATCCTATCGAAGCCGTTGATGTGCAACCTTGTTGTCGATCGATCCCTGCCAGGACGTTGCCGCCGGACGGTCTGATGCGTATCGCAAGGCGATGAGTCGCTCGAGTAATTCCCGATGGTCGCGCCTGGGCGCACTGCTGATGGCGCTCGCGTTGCTGGTCCGGCTGGCGATCCCGGGCGGCTTCATGCCGGCCGCCGCACCCGGCGGCTTGATGGTGACGATCTGCACCGGGCAGGGGGTGATGTCCGCGTCCCTGCCCGACGGTCACCACGAAGATCATCCGTCGCGAACCGAGTGTCCCTATGGCGCGTTGGCCGCGGCCGTCGATATAGCCCTCATGATACCAATGGCGACGGCGATGGCCGTGCTGCGCACACCAGCAACTGTGCCCGTGCGCAAGGCGGCGCCCGCGATCGGGCCGCCGGCCCCGCCGCCACCCGCCATTGGCCCCCCGCAGACAGCCTGAATCGCCGCTGCGCCTGCCAAGCGGGCGCGCCCGTTGCTGTCCGATCGAACAAGGGGGCCGATCATGTCCGTCGTTTCGCCGCGCCTCGAGCGCGCTGCTGTCTATCGAATTTTGTGGCGCTGGCATTTTTACGCCGGGCTGATGGTGTTGCCGTTCATCCTGATCCTTGCGGCGACCGGATCGATCTACCTGTTCAAGCCGCAGATCGATCGCTGGGAAGAACGCGCGTTTCGCGATCTGCCGACGACCGGATCGATGGCGCCATCGGCGCAGGTGCGCGCGGCGCTCGCCGCACGACCGCACGCGCGCCTCGAATCCTATCGCCTTCCCGAAGCGGCGGGGGACGCGGCGATGGTCGCGCTGACCGACGCCGACGGTCCGGTCCAGATGTTCGTCTCGCCGCAAGCGAAGGTGATCGGCATGCTCGATCCCGCGTCACGCTTCACGGCGGTCCTGGTCCGAATCCACGGTACGTTGCTCGCTGGCACGCCGGGAAGCTGGATCGTCGAAACCGTCGGCTGCTGGGCGATCGTGATGATCCTGACCGGCCTGTATCTCTGGTGGCCGCGCGGCGGTGGGGCAGCCGGGGTGATCTGGCCGCGGCTGCGCCAGGGCAGACGCGTCCTGTGGCGCGATCTGCACGCCGTCTCGGGCTTCTGGGTATCGGGGTTGGCGCTCGTGCTGCTGGTGTCGGCGCTGCCATGGGACGGCGTTTGGGGCGAGGCCTTTCGACTGGCCCGTGTCCAGACTGGCAATCTGAGGGAACGTCCCGATTGGAAGATCGGCGCGGAAACCCATGCCGGCCATCACCCCGACCGTCCGGTGCCGCCGCCGGGCGCCGGCAATCTTCTGGCGCTCGATCGGATCGTCGCCACAACGCCGGTCGCGCGCCTCGCCGGGCCCGTGCTCGTCAAGCCGCCGGGCGCCCCCGACAGGACCGGGCCGGCCCCGGGCTGGACGCTCAAGACCGAGGCCCAGAACCGTCCGCGCAACATCGTCGTGCGCTATGACGACCAGGGTCGCGAAGTCTCGCGCAAGGGCTTTGCGGACAAGCAGCCGATCGACCAGCTCATCGCTTATGGAATCGCCTGGCACGAAGGGCAGCTGCTGGGCTGGCCGAACATCGTCGCGGGCCTGTTCACCGCGCTGGCACTGATCGTCATGACCGTGTCAGGCACGGTGATGTGGTGGCGTCGCCGTCCGAGCGGGACGCTCGGCGCACCGCCGCTGCCCGAAATGTCCGCGCGGATGGGCGGTGCGCTCGCCATCCTGCTGGTGCTCGCGGCGCTGTTGCCGATGCTTGCCTTGTCGTTGATCCTCGTCGCGGTGATCGAACGCGCCGTCTTGGCACGCGTGCCGCGAATGCGTATGTGGCTTGGCATCCCGGGCAGAAACTCGACCGCGACCGCCGGGCGCGGCTAAGGACAAGTTTATGTCTTCTCTTCGCCCCTGGCGCGACATAACGCGCCGCAAGAGCCGCCAGATCATGGTCGGCAATGTTCCCGTCGGCGGCGACGCGCCGGTCACCGTCCAGACGATGACCAACACCCCGACCGAGGATGCCAAGGCGACGATCGACCAGATCCGGCGCTGCGAGGATGCCGGCGTCGACATCATCCGCGTCTCGTGCCCCGACGTCGCCTCGACCGCTGCGCTCAAGCAGATCGTTCGCGCGAGCCGCGTGCCGATCGTCGCCGACATCCATTTCCACTACAAGCGCGCGCTCGAAGCCGCCGATGCGGGCGCCGCCTGTCTGCGTATCAATCCCGGCAATATCGGCTCGGCCGCGCGCGTGAAGGAAGTCGTCAACGCCGCCAAGGCCAACGGTTGTGCGATCCGGATCGGCGTGAATGGCGGCAGTCTGGAAAAGGACCTGCTCGAAAAATATGGCGAGCCGTGCCCCGACGCGCTGGTCGAAAGCGCGCTCGATCATATCAAGCTGCTCCAGGACCATGATTTCCACGAATTCAAGGTCGCGGTGAAGGCGTCGGACTTCTTCCTCGCCGTGGCGGCGTATCAGCAGCTGGCCGAGCAGGTCGATTGCCCGCTCCATCTCGGGATTACCGAGGCGGGCGGCTTCGTCGGCGGCACCGTCAAGTCGGCGATCGGGATCGGCTCGTTGCTCTGGTACGGCATCGGCGACACGATCCGCGTCTCGCTGTCGGCCGAGCCCGAGGACGAGGTCCGCGTCGGCTTCGAGATCCTGAAGGCGCTCGGCATCCGCAATCGCGGCGTCCGCGTCGTCAGCTGCCCGAGCTGCGCGCGCCAGGGCTTCGATGTGATCCGCACCGTTCAGGCGCTCGAGGAACGGCTCCAGCATATCCGCACGCCGATGTCGCTCAGCGTGCTCGGCTGCGTCGTCAACGGCCCCGGTGAAGCCCGCGAGACCGATATCGGCCTCACCGGCGGCGGCAATGGCAAGCACATGGTCTATCTGTCGGGGATCACCGATCACACGATCGAAAGCGACGACATGATCGAGCATATCGTCAAGCTCGTCGAGGCCAAGGCTGCCGAGATCGAGACCAGCGATCAGGCCAAGCTCGTCGAGGCCGCCGAATAGCCACGGTGATCGCGGACGGGCGCGGCACGGTGCGGTAGCGATGGATCACTACCTCATCGATGTCGCGCGTGACGCTTTCGACGTGAAGTTCCTTCACCCGGATCCGCGGCTGGCGCCCTATATCTCGGGCTATCACGTCTATTCGGCGGGCGCGGTTCAGCGCCTCGGCCAGGACGAATGGTTCTTTCCGGGCTGGGCGAATGTCAGATTCCGGCTCAGCACGGCGTCATGGCGGCTCGGCTTTGGCGCCGCCGAGCCCGAAGAAGTCCCTGAGGCCAGCGTGTTCGGGGCCAGTCGTTCAGGCGCACACAGCATTTCGCATGGTGGTCAGTTCGTGGGATTCGGGGTCACGCCGGTCGGATGGCACCGGCTGTTCGGGGTTTCGGCGCACCGGTTCGTCGATCGGCTGACTCCTCTGGCGACGGTCTGGCCTGCCTGCGACGCCATTCTGGAAGCGATCGCGGCGGCGCGCGACAGTGCCGACATCAAGCGGCTGTTCGACGCGGTGCTGCTCACCCGGCTTGGCCCCGTCCACCGTCACGAGGCGCTGGTCGCGCGCTTCATGGCGCTGCTGGTGTCGGATCATGACATCAACATCGACCAAGTGGCGCGCGAACTTGGTTGTTCGACGGTGAAGCTCCGGCGGATCGCGCTCGCGCATTTCGGCTTCCCGCCGAAGATGCTGCTCCGCCGCTCGCGCTTCATGAAATCATTCGTGGCGATCTACGGCAAGCCGCCCGGGAAGTGGAGCCAGCTGATCGATGCGAGCTACGCCGATCAATCCCATTTCCTGCGCGATGCCAACGATTTTCTGGGCATGACGCCGAGCGCTTATCTCGCGCTCGAACGGCCGATGACGCTGATGTCGATGAAGGTGCGGACCGAGCAGCTCGGCGCTCCCGTCCAGGCGCTTCACCGCCTGATCTAACCCTGATCGATTCTTACAATTCGCCAATGTTGTCGTGCGCCATCATGGCGGCCGTGACGGAAGGAGCGGCACTAGACCCGACGACGGCGGGGCCGGCCTTCAATAGGAAGGGAACATCATGCGCGCGATCTCGCTTCGTTTGACTTGCCTCGCAGCGGCAGTGTCCGCCGCCACGATTGCCACCCCTGCCGTTGCCGGCACCGGATGCAACGGTGTCGTCAATATTTTCGTCTGGGGCTGTGCGCCGTGGGACAACAACAACGGCCCGAAATTCCCCTATTATCGCAAGCGGGCGATCACGATTCCCAGGGACGGCACCCAGATCATCACCAAGAACGGCGTCCAGATGGCGTTGCGCGGCGGGGTCTATTATCCGCTGATTGCCAATGACGGGGCAAGCATCGTCGCGGGTGGTGCCGGCAATCTGCGCGTCTGGTCGGGACAGTGACGGCGCCGCTGGCGCGGCGCCTGGCGGCGGCGGCCACCCTGCTGCTGCTGCAGGGCAGCGCCTGGGCGCAGTCGGCGGAAGAAGCGCCGCCGCCTGCCGCCGCGGCAGCACCCGCCGCAACCCTCAACCCCTTCGACAAGGCCGAGGTGCTCGACGTCGACAACGACGTCTGGGACCCATGCACCATCCTTGCGGTGTACAAGGGCGCCTATCAGGTGAGCTGCAAATACACCAAGTCGCTCCGCCGCGACGTCCATGTCCGCAAGCCGGGCGCCGCGCCGGCCGGCCAGACCGCGGCACAGGCCGTGACCGGGCCGCCGTTCAAACGCGACGACATCGTGCTCGCCTCACCGCTCAGCCTGCCCGACCGATGGGAGCTCTGCATCGTCGAACGCAACGCCTTGAGCAGCAGCAACGGCTATGCGCTGCAATGTGGCGGCTCGCCGTATTTTGTCGGTCGTGACTGGATCCGCGCCGATCCGGAGGCAACGCAATGATCCGCCCTACGCTCGTAATCAACGTGCTCCTGAGCGCTCTCGGGTTCAGTCTTGCGCCACCCGCCTCTGCCGGGATGACCGGATGCGCGATCGGTCAGCGGGTGAAGGCGCCTGCGGGTCCGGCGACGGTGGTGTCTATCCAGGGGTCGGCTTGCACCGTCAGGGTCGATGGGCGCCCCTATACCGATGTCTATGCCGCCTTCATGCTCGACGCGCTCGAAGCACCCGCTCCGTCCCCCAGTCGCGCCTCACCGCCGGCAACAGCGACGAACGGCACGGCGCCTGGCGGCAATCCCAAGCCCGGCCTGTATCAATGCTTCGGCGGTCCCGCGGGCAATCTCAAACTGCGCTTTCTCGGCGGCAATGGCTATGCCAACGAACAGGGCGTCAAGGGCAGCTTTGCGCCCGGCCGCGATGGCCAGATCAAATTCGTTTCGGGGCCTTGGAAAGGCTTTTTCGGCAAGGTGCTGGCACATGGCCGGATCGGCCTCACTTCGGTCGATGGCGGGAGCTTCTACAACCTGACCTGCGACCCGCGTTAGCAGCGCCGGCGGGCTAAGACATTCTTTGCCATGGCGCTTAGCAGCCGCCTAACGCAAGATTGCTAGACACCGGCAATGAAGATCGCCTTTGCCGCCGTTTCGATCGCCGGGATCGCCATTGGCCTCGCCATGCCAACGCTGCCGATGACAGCCCCGGCACCGGCACTGGCACCGTCCCTGGCACCGGCCCTCGCGCCGGCGACGGCAGCGCGACGCGCGATCGACCCGCCCACCGAGACGGTGATCGAGCGCAGCGACAATGGCCATTTTTATACCCTCGCCGAGGTCAACGGCAGCCCGACGCATTTCGTGGTCGATACCGGCGCGACGATGGTCGCGCTCACCGTCGAGGATGCGCGGCGCGCCGGCATCGCGGTCGATCCGGCGCGCTTCGCGGTGATCGGCCAGGGGGCGTCGGGGGATGTGCGCGGCCAGGATATCATGCTCGATTCGGTGGTGCTCGACGGCAAGCGGGTCAGCGGGGTGCGCGGCGCGGTGCTCGAAGGGCTGCCGGTTTCCCTGCTCGGCCAGAGCTATCTCGGGCAGCTCGAGACGGTCGAGATCAACCGCGGCACCATGAAGCTGCGCTGAGCGTGCCATTTCGTCGATGACGCAACCTGGTCGGGCGCGTATCGAACGGCGCGATGAAGAATATCAATGCCCTCGCCTTTGCGGTCGCGTCGGTGGCGATCGCCACCTATTCGGTGATGGACGCGCTGATGAAGGGACTCAGCATCACCAGCGGCGCCTATAGCGCGGTGCTGTGGCGCTCGATTGCCGGCGCCGTGTTGCTTGGCGCCTTCTCGGTTGCGCAGCGGCGGCGCTGGCCCCGCCGGGCGGCGCTGCGGCTGCATGTCGCGCGCGGTGCGACGGCCGGGCTGTCGGTGTTGCTGTTTTTCTGGGGGCTGGTGCGCGTGCCGATGGCACAGGGCGTGGCGCTTACCTTCCTCGCGCCGCTGATCGCCTTGTTTTTCGCAGCCGCGATGCTCGGCGAGACGATCCGGCGCACCGCGATTCTCGGCTCGATCGTCGCGAGTCTCGGCGTGCTCGCGATCGCCGGCGGCGAACTCCAGGCGCACGCCTCGACCGCGCATGTGCTCGGCTCGCTGGCGATCGTCGCGGCGTCGATTTTCTACGCCTACAGCCTTATCCTGCTGCGGCAGCAGGCGCAGATCGCCGATCCGCTCGAGGTCGCGCTGTTCACCAGCATCGTGCTCGGCGGGCTGTTGCTGATCGGGGCGCCATGGCTGTCGGGTCTGCCAGCGGGGACGCAATTGCCGAGCATCGCGGCGACGGCGGTGCTCGGATCGGTGTCGGCGATGGGCATGGCCTGGGCCTATGGCCGCGCCGAGGCGCAGGTGCTCGCGCCGGTCGAATATACTGCCTTTGTCTGGGCCGCGATCCTTGGCTATCTGGTGTTCGGCGAGCGCGTCTCGGGCTATACCGTGGTCGGCGCTGTGCTGATCATCGCCGGATGTCTGGTGGCGGTGCGCGGTGCACCCGGCCCGGCCCCGCAAACCGAGGCTGCTGCATGACCGTCACGATCCGTTTCGCCGTCTCCGACGATGTGCCCACGATCCTCCGGCTGGTGCGCGATCTGGCAGCCTATGAGCGGGCGCTCGACAAGGTGGTCGCGACCGAGCCGTTGCTCGCCGAAGCGCTGTTCGGCGATCGACCGGCGGCCGAGGCGCTGATCGCCGAACGCGAAGGCGTCGCGGTCGGGCTGGCGCTGTTCTTCCATAATTTCTCGACCTGGACGGGTTGGCGCGGGCTCTATCTCGAAGATTTGTACGTCATGCCTGAAGCGCGCGGCGCGGGCATCGGCAAGGCGCTGCTCAAGCGGCTCGCGGCGATCGCGGTCGAGCGCGGGTGCAGCCGGTTCGAATGGTCGGTGCTCGACTGGAACGCGCCGGCCATCGCTTTCTATAAGTCGCTCGGCGCCGAACCGATGAGCGAATGGACGATCAACCGCGTGACGGGAGATGCGCTTGCCCGGCTGGCCGAGGGCGGCTGATGGCAGTCGATGCCGGCCTGATCGCAAGGATCGAGGAAGCGCTCGCGCCGCTTGGCACGGTGACGCGGCGGGCGATGATGGGCGGCGCGACCCTGTATCTCGACGGCACGATCTTCGCGATCGTGGCCGACGACCAGCTCTGGTTCAAGGCCGACGCCGAAAGCGACCCGGCGTGGGAGTCGGCTGGCTGCCCGCGCTTCACCTATCCGATGGGCGAGGGGCGTCGGGGATCGATGAACTATCGGCGCGCCCCCGACGATGTCTATGACGATGCCGATGCGATGCGCGACTGGGCCGCGCTGGGACTCGCGGCGGAGCAGCGCGCACCGGTGCGCAGACCCCGCAAGGCGGCCAGTAAAAAGTAGCGGCGCAGGTCTGCAAACTGCGCCGCGACCCCGTCACGCCTTTGCGGCCTGGGCGCGCTCGATTGCCTCCATGACGATCTGGCGCGCCTCGGCGGCATCGCCCCATTTGCCGACCCGCACCCATTTCTCGGCTTCGAGATCCTTGTAATGGGTGAAGAAATGCTCGATCTGCGCGAGCACGATCGAAGGGAGATCGGTGCGCTCACCGACATCGGTGTAATAAGGAAAGGTCGTGTCGACGGGCACGCAGATCAGCTTCTCGTCGCCGCCATGTTCGTCTTCGAGATTGAGCACGCCGATCGGCCGGGCGCGGACCACGCAGCCCGGGATGAACGGCGAGCGCGCGACGACGAGCGCGTCGAGCGGATCGCCATCGGGCGACAGCGTGTGGGGTACGAAGCCGTAATTGGCCGGATAGCGCATCGGCGTATGCAGGATTCGATCGACGAACAGCGCGCCCGAAGCCTTGTCGAATTCATATTTCACCGGCTCGCCGCCGACCGGGACTTCGATCACGACGTTGAGTTCGTCGGGCGGATTCTTGCCCGTGGGGATCAGATCGATACGCATGGATGTTCCTATTTGGCTGCAAGCAGATGATCGAGTCCAGCGTCGCCGGTGCCGATCTTCGCGAGGCGCGGATAGCGTAGCCCGTCATGATAGTCGACTGGCCTTTCCTCGATCCGGTCGCCCTGCCTGACGAGCAGCGCGATCGGCTCCTTGGTGGCCTTCGCCGCGGCGATCGCGGCCTTCAACCGATCGGGCGTATAGGCCAAGCCGTCGACGGCGGTGATCGTGCCACCGACGGTCAACCCCGCCTTGAAGGCGGCGCTATCCCAGATCACGCCGGCAATGTCGCCGTCCTTGCCGATCACCACGCCGATCGACGAGGCGAGGTCGGTGCGCTTGCGCTCCTTTTCGACCGCCCTGAAATAGCCGGTCGGCGTATCGGTATAAGTGAGACGATAACCGAGCGCGATCAGCCCGGCGAGGGGCGGCGGCGCACCGGTCTCGGTCAGCCGCTGGGTGAGCATCTGGCGCCAGTCATAAACCGGCACGAGCTTGTGGAGTTCGGCGACGACATCGTCGAAATCATAGGTGACCTCGCCCCAGTCGCCATCGTTGATCCCGAAAAAGCCGCGAGCGAAATCATCGATCGATTTGGCGCCGCCGGTCTGGCGTCGGATGATGCCGTCGACCTCGAGCCAGACGGCCATGCCTTCGATGTAATAATCCTCGGATCGCTGCCAGCTCGTCCAGCCCTTGGGCCGGCGCTGGGCGATCGTCGGGTCGTTGGTGGTGTCGCCGAGCGGGCGCCAATCGCGGCCCTTGGTGTTCTCGAGCCCCGCCATCAGCAGCGCGATGCTGTCGAGCGTATCCTGCTTGCTGACCAGCCCCGAGCGCGCCTGGAGCACATAGCCCCAGAAGCTCGTCTGTCCCTCATAGACCCAGAGCAGGCTGTCGCGCATCGGGGTGCGATAATCGGGGGTCCACAGATCGGCCCCGCGCCGGAATTTGCCGTCCCAGCTATGGGTGAATTCGTGCGGCAGCAGGTCGCGCGCCGGCGTGCTGTTCGCCCAGTCGGTGAAATAGCCGAGCCCGACCCCGTCCTCCGAGCTGCGATGATGTTCGAGGCCGATGCCGCCGATCCGGTCCGAGATCGACAGCAGGAAGTGATAATTGTCGTAATGCTGCGCGCCGAACAGCTTCACCGACTGCTCGACGAGATTGCGGTGGGCGTCGATCTGCTCGGGCGTCGCGGCGAGCTGGTCGGGGCTGTCGGCGACGACGTCGAGCGTTACGCGGGGCGTGAGGGGAAAGGCCTTGTAATAGCGTCCCGCCAGCACCGGAGAATCGACCAGCGTCTCATAATCGGTGCGCTGATAGCGATAGACCGACCCTTGCGCGGTCGACGGCAGACCCGACGCCGCCGTCCAGCCTTCGGGATAGCGCACGATCGCCTCGACCGGGATCTGGCGCGTGAAATAGCCGGCGGGATAGAGGCTCATCGAGTTCCATTGCAGCCGCAGCATCTCGGGCGTCATCACGATGCGGCCCTGATTGCCGGCGGTCGGCGACAGGAATTGCAGCGCGATGTCGATCGCGCGGGCACCCTTGGGCACCTCGACATGGAAGGCATAGACATCGACCTGATCGCGCTTCCACGCGATTGGCTTGCCGCCGGCGGTGATCTTGAGCCCGGCGAGCTTTTCGATCTGCCCGGTCGGCGAATGGTTGCCGGGCAGCCATTTCGGGAAAAGCAGGACCAGATGGCCACCGCCGCTCACGGGCACCCGCTCCTTGACGCTGAAGATCCCGCGTCGTGTGTCGGTCGCGTCGATGTCGAGGCTGATGGTGCCCGGATAGGGCGTGTCGCGAGCGACCGGGATCGTGTCGACGAAGGGGACCGGCTGGGGCTTGCTATTCTCGGCAGCGAGCGCCGACGGCGCGAGCAGCAGCGCGGTGAGCATCAGGGTACGGATCATGGGGGGCTTTCGGATGACGGCGAGAGGCCGGGTTAAAGCAGCGCCGGCCGAGCGCGTCCACCCCTTCAGCTGCTCCCGCCGAGCACGTTGATCGAAAAGGCGAGCACCCCGATGTTGAAGACGAAAGCGGCGAGGCAGTGGAAGATCACCGTGCGGCGGATCGACGTCGCGGTGATCACGACATCCGATGTCTGGAAGGTCATCCCCAGCGTAAAGCTGAAATAGGCAAAATCCCAATAGGTCGGCTCGGCGCAATTGGGAAAGTCGATGCCCTGGCGGTCGCCGCCGCCCTCGGCGCTGCTGTAGAAAAGATGCGTGTAATGGAGTGCATAGACGGTGTTCGAAAACAGCCATGTCAGCGCCAGCGTCACCACCACCAGCGCGATCGTCACCAGGCTGGTCTTGCCGTGAAGTTCGCTCGCGACCGCGATCAGGATCACCGTAGAGACGACCCCCGTCAGCGCGAGCAGCACCGCGCGGTTGGCGTCGTTCTCACGCGCATGGCGCCGCATCGACTCGACCGGGCTGCCGAGCAGCGGCGCCACCGCGCCGAGGAACAGCAACGCGGCCGCGTCGAACGCCGCCATCCCGCCTCGTGCCCAGCCCAGCGACGGGATCAGCGCGGCGAGCCCGATCGCAAAGGCGGCGCAGAACAGCAGGAAACGCGGCGGCGCGATGCGCTTGCCCAGACGGGCGGCAAGAGGAAGGGTGGCCATCGCCGCCGCCTAGCTCAATCGCGGCCGCAGGGACAGGGGCGCCGCGCCCGTCCGGAATCGCCGATCAGGCGCTCGCCGCTTCGGGCAGGGCCCGGCAATAGCGCTCGACATCCTCGATCCGCCCCGTCGAAACGCGCGACCATTGGCTCCATTTGCCATAGGTGCCGCGGATCATCACGCCCTTGGCCGCCATCGCCTTTTGCACCGCATTGGCGTCGGCGACCTTGACGAAGGCGAAGTTGGCGGTGGGGGTGAGGATCGGCAGCCCTGCCGATTTGGCAGCGGCGACGATCATCTCGCGCGCCTCGATGATCTTGCCCTTCGAAAAGGTCTTGAAATCCTCCTCCTCATAGCTCGCGATCGCCGCGGCGAGGCCGGCCGAGTTGAGCGAGGTCATCATATATTGGCGGATCAGCGCGGCATTGGCCGGGGTGGTGATCGCATAGCCCACGCGCATCCCGGCCATGCCGAAGATCTTCGAAAAGGTCCGGGTGATGATCACGTCATGGCCCGCCCGGACCATGTCGATCATCGAGCTGTAGTCGGGATCGGGGACGAGTTCGTTATAGGCCTCGTCGATCAGCACGGTCTTCTTGGGCGCGACCGTCTTGATGAAGCCGCGCAAGGCGTTGCCGTCGAGCAGCAGCCCGGTCGGGTTGTTGGGGTTGACGATGTGGACGAGCCCGATGCTGTCGTCGACCGCCGCCGCCATCGCCGGCAGATCGACCTCCATCGCCGGCGTGAGCGGCACGGTCTTGAGCGTGGCGCCCAGCTTGACCGCCCATTTCGCGGTGGTGTCCCAGAACAGCTCGGCGCCGAGATAGGCGCCCTTGGGTTTCCAGGCGAGCGCGATCGCGTTGAGCACTTCGCTCGAACCCGTCCCGATCACCACCTGTTCGGGCGTCACGCCATATTTCTCGGCGATGATCTTGATCAGTACGGTGGCGGCGGTGTCGGCGTAATAGGCCCCCTTGGCGGTCGCGGCCTCGGCGGCTGCCTGCGCCTTGGTGCTCGGGCCATAAGGGTTCTCGTTGCGCGACAGCAGCGCGACGCCCTCACCGGGGCCGAACATGCCGCCGATCATCGGCGCCGACGGCGAGGCGGCGCGGGCGAGGGCTGGAGTGGCGAGGCTGGTCGCCAACGGGGCAAGCGTCGCCCCGATCATCAGGTTGCGGCGGGAAATTTCCATCGAGAGTCTCCTTTCGGGTGGGTCAGGCAAACCAGGCATTGCGAAACATGATCACGGACACGAACAACAGATACAGGCCGAAGACGCGCTTGAGCGGCCCCGGCGGCAGACTGTGGGCGGCGGCGGCGCCCATCGGCGCGGTCAGCATCGACGTGCTGGCGATGATCGCCGCGCCGGGGAGGTTGACGAAGCCGAGCGAGCCCATCGGCAAATTGGGAGTGCCGAGCCCGATCAGCGCAAAGCCGATCGTCCCCGGCACCGCGATGATGAAGCCCAGCCCGGCGGCGGTGGCGATCGCGCGGTGGATCGATCGGCCGCACATCGTCATCACCACCACCGCGATCGTGCCGCCGCCGATCCCGAGCAGCGACGAAAAGGCGCCGAGCCCGCCCGCCACCGAGGCGCGCGTCATCCCCGTCGGCATCCGGTCGTGCACCTGCTGCCGCCCGAGCACCGGCGCGATGAAGTGCAGCGCCATCAGGAATACGCCGCCGGCGAAGATCAGTGTCAGCGCATGCCCGTCGACTAGCCGCGCCAGCAGCACGCCGCCGCCGACGCCAAGGACGATCCACGGCGACCAGCTCTTTAATATGTCGAAATCCACCGCCCCGCGCCGGGCATGGGCCTGCACCGATCGCAGCGACGTGAACATGATCGTCGCGAGCGAGGTGCCGATTGCGACATGGGCATATTCACCGTGGTCGCCACCCAGCGCGGGCAGGATCGCGATGAATGCGGGCACGACGACGAATCCGCCGCCGATCCCGAACAGGCCGGCGGCAAAGCCGGCGGCAAGCCCGGCTGCGAGCAGCGCGACGAGGCCGGGCAGCCAGGGCAGCAGCGCCGCGGTCATCGCGGGCGTTTCGTCGAAAAAGGATAACCGGGCAAACGCATGACGATCTCCGCCGCCAGCGGCATGCCGGCGGTTGGCGTCCTGCGGAGAATGCCGGGATCAACTGCCCCGTTGGTTCGAATGCTGCGCTGCGGGGTACGCCAAGTCAATCATCATGTCGCGGCGCGAGGCTTGTCATGACGTATTGGCAAAGTGTCCCCGTTTCGCCTAGTGAAGCGCGCTCAAATGGCTCGCATCGACACGCCCAACCGCATTCGCGGCACTCAGGACATTTTCGGCGACGATCAGCGACGCTTCGCGCGCGTGGTCGAGGCCTTTGAACGCGTGCGCAAACTTTACTGCTTCCAGCGCGTCGAGCTGCCGGTGTTCGAGGCGACGTCGGTGTTCGCGCGCTCGCTCGGCGAGACGACCGATGTCGTGTCGAAGGAGATGTATACGTTCGAGGATCGCGGCGGCGATTCGATCACGCTGCGCCCCGAATTCACCGCCGGCATCGCCCGCGCCTTCCTGACCGAGGGATGGCAGCAATATGCGCCGCTCAAGCTCGTTACCCATGGGCCGGTGTTCCGCTATGAGCGCCCGCAAAAGGGGCGTTATCGCCAGTTTCACCAGATCGATGCCGAGGTGATCGGCGCCGCCGAGCCCGCCGCCGATGTCGAATTGCTGGTGTTCGCCGATCAGCTGATCCGCGAGCTGGGCATTGCCGACGGGGTGACGCTCCAGCTGAACTCGCTCGGCGATGCCGAGACGCGCGACGCGTGGCGTGCCGCCCTGGTTACCCATTTTGAGGCACATCAGGGCGATTTGTCGCAGGACAGCAAGGATCGCTTGGCGCGCAATCCGCTCCGTATCCTCGACAGCAAGGATCCAAAGGACCGCCCGATCGCCGATGCCGCCCCCTCGATCGACGCCCATCTGACGCGCGAGGCGGGCGGGTTCTTCGAAAGCGTGACCAAGGGGCTCGACGCGGCGGGCGTGGCATGGACGCGCAATGGCCGTCTGGTGCGCGGGCTCGATTATTATCGGCACACCGCGTTCGAATTCGTCACCGATCGGCTCGGCGCGCAGGGCACTGTGCTCGCGGGCGGGCGCTATGACGGGCTGATCGAGAGTCTGGGCGGCAACCCCACGGCTGGGGTTGGCTGGGCGGCGGGGATCGAGCGGCTGGCGATGTTGGTGGCTGAGCCTATCCATCGGAGGCCGGATGTTGCCGTCATTCCCGATACGCCGGAGGACGAAGCGGATGCGCTTTGGGTTGCGAGCCGACTGAGAGCATCTGGGTTCGCGGTCGAACTGGCTTACAGAGGGAATGCCAAGCGCCGATCCGAGTTGGCGCGTAAGGCGGATGTAGCAGCTATGGTCTATGTTCGGCGCGCCCGCACAGACCTTTCGCCATTGCGGCTGATTGGCCTAGCTGACCAGGACGCGCATGATCGCCTCTTTGACATTCTCTTGTCGTTGTCGTCTGAGCGATTGGGCGGTGGGGTCGAGGGAAAGCGTCCTACATGACCTCCATCTCCCCCGAACGCATCGCACAGATTGCCGCGCGGCGCGACGAGCTTCAGGCGCTGATGGCGACGGGCGATCTGCCGTCCGACCGCTACGTCGCGGTGTCGAAGGAATATGCCGAGCTCGAACCCGTCGTTTTGGCGGCGTGCGAGGTGCGGCGGCTCCGCGCCGAGCTTGAGGTGCTCAATACCCTGCTCGAAGCGCATGACAGCGACGCTGATATCCGCGAGATGGCGCGCGAGGAAATCGCCGATATCAAGGCGCGGCTGCCCGAGGCCGAGCGTGCGCTGGCCTTGTCGTTGCTCCCCCGCGATGCCGCCGACGAGCGCGCGGCGATGCTCGAGATCCGCGCCGGCACCGGCGGCGACGAGGCGGCGCTGTTCGCGGGCGATCTGTTCCGCATGTATCAGCGCTATGCCGATAATCATGGCTGGCGTGTCGAGCTGATCTCGGCGAGCCCGGCCGAACTCGGCGGCTACAAGGAAGTCATCGCCAGCGTCAACGGGCAGGGCGTGTTCGCGCGGATGAAGTTCGAAAGCGGCGTCCACCGCGTCCAGCGCGTCCCCGCGACCGAGGCGGGCGGGCGCATCCATACCAGTGCCGCTACCGTCGCGGTGTTGCCCGAGGCCGAGGATGTCGACGTCAAGATCGACGAGGCGAAGGATCTGCGGATCGATATCTACCGCTCGTCGGGGCCGGGCGGCCAATCGGTCAACACCACCGATAGCGCGGTGCGGATCGTCCATATCCCGACGGGCTTGACGGTTATCCAGCAGGACGAAAAGTCGCAGCACAAGAACAAGGCCAAGGCGCTCAAGGTGCTGCGGACGCGGCTCTACGAACTCGAGCGCGAGCGGCTCCACGCCGAACGCGCGGGCGCGCGCAAATCGATGGTCGGCTCGGGGGATCGCTCAGAGCGCATCCGCACCTATAATTACCCGCAAGGCCGGGTGACCGATCACCGCATCAACCTGACGCTCCACCGGTTGCCCGAAATTCTCGAAGGCCAGATGGACGATCTGATCGGCGCGCTGATTGCCGAGGATGAAGCGGAGCGGCTGGCGAGCCTGGATGCGGCGTAGGGCGGCTTGCTGCGGGCCGCAGCAAGACTCGGCCAAGCGCGGCCGGCGGGGCGCATCGCCCCGTCCGACGGCGCGGCTTTGCCGCGACGCATGATCGTTCGCGCTGCCCTGAATGCCGCCGCGCTGGCACTCGACAGCATCTCTCCCACCGCGCGCCTCGACGCCGAACTGCTGATCGCGCACGCCATGGGGGTAACCCGCGAAGATCTGTTGCTGCGCCACCTCGACGCACCCGTTCCCGCCGCGTTCGACGCCCTCCTCGCCCGTCGCCTCACGCACGAACCGATCGCCTATATCACCGGTCGTCGCGCTTTCTGGACGATCGAGCTTGTCGTCGGCCCCGGTGTGCTGATCCCGCGTGCTGACAGCGAGACGCTGATCGAGGCGGCGGTTGCCCATTTCGACGATCGCGCACCCGTCTCGATCCTCGATCTCGGCACCGGCCCGGGCAGCCTGATGCTCGCCGCGCTCGATCAATGGCCGGGCGCGCAGGGGATCGGCGTTGATCGATCGCCGGTCGCGCTTGCGATGGCGCGGGCCAATGCCGATCGTCTCGGCATGGCCGCGCGGGCCGACTTTGTGACGGGCGACTGGGCGACGAGCGTCGCCGGGCGGTTCGATCTGGTGCTCGCCAATCCGCCCTATATCGGCACCAGCGAGCCACTGCCCGCCGAGGTGCGAGATCATGAGCCATCCGAGGCGCTGTTCGCGGGCGAGGACGGGCTCGATGCGTATCGCGCGATCATTCCCGATCTGCCGCGCCTGATCGCCCCCGGCGGGGCGGCTATTCTGGAGATCGGCCATCGTCAGGCGGCGGCGGTCGGCGCGCTGGTCGCGGCGGCGGCGCTGTCGCCCGCGGTGCGCCACGACCTTGCCGGGCATCCGCGCGCGATCATCGCGACATGATTTGCAAACGAACCGTCACATAATTCCGCTTGGAGAATGGCATTGCACCCGCTATTGACCAAAGAGCGGCACGCGTTCTCGACCCAACTCGTTGAAAACGGGCAGTTGCCTGAGTTCCTTCGTCATGAAGCCGCTGTCGTCCGGCGGCCGTGGCAGACGCTTTCGCTCTCCAACCGAGGCGGACGCGCCGAAGGGCATGCATCCGCAGCTACGGAGCGACGCCGAGTTAGATTTTAAGGCACGAGGACAACAGGACTTGATCAACAATCGTCAGGCCGGCCGCCGTCGCGGTCGCGGTGGGCAGCGCTCACAGGGTGGCAATCCGGGGCGCGGGCCCGAAAACGGCAATCGAATCGACAATCGCGCGCGCGGCAATGCCGCGCAGCTGCTCGAAAAATTCAAGACGCTGGCGCGCGACGCACAGATGCAGGGCGATCGCGTCAACACCGAATATTATCTGCAATTCGCCGATCATTATTTCCGGGTCCTCGCCGAGACGCGCTCGCGGTTCGAGGAAAGCCAGCCGCGCCGCAACCAGAACGATCAGTTCGACGGCGACGAGGACGATGATTTCGACGGCGGCGACAGCATGGCCGACGACCGCGTCGACAATTATGCCGGCGATCGCGGCAATGCCCGCGACAATAACCGCGACAATGGGCGCGACAACGCACGCGATTCCGGCCGCGAGCAAGGCCGGGACTCGTCCCGCGATGGCAATCGGGCCAATGGCCGCGACGCTGGCCAGCGCGACGGCGGCGACCGGGATTCGGGCAATCGGGATTCGGGCAATCGTGACTCGACCAATCGCGATGCCGGCAATCGCGATGCCGGCAATCGCGACAATGGCTACAGCGCCGGCAACGGCCATGCCGCTGGCGGTCGCGCCGCGACGCCGCGCAATCAGGCCGGCGATCGCCCCGCGCGTCCCCCGCGCAGCGAGCCCGTCCTGCCCGAGACGACCGAGACGTCGCCCCCCAGTGCCGAGGCAAGCGCCGAGCCCGAGCGGCCGCGTCGCGGTCGGCCGCGGCGCGTGCCCGTCGACGCGCCGGCCGCCGAAGCCGCGCATGACGAGGCGCCGGCCGCGTTCGACGCCGATCGCCTGCCGCCATCGCTGAGCCTGTCGGCGACCCCCGACGCGGTCGAGGAAAAGCCCCGCCGCCGTCGCGGCCGCCCGCCCGCTTCCGAGGCGACGCCCGCCGAGTGAGCCGCGGTCCGGGGCGGTGGCGAGACTGTCATGATCGGCGGTTAGGTTGACCCCGCAAGCCCCGCGCCTAGGATAGGCGCGGTTCGAATGGGAGAGACGATGATGCGCTGGCTGATCCTGACGCCGCTGCTGCTGATGCCGGCGGCAGCGCCCGCGCAATCGGCGGGCGAGACGGCCCCGAGCGCGCAGGGCGACGTCGCCGTCACGATTTATTCGGACGGCAATGCGCTCGTCCAGGATACGCGGCAGATGATGCTGCCCTCGGGCGTCTCGCGCCAGGAGTTCAAGGACGTCTCGACGATGATCCGGCCCGAGACCGTGCGGCTGAGCGCGGCGGGCACCGAGATCATCGAGCAGAATTACGATTACGACCTGCTCAGCCCGCAAGCGCTGATGCAGAAGGCGGTTGGCCAGACGATCACGATCGTTCGCACCAATCCGGCGACCGGCGCCGAGACCCGCGAACAGGCGAAGATCCTCGCGACCAATGGCGGCGTCGTCATGCAGATCGGCAACCGGATCGAGATTCTGCGCGAGGACGGGTTGCCGGTGCGCGTCGTGTTCGATTCGCTGCCGCCCAATTTGCGCGCGCGACCGACCCTGTCGGTGACGCTCGATACCCGATCGGGCGGCGCGCGGCCGGTGACGCTCAGCTACCTCACCAACGGCTTCAGCTGGAGCGCCGATTACGTCGCGCTGTTCGACGAGGGCAAGAACGCGATCGACGTCCAGGGCTGGGTGACGCTGCAGAACAACGGCGGCACGCCCTTCATCAATGCCGATACCTTGCTCGTTGCGGGCAGCCCCGCGCGAAGCGACGACAATCGCCGCTTCCGCGGACCGGTGCCGGTGCGCTCGAGCCAATATGCGCCGGGCACCAACCCCGGCACCGAAACCGCCGCGCGCGGGCAGCTGGGCGATTACTATCTCTACCCGCTCGGCCACCGCACGACGCTGGCCGCCAACCAGCAGAAACAGGTCAGTTTTCTCAGCGTCTCGGGCGTGCCGGCGAAAAAGGGCTATGCCTGGCGCAACGACTGGCTCGGCGCGCAGGACGATCCCACCAGCGCCGATACCGTGCTGACCTTTTCGAGTTCGGCCAAGGGCGGGCTCGGCGACGCGCTGCCGGCGGGCACGGTCCGCGTCTATATGCGCGACGCCAGGGGGCAGCCGCAGTTCATCGGTGAGAACCGGATCGACCATACGCCGATGGGATCGACGCTGGCGCTCAAGACCGGCGAGGCGTTCGACGTCAAGGTCAAGGCCGCGATGCTCAAGCGCGAGCGGATCCTCTCCGACGAATGGGAAAAGAGCGCGCGCTGGCGGGTCAGCGTGAACGGCGGCGCGCCGCGCACGGTCGAGGTCGACGACGCCAAGACCTTTTGGCGGACGACGATGCAATATACCCTCACCAACGCGCGTGCGCAGCCGGTGACGGTCGATGTCGTCCAGGGCGGGCTGAACCGCTATTGGTGGCCCGATACGCGCGTGCCCTCGGAGAGCCAGCCCGGCGAGCAACGCTCGCTCGACGAGCGCGTCTGGCATGTGACCGTGCCGGCCAATGGCACGACGACGCTGACGGCTGTCATCGACACGCGGTATTGATCGCATGTTCGGGCGGATCGCCCTGATCGTCGCTGGCGTGCTGTGGTCGGCGGGGCGCGCCGAGGCGCAGGCGCTGGTGACGTCCGCCGGGCCCGACTCGGTCTCGGTGACCGTATATCGAGCGCCGAATCGCGAGACCGGCAGCCCGATCGACCGGCAACGCCCCGAGGGCTATGCGCTGATCACCGAAACCCGGACCGTGACGCTGCCCGCCGGTCGCTCGGTGATCCGGTTCGAAGGGGTCGCGGGCAACATCTTTCCCGAAAGCGCGATCATCGGCGGCTTGCCGGCGGGGGTGCGCGAAAGGAATCTCGACGCCGATCTGCTCAGCCCGCGCAGCCTGTTCGATCGGGCGCTCGGCCGTCGGGTGATGATCCGGCGCACCGACAAGGCGACCGGCAAGGTCGTCGAGCAGCAGGCGGTGATCCGATCGGGCACCGGGGGCGCGGCGGTGATCCAGACCGGCGACGGCTATGAGGGCTATCAATGCAGCGGCATGCCCGAGGCGCTGGTCTATCCGGGGGTCCCGGCGGGCCTGTCGGCCAAGCCCACATTGTCGGTGGAAACCGACAGCGACCGCGCGCTCACCGCGACGGTCACGCTGTCCTACCTCGCGGGCGGATTCGACTGGCAGGCCAATTATATCGTGACGATGCGGCCCGGCGGCGCGAGCGCCGACCTGTTCGCCTGGGTGACGATGGCCTCCGCCGACGTGACGAGCTTCGTCGCGGCGGGCGCGCAGGTGGTGGCGGGCAAGCCCAATCGCGTCGACGACGCTGCCGCTTTCGGGCCCGACGCGGCCCAGTCGCTGACGTTGCAATGCTGGCCGTCGGGGCCACCCGCTTTCGCCTATGATACCGGCGCGCCGCCGCCGCCCCCGCCGCCGCCAATGGCCTATGCGCCGATGGCGATGCGCGCCGAGGCGATGGACATCGTCGTGACGGGAAGCCAGCGCAAGGCGGTCCAGGAGGATCTCGGCGATCTCAAGCTCTATCGCATCACCGATCCGGTCACGGTCGCATCGCAGTCGCAGAAGCAGGTCGCGCTGCTGGCGAAGAACGCGGTGCCGGTGACGATCGTCTATGTCAGCGATGCGCCCGCCGGCAGCCTCGCCGATCCCGTCCTCACGGTGCGCGCGCGCAACCGGGCCGATGCGGGGCTCGGCGTGCCGTTGCCGTCGGGGCAGGTGGCGGTGTTCGAAAATGCGGCCGGACGGCCGATCCTGCTCGGCGAAAGCACCACCGCCGACAAGGCGGTCGGCGAGGATGTCGAGGTCGCGCTGGCGGCGACGCCCGCGGTCCATGCCCGCAGCGAAACCATCGCCCAAAGCGACCGCACGGCCCGCTATCGGCTGATCGTGACGAACGCCAATCCGCACCCGATCGCCTATGAGGCAAAGCTGCGCGTCGATGACGCCGGCGTGCTGCAGGGCCGCGGCATCACCCGTAAGGACGGCGTCTCGCGCTGGCAGGTGCAGGTGCCCGCGAATGGCACGGCAACGCTCGATTACAGCGTTACCCGGCCCGCCCGCTGACGACTCGATCGGCGATCAGTCGATCTCGCTGACCCGCTCGTCATGGCCGCTGCCCGAGCTCATGAACACCAGCCCCATCAGCGCCGCCGTCATCATCGCGGTGCCGCCGAAGCCGCCGATCGCGGCCGCGATCGCCACCCAGGACAGCGGGCCATAGGCCAGGTCGAGCAACCACACCGCGCCGGCGACGATCACGCACGTCGCGAGCGCCATCCAGCGCATGATCAGACGATAGCGTGCCCAGGCATGCGCGGCGCTGTCGGGATCGTCGAGTCCGGAGAGATTCGGTGCCATCGCTTTCAATTGGACGCCAAACGTGGAATTCTCAAGCACCTGCACGAGCCGCAACGGCAAAAGGCGAGGAGAGAGACATGACGATCGCAGCGATCCTGGGCAACAAGGGGCGCGAGGTGATCTCGGTCACGGCGCATCAGACGGTCATGTCGGCGGCGGCATTGCTCGCGCAGCGCCGAATCGGGGCGTTGCCGGTGATGGACGGCGCGTCGCTGGTCGGCATTTTTTCCGAGCGCGACGTGATCCACGCGCTCGAGGCGCACGGGGTCGAGTCGCTCGCGCTCAAGGTCGGCGATGTGATGACCTCGCCCGCGATCACGGTCAGCCCGCAGGATGCGGTCATCGCCGCGCTGTCGCTGATGACGAGGCGGCGAATCCGGCATTTGCCGGTGATCGAGGGCGGCCGGATCATCGGCGTGGTCTCGATCGGCGATCTCGTCAAATACCGGATCGACCGAATCGAGGCCGACGCCGCGGCAATGCGCGATTATATCCAGTCGGTCTGACGACGGTCCGACGACGGTCAGGCGACGGCCAGCGGGCGGCGGCGGACCATGCCGGCGATGTCGCCGAGCAGGGCGCGCGAAAAAGTCGCCAGCCAGCCGAAATAGATCACTGCGCCGACCGCCACCAGGCAACCGAGTCGCGCCGCGATCGGCATCGTCGGCAGCACATCGTCGACCGCGACGACGATGATCGCCATTCCGGTCGCGGCGATCGCCGGCGGCAGGATCGCATCGAACAGCGCGCGCGGTCGCACGCCGATCACGGGGAGCGAGCGCCAGAGGCTGATCGCCAGATACAGGGGATAGGCGGCGAGCCACGACCAGGCGAGCCCCATCACCCCCCAGTGAACCCCGAACAGATAGGCGCCGGTGAGCAGCACCGCGCCGGTCGCCCCGTTGCGCACGCTGATCCCCGGTCGCCCGCGCGCATCGCAGGCGGGCGCGAGCAACACCTGCATCGTCATGAACGGCATCGCGAAGGCGAGCAGCCGCACGACCGGGACCGCTTCGCGCCATTTGTCGCCGAGCATCGTCAGCACCAGCGGCTCGGCGGTGGCGGCGAGCCCGAGATAGAAGGGCAGGGCGGCGACCATGATGATCCGGATGCTGCGGGCAAAGGCGTGCGCTACCGCATCATGATCGTGCTGAATTCGGGCATAGGCCGAAAAGGCGACCTCGTTGAGCGGCGGGACGATCTTGGCGACGAAAATCTGGGTCAGGAACAGGCTGGTCGTGTAAATCCCGAGCAGGTGCGGATCGAAACTGCGCCCGGCGATGAAGACATCGGCCTGGCTTTCGAAGAACCAGAAGAGCTGTCCCGCCGCCATCACCCCGCCGTAGCGCGCGAGATGGCCGGCGCCGCGGAAATCGAAGCTCGGCCACATCAGCGAATTGGCCGCCATCGTCATGCCCACGGCGCGAAAGCTGAACAGCACGATCGGCGCGATCACCAGCGTCCAGACGCCGAGCCCTGCCATCGCCCCGCCAAGGGCCGCGCTCGCGCTCGCCATCGAGGCGATGATGTTGACCTTGGCCTGGCGGCGAAAGTCCATCGTTCGTGACAGCAGCGCGTAGGACAGGGCGATGAACGGGGTGGTGAGATAGATCAGCGCCTGCACGTGCAGCATGTCGGCGACGATCGGCTGGCGATAATAGGCAGCGGCAACCGGCGCGAGCAGCATCTGTGCGGCGGCAAGAGCGACGTTGACCAGGATCAGCATGCCGAACAGCTGGCGGACCTGATGATCGGTGACGTCCTTCTGCTGGATCAGGCCGCTCGCCAGCCCATAGCCGTTGAGCATGTTGAGCAGCACGAGAATCACCTGCGCCATGGCGAAAAGGCCGTAGTCAGCGGGGGCGAGGATACGAATCACGAGGAAGGTCGCGGCCCATTGCACGAGCTGGGCGACGATCTGGCTGCCCGAACGCCAGATGACGGCACTGCGAACCTGTTGTCCGAGCGATTCCGACTCGCGATTCAGGGCTGATTCGATCGATTCCATGGCTTCAGGCCTATGCGCCAAACTGCTTACGGAGCCGTAAACCCTAGGACTTCTGCGGGGTACAGGCCTCCTTGAAACAAAATTGCAAAAAGGCGTTGACGGCTGTTGGAGCCCCCCATATAAGCCACTCCACCGCAGCGACGAACCACACGGTTCGCTTCTGCAGTCACCAAATCTTCGGCGCTAGCCCGC
>NCGF01000028.1 GCA_002281485.1 Sphingomonas sp. 28-66-16
GATCTCCCGGCTGGCAAGGTCGATCGTGCCCGTCGGCAACCAGGCTAGCGTGCCCAAGGGCGATGCCTCGCTCCACATGGCGATACAAGACGAGGCGCATGAACATATCGGCCTCGATATCCAAGGCACGGCTTTTCAGGCAGGGCGAGGCAAGCTCTACACCTGCTGGCACGTGATTGAGGCGCTGCGTTTCCAGGAACGCGAGGCCTATCTTCTCGCCAACACCCGCCTGAATGGCGTCGAGGCCCAGCGCCCCTACCCGTTCGCGGCGATCGTCAAATATTATGACATGCGTTTTGAGGATGGCGGACCCGGTATCGATTCCGGGATCCTGATCTGCCCCGCGACGGAAACGCCGGAATTTCCGTACGAGGTGCCGCCCGTGACTTGGGGAGATTCGACCAGGGTCGGTGTCGGTGACCGCGTCCTGATCGGCAGGTTTCCGCTTGGTTGGCAGATGTTCTTCGCGAACTCGACTAATCGCGGACTGATCCAGCCTTCTTTCTTCGACGGCATCATCAGCGCGATCATCCCGGCGATACGGCCGGGTGAGACGAGGCTCTTCCAGATCAGCTCGGTCGCACTGAACGGGATCAGCGGCGGCGTTGTCTGCGACCCGCGGACTGGCGTCGTGCTGGGCATGGTAACAAGCGGGCTGACATCGGGCGAGATCGATCTTCCCATCACCTATGCTCTTCCGAGCGAGGTGCTCAGACCCTTTGCCGATGCGATCAGTTTCGACGTGGGCGACGGCGATCCCTGGAAATAAGCCCAGACCCGCAGCATCCGTCGCGAGTGGCGCTTGCGATTCCAGTGCGGGAGGCTCATATTCTAGGCATGGCAACGAGCTCGAACACCGTCACCGTGAAGAAGCCCGTCGTGCTGGGTCGCAGCGCGGCGACCGGTCGCGTGGTGATGGCGCCGGTTGTGACAAAGAAGAGCAGCGTTTCCGACAAACGGATCACCGCCGCCGTGAAGAGCGTCTTGGCCAAGAAGAAATAGCTTGGCCGCTGGTGCGACGTCGGCAGACGATGTCTTTATCAATTGCCCCTTCGATGATGCTTTCGCACCGACCTTTCGTGCGCTGATCTTTTCCATCCTGGTCTGCGGATTCAGGCCCAGATCGGCTCGCGAGCTCGACGATGGCGGCCAGACTCGAATCGACAAGATCTATGGCCTGATCGCCGATTGCCGATACGGCATTCATGACCTGTCACGTACCGAGTTGGACCCGATCCATCACCTACCGCGCTTCAACATGCCGCTCGAGCTCGGGCTCTTTCTTGGCGCCAAGCGCTATGGCGGCAAGCACCAGAAGGTGAAGCGCGTCCTGATCCTCGACGTCGAGCAATATCGCTATCAGCGTTTCATCTCCGACCTTGCCGGCATGGACATCCATGGACATGATGGCGAACCAATCCGCGCTCTGGAAAAAGCCCGCGACTGGCTTGCCAATGTCTCGCGTCGCGACTTGCCGAGCGCCGCGCGCGTGCGCGGCGTCTATGAGGCGTTTCTCGCGGACCTCCCGGATCTCGCAGCGGCTCTGGAATTCGACGCCGACCATATTCCGTATGTCGACTTTGAGCGGATCGTCGCTGCATGGCTCGTTGCCGCACCGGCGGCTACTGGAACATAAACATCGCAGGCCAGCTCCAGCCGGCGCGGCAAGGCGGCCAGCCCACCAGCCAGTCGAGCATGGTTGAAGCTGTGATGTCGAACCGGAGCGAGAGGTAGCCGATGCCCTACTATTCCATCAGGCTTATTGGGGGTTCGCGCACCAAGCATCTCGATATCAAAGCGCAGTTCAATGGCCGCGATGCCGATCATACCGGCGTCACCAGCTTCTTCTACGTTGAACGGTCCTACGACATTGAGATGATGAAAAGAAACGCCGCGAGCCTCGCTGGCAGCAAGATCAGCGTCGAGGTCGAAGAGATCGGCGAAGACGAGTTCGATTGGATGAAGCGGCGCACCAGACGGTAGTCGCCCCGATCGATAGACACGTGGGCATTATCAGGCTTCGCGGGATGACCGCGAGAGCTGCTCAAAAAAAGCGGCTAGCTCAGCGCACATACTTGGCCGGCTTCACTTTCGTCACTGCATCCATCGTCTCCCGTTCTGTCATAAAGAAATATTCACCGGACGCGTGCGCGCTTGCATTGACGAGTGCCCATTCGAGTGCGGCCGCCTCGCGGGCCAATGCTTCGTCCTGGCTCGGCCATCGTTGGGTCGCCAGCATCCGGAACCTCAGTCCGAAGATCTTCGCAAAATGATGATCGTTCAGATCTCGTAGGCGGCGGTCTGTGTCACCCGACACGCCGATCTTTACGAGCCTGGCCCCGGCGGGCGCCCGGGTCTTGGCCAGCAGATCGGTATCCTCGCACACCGCCAGATAGGTGGTGTGCATGGGTTCCCGAAGCGCATAGGCCACCTGCCGCAACTCGTGTCCATAGACGGCAACCTCGCGGAGCGCGTATTGCCGGACCAGACGCTTCTCCTCCTCCGTCAATTCAACGATGCCGCGCGTCGCCTCCCATGACGTTGAGCGTGCATGCGGTAGCGCTTCACGGGTCCAGGGCGGGTTGACGAACTCCCAGGCCCGGCTGTTCGTAAGGCCGAATTGCCAGCGTGGCCTACCCCATAGCTCCAGCATATCCCGCACCGCTTCGGGCGCCGTATGGGTATCGTGAGCCGCCTTCTCCGGTTGAACCTCGACTATACCGAGCACTCGCGCCACGTTCTCCGGCGCGATCGTGAACCTGCCGTCCGTCCCCTCGATCGCTTCGGCGTGCTGGCTGCAAAAATAGACGATGTAGATCGGCCTATCATCCATCCGCTCGAGGATCTGATCGCGCGTCGCTTCATGGGTGAACCCGGTCATACCCCATTCCATGGGGTCGAAGCCCCAGGTGCGGGTGGCGTAGATGCGGTCGAAGTCGATTTCCGGCGCGATCGGCTGTTCGAACGCTAGCGCGGCCACCGACGCCCAGTCGAACTCGAACACCCTTTGTTGCTCTGCTTCGATGTCAGTCGGTCCATAGACTTGGCGAATGAACTCGAGCGCACCTTCGGGCGGGCGGCGTGTACCGGCGATGCAGAGGATCGACGTCAGGCACGGCAGTCCTTGATCGTGGGTATAGTTGAGGACCTCCCAGAGGTGCTTGCCTAAGCCGCGACCTTGCGGATGGGGCCAGCTTACCGCGCGTGCCAGTTCAGGATAGGTCGTGCGCTGACGACCCAGGGCCTGAATGGCCAAGAAGCGCGCGATGTCGTTCTGGAAGGCGGTGATCATCTTTGGCGATTCCTCGATCGCAGCTCGGCGTCGTCGAAGGATATAAGACCAATTGTCGAGATTCTCAGCACATTGTCGTAATGGCTTGTGCGAACTTCAGCCTCTGCGGCCGGCGCTTCCCGCCCTGCGCCGCGCTCGGCGGAGCGGTGCGATCATGCCGCACCGAGCAGTCGACACCGCCACGCCAATTCCGAAGCTCAAAGGCCGATCTCCAACATAGCGGGCTTTCGAGAGGCAAGTTGCCGATCAACATGATTAGCCGTCATCCGGAGCGATGATCGTCCACCGAATAGAACATTGGATTACGCAGCCAGTCGCTGACCGCAGACTCGCGCCAGCCGGCGCAGCGCTCGCTGATTTGGACGTTTTTCGGGAACGTGCCGTTTTGCATCTTGCGGTACATCGTCGAGCGGCTGAGGCCGGTGCGTTCGAGCACCGTCTTGATCCGAAGGATACGGTCGTGTTGGTCGGTTTGCATTGGCATCACCTTATATCCTGTGCGTCTTCGTGGTGCTCCCCGGGTAAGTTGGACAGAATTCTGTCAGTGAGAAAAGGGCCTGTCTGGTGCCTGTAGGGGCCTGGGCGGTACTTGGCGTGCCTAGGGTAGAATTGGGTAGGAGCCCGAATTTTGCAGTGTTGTCCCGCGGCGTCCCACGCTTCGCGTGACCGCGCTCTACGCCGCGAATCGCGGCCCCGAGTCGCTGTGCGTCTCGGCCCTTCCGGGTGACGATCGCTGACGTCGGATTGGTCCCGGGGGACCAATCTGACCGGCGCTGCCGGGCAGCAGAACGCGAAATCTAGTGTGCGTGCTCTGGCCGGCTTCTGCGAAGCCGCCAGGGTCCGCAGCGCTCTTGCTTTCCGCGTGGCGCGCTCGACCCGGCTGGGGGGCACGGCGGCGGCTGGCCCACAGGCCCGCGCGCACGCCGCAGCGCCGGCCGTCCGGATTCGAGAGAGCGGCATTTGCGGGCTCCTGCGGAGCGGCACCGCTGGCGCGGTGTTGCTGTGGACGCGCCGCTACCGCGTCGCGGTGTTTTGCCTCCGGCACTCGAACTGGCGGGGGTGGGCGTCGCTCCCTCTAGTTCCGCCGCGGCGGGCTGCAACCTGGGCTTCGCCCAGGTCCTCCACGTTGTTGCGGCCCCCCGGGTGCGGCCTGCCGCTCAAGCGGTACTGCCGGTCCGCTCCTATTTCCCTCCGTCGATCCGTCCATGTCTTGAGCGTGCTCAATAATCAATCAGCGTTTGCCATATCAAGCGTCGCCCGACTCTTGGAACGTCCGCTTGCCGCGTCGTCGCCACAGGGTCAGCGCTTGTTCGCGTTGCTCGCCGCGCAACGTAGCCGCCGCATCGACCAGCAAGCCGTAGATCACGGCGCGGTCATCCCCGGTCAGTTCGACCACGCCGGCCTTTGCTACAAGTCCGCCTAGCTCGATCAACTGGCGCGTACGTTCGCGGCGCTTCACGACCCAGGTCCGCGTATCTTTACGTGCGATCCTCGCTTGCAGGCGGTGGCGCGCCGCCGTCGCCCGCCGGCTGGCGCTGTGCGTCGCCGCGAGGGCGTCCGCCAGAACTGGACGTGCGCTGAAAGAAAGCGACGCCGCCTTTGCGCCAGCTCTCCTTCGCGCTGGAATCCTTGTTCTCGATGCCGGCAAGCAACAGGCCGACGAGTTGCTCGACCGGCAACGCGTCGGCGCCCGTCGCGATCACCAACTCGCCGAGCTGGTGCAACTTGCGGTCCCTGAGTTGCTTAGCTTTCTCGCCCAGTGCCTTTAGCTCGGCATCGAAATCGCGGGGTTTGCGCATCGGTCCTTCTCCAATTGCGAGATTAGGACAGACCAGTTATCGTTGTTCTCGATCAGCGACAACGCCATGAAATCTCTTGGGATTTCGGACTCCCGAGATAGATGAAATCTTTCGAGGGCGCGCTTATACGTCGTGCCGACGTCGCTTGTGAGGTGTAAGTGGATTGCCGTCATGGCGATCTACCACTTCTCAGCCAAGGTGATCGGCCGCGCGAGCGGATCGAGCGCGCTTGCTTCGGCGGCTTACCGCTCCGCGTCGCGCCTGTATGACGAACGGCTTGGGCGCACCCATGACTTCACGAACAAGGCCGGCGTCGTTCACTCGGAAGTGATGCTGCCCGACGGCGCGCCGGAAGGGCTCGGCGACCGCTCGACGTTGTGGAATGAAGTCGAGAGCGCCGAGGTCCGGCGTGACGCGCAGCTCGCCCGCGAGATCGAGTTCGCCATCCCGCGCGAGATGACGAAAGAGCAGGGCATCGCGTTGGCGCGCGACTTCGTGCGCCAAGAGTTCGTCGCGCGCGGCATGATCGCCGACGTCAATGTGCATTGGGACAAAGGCGCAGACGGCGAGCCCAAGCCGCATGCGCATGTCATGCTGACGATGCGCGAAGTAGGCGAGGGCCGTTTCGGCGCAAAGGTGCGCGACTGGAACCGCACCGACCTGTTGGAACATTGGCGTGGTGCATGGGCGACACATGCGAACGCACGCATGGCCGAGCTCGGCATCGAGGCGCGGATCGACCATCGCAGCTTCGAGGCGCAAGGCATTGAGCTTGAGCCGCAACACAAGATCGGCCCAGCCGGTGCGCGGCGACTGGACCGGGGTGACGAGGCCGAGCGCGCGGCGGACCATGTCGACATCGCGCGGCGCAATGGCGCGGCGATCATCGCGCGGCCCGAGATCGGGCTCGATGCTATCACCCATCAGCAATCGACATTTACGGTGCGCGACATGGCGCGGATCGCGCACCGGCATTCTTCGGACAAGGAACAGTTCGACCAGGTGCTGGGTGCAATGCGCGGCTCTGATCAGCTTGTCGCGCTTGGCCGGGACGGCACGGGCCAGGACCGGTTCACGACGCGCGGCATGATTGAGGTGGAGTTGAAGCTCGCGCGCTCTGCCGATGTGCTCGAACGATCGGGCCATTCCGTTGCCGAGCGACACGTCGAACGTGCGCTGGCATCCGCGAGCGACAACGGCCTTGTGCTTTCCGACGAGCAGCAATCAGCGCTGCGCCATGTTACCGGCGCGCGCGATCTCGGGCTTGTCGTCGGCTATGCCGGTGCGGGCAAGTCGGCGATGTTAGGCGTCGCGCGTGACGCATGGGAAGCGCAGGGCTACACCGTGCGCGGTGCCGCGCTGTCCGGCATTGCCGCCGAGAACCTGGAGCAAGGCTCCGGCATCGCGTCCCGCACCATCGCTAGCCTGGAGCATCAATGGGCGCGGGGCCGCGAGCACCTCTGTGCAAGGGACGTGCTCGTGATCGATGAGGCGGGTATGATCGGCTCGCGCCAGATGGAACGACTGGCAACCGCCGCCGCAGACGCAGGCGCCAAGCTCGTGCTGGTCGGCGATGCCCAGCAGTTGCAGGCGATCGAGGCAGGTGCCGCGTTCCGCATGCTCACCGAACGCCACGGCGCACGCGAGATCAGCGAGGTGCGTCGCCAGGCCGAGCAATGGCAACGCGACGCAACCCGCGCGCTCGCCACGGGTCGCACCGGTGGTGCATTAGCGCGCTATGCCGAGGCGGGCATGGTGCATGCCGCCGACACGCGCACAGACGCTGCCAGCGCTCTTATCGAGCGCTGGAAGGAAGCGCGCGACAACAACCCGGCGCAGCGCCAGACCATCCTGGCGCATACGCGTGACGACGTGCGGATGCTCAACGAGATGGCCCGCAATGCCCTGAAACAATCTGAGCAGCTCGACGCCGAAATCACCGTCGAAACCGCGCGCGGCGGCCGGTTGATGGCACCCGGCGAGCGCATCATCTTCCTCAAGAATGACCGCGATCTCGACGTCAAGAACGGCACGCTTGCCACCATCGAACGGCTCGATCCAACACAGATCGAGGTGCGGCTCGACGATGGGCGCAGGGTCGGGTTCGACACCAAAAATTATGCCGATATCGACCATGGCTACGCCACGACGATCCACAAGGCGCAGGGCATCACCGTCGACCGCGCTCACGTGCTGGCGACACCCGGACTCGATGCCCACTCCAGCTATGTGGCGCTCAGTCGCCACCGGCGGGAGGTGCAGCTCCATTATGGACGCGATGACTTCATGTCGCCGGAGCAGCTGGCAAGGACGCTCGGACGGGAGCGGGCCAAGGATACCGCGCTCGATTATGCCCAATCCCGTGACCGGTTCGTCGATGAGCGGGGCTATCGCAGCGCGCATGTACCGACCGCCGAGCAAAGCGGCGACCAGAAGGAACGCCGTCGCAGTCCTTTCGCCGGCCTCAACCTTGGGCGCAACAACGACCAGGCGAGGGGCCTCACATCTGATTCCTTCAAAGGGCTGCAGCTGGGCCGCGCGACCGTCGAGGCCGGATCTCGGCCCGCGCCGCTCGATCGCGCAGTGCAGGCTTACGCAAAATCGCTGCAGGACATACAGGCAATGGAGCGCCAAGGCTTGAAGCCGCTCGTCTGGCAGCGGAACGCATTTGCTCAAGCGCGTGATGCCTTGGACGGCGTGCGTGCCGGTGGCCACGTTGACCTGTCGGCAGCCATCGTTCGCGATCCGGCACTCGTCGCGGAGTCGGCTAGCGGCCGCACCGCTCGCGCAATCATGGCCATGCAGTTGGAGGCGGAGGTGCGCACCAATCCGGAGATGCGCGCCGACCGGTTCGTCGCCCAGTGGCGCCAGCTCGGTGAGCAGCGCGATCGCCTGTCCGGCTGGCAGCAGGAGGAAGCCCGGGAAGGGGTGGAGACGCGGATGCGCGCGCTCGCCAAGGGCCCAGCGCAGGACCCGGCGCTTGATCGCGCGCTCGTGGCACGGCGCACCGAGCTAGGGCTTGGACCCCGCCAGGCGCTCGAATGGAGCCCCGGCAGCCGCACCGGCGATATCGGTCGCGAGCTGGCCAGCCCCGTCCGGGGCCAATCGGTTGCGCAGGCGCTGGTGGAAACGCTCGGCAAGGGCCGCAGCCGTGACGTCGGGCACAGTTTGTAAGGAGGAGAACTATGGACCAGCAGCTCGTCCAAACACAGCCCGACAGTGATGGTGATGCGTTGGCAGCGTTCGAGCGGATGGGCCGCCAGCTCGCCATGCTGACCGCCGCCGTAGAGGGGTTCGCGGCACGGCAAGCGCACATCGAGCAACGTGATTACACCCAAGACTTGGCGCAGCTCACCGAGCGCCAAGGCAAGGTCGAAAATGCCATACGCACGCTCGCGAGCCGTCCCGGCGTCCAGCTTACGCCCGACAGCTTGGCTGGAGGTATCGCAAAGGCATCGGTCCAGTTACGGGCACCCGACCAGGCAGCGCTTGCTGCCGCAAGGGCCGCAATGAACGAAGCATCGGCCGCAATGACGAACGTTGTGGTTGCAGCCCGCACCAGGGCTGAGCAGCGGGACGCCATCATTTGGGCAGCGGTTATCGCCACCGGCGTTACAGTGCTGCTGTTCATCCTCGCGCCGCTACTCATCGGCAGACTGTGGCCAGCAGCGGTGGAAGACCGCGCTGCTGCCATTCTCAGCAAAAGCCGGTGGGATGCCGGCATCGAGCTTATGTCAACCGGCGACCCCACACGCTGGCGGCAGCTGGTTGATGCCGACCGCTTCCAGCGCGAGACAGCGCAAGCGGTGTCGGCGTGCCAGAAACGCGCCGAGGTGACGAGGCGCTCGGTACGGTGCCCCATCGAGATTGGGCCGAAAGAAGCCACCTCAGGGCCGCGGCGCAATCGCTAGTTTTGGTGTGCCAGGCATCGCGCGCACGGAGGGTGGAAAACGGTCCGGCCGCTTTGGAACGGGGGAAATGCGTTTCCTGCCGTTCGTTCATGTGCGAAGCGCCTGGAAGCGATCGTGGCAGCTGCAATCGTTGTGCTCGGCCGAGCATCGTTATAGGCTGGCTTTTGGGGGTAAAATGCAAAAGCTTAGTCTGCCAGTTGAAGATCTTGTACTTGATCTCGCCAATCCTCGGCTTGGCGGCGTCGGATCGCAGAATGAGGCGATGCGCGGCCTTATCGGACTTGGCATCAGCTACTTTCGCACTCTGCTGACGAGCATTCGGACACATGGCCTCGATCCAGGGGACTCCTTCTACATCCTTCGCGACGAAGAAGATGCGGGAACGTACATTGTCGTCGACGGTAATCGGCGCCTCGCGGCCCTCAAGGTGCTCAGCGAAGTTGCGCTTCTGACCGGACTCAGCCTGCCGGATAGCCAGCAGAAGCTGCTCGCCAAGGCAGCCGCAGGGTTCGATGCCGCCACGATGGCGCCCATCAGCTGCGTGCTGTTCGACGATCGCGCGACCGCAGATGAATGGATTGAGCGCCGCCACGGCCGCGATCTCGGCGGCGAGGGGCGCCTCACCTGGAGCCCGCTCGAGATCGAGCGATTCCAGAAGGACCGTTCGACGCTGGACGTGATCGATTTCGTTGAGCGCGGGGTCGGCGCGACACGCGAGGGCTGGCCGGCAATTCGGACAGCCGTCGAGAAGAACTCGAGCACGCTGCGTCGCTTCCTGTCGTCGAAGGTCGGACGACGCTGGCTTGGGTATTCGGTGCGCGACGACGAGCAGACCGGGGGAAAAACGCCCGCATTCGCACGCAGCCCTGAAACGGTTCTGAACGTTCTGGACAGGATCTTCAGCGACATCGGCGCGGGCGAGATAACATCGCGCAGCTACAACACCGCAGACGAGATCGACCGCTATTTCGAACGCCTGCCCAAGGCCCTCGCGCCGACGGGAACAGGCGATTTGCCGCCCATTCTGTTTCGGGACGCCGGCCATCCGGCTGGATCGCCCACCGGCGGTTCGACCGCCGCAAAGCGCTCGTCCACAACCCGCACCCACTCGAAGCCGATACGGGCGACGCTTGCGGAGAAGCGGCACGAATTTCGTCCGCCGGAGACGACCAAGGGACAGCGTCTGGTCGCAGAAGCATCGCGCCTGAAGGTCGCCGACTTCCCGCTGGCGGCGGCCTATCTGTTGCGCGCGTTCCTCGAACACACCGTCGATTCATATATGGAGGCGCACAATGTCAGCCGTATGGACGGCAACAAGCTCCTCGATCTCAATCACCGGGCGGTGAAGGTCATGGACCATCTTCATCAAACGAAACGCGTGTCGATGACGGCGTTGCGCGGCGCCAAGCGCGTTCTGACGAATACCAGCGATCCTTCGTCGATCCAGGCCTTGAACGATTATCACCACGACCGCTATCAGATCCCGGCAGCAGACGCACTTCGAAGCGGCTGGGACGCGTGCGTCCCCTTGTTTGTTGCAGTTTGGGGGCGCCCTTCATGAGCGATCGATCATCAGGCCGGACAGTTACCGGCCGGTTCTCCCCGCTGCGCTATCCCGGGGGAAAGGGCAAACTAGCCAGATTCGTCGCCGACATCGTACGCGACAACGACTTGTCGGATGGCCTTTACGTCGAACCTTATGCCGGCGGTGCGGCGGTCGCCTGGGAGTTGCTGCTGACCGGCGTGGTGCGCAAGGTCATGGTCAACGATCTCAGCTTGCCAATCTATACTTTCTGGAAGTGCGTGCTCGACCGGACGGACGAACTTGTCGCACTGATCCGCGACACGCCGGTCGATGTCGAGACCCGCGACCGGCAAAAGACGATTTTTGCCGCTGCGGAACAGGCCGACGAACTCGAACTGGGTTTTGCGACCTTTTTCCTCAACCGGACTAATCGGTCAGGGATTCTGAATGGTGGCATGATTGGCGGACGCGACCAGACCGGCAAATGGAAACTAGACGCGCGCTACAACAAAGAGGAACTGATCGACCGCATCGAACGGATCGCGCGGGCTCGGCGGCGGGTGACTCTGACACGGCTCGATGCGGTCGAGTTTCTCAAGACTCATGCGCCGCAATGGGGCCGCAAAACCCTAGTCTATCTCGATCCGCCCTATTTCGAGAAAGGCCCCGACCTCTACTATAATTTCTACAAGCACGACGATCATGCAGGGGTCGCGACCGCGGTCCACGCATTAGCCGGCGTGTCCTGGATCGTCTCCTACGACGATGCGATCCCGATCCACGGGCTGTACGATGCGGCTTCATGGCTGCAATATACGATCGGCTATTCGGCGCGCGGGCGTGTGCGCGGGCGCGAAGCGATGTTCGTAAGTGCCGGACTCAAGGTGCCCGCCGTAACTGGATCGATGATCGAACTCGATCGCTGGATCCATGATGGGCTCGCTCCCTATCGCGCGCCGGGCCATGGCGATGCCACGACCGATCCGGTAAGCGTCGAATGATGGCCGGGCGCGCGGTCCGCTATGGCGGAGCGGACCCGCTCGCACGCGTGATAGAAGGGTGACGATGTCACAGACGATCGACGAATTCGAACCGGACCGCCTTGAGCTCGACCTCGAGAATCCGCGCTTCGGCCTGACCGACGCCGATGGCGAACCGGAAGCGCTGCGCATTCTGGCGACCCGGGCCAATCTGCGCGAGCTGTGGGATTCCATCAATCAGCGCGGTTTCGAGCGCTATGAACCACTCGTCGCGTTTCTTCGTCCCGACGGCAAATATGTGGTCGTCGAAGGCAATCGGCGCCTGGCGGCGGTGAAGACCATGCTCGATCCGACCCTGCTCGACGGCATCAGGATCACGCCGCCGCCGCTCGACCCTGCCATCAAGGATTCGGTCAAGACATTGCCGGTGATCGTCGTCGCGAAGCGCGAGGACGCCGACGACTATATCGGCTTCAAGCATATCAACGGTCCCGCCACCTGGGGCGCGCTCGCCAAGGCGAAATTCGGGGTCAAGCTGTTCGCGACGACGCAGATCGAACCCGGCACATCCGATACGCGCATCCAGACCCTCAGCAAGCGTCTGGGCGACAGCCGCCAGCTGATCCTGCGCAGCCTGGTTGCCTACAAGATCTTCGAGCAGGCCAAAGCAGCCGGGATGCTCGACGAGGACATGGTGTCCGACAATTCACTCGATTTCTCGCATCTCTACACGATCATCCAGAGTCCGGCAGCGCGCGCATACCTCGGCCTGACCGAGGCACCGTTGAACGAAGCGTTGATCAAAGATGACCCGATTCCAGCCGACCATCTCGACCAGCTTGGTCATCTGATGGGCTGGCTATTCGGATCGGACGGGGGCGCCCCGGTAATCAAGAGCCAGGGCACGGATCGTCCGAAACTCGCGAAGATCCTCGCTTCACGCCAGGCCACCGAGACCCTGGAGCAGACGCGCGACTTCGATCGCGCGGCAGACGAGGCCGGTTTCAAGACCGACAGCTGGTTGAACTCGGTGATCCAGCTGGCGACGCTTGCCAAGAACGTGTCGAACGGCGTCGCCGAGTTGCCAGCGGACATGCATCCTGACAATGTCGAGCGGGCACAGGAACGGCTTACCAGTGCCCAGCGCAGCGTGGTTGCTGCGCAATCTCAGCTAAAGTCACTTTTCCCTTGAACATCGATTTTGAGCCGATCGCTTCTGTCCGTGACGTCGCAGAGGTGCTCGCCGTCATCGAACTGCGCACGCTGTTCTACGGCACGACCTATGTGGCAGATCTCGAATGGGACGAGGACGCCCTGCTTTCCTCGTTCCTCGAGCAAATCGATGATCCAGCTGTCCGCGAGGATTATCGCGCCGAGCCGACTGCCGGAATTCAGGAAGCCAAGGGGCGACTGTTGTCCGACCTCTACGCCCTGATCGAGAAGCGGCATGGCGCGCTGGCCGCGCACACGCCGTTCAACTGGGACTTTTCGAACGGCGTACTTCTCGACCAGCGTGACCAGGCGGAGCTCACGGCCGTGGCAATCGGTTATCTGTGGCTATCGCTTTTCTGGCTCATGCAGTCGGACAAAAATTATCTGATCATCGATACCGAGCATCGAACCGCTTTCCTGCGGATCTTCGCCGCCGTGTTCGAGCTGATCTGCTGCTTCGTCGTGACCGGGCGAACCAACGTGGCGACATGGTATCTCGGGGATAGCCGGGACGTTGGCGGCTTTCTTGGCCGGCTCGAACGAATCTCCCGAGCCTGCGGCAGCGGCGTGGTCAAACCCAGAGGCGAGCTCGAACCCAATCAGACCGGAGCCAATGACGGCGGCGTGGATCTGATCGCGGTCGAAATCCAGGACGGCGCCATTCGGCGCGATGCGCTCGCCTATCTCATCGGTGCGACGCTGCAACGAAGCGATCGGCGCGGGAAGATCATGGGGATTCCTGAGATCAACCGCTTCACAGGCTATTTCAGCGCGAAGCCGGTCCTCGCCTATAAGGGAATGCTCGCGGTGCCGTTTGCCCGCAGCGAGATCGAAGAACTAAACTGCCGCGACCAGGATTGCCTGTATATCGGCCAGGAAGACATCTTATATTACCTTGGGCGCATCCCCGAAGGGCGCGCGCGCGGGCGGCTGCGCCGCCCCGGCCTGAAGCTGTTGCGTGCGACCGCCTCATTTGCTGGCAAGCTGGTGATGGCGGACAATGGCCAGGGCCGAACCATTCCATCCGATCGCTGCGCTCTGGTCGCCTAAAGCAGTTCCGTCGTCGGACACTGACGCCGCCATGCAAGGACTAGGCGCTCGCGCGAGCATTGCACACGCTCGCCCTGGGTGCGGCAGTCGCTGAGTTCGCCGAACAATTGCTGCTCGAGCCGATGGGCGGCCAAGCTGTCTGCGCAGGCGTGGCGTGCAAAGATGCTCCATGACAGACTGAGCAATTCAACCGGGACGTGGCGGTTTACTTCGACGAGACGGGCATCGACGTCCTGCGCATGCCCAATTTTCCATACGTCTGCCTTGCCGAACCGAAAGGCATACGCATAGCTTCGATCGGTGATCGTGCGCATAACGGTCGCCGCGTAGGCGGTCGGCCGCGGACCAGTCGTCGGTCCCGGCAACGAGGCGAGAACTGCCTTCACCTCAGCACCGTGCCTGCGGTGGCGGATCAGCGCCCGTGCTTCGGCAGGCGTCAAGAATGTGCCCCAGCCTGTCTCCGACAGTGACCATTGGCCCGGCGTGCCGAGGTTGAGCAGGCCGGCTTGCACAAGCTCAAGCCGCGCGAAGCGCACCTCCTTGGCAAAGCGCGTCTCACCGGAGCTCTGTATGGTTGCGAGGTCGCCCGCTGGAACCCGTCCACTGGCGCGAAGGTGCTCGTAGATGACTGTGGATGGCAGCGCGCCACCCGCGTCGCGAAGAAGATCCAGCAGCGCGATCATGTATATTACGCGGGATGAAGCGGGCTGGTCAGACATGACATATTGTCCTGAGGCGGCGCCACCTTGTCTAGCGGCAGAAAGCTGAAGAAGCAGATTAGAGCTGATATCGAGCCGAACGAGACTGCGAACTGCGCGCAATTCCGGCCGTCCAACCGACATCCTGCCAAGGCTTACGATCCCGTCGACGGCGGCGATTTGTAAGCGCTGGTTGAGGCGCAGGCGAAGCGCATCTGGTGTTTCGGGAAGAGCAACGTCCGCGTGAACGGGCGGTACTGAGTCAGGACGGCAGGGGATTAGAGTTGAGTGAACTGATCAAGAAGACCGGGGTTGGTCGTGTGCCGGCGGCCTTCGGCGATGTCGTCGGCGGGATCCTGGCTCAGCGCGATCTTTACCTTTGCGCGTTGTAGGAGGAAGCTGCTGCGATACTTCTCGTTCCCTCCCTTCGCGCCGACAACAGCCTCGTCGGCGAGTTCGAGAGCGTCATCGAGCTTGCCCAGCTCCAGTTTCACCTGCGACAGATTATGGGCCAGCCATATCCGGCCGCTTTTGTCGTCGATCGATTCGAGGACGGCCTCCGCTTCCGGGTGGCGGCCCAGCTTGTAGAGCGTCTCGCCCAACTTGCGCCTCTGGTATTGATCGGGGGTTTTCAGCGCCTCGTAGGCGTCGAGCGCCCGGTTCAGATACACCAGTCGGTCGCCGACTTCCGCCGCGAGCAACATAATCTCCCCGTAGCCGCCACGGCTCTGATCGTCGTCGAGCATCAGCGGCGTCGGTTCGGGCAGACGCGCCAGCACTTCAGTCACCCGCCCAGGCGCATGCCAGACCAGCGCGCGGACGAAGCTGGCGACCGAGTGGTAGCCTTGCGGGATGCCGATGGCGGCGCTGTACAGCGCCTCCGACAGAAACAGCTCCTCGTGCTGTTCGATGAGGTCCCCCGCCCAGGTCGCGCGCGCGCCATTGAGCGCGTCGCCCAATGCCATCAAGAGCGATGGCGACACGCTGCCGCCGTCCAGCTTCGCGGCGATGATCTCCGATGCATACCGCCTTGCAGCCTCGTGCCCCTTCGGCTTGCGGCCGACGGACCGCAACAATTGGAGCTTCGCGTCGTTCAGCGGGTAGCTGGCGACGACCTCCTCGAACAGGCGCTCCGCTTCAGAGTGTTGCCCAAGAATGCGGAGCGTCTTCGCGCGGTGGTGCTTGATCTCGGCGGCTTGGCGGGCACTAAGGCCGGCCATGGCCGCGAGAGCGTCGTAGGATTCCAAGACCGTCCATAGCCATGTGATGGCGGCACCGTTCCCCGATGCCTGTCGGAGACAGCGTCCGGTCGCTTCGATCGACTCCAGGACGACCAGGATGGCGACGTCGTTATCGGACGCGTTGAGCGACTTCAGCCGCCGCGCCTCTTCAAGCGGATCCGGTAGCAGGTGGACTGGGATCGCGCTGCCTATCCAAATCATCGCCAATGCGTAGAGGAAGGCCGGGCGTCGGTCACCGTTGGCGACATTGGTGGTGATCTTGTCCCTGAGCTGCGCGGCGATCAGGTGCAGGCCATGGCCGTCTTCGCGTATCTGCTGAATGATGAACGCCTCGAGATGACCGTCGATCCTTCGCGCGTTCTCCTCGGAGAGCCAGTTCAACGACTTCAGGGCGGTGAAGACGATGTCGTGGATGCGGATCGAAGCCGCGCCTTCGGGGGCCGTCAGCCCGTGGCGCTCAAACGCTCTCAGCCTCAGCGGTCCCACCACGTGTCTGAAGAACGCTCGGTCGCAGTGGGTCTGGCCCGCCCATTGGAACATGCACAGCTCTTCCTCCAGCGCCGGTCGCAGCCGTCCGAGAATCCGATCGGCCAGCCGCGCCCCGTCGGCCGGCAACATGGCGATGTTTTCGAAATCCTCCGCGAGCTCGGTCCATGAGACGCCTTCGCGCGCCGCCGCGTTAAGCATGACAAGACTGAGCGGATGACCGCCGACGGCGCGCCAGATGGTCTGGAACGCCTGCTCGGACGGCTTGGGGTCTAGGCCCTTACTGAGCAGTTCGCGAGCCTGCCGCTCTTCCATCGTCGGCATGGCGAAGGCTCCTGACGACGGGTTCTGTCGGGTTATAAGAATCCGCGAGTCCGGACCGCACAGCAAGGCCAGCCTGTCCACCGCGAGACCCGGGTTGGCGTCGTCAATGACCAGGAACGTGCGGTTCCTCTGCAGCAGGGCGCTAACGTTACGCTCCGCGCCACCGCGCCGGAGCGGCACTGACGATAGCCGTTCAACGCTGTCGATCTCGCGACCGCTGACCCAGAACCGGTACTCGAAGCGATCTTCGCTGCGCAGCAGGCATGCGGCCGCAGACTGCGATTTGCCGATACCGCCGATGCCGCCGATCTCGAGACAGGTTTCCGTCTCCAAGCGTCGGTCAAGTTCGGCATCGACCCCGTCGTTCGGCACGTAGAGGGGGCTGATCGGCGGTGCACGCAGCGACGCCGGGTGATCATCGCGTATGTCAGCCAGAACGGGTAGATGCAGGGCAAGGTCGTCGACCACGTCGTCCCGCAGTATCAGCGTGTCGATGATGACCTCGGCGATGGACCGGCTGTCCATCAGATGAAGGCGCCGGCCCGTCATACGGTCCTGCTTCAAGGCCGTATTCACCATCTCCTCGATCACGCCCGTCTCTGCGCGCTGCGAGCTCAGCAGGTAGATGTCCTCGGCGAGAGGCGCCAGTTTTAGCGTGTGGTCGAGATCGCCCCATGGCTTGGTCATCGCACCAGAGAAGTATCCCTTGACGATCGAAGCCTCGACGACGACGTGGCCGTCCTCCGAGACCGCGTCCAGCGCACCGCCGACGGGACTGCTACCGACCGACGAGCCGCGTTGCACGAGCCTGGCGCCGCGGAGCCGTTCGACCAGCACGACCCCGAACCGTTCGAAGATCGATCCCGGCCCCATGATCGCGAGTGAATCGATCACGCGCTGGATGAGCAGACTGCGGGTCTGCGGGTTCATGACGGCGCTCCGGGTCTCAGATGGGGCGGAACCTGCGACATTCACCCGCCGACACGCCAAGGCCCCTCATAGCATGGGCTCGATCAGGCGCCAGATATCGCGTGCGACCGCGTCCGGCGACTGGTCCGCGTCGACGACGTGGCAGCGTTCGGGTTCTTCGTGCGCCACCGCTATCAGCGCGGCTCGAATGGTGTTGAAGTCCCGCGTCGCCTCTTCGGGATCGAGGACACCGTCGCGTCGTCGCGTCCGCCTCCCGCGAGCAACCTCCAGAGGCAGGTCGAGAATGATTGTGACGTCGGGAAACGTGGTTTCCACGACTACGTCGCGGACGGACCGGAACAGCTGCCGGAGGTCGATGTCGGATACCGCGACCTGGAACGCGTATGTGGAGTCGATGAAGCGATCTGAGACGACCCACCGTCCATCGGCCAGTGCCGGTCGGATGACACTGCGGACATGGTCATACCGCGCGGCGCTGATCAGCAGGAGTTGCTCGGCGGGAGCGAGCCGACGGTCGGGGTGCGTCAGGATCGCGCGCACCTCCGCACCCAGGCGCCCCCCATCCGGTTCCTTTGTCTGTAGCACTGCCCGGCCGGCGCTTCTAAGGCGTTCTACGAGCAGCCCGATCTGCTCGGTCTTCCCGCTACCGTCAATTCCCTCGATGCTTACGAACGGCACGCGCGCCCCTTCCAGTCCAACTCAAGCGAGACAGTGACATAACGATGAAGCGCTCGAAGACGGTCACGTTCGTATCCGCCGGCATGCTGTCGCCCAAGAAACGCGATCACATGCTCGCCCGCCGACAACTCTATCTCAACTACGGAGCGTTGTCGCTGGCGACGATCCTCGATGCCATGGGGACCGAGACCATCCTCGTCCACGGTGAACACAGGGAGCCCGCCGACGTCGTGCGCGGCCTCTTTGAGCAAGGGACGCTTCCATCCAGGCTGCCAGTGATGGTGTCCATCCCCAGCTTCTATGCCCTGCCTTGGGCGCAGGTCTTCTGTAGGCTGGTGCGCGGTGCCGATCCGGACGCCAGGATCATCGTGGGCGGACGCTGGGTGGTCGGGCCGGACCCCGACTGGTTGCAGGCTAAGTTACCGGAAGCCGACCTGCTGATCCCGGGACTTGCCGAGCCGATCATCGCGACCCTCATCACGGAAACGCCCGACGTGCGTCGACTGCCTGCGCCGACGCCGGATGTCGCCCTGAACCATCCCTTAGTCTTCGGATTCGAGCGCTATCAGCCGAGCATCGAGGCGTCGCGCGGGTGCGGGATGGGCTGTGCCTTCTGCGAGGAGCGGGACATCCGTCTCGAGAAGTTGCGCTCTCCGGAGCAGATCGTGGGCGCGCTGGCGGCGGTGGCCGACCAGTACGGGGGAAGCGAGATACGCCCCTATTTCCAGGCCTCGATGTTCGCTCCCAACGTGCACTGGGGCACCGGCCTGGCGAAAGCACTCCGGGGCACCGGCCTAAAGGTGGATTGGCGGACCGAAAGCCGGGTCGACGCACTCACGCCCGAGACGCTTGCTTGCCTTGCCGAGGCCGGTCTCAAGGTCCTCGATCTTGGCCTCGAGACCGCGTCGCCCACTCAGATCCTAAACATGCGGAAGTCGCGCGATCCGGATCGATACCTGCAGCGCGCCTCCACCCTGCTGACGGCGTGCCGCGATCACGGCATCGCGGCCAAGGTGAACGTGCTGCTCTACGCTGGAGAGACCGCGAGGACCCTCGATGAGACGCGGTCGTTCCTCGATGATCACGCGGGTTCGATCGGTGGGGTCTCGGTCGGTCCAGTTATCGCATATGGTCCCCCGAAGATCGCGGACGCCCTTCTGCTGGAGTGGTCGAGTTGCGGTGCTGTGCCCGTCGATCCACGGAGTGCGACCGACACCGGAATATCGATGATCCACCTCAGCCACGAGCTCGACGCCAAGGCGGCCGAGGTCGCAAGCCTGGAACTGTCTCGCCGGTACATGGATGCCGATGCCTACTTCGGCCTCAAGAGCTTCTCCTATTACCCGCGCGACTATACGCGACAGGACTTCGACCGGGATGTTGCGGAAAGCGGCGCTTCCCAGTTGCCGTTTCGGGTCTCGACGGGGGAGGCGGGCCAACGATGATCCTTGCATGCCGAGGCGGTGTATTGAAGTCGTCTGCAACGCCTTCGGCGGTTGGCCTCCCGAATGCTGCGCCGACTTCGCTGCCATCGACGTCGAGATGACGTCCTCTCGCGGCAGCAGCATCTGCCAGATCCGTATCGTTGGCTTCCGGGATAAATCGAACCTTCGAGTACGAGACGCTACTCAATCCCGTTACCACTTTAGCGGGTTGAACGCCGGCATTCACGGTATCACCGCCGAGCGTGTCGCAGGTCAGCCCTGCTTCGCCGACGTCCATGACATCGTTCACCGGGCTCTGGCGGGACGGACAACCGTCGCGCATTCCTGCTTCGACAAGAGCGCGATCGCTGCGGCATGCCGCATCTACGGCCGGCGATGATCGAGACCAGCCGTGGCTCGACAGTGTCCGGGTTGCCAATGGAACGCCCTAAACACAATCAAAGCGAAGGGATTAACGAAGGACCGGATTGTGGAACCAAGAGTCGCCTACGAACGGCCGCTTGTGGGTCACATCAGCGCGGACAACTTGCCGAACTCGATCTTTATGTTGCCGCGCGAGTCGAAGTCACTGGTTCCCCTTTTACGGTCGGCAGCGTGCGGTCTAAGAACCACTATGAGCTTTGGCGTTTTCATCCACCGGTTTGATTCGATATACGATGACACGCCAGCGGAGCGGTATCAGTTTCCCAAGCAATATCTCGGTCGCGCGCAGGCATGTATCGGAGATTGGATCGTCTATTACGAACCGCGCAAGGTTGTCGGCACGCGTGGCTATTTTGCGGTCGCAAAAGTCGAGCGTGTCGTCGCGGACCCTACCGCCGCAGATATGTATCTCGCGCTGATTGAGCCCGGCAGCTACCTGGACTTTGCCAACCCGGTTCCCTTCGCGGACGCACATGGCATGGTCATAGAGCAGGGGGTGTTGAACGAGGCAGGGCGTATTTCGGGTCGCGCGCAGGCGGCGGTTCGCGGGCTTTCGGCGGGCGACTTCAACCGGATCGTTGAGGCGGGCCTGGCCGATGCCAACCCCTTATTGCCCCGTATCGATGCAGATGAACCTTACGCCGCAGTGCGTGAGGAGCGAGCGCCGTTCGTGTTTGACGATGCGCGTGCGCGGGTCGCAACGCTCGTTTCCCGCGTCGTCCGCGACCGCGTGTTTCGCCGGATCGTACTACGCGCCTACGACGAGCGCTGTGCGGTAACGGGTTTGAAGCTCATCAACGGTGGCGGACGCGCGGAAGTCGAGGCGGCGCACATCCGTTCGGTCGAGGCAAACGGGCCAGACATCGTTAGCAACGGGCTTGCGCTGTCGGGTACCGCGCACTGGATGTTCGACCGCGGGCTGATTGGGCTGGACGATGATATTCAGATCATCGTGTCGCGGCAGGCGAATGACCCAGGCAGCATCCGTTCGATCATCAACGCCAGTGGGCGGGCACTCTTGCCGCAGCGGGAGGTCGACCGGCCGCACCCGCAGTTCATTCGCTGGCACCGCGAGCATTGCTTCAAACATTAGCCCGTGCGGGTCACCCGTTCTGATAAGCCTCATCGAACAGCGGCTTGGCCTTTTCCAAGTCCGCCATCGATTGAATAGTGATCTCCAAATCGCCGGTGCCGAAATGCCCGATACCGCGTACGTCTCGGGTAAAGCCGGGTTCAAGCACGACGGTGTCCGGGTTCACGCGCACGAACACCAGAAGCTTGCCAATCTGATTGCGTAGCTCGACGCAGCCGAAATTCTTGATCCGCCGAAACGCGATGTAAAAATCAGTCGGCTTCACCTGCACATCATCGCCTGCAGCCTGCAGATGATCCGCCACGCCGTGGTACAGGTCCAATAAGGCTGGCGGCGCTTCGGCAATTTGCTGAGTAACAGTCTTGTACTTCTTGGCCGTACCGTTTGCAGCGGGCGAGGCCGTCGCCACTAAAGTGCCCGCCGCCGGTTTCGCCGTCGTCGCGGTCAGCTGTTCGAGCAGCAGCAGGTCGTCGCCATACCGGCGATAGCGCACCAGATCGATCGTGCGGTTCATTTGCTTGACCGCGTGCTCATCCCATTTCTGGAAGTCGCCCGCGACGCAGATCAGCCGCGAACCCGGCCAGTCGACCTTTTGCGCGACCTCCTTGCCCAGCCGCTCCATCACCAGCCACTCAAAATCCTTGCGATGCCCCATCAGCCAGTCGAGGTAGAACAGCCCCTGGTTGATGACGTTCTCGTTCGACGCGCGCTTGTATTCGATCACTACCGGCGCGTTATTCTCGTCGATGCCGAGCGTATCCATCCGCCCGCCCTCGGTGACGAATTCGGACGCGAGAAAACGCACGCCGAGCAGCGCCTCCAGGTTCGCCTCGAACAGCGTCTGGAGCGACTTTTCGAGCGCCATCGCGCCGCCAGCGATTTCAGCGACGCCGGTGGTGCTGGCGCGAAAGAGCTTCAGGTCACTCATGGCGTTTGTCGGCCTCTGTCATGGCTGCACCGAAAGCGCGGATCACGCTGCATACCGCCCGTCTTCCAGCCGCCTAGCCATGCCGATGCCGGCGAGCGCGTCGAGGACGGGGCGGACGGTGGCGGCGCGTTTGCCTTTGAAGGCGCGGGCGATGTCGTGCGGGGCCATCGGCGCGGGCGCGCTGGCGAGGACGGATTGGACGGCGCTGACCTGTTCGGGCAGCGTGAGTGGCCAGGGGATGACATTGTCGGGCAGCACGGCGGCGGCCTCGCCCAGATCGAGCGTGCCGTCGACGGGGGCGGCATAAGCGGGCGCCTGATATTCGGGGCGGAGCCAACGGATCAGGCCCTTCGCTTCCTCGGCGGCGCGTTCCTTGTTGAGCGCGACGAGGCGGACGAGGATTTCCTCGTCGGTGAGTGTGCCCGCCACCCAGTCCGCGCCCCAACCATAGGCCTCGGCGACCGCCGCATCGATCGCGTCGTGATGCTGGCGGATGAGCGTGACGAGCCCGCGATCGTGGATGTCACGCTCTACCTCGGTGAGCGCGCGGTCCGCGCGGAGCGCCTCGAGCACATTGTAGAGCTTGGTCAACGTGAGATCCGTATTCGCAGCGAGGACGCGCTTGCGCAGAGCATCGAGCGCCTCCGCCTCGGTGCGGATGTGGTCCTTGAGCGGCTCGGGCACGTCGGCGGGGAACGGGAAAGGGTCGAAGCATTCCACATTGTTGTAATTCGGATCGTTTCCAACCCCGCGCCGCGCTCCCCATGCCGTTGACCAGTGGCAATGGAAGCGTGAGCTAAGCTGCCCCAGCATCAGGCCGTCATCCGAGCCAATTGCAACCAGTCGACTTTCCGGCAGGATACCTCCGTCGACAAACTGAAACGTACGGTGCCTAGAGGTTCTGACGGTCGCGATATATCGCTTCAGCCCAGAAATCGCAGACCTCAAATCTGTATTTGGTCGCGCAAACAGGAACCAGTTCTTCTGGCGATAGGCCTCGTTATTTTGATCCCTCACGGCCTTAACATGCGTGATCAGATGCTGATAAACGTGGGGAAACCCGCGCGACACCTCGATTTCGTTCAATCCATATAGGTCGATCACATAGAGGCCGCGTGCGGTCGACGTGATATCTCGACCGTTCCTAAATGGCTTAACAACGCTTGGAATGGAGCCGTTTCCAAGCGACTTGGCGACTTCCTCGGTGACGATGAATCCATCGCCAATGAAAATCATACCTTGGCGAGCTATGCCAAGGTTCGCCTTGAGCGCATGCGCTTGCGTTAAGTCGGCTCCTATTGTCAGCAAAGGCCCAATCTTCCCGGTCCTAAATGAAATTTGTATGCCGTCTGGCGCAGCGGTCTCGTCAACAACTTTTCCAAGTTGCCCAAAGGTTTCTCCCTTCTGTACGGTGGTCATCGAGATCCGGACCGCAGCCGAGCCCGATTCGTCGACCCAAGGGTGATCTGGGATGGCAAAGCTAATTGAGGCACCGGATGTTCGTAACCCCGCTTCAATGACCTGCCTGTTTAGAGCTTGATTGATCGTGCTCGTAGTTATGAACCCGAACCGCTGCACTGTACCCGTTTTGATAACCTGCGACGCACGATGCCACCAATACAATACAAAATCGGTGGATGCGGGAAGGCTGTTATAGACCTCGCGGATTGCTTGCACATAGCCGCCGCCAAGTTCGTCCTTCAATCTCTTGTTGCCAATAAACGGCGGGTTCCCAACAATGAAATCCGCCTTCGGCCACTTCGCCGCGCGGGGCTTCACATAGCGGTACACCTCCACCAGCGCGGTTTCGTCGGGCACCTTGCGGCCCGTCACCGGGTGATCCTTCATCGTCTCCCCGTCCCAGCGCGTGACAGGCCGCTCATGCTCGTCGCGCTCCAGCTCACGCCTGTCATAGGCGATCAGCGCGTCGCGGTTCTCGATCGTCCGGATGTCGCGCAGGATGGGCTCGGGCGGGGACTGGCTCGCGCCGTTCACGCGAAAATGCCATTGCAGATAGCCGATCCACAGCACGAGTTGCGCGATCGCGGCAGCGCGCGGGTTGATCTCGATGCCCAGGAAATTTTCGGGCGTGATGGTGTGGCCGGTAATCTGTGCGACATATTGATCGTCGCCGAGCTCGACGAGCAGATCGAGCACCTCGCCCTCCAGCTCCTTCATCCGCGCCATCGCGACGTACAGAAAATTGCCGGTGCCGCAGGCGGGATCGAGCACGCGGGTCTGCGCGAGCTTGCCATGGAACGCCTCTACCAGCGCGCGCGCCTCGCCCGCCTTGTCCTCACCGATCAGCGTAGCGGCGGCACCGCGAACACCGTCCCAATCGCTGCGCAGCGGCTCCATGATCGTCGGCGAGATCAACCGCTCGACATAGGCGCGCGGGGTGTAATGTGCGCCGAGCTTGGCGCGCTCCTTGGGGTTGAGCGCGCGTTCGAGCAGCGTGCCGAAGATCGCTGGCTCGACATCGCGCCAGTCCTTCTCCGCCGCCTCGATCAGCACGGCGAGCTCCTCGCCATCGAGCTCGAGCGCATCGGCCTGCTTGAACAGATAGCCGTTGAAGTGCTTGACGTGGGTGCGGAGCGCAGGCGCGAACTCGCCCTTGTCCATCGCCCGCCACAGCGCGCTCAGCGAATGGTGCAGGTGCTGCGGGTTGCCGACATGCTCGCGCAGCAGCGTCTTGAAGCTGTCCTTCGGCAGCAGCACTTCGGTGTCTTCGGCAAACATCGTGAAGAGCACGCGCATGAGAAAGCCGCTGACGCTTTCGGCATTATAGCCGCGCGCTTCGAGCCGTTTCGAGACGCGGGCGAGCAAATCGGCGATCTCGCGCGTGACCTTGGCCGACTGGATCGCCGGGTCGAGCGTCTTGGGTGCGGTCCAGATCGCGGCGAGACGGTTGCGGACTTCGTCGTCGCGCAGGTCCTCCAGCATAATGCGGTAACGCGAGCGGTCCGGGAATTGGGCATAGGCCTTCCCGGTGCCGGTGAAGTCGGCATAGACCTCGATGCAATAGCCGATGTCGGTGACGAGCAGGAACGGCGGCCAGCCATGCTCGCTCGGCAGTGCCTTTGCATAGCGTTCGGCCTGGCCCTTGGCCTGCACCATCGCCTTGGCCCAGCCCGGCGTGCCGCGCCGCGCGGTGCCGCGCTTGACGCGGGTGGAGGCAGTCTGGCCGAACAGATCGAGGTCGGCATCGCCGCGGGCTTCGGCCGCGCGATCCGCTTCGCTGCCCTGCTTGGCCTCCAGGATGAAGCAGTCGCGCTTGTACGCGTCGATGCGGCCGAAGCTGGTGGTGCCGTCGCCATTGTCCTGGAACACGCGGCGCTCGAACACATAGTCGTTATGCGCGTCGTCGGTGCGGCTGCCCTGCGGCGGCGCGACACCGATCAGCGTGCACAGGCCGTTGATGAAGCTCTGCGTGTTGGCAAGCTCGGACCCGCCCGTGTCGCGCCACTGCGCAATGAACGCATCGATTTCGCCGGGCCCCGCCATTGGGACTGTTTGCGGCACAAGCCCCGAAGGTTCAATGGCAACTTGGTCCGGCGTCCGGCCTTAATCGGAAGGGCGGGGCGGTCGAACAGACCATAGATCAGGTTGGCGCATTCCCCTCTCATGGCGTGTCAAATCCATGCAGGGTGTCTCATTCGGCACTGGTTTGATGCCTGAGTAGGGACCGAATTTTGGGTGGGCCACGAAGGGGCCACGGATTTTGCGGTGAGCCAAACCCCTAGCTTTTCTGCGCTTCACAGAGGACGATGTGAGTCCTGTAAGCGCACCATACTCGTGAATCCTGACCCCATGGAGGTCAAAGCCGGGCACTGACGCGAACGGCTTTGGGCGTTCTTCGCTTGACTTGTTGGAAAATGTTGCTGATATGTTCTTGCCGCATTGAGCAGCGAGGGCGGCATAATTCAGATATCCGATAGCGAGCGGCGACGCGCTTTTACTTTCTGGCTGCGCACAGGCAGGTTGCCTCAGATTGCAACCGTCGACGGTATCGAGCGCAAATATAACCATTGGCACGATCCATTGGATGGCCGCTTTACCTTTGCCGGCTCCGGCCGCCATGATGGTGCTGGCGGGGTGGAGGCAAGCAGTCGCGCCAGCGAGCGTAACCCCGGGTCTGCCGCTCTTCAAAAGCCGCGCCAGCCTCGGATCGCAACGCGCCCGAGCGTGGCAGCGCCACCCGCCGGGCAAGCGGAGCAGCCCAGCAGGAACCCGCCTTCTCCCGCAGTGGCCCAGCAACAGTCCAAGCCCACCGTCTCGCAGCGAGGCGATCCGCCAAATCCCGTCGCTGAGTTCGTCGTAGGTGCCGCGGACGGGGGATATGAGGTGATGAAGGGGGCCGTTGTGGGCACCTATGCCGCTTTGACGACGAACCCGGTCGCGACCGTTCGCCATGTCAGTGACGGCATTGCCGGCATAATCGACACAGCGATGGCCGCCGAGGATACGCCGGCTGCCGTTCAAGTCTCACGTGCAGCAGAGGCGATCGCCAAGGCTTTTCCGCGCGATATCGGTCGAGCGACCGGAACTGTTGCGGGCAATTTGGCGCTGGCAGTTGCCCCGGGGGCGGCGCTCGCACGGTTTTCCAAATTGCGCCGCCTTCGGATGGCAAGGCCTGGTCCAGGTCCCTTCCCCCCGCCGGAGATCAGGTGGGTAAAGGAAAATCTGGGTCGCGATAACCCGGCAAAGCGGTACAACGACACTGCGCCTGGTGCCCGGCCTGGCCAAGCGCCTACCTTAACACGGACGATGTCCGACGGATCGAAGCGTCGTGTTAAGTTCGATGGCTTAGATGGTGAATATCCCGTTGACCGGAAACTTGGCGTGTCGGGAAAGCCGCGCGCGGTTGCGCAGATATTGCGGCAGTCAGAAGCTTTGGCGCAAAGTAGGCAAATCGGGATCTGGGAAGTACCTACGCAGCTCCAAAAGGACA
>NCGF01000029.1 GCA_002281485.1 Sphingomonas sp. 28-66-16
TCAGCGGCGTCGTGCCCCCGCTCGCGGTCACCGGAGTCACCGCCGGCAGCGCCGCCCCGACCGTCCCCGATACCGTCGGCACCGCCTGGGTCGTCACCAGCGCAACGGGGCTATTGGTCAAGCTGAAATTCGCCGCCGGCGCCGACCCCGCCGTCGCGCTCACGGCATATGGCCCACCCACGGTCGCGTTGGCGGTGAAGGTGCTTGCCGTCGCCACGCCACTCGCATTGGTGGTCACGGTCTGGGCGTTGCTGCCGCTGGTCGCGAAGGTCCCGCTCGCGCCGCTGCCAGGCGCCGCAAAGGTGACGCTTTGCGACGGTATCACGACGCTGGCCGCATCGCGGACCGTGACTTGCAGCGCGGTTGCGAAGGCGGTCGATACCGTCGCGCTCTGGTTGTCGCCGGCAGTGATCGAGACCGACGCGGGCACCTGAATGACCGTGACCGGATCGGTGTTCGAATTGACGCTCGAGACAGCGCCGCCGCCCGACAATGTGCCCGTGAAGTTCAGGTTGACCGGCGCGGCGGCGCCGATCGCGAAGGTGAGCGAGATGGGGTTGCCGCTGGTGCCGGCGGCGATCACGGTCGTGCTGGTACAGCTCACCGGCGCGCCGCCGCTGCAACTCCAGCCCGTCCCGGTGAAACTCGAATAGGTCGCCCCGGTCGGCGGGGTAATCGAGAAGGTCAGCGTCCCTGCGGTGTCGCCCACGGTCGCACTCGGAGTGACCGTGATCGTTCCGGTCTGCCCCTGGGTGAAGTTGCCGGTATGGCTGATCGCGACGGCGAGCGTCGGCGGGGCGGCGGTGACGGTGAGTGGCCCCGCGCTACCCGAGACGCCGGTCAGCGTCGCGCCGAGCGAAACGCCGTTGGCCTGGGTCGCGCTGGGCGCGCCGAGCGTGACGCTATAGCTGCTGGCCGTCTGCCCGGTCGGCACGTTGACGACGACGGTGCACGACCCATTGGCGCCCAGCGTCGTCGGCCCGGCTGTCACGGTCACGCCGGCGATGCTAGGGCTCGAACAGGTCGAGGAGCCCAGGGTCAGCCCCGTCAGCCCGGTAAGCGAGGTCGATGCCAGCTGTACGCCGTCGAGCGAGACGGTGTTGGCGGCGGGGTTGGTGAGCGTGATCGTCAGCGTGCTGGTTTGCGCGGTGGTGATGCTGGCCGGCGAAAACACTCCCGACACGGTCGGTGCCGTCACGACATATTGGGTGATATTGTTGCTGGTCGATGTCGCGAAGTTGGCGCTGCCCGCGTAGATCGCCTGGATCGTACTGGTACCGACCGGCAAGGATGAGGTCGTGCAGGTCGCGATCCCGCTACCGTTGACGGCTACCGTGCCGCAAGAGCCCGACGTCCCGGTGATCGTGGAACCGCCCGCGGTAAAGTTGACCGTCCCCGCATTGACCGTGCTGCTGCTGGTGACGGTGGCGGTGAAGGTGACGGTAGCGCCGGCCCGCTGCGGATTCTGGCTCGAGGTGAGACTGGTCGTGGTCGCGGCAGCATTGACGGTGAGGCCCGGCGACGTCGTCGCGCTCACCCCGGTCAGGCTGATTGGCCCGCTCGCCGAGACGACGCCCGAGGTATAGTTATAGGTGGCTGGCGTGGTCGACGTGACCGATAAGGTTGTGGTGCAACTCGCACCGCCAGCAAGGGTCGCGCCCGACAGGCTGAGCGCATTGCCGGCGAAGGTGGCGGTACCCCCCGAACAGGTGGTCGCCGGGCTCGAACCCGACAAATTGGTCGGCAGCGATGCCGAAGCCACCGCGACGCCGGTTAGCGCTGTTCCCGCGTTGGGATTGGTGATCGTGAGCGTCAGCGTTGCCGTACCGCCGTTCGCGACCGATGTCGGGCTGAACGCTGCGGCGACCGTCGGCGGCGACAGATAGGTCAGCGTGCCGTTGGTGGTCGAGGCGCCGCCCGCCGTGGTCGCCACGACGCTGTACGCGCCGGCAGCCTTGGCCGGTGCCGTCGCGGTGCACGTCGTCGCAGACGAACAGCTGACCCCGGTGGCCGGCGTGCCGCCGACGGTGAAACTGGTGCTGCCGATCACGAAGTTGGTACCGGTGATCGTGATCGTGCCACCCGCAAGCGGCACATTCGCCGGCGCCACGTTCGTCACCGTCGGCACCGGCGGCGCCGTGACGGTCAGCGTCGACGTCGTCCCCGCGCTGCCCGCCGAGGCGCCGGTCGCGGACGGCGTGCCCGACGGAATCTGGTATGTGTTGACCGTGGCCGACGTGACGCTGAAACTGATCGTGCAGGTGCCGCTGGTCGTCAGCGAACCGCCGCTCAGCGACACCGCGCTCGCGCCCGCCGACCCCGTCACGGTCCCGCTGCACTGGCTGGCGGTCACGTTCGATGCCAGCGTGACGCCCGACGGCAGATTGATCGTGTCGCTGACGCCCGACAGCGGCGCGGTGCTATTGGGATTGGTCAACGTGACCACCACCGCGCTCGTACCACCAGACGTTATCGACGAGGGGGTAAGCGAGGTCAGCGCAGCGGTCGGCGCGGCGGGCGCCGTCACGACGATCTGCAGCGTCAGATAGGAGAAGGGCGTGCTCGCCTGTGCAAACTCGACCGGCAGGCCACGGGTTATCGAGGGGTTCGCGGCGATGTTCTGCGCAATCGGCTGCGCGATCGTCTCCGTGCCGGTAAATCCGGGCGCCGGCGTATAATAGATCTGCATATGGTAATTGGAGCCGGAGCCGCTGGCCGTGAACTTCAGCTTCGAACCACTCGCGATAGTGACCTCGGTATTCTGCGCGATAGTCGGGAAACTGGCATTGTCATAGACATCAAAGACGTAGACATATTGGTTGCCGCAATTGTTATAAATGGTCGATTGCGTGCCGGAATTACTGGTGTTGATGACGATGTTGTTGGACGATCCGGCGGTAACTTGGAGCGATGCCACGGAGCCGGACGTCAGGGTACACGCGGAGGACTGCGCCGACGCGGGCGTCGCGCCGAACAGCGCTGCCCCCAAGCACAACGCGGAGACGATCCCCGCGGCGAGCTTGCGCAGGCCCTTCAGCCCAAATGGCCCGCCACTCGCGGTGTGCCCCCTCACGCCGTCCCCCATATTCGGCACCGAACCCGACCACCCGGGAGGAGCCCCACTTGTCACACCCCGATACGTTGGTTTCGACAGACGGCTCGCACGACTGAACCGGGCCGAATCAAAACCAAGATGATGTAATTGTCTTTTCGCCATTTGGTCAATTGGTTCGCCACGCAGAGCAATCTCATATCACCGCCTCAAAGATGTGATCGGTCGCGGCATCTGCGAAAAAATCGAAACCATAATGGTTCTAATTTAGTTATACGGATTTTTTCGAACGAGATCGAAATTGATCAATATCAATTGCTTTCCATTTTTTTAACGGCTGCTTCCCATCGCTGGCTCCGTTCGCCGCGCCAAGAACCGGCGACGTTGACACGCCCGCGATGGCCGATACTATCCGCAAATCAAGACGATGTTCACTGATTCATCGGCGTAATTTCAGCTTCTGGAAATTCTCTGATCGCAACGATCGGGGGAAACCACCTGCTCATTGCCCCGCTGTCCAGTCAGATTGTTTAGGGGGATGGTCACCATGAGTGAATTCTTTCTCGGGCAGGTCATGATGACCGGCTTCGGCTTCGCACAGAAATATTTCGCGCAGTGCAATGGCCAGTTGCTTCCGATCAATCAGAACCAGGCGCTGTTTTCGCTGTTGGGCACGGTCTATGGCGGCAATGGTATTCAGACCTTTGGGCTGCCAGACCTGCGCAGCCGAACCCCGGCGGGCGGCGGCTTCGGTAGCGGTGACTATGCACTCGGGCAGGTTGGCGGCACCGAACAGGTGACCCTGATCGAAAGCCAGTTGCCGCGGCACACACACAATGCCGTGATGACGACTGCGACCGGTTCTCGGGGCTCGCCACGCGGCAGCGGCGCCACGCTGGGCAATATCGATCCGCCCACGCCGGGTTTCTATTCGCCGACTCCCGACATCCCATTGCAGGGGCAGCCGCTGACCCAGACTGGCAATAACCTGCCGCACAGCAACATGCAGCCCTATACGACGATCAACTTCAATATCGCGCTTTCAGGAGTGTTTCCTTCGCGCAATTGATCCGCACAACCTTCGATAGATTTCAAGTCCGGGCCGGGAGAGAAGATATGAGCCAGCCTTTCATCGGCGAAATTCGCCTGTTTCCCTGGGCCCGAGGGGCACCGATCGGGTGGAGCCTCTGTAACGGCGCCCTGCTCGCCATTTCGGAATATGACGCGTTGTACAATTTGATCGGCACGACCTATGGCGGCGATGGCCAGTCCACTTTCGCTGTCCCCGACATGCGCGGCAGGGTCCCGATCCATCAGGGGACGGGGCGAGGCTTGTCGACCTATGTTCTTGGACAAATGGCCGGGACGGATCAGGTGACGCTGATATCCTCCCAACTGCCCTCCCATACGCATTTTCCGGCCGCCTCGACGACACCCGGCACTTCGGACACACCAACCGGCAACGTGCCGTCGGTAGTTCCGGGATCCGCCTTTTATGGCCAAATGAACGACGGGGCTCCCCCCTATCCCTTGCCCACGACGACGATTCAGCCGAGCGGAGGAAGTCAGGCTCACGATAATTCCGCCCCGACGCTCGCGCTGAACTATTGCATTTCGCTATTTGGCATCTACCCCCAGCAACCTTGATCGAGCGCCGCGCGCAGCCCCGGCGGTCGTCCTGAGGAGAGCACACCATGACCGAGCCATTTCTCGGTGAGATCCAGATCTTCGGCTTCAACTATGCCCCCTACAGCTGGGCATTTGCAGCCGGACAGCTGTTGCCCATTCAACAAAACACGGCCTTGTTTTCACTGCTTGGAACCATTTATGGCGGGAACGGGACGTCGAATTACCAGTTGCCGAATTTGTCCGCCCTGCAGGCCTCCGGCGCCGGCGATGGCCCCGGTCTCGCCGAACGCGTCCTAGGCGAACAATATGGCGAACCGCAGGTCGCGCTGACCGTGAACGAAATGCCGATGCATTTGCACAGCATGGCCACCTATCCGGGCGGCCCCAACCTGACGGACGTGCCGACCAGCAATTCCCGAATGTCGGGGTTCAGTCCGACACCCAATATTTATGCGACTCCTGGTACGCCGACGGTCATGAATCCGCAGGCGATCATGCCGGCGGGTGGCAGTCTTCCGCATGAAAATTTGCAACCTTATCTCGCGCTTAATTATTGCATCGCGCTGCAAGGGACGTTCCCCAGTTTCGGGTGACGTCCGGCGACATGCAGGCGCTTTTCCCTAATGCGGCGTCCCCGGTGCCGCCGCTTTCGCCTTCACTTGTAGAACGAGGGATCAGTCTGAGGGCGGCGGACGTATCCGACGGCGCCTTTCTGACTGACCTTTACGCGGGATTTCGGGCGCCCGAACTCGCCATGGTCCCTTGGTCCCCGCAGCAGAAACGGGCGTTCGTCGAAGATCAGTTTCGATTGCAGCATCTGCATTTTACCCGGCAATTCGCGGGCGCCGATTTCTGGGTGATCGAACGTGCCAGGCCCAGGGCAGAAAGCCGTCCGATCGGCCGGCTTTACCTAGATCGATCGACGGCGCTCTGGCGGCTGATCGACATCGGCCTGACCGGGTCGGCGCGCGCGCACGGCCTCGGCCGCGCGTTGATCGAGTGGATGCAGCAAGGCGCGGTCACCGCGAAGGCGTCGGGCATCGCGCTGCATGTCGCTTGCAACAACCCGATGGCGCGGATGCTTTATTTAAGGCTGGGCTTCGACGTCGATGCCCCGCCGTCGGCCACGCACCAGTCGATGCTGTGGCGCGCCCCGCCGCTCAGTTGAACACCGCCTGATAGACCACCGCCGGCCCGTCGCGCGCGACCGGGACCAGAAAAACGTCGAGCGCCCCCATCGCTGCATTCTTCACGCGGTATATCCGCTGCGGCAGGATCACCGGCGACTCGCTCTTGAAGAGCAGCGAGAAAGGCGCACGCAACATCCCGGCAACGGGCTTTGTCGGCAGCGGCTTCACCTCGATCAGCGTCAAAGGCATCGCCGCCTCGCCAACGCTCAATTCAAACGTCTCGTTCGCCGCTCCGGCGAAGTCCTGTATCGACATCAGCGTCATGCGCGCCCCCCAATCGCTGCATTTTCTAGCCGAAACCGATGCTCTGTCGATTCCGAACCGAACGAAAATGGTGCTTGTAGCGAACCATCGGCGGCGCGGTTCAGCGGTCGAAATGCGGATGCGGCGCGCGATCCTCATGATGATCGCTCGGCAGGAAGCGGCGCCAACCGGACAGGTCTCGCAGCATCGGCACCCCGCACCCCCGGCACCGGGCGCGCAGATTGCGTGTATCATGCCATGTCCGGCGCCGATCCGGCGCATGATTGCCCAACAAGCACATCAACCGTTGAAGCACGACAGACGCCCCTTGTTGCCGTCGTCCTCCTTAGCGACCGGCCATCAGATCGGGAAGGCCCGACGAGCCGAAGCGCGCCGCAACCGAGAGAAAACGGGGACGATCAGGACACTTTTCCCTCGACGATCGCGCGCGCCGCATCAAGCCGCCCCGCATAGGCGGTCAGGACGGTGGCGATTCGCCTTGCATATTCATTGGCGTCGGCGAAGCGGCGCTCCTCGATCGCTTCGCGCACGCCCGGCAGGGTTTTGGCGCCATAGCCGGTGAAGCGACCGGGCGCATAGACCATGTTGACGAACCACGGGCGCCCCGGCAGCCCCTTTTCGTCGACCAGCAACTGATCGATCGTCGCGAGCGTCGCGTTCAGCTTTTCGCGCGCGGGCGGCGTCAGCTTGGCGGCCTTCGCGGCATAAGCGGCATCATAGGCGGTTGCGCTGTGCTTGAGCCGGTCGACCGCATCCTCGAGGGCGGCGAATTCGATATGCGGCGTCATCGCCTGCGGGGTCGGCGGGCCGACCGGATCGAGCGGATCGCTCGCCAGCGTGAACGCCCCTGCCTCGCCGAGCTTGGCGCGCTTTTCATCCTCGGCGCGGCGATCGGCGGCGAGCTTCTTCACCTCGGTGAGATAGCCGGCGACGGTCGTCGCGAAATCGCCGAAACGCTGCGGCGACGTGTCCGCATCGGCGATGCGGAGCACCAGCCGCCCCACCGTCTTCGACAGCAGCGCGCCATAGACGAGCCCGGGATCGTCGAACGTCGTCATATGATGATAGCTGTCGTAGATCGAGTGATAGACCCCGCCGCTCTCATCCTCGCCGCCATAGCCCAGATTGAGCGCCGGGAGGCCGAGATGCTGGAGGAAGGCCGAATAATCGGACCCCGAACCAAGCGGCCCGATCGGCACGTCGCCCCCCTTCTCGGCGGCGGCAAGCGCTTCCGGATCGGTCCGCTCGTGATCATAGGCGCCCGCGAGGATCGCGCCGCGCAGCCGATCGGCGACGCTCTTGCCGGTCTGCGGATCGGTCAGATCGCCCGCCACCTGGTTGACCAGATGCTGGTAATCATGGCTGCCCTCGACCCCCAGAAAGCCCCGTCCATTGCCGTCGGTGTTGATATAGATCAGCGCCTTCGCCTTGAGCTCGTCGGCATGCGCCTCGGCCCATTCGGTCGATCCGATCAGCCCGGGCTCCTCGGCGTCCCAGCTCGCATAGACGATCGTCCGGTCAGGCCGCCACCCGGTCTTGGCCAGCGCCCCCAGCGCCTTGGCCTCCGACAGCATCGCGACATTGCCCGACAGCGGATCGGCGGCGCCGAACACCCAGCCATCGTGATGGTTGCCGCGCACGATCCATTGATCGGGATATTTCGCCCCCTTCATCACCGCGATCACATCGTAGATCGGCTTGAGCGACCAATCGGACTTGACCGCGAGATGCACCTTCACCCCGCCATCACCGCCGAGATGATAGGCGAACGGCAGCCCGCCGCGAAAACCGGCAGGCGCGCGCCGGCCGCCGAGCTTGCTCAGCAACTGGGTCGCATCGGCATAGGACATCGGCAGCGCCGGGATTTTGAGGATCGTCGGCGCGGTATCGCGCGTCAGACGCCTGGCATCGGCGGTGGCGCCCACACCGGGGGTGAGCGGATCGCCGGGATTGATCGCCATATCGACCACCGAGCCGCGCTGGACGCTGACCGGCGGGCGCGCGCCGCCCTTGGGATAGGGATCGCCGCGCCCGTAGCCGTCATTGGCGGGATCGGAATAGATGATGCAGCCGATCGCGCCGTGATCCTGCGCAAGCTTGGGCTTGAGCCCGCGCCAGCCGCCGCCGTAGCGGGCGATCACGATCTTGCCCTTCACATCGATCCCGCGCCGCGCGAGCGCTTCATAATCGTCGGGCATGCCATAATTGACGTAGACAAGATCGCCGGTGACGTCGCCGTCGCCCTGATAGGCGACATAGGGCGGCAGCGCGCCGGCGGTATTGCCCGAGGTATCGTCGCCGGCAATCGCCGGCTCCTGCCCGCCCAGCTTGATCGCGGTGGGCGCGACCATCTCGACGGTGGTGCTGATCGGGGTGGGATAGAGCACCTGGAAAGTCTCGATCCGCGCATCCCAGCCCCAGCTCTTGAACAGGGCGAGCGTCGCCTCGGCATTGGCCTTGTCGTGCGGGCTGCCGACCTGATTGGGTTCCGACGACATCCGCTTGAGCCAGTCGAGCTGATCGGCCGAACTGACCTGTGCATCGAAGGCGGCTTCGAGCGCCTTGGCGTCGCGCGGCCCCGCCGCCGGCGCGGCGCTCGCCAGCACCCCGATGAGCGCGATCGACGAAATCGCTGCCCGCAGCGTCCAATGCCTTGCCATGTCGGTTATCCCCTTGATCGTGATGCAGATCAGTGTGACCCCGCAGCGGGCCACGCGCAAGCGCCGATCAGCGGCCGATCATGGCAAGGGATGGTCGCGCAACATCGGCGCCAGCCCGGCAAGTTCCGCCCCGACGGCGGCGGCGAGGCGCGCCTCGAGCGCCCGATAGCGCGCGAGCACCTCGCGCCCGAGCGGCGTGAGCCGCGCACCGCGACCCTGGCCGCCACCCGCCACCGCCTCGACCAGCTTTGCGGTCCAGCAGCGGTTCATGCTGTCGACGAGCAACCAGGTCCGGCGATAGCTCATCCCGAGCGCGCGGCCGGCAGCCGAGATCGAGCCGCTCGCATCGATCGCCTCGAGCAGATCGGCCTTGCCCGGCCCCATCGCCAGTTCGTCGCCGCAGAGCAATTGAGCCTTGAGCTTGAGCGGCCCGACGCGCATTTTCGAAACCTCCCGTCATCCTCCTTGCCGACATAGCATGCGACAGGGCGAACGGGAGAGCGTTAGCGCGCGACGACGGTCCGCTTCATCGGCGCGAGCTTGGCGAGCAGCCGGTTCTGGGCGGCGAAGGCAACCTTTTCGCGCCGCATCGCCGCCTGAAGATCCTCGACAAGCGCGTTAAAATCGGCGGTCTGCAGCCCCATGTCCTTGTGCGCCGCCGCCATCGTGCGGCCGGTATAGGCGCAGCCGCCGTTGAGCAGATAGCAGAACTGCTCCTTGAGCGTCCGCCGCAGCCGGGCGATGTCCTGGCCCCGGAAGATATCGGCGATGCGCTTGTCGATGATGAGCTGATCGACGAGATCGTCGACGATGCGACCGACCCCTTCGCGGCCGTGGAACGCGCGCCAGAGCCGATCGTCGGCAACCGGCGTCGCTCCGGCATTGGCGTTGCTCTGGACATAGGGATCGACCGGCTCTTCGCCGGCCGGAAGCTGCAGACCAAGCGCCGCAAGAGCAAGCAGACTGAGCATCATCGAATCCCCTAGAAACTGCCGCGCAGCGACAAAAACGCGCCGCGCTGACCCTTGATCGTCGCAATACTGCCGAGATCGACATAGGCGGCGGTGAGCGAGAACCGGCGGGTCGCGGCATAGGCGGCGAACAGATCATAGGCATCGTCTTCACGGGCGAACCGCAAATTGCTCGGCCTGGTGCGCATTTCCGCGCCTAGCAGCAGGCGCCGGCTGACGAGAAGACCCGCCGAGCCTTCGAGTTGCGCGGTATAGCGGTTGCCCTTGTCGCCGCCGAAACCGAGCAGGCCGGTCTGGTTGGCCTTGGTGAAACGGACAGTCGCATTGACGACCAAGCTGCGCGCGAGGATCACCTTGGTGGCAGCGACATAGAAATCGGTGCCGCTGGCCGATCCGCCGCCCACCGCGCGAATCACCGCTTCCTGCGCGGCCCGCTTGTGCTGCACGCCAACGGAGATTTGAGGCAACAGGCTGTCCTGCCCATAGACCGCGTCGCCAGCGACCCGAAGCTTGGCGCCGAACACGTCCTGACTGAAGATGAAGCCGCGCCCGAGCCCGAGCGCGGCGCCCGCTGCCCGCGTATCGAAGCTTTGATGGGCGTAGGAGAATTCGACACGATCGAAGATCCCGACCGCACCGCCATAGCTTTTGAGGTCGAAATCGGGGAGTGCCACCAGCGTCGCATGAACGGCGCCGCCAATGCCCGCATCGGTTTCGTCGCCGGCGATCACCGACCATGTCGCCAGACCGCCCCCCGCGGCCCCTTCGAGGCTGGAAACGCCGCCGGTCAGCAACAATTTGCCACCCTCGCGCAGCTCACGTGCGGCGACGGGCGTGGCAAACGACAAGGCGACAAGCGCCATGGCCAGGGCGGACACAATGCTCTTCTTCACCAAATGATCGACCCATGGCGTCAAAAACGACCCTGGCCTTGCCCGAGATCTGGTTATTTTTCGGTGAAGCCAATGTTCACCGCTTTGCAAGGCGTGCCGGCTAACGCGGTCGCATGCTTGTACGCGTCCTTTCCTTGTCGCTTCTGGTTCTGCCAGCCGCCGCCCTCGCTGCCCCCGTCGACATCACCGTGCGAACCAGCGACGGCAAACCGCTCGTCGATGCCGTCGTCCTGATCGATACGCCGCGCGCCAGCGGACCGCCGCAATTCGACTGGGCCTATGAGATGGCGCAGCAAAACATCAGCTTCGTTCCCCACGTGCTGATCGTACCGGTCGGGACCAAGGTGCCGTTTCCGAACCGCGACAAGGTTCGGCATCATGTCTATTCGGCATCGAAGCCGAAGAAATTCGATATCAAGCTCTACGGCAAGGACGAGACCCGCAGCATCGTGTTCGACAAGCCGGGCGCGGTCGCGCTGGGATGCAACATCCATGATCAGATGTCGGGCTTCATCTATGTGACCGATACCCCCTATGCCATGCGCACCGATGCCGCAGGCCATATCCGCATCGCCAACGTCCCTGCCGGCGCGGCGACGATCAGGATATGGCATCCGAGCCTCCGCCTGCCCGGCAACGAAGCAGCCCAAGCAGTGTCCATTCCGGCATCGGGCCTGTCGACCAGCTATACGATGAAGGGCAGCTAGGGGTGATCACCGTCCGATCGACGATCGCGCGCCTCGGCCGTTTTCGTCATCTGCGCACCCGGCTCGCGGTCCTCTACGCGGCGCTTTTTGCGCTCGCGCTGTTCGGCATCGCTGCGGTGGCGCAGGTGATGATCGTCGGCCATGCCAGCGCCACCGCCAAGGCGGAACTCGCGACCAGTGGCGCGGTGTTCGATCGGTTGTGGGAGCTCAAAGCGAATGCGCTCGCCGATTCGGCGGATGTTCTCGCGCGCGATTTCGGCTTTCGCTCGGCGGTGGCCAGCGGCGATGCGCCGACGATCGAATCGGCGATCGCCAATCTCGGGCGCCGGGCGGGCGTCGCCAATGCGTTCGTCGTCGATCTGTCGGGTCGCGCCATCGGTACCGGGGCGCGAGGCCTGCGCCCGATTGTCGCCCAGCTGCCGTTCCGGCTTTCGAAGACGCAACGACGCGCCGTGATCGCGGCGGGAAGCCGCATTTACCGCATCGTCGTCTCGCCGATCCTCGCGCCGGTCGAGATCGGCTGGGTCGTTTTTGCCGTCCCGCTCGATGCCAGCGAGATGCGCGCGCTCGAACGCCTGTCGGCGGTGCCGCTCCACGCCAGCGTCCTGCGCCGGGTGAAAGGCGATCTATGGGCTTCGGCGACCGAAGCGCAGATCGGCGACCCCGCCGAGATCGCCCAGTTCATGCGATCGGGTACCGGCAAGGTAGCGCCGCTGCGGTTGCGCGGTGAAGCCACGATCGCGCTGGCCCGGCCGTTGCTGGGCGTCGACGCCCAACCCGATGCGATGCTACTGCTGAGCTACCCCGTGGCGACGGCGCTTGCCACCTATCGGGCGCTGCAGATCGGGCTTGTCCTCGCGGGATTGATCGGCCTGGTGCTCGTCCTGCTCGGCAGCCGCCGGCTCGCTGGCAGCATCGCCCGGCCGATCGCCGCGCTGGATGCGGCCGCGCGCGCGCTCGGCGAAGGCGCGCGGACCGAGGTCGCCGTTGTCGGCCACGACGAAATCGCGCGCCTGGCCGAGAGTTTCAATCTGATGTCGGCCGGCATCGTCGAGCGCGAGCATCGCATCACCCATCTCGCCTTTCACGACGCGCTGACCGGCCTGCCCAATCGAGTCCTGATTCGCGAACAGCTGGAGGCGGCGCTGCTCCGCGCGCCCAAGCGCGGTGGCCGGGCGATCCTGCTGTGCCTCGATCTCGATGGCTTCAAGGGCGTCAACGACACGCTCGGCCATCCGATCGGCGACGCCCTGCTGCGGCAGGTGGCCGCAATCGTCTCCGCGCTGGCCGTCGACGGCACCGTGTCGAGGCTGGGCGGCGATGAATTCGCGGTTCTGCTGGCCGAAGACTGCGAGATCGATCGCGCGCGCGTCCTCGCGCAGGCGATCATCGAAAAGCTGCGAGAGCCGATGCAGGCCGGTGGCCACCAGATCGCGACCGGGGCGAGCATCGGCATCGCCGTCGGCCCCGACGACGGTGCCGATGCGGATACGCTCCTCAAGAACGCCGATCTTGCGCTCTACCGGGCCAAGCAGGATGGCCGCGGCATCTTCCGCTTTTTCGAGCCCGCGCTCGATGCCGCCGCGCGCAGGCGCCGCCAGCTCGAACTCGATCTCCGCGAAGCGCTCAAGGACGGGCAATTCCGGCTCAACTATCAGCCGATCTATGACCTCAAGAACGATCGCATCGGTGGCTTCGAGGCATTGCTGCGATGGGAGCATCCCACCCGGGGGAACATCGCCCCGATCGATTTCATCCCGGTCGCCGAGGAAACCGGCCTCATCGTCGCCATCGGCGAATGGGTGCTGCACGAGGCCTGCCGCCACGCGCGCGACTGGCCCGCGCATGTGCGCGTCGCCGTCAACGTCTCCCCGCTCCAGTTCCGCAATTCGGGGTTCGCCAATATCGTTTTCCAGGCGATCTCGCGCAGCGGCATCGCCCCGGAGCGGCTCGAGATCGAGATCACCGAATCGATCTTCCTCGAGGGCGCCGAGGCCACGATCGATCTGCTCCACCGGCTGCGGGCGATCGGGGTGCGGATCGCGCTCGATGATTTCGGCACGGGTTATTCGTCGCTGAGCTATCTCCGCAGCTTCCCCTTCGACAAGATCAAGATCGATCGATCGTTCATCACCCATCTCGATACCGACGAAAGCGCGGCGGCGATCGTCCGTGCGATCGTCAGCCTCGCCAGCGCCTTGCACATGGAGACGACCGCCGAGGGCGTCGAGGATTCGGCGCAATGGGATCGCCTCCGGGTCCAGGGGTGCAGCAGCATCCAGGGCTATCTGTTCAGTCGGCCGATCGAAGGCGCGATGGTGGCGCGCATGCTCGAGGGAGACCGCAACAAGGGCAGCGCGGTGGCCTGATCGCCCCTCCCGTCGGCCGGATCACCGTGCTAGGCGTCTTCGCGACGAGAAAAAGGGACAGTCACGATGCCGCTCTACGAATTCGAGGGGAAGCGTCCCGTCGTCGATCCCGACGGCGCCTGGGTCGCGCCGAGTGCCGACCTTATCGGCGACGTGCGTCTCGGGGCGGGCGCGAGCGTATGGTTCGGCGCGGTCATTCGCGGCGACAATACGCCGATGATCGTCGGCGCGCGCAGCAATATCCAGGAATCGGCGATGCTCCATTCGGATCCCGGCGCGCCGCTGACGATCGGCGAGGATTGCACGATCGGCCATCACGCGATCCTGCACGGCTGCACGATCGGCACCCTCGTGCTGATCGGCATGGGCGCGATCGTGCTCAATCGCGCCGTCATCGGCGACGGCTGCATCGTCGGGGCCGGCGCACTCGTGACCGAGGGCAAGACGTTCGCGCCCGGCAGCCTGATCGTCGGCAGCCCGGCCAAGGCGATCCGCCCGCTCGACGATGCCGCGCTGGCGATGCTGCGGGCGTCGGCCGCGCATTATGTCGCCAAGAGCGCGGCCTATGCCGCCGGGCTGAACCGGGTCGGCTGATCCCGCCCGCGTCAGCTGCCGTCGGCGAGCCAGGCCGTCACGGCGGCGCGCACCCGATCGGCTTCGGTCTTGCGTACCGCGATCGTGGTGAGCGCCCGCCGCATCCCGCCGCGCGACGCTTCCGGCAGATTCCGGTCGCCAAAAGCCGTTATCTTGCCGGGCATCGCCGGATCGTTCGACCCCGCGCCGAGGCCGACGACGAAGCCGGCGCGCGTGCTCGTCTCGAGCAACCCGTTGATCAGATCGAGATTGGCGATCGCAAAATCAAAGGCGAGATCGGCATGCCGCCGCGCGACCGCGCTGAGCAGGCTGGCGCGCTGCGGCGCGGTGAACTCGGTGCCCTTGACGAGATCGAGCGCCCGCCTCGCCAAAACATCGTCGCGGGCGACTCCCAGCAGCCGGATATAGCCGTTGCGCACGACCGGGCTGGTCGTCGCCTTGGCAAGGGTCAGGAGCGCTTCCCATTCGGCGGGCGTCGCATTGATCGCATAGGTATCGAGGATCGGCTGGCGGATCGCCGGCGGAATCGCCGTCCCGTCGGTGGCGAGGGCTGCAAAATAGCGTCGCGCCATGGCCGCCACGCCGGGATCGCCGCTCACGCCAAGCTGGCCGACCAGCGCTTCGCGAAGATTGGTGACGAGCGCCGATTCGCCGGGCTGGGCGGCGAAGCCGACCTGCGCCATCATCGGCGACAGCCGCGTGATGGCGCGCGCGCGAAGCGGCGCCTCGAGCGGGGTGCCGCGAAACAGCGTCGCGAGCGATCCGAAATCGCCGGCGATGGTCGACCATTCGAGCGGGCTCGATCCGGGCCCCACCGCCGCCATCGTATCGAAATAAAGGCGCATGTCCTGATCGCCGCTGATCCCAAGCGCATAATCATCGCCGAGCGTGCCGAGACGATCGGTCAGCGCCATCGTCGCATAGTCGCGCACGATCGCCGCATGGCTTGCCGGATCGTACCGGCTGCGGACATAGCTGCCCTTGTCGCGGTTGAGCACCAGCGTCCCGCAGCCGGGCACCGTCACCCGGACCGGCGCAGGCCCCTGGACGATCGCGCTCGTCGCCGGGCTGCCGATCATCCCGAGCGTCAGCGGCACCCGCCAGGTCTGCGGCTTTTTGGAGGCGGCATCATAGCCGAACCGGGACTGCACGAGGGTCGCCTCGGTCTCGCCGGCGGTGCAGCGCGCGCCGGTCAGCGTGATCATCGGGACGCCGCCTTGCAGCGTGAAATCATGCGCGACATCGGCAACCGGCTTGCCGGCGGCGGCCGACAGTTCGGCCCAGAGCTGATCGGTATCGGTGTTACCGTAACGATATCTGGCCATGTAGCGCCGGATGCCGTCGCGGAACACATCGGCGCCCAGCGTCGATTCGAGCATGCCGATCACCGCCTGCCCCTTTTGATAGGTGATCCCGTCGAACGCCTCGCCGAGCTGGTCGACGGTCTCGACGTGGCGGATCACCGGATGGGTCGCGGCGGTGGCATCGATCGCCATCGCGCTCTCGCGCTCCTGCGCGACCGCGCTCGCCTTTGAGTCCCATGCCGGGTTGAGATCGGACGAGGCCTTGTTCTCCATCCACGAGGCAAAGCCCTCGTTGAGCCAGAGATCGTCCCACCAGCGCATCGTCACGAGATCGCCGAACCATTGATGCGCCATTTCATGCGCGACGGTGGCAAAGATATTTTGGCGGCCACTGACCGTCGCACGCTTCGCATCGAACAGCACGGTCGGCTCGAAATAGAAGATCGCACCCCAATTCTCCATCGCGCCGAAGAACTGGCTCGAGCCGGGCCCGGCGATCATGTCGAGCTTGGGCAGCGGATAGGGCTGACCGAAATAGTCGTTGTAATAGCTCAGCAGGCGCTTTGCAGAGGCGAGCGCATAATCGCCCTGATCGACCACCCCGCGCCGGGTGATGATGCCGATCTCGGTCTTGCCGGCCATCACCGTCTTGCGTTCGACGTCGCCCATGCCGAGAAACAGCAGATAGCTCGACATCTTCGGCGTCTCGGCGAAGCTGTAGAGCTTCCTGCCGTCGGTGCGTTTGGTGACGGACGTCGCGGGCATGTTCGAAAAGGCCGTCTGGTCGCCCGGCGCGACGGCGCGCAGCCGGAACGTCGCCTTGAACGCCGGCTCGTCCCACATCGGCGCGAACCGCCGCGCATCGGGCGCCTCGAACTGGGTGACGAGCATCCGCGCCGGCGTACCATCGGGGTTGGCATAGTCGATCGCGAACAGGCCCGCCGCCGTATCGTTGATCCTTCCGCGCCAGGCAAAGCCGAGCAGGTGCTTGCCGCGCGCGGCCTCGCCGGCGAGCGTCACCGTCAATTGCTGGCTGGCCTTGTCGAGCGCGAAGGCTGCCTTGCGCCCGTCGAAGGTGACCGAGCTGATGTCGATGTCGGCGGCGTTGAGCGTCAGCGTCCGGGTGGGTTGCCTGACGTCGACGGTGATCGTCTCGGCACCGGTAAAGCTCATGGCCTTGGCATCGGGATCGACCGTGATGTCATAATGCAGCGGCACGACCGTCGTCGGCAATTGGGTGGTTGCCAGCGCCGGCGTCGAGGCGCCGGCCATGAGGCCAAGCGCCAGCCTGGCGAGCCGAGAAAACTTCATGTCCGCACTCCGTAACAAAATTACAGCCACCCTAGACGCGGATCGCGTGGCGATGCAATTGCTGCGGCTGGACAGGGTAATAAGTTGCGCTATGAAACTCGCATGAGCCTCCCTGCCCTGTTCGATCGCCTGCGCCTGCCCGTCATCGGGTCGCCGCTCTTCATCATCTCCGGGCCCGAGCTGGTCATCGCCCAGTGCAAAGCCGGGATCGTCGGGTCTTTCCCCGCGCTCAATGCGCGACCCCAGGCATTGCTCGACGAATGGCTGCACCGCATCACCGAGGAGCTGTCGGCCTGGAACCGCGACAACCCCGATCGACCTGCGGCGCCCTATGCGGTCAACCAGATCGTCCACCGCTCGAACGACCGGCTCGAGGCCGATCTGGCGACCTGCGCCAAGTGGCAGGTGCCGATCACGATCACGTCGCTCGGCGCGCGCGAGGATCTGAACGCAGCGGTTCATGGCTGGGGCGGGATCACGTTGCACGACATCATCGACGATCGGTTTGCGCGCAAGGCGATCGAAAAGGGCGCCGACGGGCTGATCGCGGTGGCCGCAGGCGCCGGCGGGCATGCCGGTCGCCTGTCGCCTTTCGCGCTGATCCAGGAAATCCGGCAATGGTTCGACGGGCCACTCGCGCTGTCAGGGTCGATCGCCACGGGCAGCGCCATCCTCGCTGCGCAGGCAATGGGCGCCGATCTCGCCTATATCGGTTCCGCCTTCATCGCCACCGAGGAGGCCAACGCCGCTGCGGAATACAAGCAGTCGATCGTCGACAGTCGCGCCGCCGACATCGTCTATTCAAATCTGTTCACCGGCGTCCACGGCAATTATCTGCGCAGCTCGATCGTCGCCGCCGGCCTCGATCCGGACGATCTGCCCGAGGGCGATCTGAAGACGATGAACTTCGGCGGCAACGCCGGCGCCAAGGCGTGGCGCGACATCTGGGGATCGGGCCAGGGCATCGGCGCGGTCGAGGCGGTCGAGAGCGTTGCGGCGCGCGTCGATCGGCTCGAGCAGGAATATCGCGCGGCGCAGGCGAGGATTGCGCCACAGCGCGCCGGCATCACCGGTTAGAACAACGTGACTTTGGCTTGAGCGCCTGAAGACTTCCGTTTCTTCTAACGGGTCGGTGTAAATTCATCGACTTCTAGAAGGCGACCGCCAGCCGCTCGAGCATCGAGCGCGCCGGGCTGGTGCGCGCGACGACCTGCGTCTGGGCCGCATCGAGCAGTGCGGTGCGTCGATAGAGTTCGATGCTCGCCGCCACCAGCGAGCGCGCCTGCACGGGCATCGCGGCAAGCGCCATTGCCTCGGTGACCGGGGGCGTGCCGAGCCGGCGCGAGGGATCGAGCGCATCGGCCGCCGGCATTTCGCCGGCATCGACCGCGCGCTGGGTGAGCAGCCAGGCGATCACATGCATCAACCGGGTGGTGACCTTGAGCGATTCGCACGAGAAGGCGACCCGCGCCATCGGTTCGAGCAACTCGCGTTCGAGGCGCCCGCCATCGTCGAAATAGGTGCGCGCCTCGTCGGCGAGCAACATGGCCTCGACATAAAGCGCATCGATCAACCGACGCCGGACCCGACTTTGAATGACTGAATCCCCCATCTGCCGACAGTGGCAAATTCGGCGTGGTTAATAAATCCTTTGCGTCGCGCAAAATCGCGCCGTTCGTCCCGTTCCGGATCGCTCACGCAATGATATCGGGGATGAGCTGGTCTTCCATCATCGCGATTTCGTCGCGCAATCGCAGCTTCCGCTTCTTCAGCCGCGCGATCTGGAGCTGGTCGGCGGCATTCTGCGCCAGCAGTGCGTCGATCGCCGAATCGAGGTCGCGATGTTCGACCCGCAGCAATTCGAGCCGTTTGGCGATCAGGCGCTCGTCCATGTCCACTCCCCGCCCAGCGCATCAGCACGACGACTCGGTCGATGGCGGCATCGCCTCAACCAATCGTCGGCAAAAACGCTGTATCCGTCGCGAAGCCTGGACGGAAGGGGGCGACATCGTCGCCGGCTCGTGATTTACTCATCGACCGGCTGTTTGAAGCCGGTCAACAACCAAGGAGGTCCGCGCCCATGCACAGCGCCCATATCTCGGCACTCGAGGCAAAGCACGCCAAGCTCGATCACCGGATCGCGACCGAATCGCAACGCCCGTTGCCCGACCCGCTGACGCTGGCCGAATTGAAGAAGCAAAAGCTCAAGATCAAGGAAGAAATGAGCGCCGCCTGAGGCCGGATGCCGGGCGGTGCGCCGCCCGGCCAAGGCCCGCTCAGCGCAGCGGCAGGATCGGCTTGGTGAAGGTTGGCGTCTTGGTGCCGTTGCCGACAGGCTTGCGCGCGAGGATCGGGTCGATCACCTCATCGAAGGCGATACCCACGCGCCCCGCCGTCGCCCAGGCGATACGGCCCGCCACCCAGCCGATACCGCGCACCTCGATCTCGACGGCCGTCCCCTGATCGATCCTGCCGGCCACTTCGGCCATCAGCCCGCCGGCGGAAAGATTGCGGACGCGCACCTGCTCGCTTTCGCGACTACCGGCGATTCGAAACTGTGCGACCAGGAACAGGCTGTCGCGCAGGTCGTTGCGCTGCGCAGCCGGATCTTCGTCGGCGAAGTTCATGGAATCATGCGAGAACTGGTCCATCTGGCCTGCTCTAAAAGGATTAGGATGGTCATATTAGACCATCAAAGCTTATCGAAATCCTTAACGATGCAGGTCCGGATCAATCTTCGCGCGAAATTTTTTCGTGCCGCTCGTGCCGTTCCTGCGCTTCGACGGTCATCGTCGCGATCGGCCTTGCCTCGAGGCGGGCGAGCGAGATCGGCTCGCCGGTCACTTCGCAATAGCCATATTCGCCCTCGTCGATGCGGCGCAGGGCGGCTTCGATCTTGGAAATGAGCTTGCGTTGACGGTCTCGGGTGCGCAGCTCGATCGACCAGTCGGTTTCGCTCGACGCGCGGTCGGTCAGATCGGCCTCGCGCAGGCTTTCCGACTGCAGCTGAGAAAGCGTCCCCTGCGCTTCCAGCAGAATGGCATCCTTCCACTGCAGCAGCTTGGTCCGGAAATAGGCCAGCTGCCGCGGATTCATGAACGGCTCCGAAGCCGTCGGTCGATAGCCGTCATCGCCGCTCTCTGGCGGCCACGGGGCCTCATTTTCCATATCACCGCCTCGGTTCAATACGCTCGCCATCCCCACTCTCCTGCAGGCCGTGACGCGGCGCCTTAGGCGCCTTTGACCATCCCGAGCGGGCCTATAGCCAGACCGGGGACGATCGACAAGCAATCGTGATGGCGTGATTTTAAAGGGGGTTGCCGGCCATCGACCTCCGCTGGCGGCAAGCGACCGGGCAGGAAGGCCAGCCATTCGCGCGGCCCGGCTACAACGGTGGTCGGACCGCGCAAATTAACCCTATCCCCGCATGATGACGATCAAACGTGCCACAATGAAACGTTAACCAATCCGAAACCAGATTGCGGCCTTACGAGTGCCCTCAAGCAGATGATTTATTGGTTAATATCGTTGAACTTAACTTTTTCTTCTGCACTTTGGTTAGATAGCGGGGTCACCTGCTGATCAACTGATCCGGCGGGATAGATTACGAGCCGGTAACGAGAAAGTGACGCGATGTCTGTCCGGATGGCCTTGGCAAAATTATGTGCCTGCGCATGTGGCGGTGCCGTGATCGGCGGCGGCGCGGTGCATGTCACCGAATCGGCGCAGGCGCGCCACAGCTATGTGAAGAAGACCAAGCGGATCGTGCGCACCACGGTCCGACGCCCGACGACCCGCGTCCGGCGCGTCGTCACCCAGACCCGCGCGGTGTGCCCGCCAGCGGTGGTCACCGTCACGAGCCAGGGCACGCCGGTGCCCTTGCCGCCGCCCTATGTCGGTTCGAGTGGCGAGATTCCCGTGCTTTCGGGCGGCGGGAGCAGCGGCGGCATTCTGGTGGGCGGCAGTGGCGGCTTCGCCGGGGGCAGCTCCGGTGGTTTTTTCGCAGGCGGCTTTTTCGGCGGCGGCGGCGGCGGCGGTGGCAGCGGCGTGATCATCTCGTCGACGACCAGCACGAGCGGCTCGAGCGGCACCAGTGGCGGCACCGGCAGTACCAGTTCCAGCACGTCGTCAGGCGGATCGGCAAGCAGCACGTCGTCGAGCAGCGGTACGTCGAGCGGCACCAGCAGCAACGGGTCGAGCGGGATCGTCATCAACATTTCGTCGACGTCGAGCGGCAGCATTTCGTCGGGCGGCAGCGGCGGCTCGTCGAGCGGCAACGTTTCGAGCACCTCGTCGAGCGGCGAGGTCTCGAGCACCTCTTCCACCGGCGGCTCGTCGAGCGGCGCGGTCTCGAGCACGTCGTCGACCGGTGGGTCGTCGACGGGTGGGTCGTCGAGCGGCGCGGTCTCGAGCACGTCGTCGACCGGCGGGTCGTCGACGGGCGGGTCGTCGACGGGCGGGTCGTCGACGGGCGGGTCGTCGACGGGCGGGTCGTCGACGGGCGGGTCGTCGAGCAGCGGCAACGTCTCTTCGGCCTCGGGCGGCAGCAGCGGGAATGTCTCGTCGTCGGCATCGTCGAGCGGCGACGTCTCGTCCTCGTCGAGCGGCGACGTCAGCTCGTCGTCCTCGACGTCGAGCAGTTCCAGCGGCAACATCACGTCGTCGGCGTCGTCCTCATCGAGCGGCGACATCACCTCCTCGGCCTCGTCGAGCACGAGTTCGAGCAGCTATGGGTCGAGCACGGGCGGATTCAGCACGAGCACCAGCACGAGCTCGAGCGGCTCGAGTTCGGGCAGCACGAGCACGAGTTCGAGCGGCACCTCGGGCGGCAGCAGCGGGACGCCGACGCCGGTGCCGGCACCGCCGATGGTGTTGCTGTTCGGTGCCGCCGCCGCCGCGCTGGTGGCGCGCAAGCGGCTCGCCAATCGCCGCGAGGTCGCCGCCGAGGCTGCCTGATCGGGTCGGGAATCCCGCGCGTCCCGGCTTGCGCGGGTCCCGGCGGGAGGCCATAGCCGGGGCATGCGGATTCTGCTGACCAACGACGACGGCTACCACGCCCCCGGGCTCAAGGTGCTCGAAGAGATCGCCCGCGCCATTTCCGATGATATCTGGATCGTCGCCCCGGCCGAGGAGCAATCGGGGGCCGGCCACTCGCTGACGCTGACCCGGCCGATCCGGGTGCGCCGATTCGACGATCGCCGCTTTGCCGTGGCGGGCACCCCCACCGACGCGGTCATGATGGCGCTCGCCAAGATCATGGTCGATGCCAAGCCCGATCTCATTCTGTCGGGCGTCAATCGCGGCGCCAATCTGGCCGAGGACGTGACCTATTCGGGCACCGTTTCGGCGGCGATGGAGGGCGCGCTGGCCGGCGTCCGGTCGATCGCGCTCAGCCAGACCTACGCTCGCGAAGGCATGGGCGACATCGTCCCGTTCGGCGCCGCGCGCGCCTGGGGCACCAAGGTGCTGACACCGCTGCTCGAAGCGCCGCTCGCGCCGCGCACCCTGGTCAACATCAACTTCCCCCCAGTCGACGCCGAGGCAGTATGCGGCATCCGCGTGTCGGCGCAGGGGCTGCGCGACTATGGCCGATTGCAGATCGTCACCAATCGCGACCCGCGCGGCTATGACTATCACTGGTTCGCGCTCGGGCCGACGATCGAGACCCCTGCCCATGCGACCGATCTCGAAGCGATCGCCGACGGCTTCATCGCGGTCACGCCGTTGCATCTCGACCTGACTCATCATCAATCGCTCGATATGCTCGCGGAGGCATATCGCTAGGGAGGGCGACGGGTGGCGGTAATCGGGGATCGGCACGGAGCGACGTTGATCGCGGCCTTCATGGCGGCGACGATGCTCGGCGGCTGCATCCCGCAGGATGGACGACGCGCCCCCCCCGGCTATGATCCGGCACCCGAGCGGCGCCCGCTGTTCGATCCGCCGCGCGGCCAACAGCCGCCCGATCGCGCGCTCCCGCGCCCGCAGCCCTGGGAAGCCCGCACCGTCACCCCCGATGCGAGCACCGTCGACGCGACCGACTATACCGTCGTCGCCGGCGATACGCTGCGCGGAATCGCCAACAAGACCGGGGCAGGATCCGAGGCGATCGCGCGCGCCAACGGGCTGTCGGCACCCTTCACGATCTATGCCGGCCAGCGCCTGCACATCCCGGGCGGCCGCTATCATCTGGTGCGATCGGGCGAGACGGGGATCGCGATCGCCCGCGCCTATGGCGTCGATTGGTCGCGGATCGTCGCCGAGAACGAGCTGGTCGAGCCCTATATCCTGCGCGCCGGCCAGCGGATCGTCATTCCCCATGCCGGCCCGCTCACCCCGGCCGAGCGCGCCGCCGCCTTCCATCTCAACATCGACGACATCGTCACCGGCGGCGAGCCGGCACTGGCGACCAACGCGAAACCGGTTCGGTCGAGCCCGTCGTCGAGCCGGATACTCCCCCCCGATGCCACCCTCGCCGAGCCGGCCCGCCGCACGGGCGCCTTTGCCTGGCCGGTGAACGGCACGGTCATCAAGCGCTTCGGACCGGGCGCCTCGGGCGAGCGCAATGACGGGATCAAGATCGCCGTGCCGCTCGACACTCCGGTGCTGGCCGCTGCCGACGGGGTCGTTGCGTATACCGGCGACGGCGTCGCCGGGCTTGGCGGGCTGGTGATGGTGAAACATGGCGATGGCTGGACCAGCGTCTATGGCCACACCGGCCAGATCCTCGTCCAGCGCGGCCAATCGGTGAAGCGCGGTCAGACCATCGCGCTTTCGGGCGATTCGGGCTTCGCCGACCGCCCCGAACTCCATTTCGAAATTCGCAAGGGTCGCACCCCCGTCGATCCGCTCGTCGAATTGCCGGCGCGGCGCTGAGATTGCGCGCAGGCCGCCACATCGTCTAACCGCAGACGCATGACCGAATATACCTCCGATCTGCTCCGGCTGCTCGCCACGCGCGGCTATATCCATCAGGTGACCGATGCTGCGGGGCTCGATGCGCTCGCAGCCAAGCAGGTCGTGCCGGTCTACGTCGGCTTCGACGCCACGGCATCGTCGCTCCATGTCGGCAATCTGGTCTCGATCATGCTGCTGCGCCGCGTCCAGCAGGCCGGACACAAGCCGATCGTCATCATGGGCGGCGGGACCACCAAGATCGGCGATCCATCGGGCAAGGACGAGGTACGCAAGCTGCTCGACGATGACGGCATCAACGCCAACATCGCCTCGATCCGCCGGGCGTTCGAACGCCTGCTGACCTTCGGCGACGGCCCCACCGACGCGGTGATGGTCAACAACGACGAATGGCTCGGCAAGCTTGGCTATATCGACTTTCTCCGCGACGTCGGCCGCCATTTTACGATCAACCGCATGCTGACCTTCGATTCGGTCAAGCTGCGGCTCGATCGCGAACAGCCGCTGACGTTCCTCGAATTCAACTACATGATCCTCCAGGCCTATGATTTCCTGGAGCTGTCGCGGCGCTATGGTTGCCGCGCCCAGATGGGCGGATCGGATCAGTGGGGCAATATCGTCAACGGCGTCGAGCTGGCGCGCCGGATCGACGGCACCGAGGTCTATGGCGTCACCACGCCGCTGATCACCAAGGCCGACGGGTCGAAGATGGGCAAATCGGTATCGGGCGCGGTCTGGCTCAACGAGGATATGCTCTCGACCTTCGATTATTGGCAGTTCTGGCGCAACACCGACGACCGTGATGTCGGCAGGTTCCTGCGGCTGTTCACCGATGTGCCGCTGGACGAGGTCGCGCGCCTCGAATCGCTCGAGGGCGCCGAGATCAACGAAGCCAAGAAAGTGCTGGCCGATGCCGCCACCGCGCTTTGCCGGGGCGCGGCGGCAGCGGTTGAAGCGGCAGAGACCGCGCGCCGAACCTTCGAAGAGGGAGCATCGGGCGCCGCACTGCCGAGCCATGATGTGACGGGGGGCAGCATCACTCTGGTCGATGCGCTGGTGGCGCTCGAATTTGCGGCTTCCAAGGGCGAGGCGCGGCGGTTGATCAAGGGCGGCGGCGCGCGCGTCGACGGCGACAAGATCGTCGAAGAAAATCACCTCATCATGATGGGTACCGGCCCGATCCGCATTTCGGCCGGCAAGAAGCATCACGGCCTGCTCCATTCAGCCAGCTAAGAGACGGCAAAACATCGATTAACTATCTTCGTAGCGATCGAGTTCACGCCCCTGGCATAGCTTTGCACTGGGGCAACACGGGACTGGGTCGGGATGGCAACCAAAGCATCCTTTGCGTATCTGGACGATCGCGCGACCGGTCGAGACGAGGTGCATTTTCGCGCGCGCGCCTTTGGACCCGACGCCAGCCCGCTATCGATCACCATCGTCAACATGTCTGCCATGGGCCTGATGGCGCGGTGCGAGGTCGATCTTCTGCCCGGCGACCGCATCACCATAAGGGTGCCGGTCGTCGGCATCATCAGCGCCGAGATCCGGTGGTCGCTGGGCGGGCGGATCGGCTGCGAACTCGATCGCACGATCGACCTCGCCGATTATTACGAACTGCTCGCGGTGATGCTGAAGGCGCGTTGACCAACCCGCGCGTCTATCCCGAACGAAGCAATGCCACCCCGGCGTCGCGCTCGAACAGATAGAGCGCGACCCGCGCCGCCTGCCCGCGCGGACCGCTCAAGCCGCCGTCGCGATCGATCAGCAGGCGGGTGTCGTCATGCGCGATCGGTAGCAGGTCGTTCAGCATCTCGGGCGTCGCGAGCCGGAACTGCGCCTCGCCCGACTGGCGCGTGCCGAGCAGCTCGCCCGCCCCGCGCAGCCGCAAATCCTCCTCGGCGATGCGGAATCCGTCATTGGTTTCGCGCATCAGCGCAAGCCGCGCGCGCGAGGTTTCGCTGAGCGCGCTGCCGCGGATCAGCAGGCAGTTGGACGCGCCGCTCCCCCGCCCTACCCGCCCGCGCAGCTGGTGGAGCTGGGCAAGGCCGAAGCGATCCGCTGCCTCGATCACGATCAGCGTGGCATTGGGCACATCCACGCCGACCTCGATCACCGTCGTCGCGACGAGCACGCCGGTGCGGCCTTCGGAGAACGCGGCCATTACCGCGTCCTTGTCGGGCCCCTTCATCCGGCCATGGACGAGCCCGACCTTGTCCCCGAACCGTGCGCGCAGCGTCTCCGCCCGCGCCTCGGCAGCGGCGAGATCGGTCTTCTCGCTTTCCTCAACGAGCGGGCAGACCCAATAGGCCTGCCCCCCCGCCGACAGATGCCGGCCGAGTGCATTGACGACATCGTCGAGCCGGTCCTCGGACAGCACGCGCGTCTCGATCGGCTGG
>NCGF01000006.1 GCA_002281485.1 Sphingomonas sp. 28-66-16
CGCATGGCGCGTGAGAATGTCCTGCAGCGTGTTGTCGAGCGCGTGGCCGATATGCAGCGATCCCGTCACATTGGGCGGCGGGTTGACGATCGTCCAGGGTTCGGCACCGGGGCGATCAGGATGGAACAGCCCCTGCTCCTCCCAATGCGCATACCAGCGGCGTTCGATGTCGGCGGGGTCGAAGGTCTTGGGGAGTTCGCTCATGGTTAGCCCATAGCCAAGCAAAACCCCCTTCGTCACCCCGGGCTTGACGCTGGGTCCCGCTTTTTCGACGCGCGACGGGAGAAAAAGGGTAGCAGCACCCCGGCTCACGGCCGGGGTGACGGTTTGAGGCTAACGGGTACGACCCGTCCACTTGTCGAGCCAGCCGAGCACTTCGTGGTACCATTGCCGGCTGTTGCGGGGTTTCAGCACCCAGTGATTCTCGTTGGGGTTGACGATCAGCCGCGACGGGATGCCCTTGCGCTGGAGCTCGGTGAAGGTCGCCAGCCCCTGGGTATAGGGAATCCGGAAATCCTTCTCGCCGGCGATGACGAGCATCGGCGTCTTCCATTTGTCGACGTAGTTGACCGGGTTCCATTTCTCGAACGCGGCGGGGTCTTCATAATAGGCCTTGCCGCCATGCTCCCATTCGTCGAACCACAGTTCCTCGGTTTCATACGCCATCGCGCGGGCATCGAAGACGCCATCATGCTCGACGATGCACTTGAAGCGATCGGGCCACTGCCCCTCGATCCAGTTCATCATATAGCCGCCATAGGAGGCGCCGAGCGCGCAGGCATTGTCGGCATCGAGCCAGCCGAATTTGTCGGTTGCCGCCTTGAGTCCCTTTTGCAGATCCTCGAGCGGCCAGCCGCCCCAATTGTTTCGGATCGCATCGGTGAAGGCCTGACCATAGCCTGTCGAGCCGTGGAAATCGACCGCGACGAGACCATAGCCGGCGCCCGCGAACACTGCCGGGTTCCAGCGATACGACCAGCTGTTGTTGCTCGATCCCTGCGGCCCGCCATGGACCATGAACGCGATCGGCGCCTTGGCGCCCGTGGCGAGGCCCGCCGGCTTCACGACATAGCCCCATACCGTGTCGCCATTGGCACCGGCGAAGCTGAAGCGGGTGACGCCCGGCATGTCGATGCCCGCGAGCTTGTCGGCGTTGACCGAAGTGAGCCGCACCGTCGTCTTGCCGCGCACCGCGTAGAAATCATCGGGCGCGGTCAGCGAGTTCATCGCGATGATCGCCCCGCCCGCGACCGGCACGACGGCGGAGACATTGCCCTGCCCGGTCAGCCGGGTGACCTTGCCGGTCGCGGCATCGACCGCCCAAAGCGGGTTTTCCTGGGTGTCTTCGGCAGTGACGAGGAGCGTCTTGCTGTCGGGCGCCCACGCGATCGAGCCGACCGAGCGATCCCACTCCTTGGTCAGCGCGGTCACTTTGCCGCTGGCGAGATCGCGGACCATCAGCACCTGACGATCGGCCTCATAGCCGGGCCGCGCCATCGCGAACCAGGCGAGCGACTTGCCGTCGGGGGAGACGGTCGGCAGATTATCCATCGCCTTGTTGTCGGCGGTGAGGTTGACCGGCTTCGCCGATCCATCGGCGGGGGCGGCGAAGATATCCAGATTGACCGACAGCGGCTCGATGCGGCCCGCCTCGCGCAGCGCGAAATAGACGGTCTTGCCGTCGGCGCTCCAGTCGACTTCCTCGCCCCCGCCGAACGGCTTGGATGGGGTATCCCCGATCAGCCCGCCTTCGATCGCGATGCCGTTGCCCGTCGCGACGCCGCCCTCGATCGGCAGAACGAACAATTGCGAGCGGGTGCCATCGGCCCATGTGTCCCAATGGCGCACGAACATCTGGTCATAGACCCGCGCCTCGCCGGCATTGGGGTCCTTCTTGATCATCGGCGCCGCAAGGCTCGGCGCGCCCGGCAGGCGATCGGCCCAGACGAGCAATTTGTCCCCGGTCGGCGCAAGCTTGAAACCGCTGATTCCGCCGGCGACGTTGGTCACCTGGCGCGGCGTGCCGCCGGCGATGGTGACCGCCCAGACATTGTCGTCGCCGCCCTTGTTGGCCTGGAAATAGACCGTCGTGCCATCTGGGGCGAATTGCGGCGCGGTTTCGTTGATATCGGCTTCGGCAGCGAGCTTTTCGGGCTTGGCACCCCTGGTCTTCAGGTCGAGCCGCCACAGATCATAGCGCCCCTTGTTGGCGGCGAGATCGGTCTCGCGCTGCTGCCAGACCAGCCAGCGGCCGTCGGCCGACACCGTCGGCGCGCTCGCCCGCGACAGCGTCGACACATCGTCGATCGTGAGTTGACGGGCGACGGCGGGCGTCGCGGCGAAAGCGAGCGACGCGGCGCTCGCGAACAGCATGATTTTCATGGGGCGCGGTAAAGCAGATGTGCCTCGTTCCCGCAACCGGGGCAGGGCGAGCGGCTGGCTGACGCCGCTCAGCGCCCCTGGGTGATCCGGGCGATTTCGCGGGCCACCAGAGTCTCGATGATGCCCGGCAATCGCGCGTCGAGCCACTCGCGCAGCATCGGCCGCAGCATCTCGCGCACCAGCCCCTCGAGCGTTTCGGGGCCGGCGGCGACCTCGGGCTTGACGATCAGCCGTGACAGCGTGTCGAGCGCGCCACGGCTTGCCTCGGTCGCCGAATCGGAAAGGATCGGTTCAACCGGCGCTTCCTCCGCGTCGACGGGATCGGCGGTCGGCGCGGGATCGGCGGGCACGCGGTTGCTCAATTCGAGAATTTCGCTGACGTCGGGCCGATCGCGCGGCGCTGAAGACGGCGACGGGCGGGCCGTGCGGCGCGGGCGCGGCGCACTGCCACCATCGCCCTCCTCGGCGATGATCCGCTTGATCGAGGAAAGGATGTCCTCCATCGACGGTTCGGCGCTGATGTCCCCCATGTGCCGGTCCTCGTCCGCTGATCGCGAAACGCGATCACTTCTGCCTTGGCGTGACTCCTGCGGGATTCGGGGCGTTGCTGTCAACCGGCACGTCGGGAATCCGGGTGACATCGGCATTCTGAGCGGGCGTCTGGGCGGTGCTCGTCGAAACTGCGGCGGGCGCCGGATCATTGCCCCAATCCCAGATCGTGTTGCGCACCCGCTTGTAGTTGGCGACCGGATCGTAGAGCGGGCCGCCGTCGAGCCCGAGGTCCTTGGCCTCGGCATGCCCCATCGCCGCCAGCAACGCGAATCCGGCGACATAGGCGTCGCGCTGGGCGGTCACCAAGGTGACCTTCGAATTGAGCAATTCCTGTTCGGCGTTGAGGATTTCGAGGATCGTCCGGTTGCCGACGCTGTTCTCGGCCTTGACGCCCTCGAGCGCGAGCGCGTTGGCGCTGACCGCGACCTGCGCCGACTGGATCACCTCGAGCGAAGACCGCCACACCGCATAGGCCGATCGCGCCTGGGCGATGATCGCGCGTTCGGTTTCGGTAACCTGTTCGAGCGCCTGGCTGCGTCGCGCCTGCGCCTGGCGCACCCGCGCGGTCGGCCCGCCACCCTGATAGAGCGGCAGCGTCAGCCGCAGGCCGAGCTGCGCGGATCGATCATATTGCGGCGGATTGAGGCCGGTGCCGAAGCCGCCCAGCGTCCCGAAGTAATTCGTGTAGCTGCCCGCCGCCACGGCATCGAGCTTGGGCAGGCGCGTCGCCCGCGCGACGCCGATATCGAACTTGGTGGCGTCGCGGTTCTTTTCCGCCGCCAGCAAGGTGGGATTCTCCTCGAGCGCGATCGCGACCGCCGTATCGGGATCGCGCGGCAGATTGGGCAGCGGCGGCGGCGTCTCGAGCGTCGCCGGCGGCGAGCCGACCAGGCGGACATAGCTTTCGCGGCTGGTGATCAGCCGCGATTGGGCCGTTTCGAGCTGGCTCTGGGCGAGCGCCAACCGGGCATCGGACTGGGCGACATCGGTCCGCGTCAGATCGCCGACCTGAAACCGGTCCTTGGATGCCTGCAGATTGACGTCGAGCACCTTCACATTCTGGCGATTGAGCGCGACGATCGCTTCATCTCGGATCACGTCCATATATGCCCCGACCACCGCCGAGAACAGATCGGCCTCGGTGCCGCGCAACGACGCCCTGCCCGCCTCGACGCGGGTTTCGGCGGCGGCGATCGAATTCTTCACTGCGCCCCCCGCATAGAGCGGAAACGTCAGGCTCGCCTGCGTCTGCGAGGTGCGCGCCGGCGCCGTGAAGGCCGTCACCGGCAGCACGACATTTTCGTTATAGGTGCTTTGCAGCTGGACCCCGGGCAGCGCGCTGGCACGGGCGATGGGAACGTTCTCGTCGATCGCGCGGACATTCGCGCGCTGCGCGTTGAGCGTCGGGTTGGTCGCATAGGCCTTGACCAGCGCCTCGCGCAGCGTTTCCGCCGATGCCGGCACCGCCAAGGCCGCCAGCGCGGCGCCGACCAGCCATTTGTTCCTCAGTCTGGACATCATCCCCACCCTCAAAAGACAAAAGCCGGCGGCACGGCAAATCCGGGCAGCGGCACGCAATCGAGGTCGGCGAAAGGCACCAGCCCGAAGCCGCCCGCCGTGCGGGCGCCGGCGGCAAGTCGTGTCACCCCCCGATCGATCAGCCCGCTCACCGCCCGACCACCGATCCTCAGCTGATCGATCAGCGTCGGCGGCACCCGCTGGACCGCCCCATCGACAACCAGTACATCGAACGGGGCCTCGCCCGGCGCGCCGGCCTCGAGCGGGCCATCGACCAATGTCACACCCGGCGTCGATGCCAGCGCCCGCGTGGCCAGCGCCAGCAGGGCCGGATCGCTCTCGACCGCGACGACCTGCGCGCCCAGCGCGACGATCAGCGCCGCCGCATAGCCCCCGGCCGCGCCGATCAGCAGCACCTTCTCACCCCGGCGAATGCCTGCCTCGGTCAGCAACCGGCCGGTTGCGACAGGCAAATTGGCCTCGCGGCCGCCACCCAACGGCAAAGCGGTGTCGCGATAGGCAAGACCGGCGACCCCGGCTGGCAGATAATGCTCGCGCGGAATCCGCGCCATCGCGGCTACGACGCCTGAATCATTGACGGAATTGGTGCGCAGCTGGCTGGCGACCATCGCGTGGCGCATCTTCTCGTAGCGAGCCGGGTCTGCGTAGCTTTCCATGAAATCCCCTTGGCACAACTGTTTTAGCTATGCAATACACTAGATCGATTTCCGGCTTGTATCGCGCCGGGTGGCCAACGCCAAGCAGCCGGGCGATTTTATCTGGGAACGGTTGACAGCCACGACCCGCCCGCGCATTGGCGCACGTCCGGCCCGATGGCGGAGTGGTGACGCAGAGGACTGCAAATCCTTGCACCCGGGTTCGATTCCCGGTCGGGCCTCCACCCTATAGCGACGTTGGCGTTGACGGCTTACGCTGCGGCGCGACGGCAGATGGCAGCCACGCCGACAAATCAGGCGGCGGCGTTCGGCGCGTGGCCGTTGGGGCGGGTCTCTCGCTGGCCGGGCAGTGGCGATGCGGTTCCGACGTCGCATTGCTGGGCGTGACGGCGGTACGAACTCGGATCGTCGCCATAACTGTCGCGGAAGGCGCGACTGAAATGGCTACGGCTCGAAAAGCCGATGCTCGCGGCGATCACCTTGACCGGCAGGCTGGTCGACCGAAGCAATTCGGCGGCATTGTGGAGCCGGGTGCGGGCAACGAACTCCATCGGGCTCATCGCGAATGCGTGCGAAAATTCACGCGCAAACGCGGATCGGCTCATCCCTGCGGTGGATGCCAGCGCAGCCACGCTATGCCGTGCCGAGGGCTTGTCGAGCACGGCGGTCACCGCCTTGCCCAGGCGGGGATCGCGGAGCGTGCTGAGCAGGCTCGTTTCATGCTCGCTTCGGCTGAAATGTCGGCGCAGTAGCAGCAGCAGACAGGCTTTCATCAGCGCTCCGGTCAGGGCGCGCGAGCCGAGCTCGGGCTGATTGATCTCGCGCAGCATCAGGTCGTAACTCGCGCGGATGAAGGCCTCCTCGCCGAGTTCCTCGACAAGCGGTCGGCGCACCGCGTCGAGCAGGCCGAACGATCCCGAGATATTGGCGGTTATGAGACCGCAGACGAACCGCAGATCCCCCTTGCCGTCACGACTGGCGTCGAAGCGCGTCATGCCGTTGGGCGCCCGCGAACAATTTTCGATCGCAATCATCTCGACGGCGTCGCGGTCGTCCGCACCGATCGACTGCTGCAGATTGGGCGGGATGACCACGATACTGCCCGGGCCGCAGATGATCGGGTGGTGGCCGGGAATCGCCAGATGCATCTGCCCCGACAGGACATAATGGACCTCGATCTCGTTGGCGCCGTTGGCGATCAGCCGGCGGCCGTGATCGACCTCGCAAATCGCAAACGCATCGAGTGCGACCTCGAGCGTCATCAACAACCGGTCCAGAATCTGCTCGTTCATCGCCGCTCCACGTCAGTTCGGTATCGTGGACGCCATTCTACGCGCGGGATCGTCGCGTTGCCATTGGCCGGGGACGATCAGCGACCTTGCCGGGACGCAGGCGCACGGCCGATCCCGAAAAGCCGCAAGAATAGGAAAAGAGCCCGGCGCTAGCTGATCATACCGCCCTGGCTTGCGCCGCGTGCCATCAATCGCCCGATCGCGTCGAACAGCGAGTCCATCGCCACCGGTTTGAACAGCACCTCGTCCGCGCCGTCGCGCAGGCAACGGTCGCGCAGGTCGATCGCGGTATCCGCCGTGACCACGATCACGGGCACGGCCGCCTTGGCGTCGCCGCGCGCCCGGATTTGCCGGATCGCCTCGAAACCGTCCATCCCCGGCATGCGCAAATCCATCAGAACGATGTCGAAATCCTGCTCGTCGATCAGTTGCAGGCCGCGTTCGGCACTTTCGGCGCCGATCATCACCGCGCCGGCAACGTCGAGCATATCCTTCACCACGCGCCGATTCATCGGATCGTCTTCGACAAAGAGGACGTTCATGGGCGTTTGCTCAGGGCTTTGGCGGGCCACGATTGCGCTGTCATAATGATTGCCTATCGCGTCAAGCAGCCCGCGACACAAGCGAATCTGCGGTTTTCGCCTGATCTCCGTTGGTTGCGGGATAAAGTAGATCAAGCAGTGCCGGCCCGGCAATCGGCTTCGTAACGATTCGCAGATTTTCGATCGTCGCCAGCACCTCCTGCTCTTCGGAGTCGGCGGTGGCCGCGAGCATCAAGACCAGGCACGTCGTCGCGGGCCGCGCCGCGACGATGGCAGAAAGCGCCGCCGTCAACGCCCCGGTCGCGCGCAGCGTCGCGTCGTCGATCAGGACGATTCTCGCCGGCGCCTCGGCCAGGCTGTCGACCACCTCCGCAACCGTGCTCGCGAAGTTGACCGTGCCCGCCCGGCTCTCGACCAATGCCCGCAGCATGCTGCGCGAGATCGGGTTGCGATCGACGATCAACATCCCCGGCGCCGCGCCGGCCAGATCGGAATCCGCCGAGACCGCCGGATCGACGATCTTGAGCGGCAGCATCACCGCAAAGGTCGATCCCTCTCCCGGAACGCTCGTCACCTCGATATCGCCGCCCATCGCCCGGGCGAGATTGCGACAGATGGACAGGCCGAGCCCGGTACCGCCGAATTTGCGCGTGGTACCGGCGTCGACCTGCTTGAAGGATTCGAAGATCTCCTCCTGTTTGTCACGCGGAATACCGATGCCGGTGTCGGAGACCGCGATCCGCAATCGATCGGTGCCGATCGCTTCGACACGGATCGTTACGGCCCCCTTTTCGGTGAATTTGAGCGCATTCGAGAGCAGATTGAACACGATCTGCCGCAACCGCGCCGGATCGCCCTCGATCACTGCCGGGCAATCGTCGAGTTCCAGCGCGAACACGATTCCTCTCGCCCGCGCCTGCTCTTCCCAGAGCCGCGAAACTTCATGCAACGTCGCGCACACATCCATCGGGACGTTTTCCAGAGTCAGATTGCCCGTCTCCATCTTCGCCACGTCGAGGATATCGTCGACCAGCGCGCGCATCGTCACGCCGGCGCCGTGCACGACGCTGAGCCGATCGCGGGTCGCGTCGGGCAAACCGCGATCGGCCAACATGACCTGGGTCATTCCGAGGATGCCATTGAGCGGCGTCCTGATCTCGTGGCTGGTGGTTGCGAGGAATTCGGTCTTCGCCGCCAGCGCCTTTTCGAGCGCGACATTGGTGCCCGCCAGATCGCGGTTGGCGGCGCGCACCTGATTGCGACTGCGCCGGATCGTAACCAGGCCGAACAGAAGCATGGATACCCCGATTACCGTCGCCCCGGCGATTCCCAGGAACAGCAGTCGCTGCTGTTCCGCACGGGCACGTTCGAATGCGACAGTGCGCTGCAGTTCGTCGGCCTTAAGCTTGGCGATCTTCAGATCTTGGTTGGCGTAATCGAACCGGGCGGCCATCAGCGCGGTGTTGACCGACGCAGCGAGGCTCGCCTTGTTGTCATCGAGCCGCTTGAGCGCCTTGAGATGCGCAAGCGCGAGTTCGGTGTTGCCGAGCTTGCTGAAGGTGGCATAGGCAGTGCCATGGGCCTCGCTATAGGCGAGACTGGTCGTTTCGAGATCGACGCCGGCGAAGCTGCGCGAGATCAGGTCGGCCGCGCGGCGCAGATTGCCGCGTTGCAACGCGGCCTGCGCCGCGATCGCGAGCAGTTGCGGACGCCAGCCGCGCGCCTCGCTGCTCTCGGCGATCCGCAATCCCTCCGCGATCGTCTTGTCGGCGGCGTCGATCCGATCGGATTCGAGCTGGCCGCGGGCGATATTACCGAGGATGCGCGCTTCGAGCAGCGGACTCTGCAGCTGGCGCGCCACGGCGAGTGCCTTGCGATAGGCGGCTTCGGCGTCGATCGGCCGTTTCATCTGGCGCAGCGCGTTGCCGCGATTGTTGTAACTGGAGATGTCGAGGCCGGGATCGCCACGATAGATTTCGGACGATTGGGTGTCATACTTGATCGCGGTCTCGAAATCGCCGGCTTCGCGATACAGCGACGCAATCTGTTGGAGCGCGACCGCCTGGCTTCGCGTTTCGCCCAGTTCACGGAAGATATTGTGAGCGGTTTGGAAATCGTTGAGCGCGCCCGACACATCAGCGCGGACCGTTTCGAGTTCGCCCCGCGACATCAGAAGATCGCCCTTCAGTTTGGAGGGGCCAGGGCGCTTCTTGAGTGCCGCGATCCCCCGCTCGATCAAGGGAGCTGCCTTGGTGGCATCGTTAAGCCGAAGATAAGCCGCACCCTGCAGCCACTGCGTCTCGGCAATCGCAGTCCGCGCCCCCCCCGGCCCTGGCAGGTCGAGCAGAAGCTTCTCAGCCTTTTGAGCCATTTTCAGGGCTGACTCGGGATCGGCGCGCATTGCCGCCTTGGCGTCTTCGACAAGCTTTGCCGCCTCCTCTGTCGCGCGGGCTGCCGGGGCAGTCGCTTGCATCGGTGCCGCAGCAGCGGCAAAAGTCGGTAGCCATACCAACGCCAGAACCGTCGCCGCTCGCAGGCCAATCAGCCGCATGTTATCGATCCTCCATCCGTCCTTCATGGTCAGCCAGCGATTAACGGCACGCTATGGCGGCCTTGCCAATCAGGCGCTCTTCCAGAAACTGGCCGGGCGGCTGAACGAGGCGCGCGGGTCGGTCGCTGGCGCCAGATGGCGCTGATCCTCGAGAAACTGCACCAGCGCAGCGATCGAGATCGGCCGGCTGATCAGAAAGCCCTGCACCATATCGCAGCCCATCACGCTCAACAGCGCCAGTGCCGACTGGGTCTCGACGCCTTCGGCCGTCACTTCCATTTCGAGGGCATGGGCAAGATCGATCGTCGACCGCACGATCAGCGGATCGCGATTGCTGCTCGTCAATTGCATCACGAACATCTTGTCGATCTTGAGTTCGCGCGCCGGCAATTGCTTTAGATAGGCGAGCGAGGAAAGGCCGGCGCCGTAATCATCGATCGCCAACGGGATTCCCATTTCGGCGAAAACCTGGAGATGGGCAATCGCAGTATCGGGATCATGGATGACCGACGTCTCGGTAATCTCGAAGCCGATTTTGGCGCCGCCGTCGCGCACGATCTGGCACGCGCGCGCGACAAAGGGCGCGTCGCCGAGCAGCCGGCCCGAAATATTGACGAAGATCGTCAGGTCATGGCCCTGCGCTGCCAGCAGTTTCTGATCGATGATGACCTGTTCGAGCGTCCAGAGCGTCAGCGGGCGAATTGCCCGCGAATCCTCGGCCGCGGGAATGAAATCATTGGGTAATACCAGCCCCCGGGTGGGGTGTTGCCAGCGGATCAGCGCCTCGACGCTGCACACCTCCTGCCGCCGGAGGTGCACCTTCGGCTGATATTGCAGGAACATCTCGCCGCGATCGAGCGCCTTGTCGAGATCGCGCATAAGCGACAGCCGGTCGAATGCCGGCGCCCCGACCGAGAGATCGCGGACAATGAAGCGGTGCTCGTGACGCGCCTGCAGCAGGGCGTGCTCGGCCTCTTCGGCGAGCCTGACGTCATCGGTCGTCGCGATCGGTGCCCCCGCCCCGCCGATCGCCAGCTCGAGGGCATGCGGCTCGCCGTCGAGGTCGACGGGCTCTTCGAACAGCGCCTGCAGCCCGGCCAGAGCGGCATCGAGATCGTCGATCGCGTGCCCTTCGAAGGAAAGCTCGATCATCGTCCGCCCGATCACCGCCATGCGCGCATCGGGCAGCACATCGGCGATCCGGTTGGCGACGTCGATCACCAGGCAATCCGCGCGTGGCGCGCCGAGATGGCGACGTAGCGGCGCAAAATTGGTGATCTCCACCAGGCAAAGAAAGCGCCAGAGTTTGACAAGCTGCCGATCGTCGTCGGCCGGCGCGTCGACATCCTCCTGGAATGCCATCCCCGGATCGAAAGCAAAGGGCATTTCGAGCCATGCCGGAATCGGCCACGCGAGCGGGGAAGCCGAAGCAAACAGATTGCGTCGACGATGGCCGCTGATCGGCTGGCCGAAGCCTGTCTCTGGTGCGCGCATCATTTCGACCGTGCCTAACGCGGCACTCTTGAAGGAAGCGTTAAGTGGCCGTCCGCGTCCGCCGCCCTGCCGGCAATGCCGAGGCGTACCGCATTGCTTTATCGTTAAAATCCGGTTAACCAGAAGACGCGCTCGATCTGAGCGTAAACTGGGAGACAGTTCATGATCGCATTCGTGCTTTCGTTCATTTACGGCGACGAAATTAAGCCCTGGTAACTCGAGAATCGGCCCGGAGATCTTGGTAAATCTCTGACTTGTCAGAGCAATTTGTCACTCTTCGGGCCGATACCTCGGTTCTCTCTCCGGTCGGCTCGGCGGTGACCATCGCGCCGTCTCGATTTGGTACAGCTTCGCGAATCGCGGCATCGCCCGAGTCGCATTTCCAACCTTGCGCTGCCGATGGTGATCGGCTTTGCCAGTCAACTTGATCTACTTTATTCGGCGAGGGACTCGACCAGTCGGGTCATGAAAGACGCCCCACGGTGCAGTTGGGCGATTTCGAGATATTCGTTGGGTTGGTGCGCCTGCTCGATCGAGCCGGGGCCGCAGATGATCGTCGAAAAACCCGCTTCCTGAAATTGTCCGGCCTCGGCCGCATAGGACACGACCCGCGCCGGGCCGTTGTCGCCGGCGATCGTGCGCGAAAAGGCCTCGGCGGCGCCGTCTTGCTCGGGCGCAAAGGCCGGTGTGGCCGATCGTCGTTCGACGGTGACGCCAGCCGCCGGAAAACGGGTCTTCAGCACGGCGTCCTCGTGTGCCGCCAGCGCGAGAAAAGGCGCGATGATCGCGTCGGCTGACTGATCGGGCGCCGTCCGCAGATCGAAGACGAAGCGACATTCGCGCGCCAGAATGTTGACTGCTGTCCCGCCATTGATCTGCCCGATCGTGAGGGTGGCATGGGGCGGGATGAAGCGGCTCGCCCGATCGGCCTCGCTTTCGAGCGCGTCGGCGAGATCGGCCAGCGCCTGCATCAGCCGGACGGCGACCATGTTGGCCGAGACGCCGAGATGCGTCAGACTCGAATGCGCCTCGTGACCATGGACCGTCACGACCCAGCTCGAAATCCCCTTGTGCCCACTGACGACCTGCATGTCGGTCGGTTCGCCGACGATGACCGCGCGCGGCGGCGGCAGATCGCGGACCAGTTCGCGGATCATCGATGGTGCGCCGAGGCATCCCACCTCCTCGTCATAGGAAAAGGCGAGGTGCACGGGTCGGGCGGGCTTGCTGCGAACGATATCGGGCGCCGCCGCCAGCGCCAGCGCGAGAAATCCCTTCATGTCGCAGCTGCCCCGGCCATAGAGCCGCTCGCCCCTTCGTGCGAGCACGAAGGGGTCGCTGGTCCACGACTGCCCATCGACCGGCACGACATCGGTGTGCCCCGACAGCACGACACCGCCGGCCACCGCCGGGCCCAGCGTCGCATAAAGATTGGCTTTGCTGCCTTCCGCATTGGCCACCCGGTGCGCGGCGACACCGAGCGCAGCCAACATCTCCTCGACATAGACGATCAGCGCGAGGTTCGACTCCCTTGACGTGGTGTCAAACGCGATCAGTCTTTCGAGGATCATCGTGGCGCGGGCGGCAAGGTCTGCGGTCATTCGCCTATCTTAGGCAAACCGGCCCGTTCCGCCAACGTCAGGCCGACACCGGTTCGCGTCGGTCGGTCCCGATCTCGGCGCGCGGCACTGGATTCGAAAATTCCATTTCGTCATCGACCGAGCCGAAACGCAGCGCCGTCAGGTCCTTCAGATAATTCTGGTGGACCTGCCAGGGCTGCTTGTTGCCCTGTTTGGGGAAGCGCTCCATCGCGCGCGTCACATAGCCCGAGCTGAAATCGAGGAACGGCGCCGGCTCCAGATCACCGGCGATGCGCGGCGTCGCCTGCCGCATCCCGCGCTTCTTCATCGTGTTGAGCAGGCGGCAGACATAGGCGCAGGTCAGGTCTGCCTTCAGCGTCCACGAGGCATTGGTATAGCCGAACGACGACGCCAGATTGGGGATGTCGCTGTACATCATGCCCTTGTAGTTGAAGGTCTTGGCCATGTCGCGCGCCTCGCCGTCGACGGTCAGCGCGATATCGCTCAGCAATTGCAGTTCCAGCCCCGTCGCCGTGACGATGATGTCGGCGTCGAGCCGTTTGCCGGATGTCAGCGCGATCCCGGTATCATCGAAATGCGCGATCGTGTCGGTCACGACCGAGGCGGTGCCCGCCTTGATCGCATCGAACAGGTCGGCATCGGGGACGAGGCACAGCCGCTGGTCCCATACATTGTAGCGCGGCGTGAAATGCTCGGCGATCGTCTCGCTCGGCAGATGCTCGCCGAGCATTGCCAGCACGCGTTCCTTGGCTTGCGCGGGATTCTTGCGTGCGGCGTTGAAGAAATACATCCCGAACAGCACGTTGCGCCATCGCACCAGCGCGTAGGCGAGCTTCGTCGGCAACAGCCCGCGCAGCCGATTGGCCATCGCATCCTCGGAGGGGCGCGAGACGACATAGGTCGGCGAGCGCTGCAGCATCGTCACGTGCGCCGCCTTCTTCGCCATTTCGGGCACGATCGTAACCGCGGTCGCGCCCGATCCGATCACGACCACCTGCTTGCCCGCATAATCGAGCTGCTCGGGCCAAAATTGCGGATGAATGATCTGCCCGGCGAAGGATTCCTCGCCTTCGAAATGCGGGCGGTGTCCCTTGGCGTAGTTGTAGTAGCCCGAGCACATAAAGAGGAAATTGCAGCTATACTGGACTTCGCTCCCTTCGTGCAGCGCGGTCACCGTCCAGCGCGCATCCTCGGTCGACCAGCTCGCAGCCTTCACCTGGTGGTTGAAGCGGATATGCTTGTCGATGCCATATTTGGCGGCCGTGCGCTTGACGTAGTTGAGGATGTTGGGCCCATCGGCAATCGCCTTGGCCTCGGTCCACGGTTCGAAGATATAGCCGAGGGTGTACATATCCGAATCGGACCGGATACCCGGATAACGAAACAGGTCCCAGGTGCCGCCCATGTCGGCACGCCCCTCGAGGATCATGTAGCTGCGATCGGGGCTCTTGTCCTGCAGGTGATAGCCCGCGCCGATACCGGAAATCCCGGCCCCTACAACGATGACGTCGACATGATCCATATTGGCATCTCCTGTGCCCATACCTGATATTCGATTTTGCGTGGCGCGCAAAGGGGCGCTCGCGCGCTAGCGGTCATTGCCGGCAATGGCCACCCGCAACCATGTTCGAAAGCGCTATGCCGGTCAGGAATGTCGACGCGGGCCATCGAGCGATCGGGCCGCCTCGATGATGGTGGCCAGGCGATAAGGCTTCATGAACAACAACGACCCTTCGACGGGGCGCGGTTCGCCCCCGCTGAAGCCGGTCGCATAGATCACGGTCAGGTCAGGCAGCATCTGCCGGGCGCGATGGGCGAGATCCCAGCCGTCGGGCTGGCCGGGCATCCTGATGTCGGTGAACAGCAGGCGGACGTCGGGATGGCGTTCGAGTGCCTCGATCGCCGATTGCCCATCGGTTGCGACGATCACTTCGTAGCCGGCATCTTCGAACTCGTCCTGCGCGATGTTGAGGATCAGCGGCTCGTCTTCGACAATGAGAACCTTGCCCAATTGCTGGTCTTTCATTCGTCCTGTCGCTCCCGCTCAAAAGGCAAGATCAGGCTGATGGTAGTCCCCTCGCCCGGCGCGCTGTCCACTTCTATGTCACCGCCCGATTGCTTTGTGAATCCGTAAACCTGGCTCAATCCCAATCCGGTACCCTTTCCCAACGGCTTGGTGGTGAAAAACGGTTCGAAAATGCGATCGCGGACCTCGTCGGTCATGCCGGTCCCGGTGTCGGCGACGGCCAGCACGACTGCATTGGCACCGGCCCTTGTCGTGAAGCGCAGACTGCCCCCGTCGGGCATCGCGTCGCGCGCGTTCAGCGCAAGGTTGAGCAGCACATTCTCCGTTTGCAATCGATCGACGACCACCTTGGGCAGATTGGGCGCCAGATCGAAGACGACGTCGCAGTTCGATCCGATCGTGCGTTCGATCAGGCCGGCCATCTCGCTGACGATGGCGTTCAGATCTTCCCGCGAGGGGCTGAGCGCCTGGCGCCGCGAAAAGGCGAGCAGTTGTTGCGTCAGCCGCGAGGCACGGTCGGCCCCTTCCATAGCGTTGGCGAGCGAAGCCTGAAGCCGCTGGTCGCCCGGCGCCAGCCGCTGCGCGCGCTCCAGATTCCCGACGACGATCATCAGCAAATTGTTGAAATCATGCGCTACGCCGCCGGTCAGCTGGCCGACGGCTTCCATCTTTTGCGCCTGGCGCAGCATGTCCTCGGCCCGCTCGCGCTCGGCCGTCTCGCGTCTCAGCGCGGCAAGCGCCTGATCGCGTTCGAGGATGCGCGCGACAAGATCGTCGTTGGCGAGCTTCAACTGGGCGGGCGATGGCAGCGCGATCGCCTTCGGCAGCAGCGGCCAGAGCGCAATCGCCGTCACGACCGACACCACCGCCGTCGCGACCTTGATCAGCCCCTCGATGCCATAGGCCGGCACCCATAGCACGAGAATCGACATGAAATGCGTGAGGCCGCAGGCGAGAATGAACCCAGCGAACAGCCAGAGCATCCAGCCGAACTGCACATCCCGGCGGCGCGCGAGAAAGGTGCCGAGGACAACCGGGATCGAGAAATAGGCAAGCCCGATCAGCAGGTCCGATACCACATGTGTCCAGATCAGCCCCGGGTCCCACAACAGGCAGTATCCATGCGGGGCGAGGCCCCGCTCGGCGATGAACCGGAATAATGTTTCGATCATATCGCATCCTCGGCGAGGCAAACCAGAATCAGTCAGGCTGCCTGATCGTGCAACGAAATGCGGCACGGGCGCTACCGATTTGACGAACGAGACGCGCCTGCCGGAACGCCGATGCGCTTCGGCCAGCATCGCTCGATGACCCCTCCTTATAAGCGGCGCCGCCGATCTGGACACCGCCACGCCGACGACGACGGCTCGCTGTGCGGGTCGCGGCAGTCGAGCATCGTAACTTCGGTTCGCGTCGACCGAGGCCGGCCGCAGCCGCTTCGACCCCGGACGGCGCAGCGGATCGTCAGCGAGCCGACACTGCCTTCGCCTTCGCGCGGTAGGCATGCAACAGCGGCTCGGTGTAGCCGCTGGGCTGGGTGACGCCCTCGAACACCAGCGCACGCGCTGCCTGTAGGGCGATGCTGTCGGGGTGGCCCGCCATCGGACGGTAGAGCGGATCGCCGGCGTTCTGCGCATCGACCTTGGCCGCCATCCGTTCGAACGCTGCATCGACATCGGCGTTGGTCGCAACGCCGTGGAGCAGCCAGTTGGCGATATGCTGCGACGAAATGCGCAGCGTCGCCCGGTCTTCCATCAGGCCGATATCGTGGATGTCGGGTACCTTGGAACAGCCAATCCCCTGATCGATCCAGCGCACGACATAGCCCAAAATCCCCTGTGCATTATTGTCGAGTTCGCGCGCGACTTCCTCCGCCGTCCAGTTGCGCCCGCCGGCGAAGGGCACCGTCAGCAGCCCGTCGAGGCCCGGGATCGCCTCGCCTGCAATTTCCTGCTGCCGGGCAAAGACATCGACCTGGTGATAGTGCATCGCGTGGAGCGTCGCGGCGGTCGGGCTCGGCACCCAGGCGGTGTTGGCACCGCTCATCGGGTGGCCGATCTTCTGGTCCATCATGTCCGCCATCCGGTCGGGCGCCGCCCACATCCCCTTGCCGATCTGCGCCTTGCCCGACAGGCCGTGGGCGAGGCCGATGCGGACATTGCGATCCTCATAGGATTTGATCCAGGCGCTGGTCTTCATCTCGGCCTTGGGGATCATCGCGCCGCCGTGCATCGCGGTGTGCATCTCGTCCCCGGTGCGATCGAGGAAGCCGGTGTTGATGAAGACGATGCGGTCCTTCACCGCCTCGATGCAGGCAGCGAGATTGGCCGAGGTGCGCCGCTCCTCGTCCATCACGCCGACCTTGATGGTGTGGCGCGCCAAGCCGAGCATATCCTCGACCGCATCGAACAGCCGGTTGGTGAAGCCGCATTCCTCCGGCCCGTGCATCTTCGGCTTGACGATATAGACGCTGCCGGTGCGACTGTTGCGCAGTTTGCCAAGCTTCTTCAGGTCATACATCGCGATCGTCGAGGTCATGATCGCATCGAGAATGCCCTCGGGGGCCTCACCGCCACCCGACAGATGGATCGCGGGCGTCGTCATCAGATGCCCGACATTGCGGACGAACAGCAGCGAGCGGCCGGGGCGCGTCAGGTCGCCCCCATTGCTAACATACCCCCGGTCCGTATTTAGCCGCCGGGTCAGTTGCTTGCCGCCCTTCTCGAACGTCTCCTCCAGATCGCCCTTCATCAGACCGAGCCAGTTGGTATAGGCCGCGACCTTGTCCTCGGCATCGACCGCCGCGATCGAATCCTCGAGATCGCAGATCGTCGTCAGCGCCGATTCGAGGATGACGTCGGATATCCCCGCCGGGTCGGTCTTGCCGATGGCCGACTTCCGGTCGATCACAACCTCGATATGCAGACCATTGTGCCGGAACAGCAGCGACTCCCCTGCCCGCCCGACCAGCTGCGCCGGATCGGCCAGCACGGGATCACCACCCGCAAAATCCGCCCAGCTGCCCGACGCCAGCGGCACCGCCTCATTGAGAAACGCTCTCGCCGCCGCAATCACCAGCGCGCCGCGCTCGACATCATAGCCGCCTGGCTTGGCCGCGCCCGGCAGCGCATCGGTGCCGTAGAGCGCATCATACAGGCTCCCCCAGCGGGCGTTCGCCGCATTCAGCACGAAGCGCGCGTTGAGGATCGGCACCACCAATTGCGGCCCGGCCATCGTCGCGATCTCGGCGTCGACATTTTCGGTGCCGATCGTGAACGGGGCTGGCTCGGGCACCAGATAGCCGATCTCGCGCAGGAACGCCTCGTCGACCGGATAGCCCGCCTTGTAGCGCGCATCGATTGCGGCTTGCAGCGTCTCGCGTTTGGCGAGCAGCGCGGCATTCTCCGGCGCGAACTTGGCGAAAATGTCCGCCACGCCCTGCCAGTATCCGTCCGCCGCAATCCCCAATCCCGGCAGCACCTGTGCCTCGACGAAATCGGCAAGCTCGGCAGCGACCTTCAGGCCGGCGCGATCGACGGTAACGGACATGATTCCTCCTTGGATAGGCAAGATGATCAGCCTGGGGAGGCGCGTTTCGCTTAGGCCAACCCCGCGCCCGGCATCAACCCCGCTCGGGTGCCAAACTCGCCGCCGCCGCCTCAATGCGCTCGAGCATTGCGGCAAACTGCGCCATCTCCTGGCCCGAAAACCCGCCGAACACCGCCGCCTCAAGCGCCAGCGCCTTGGGCGCGACGGCCTCGTAAAGCGCCTGCCCCTCGGCACTCAACGACAAAAGGTGCGACCGCTGATCATCCGGATTGGCGGCGCGCACCACCAGCCCGCGATCGACCAAGGCGATCGCCGCGCGGCTGACCGTCACCTTGTCCATCTGCGTCGCCGCGCCCAGCGCCTGTTGCGTCATCGCCTCGCCTTCGGCAATCACCGCGATCAGCCGCCATTCGGGAATCTTGAGCGCGAACAGGCTCTGGTAAGCCGTCGCCACCGCCGACGAAACGCGATTCGACGCCATCGACAGGCGGTATGGCAGGAACTTGTCGAGCTTGAGCTTGGTCATCGCCACCCAGCCTAGCCAGCCTTGGCGGCCACACAATGCCCAAGTTGGCTGCCGTTGTCCCATCGGCACGGTCAGCGGAGAATGAGGCCTACCAATAGCGCGCGCTCGCGATCCGCGCGCCTTCGGCCAGCACCGCCATCTTCGCCCAGACGATCTCGCGATCGACCCCGCCCGATCCGACATGCACCGAAAAGCCGCAATCGACGCCTGCCATCACATTGTCGCGCCCGACCAGATCGGCGTAGCGGCCGATCCGCTGCGCGATCAGCTCGGGGTGCTCGATATAGTTGGACTGGCATTCGACGACGCCCGGGATCAGCACCTTGCCCTCGGGCAGTGGTGTCGATTCGAACATCTCGAATTCGTGCGCGTGGCGCGGATTGGCAGCTTCGAACTGGATCGCATGCGGCCGCGCGCGCCAGACCAGGTCGATGATGTCCTTGAACGGCACGTCGCAGTGGTGCGGGCCCGGATAATTGCCCCAGCACAGATGCATGCGCAGCTGGCTTTCGGGGATGTTCGCGGTCGCGCGGTTGAGCGCTTCGATATTGAGCATCATCCGGTCGCGGAACTGCGACAGCGTCAGGTCGCGAAACTGGGTATGGCGGCCCATGGCGAGATCGGGGCAATCGATCTGCAGGGTGATCCCGGCGGCGGCGATCGCTTCATATTCGTGCCGCAGCCCCTCGGCGAGCGCGAACAGATAGGCCTCGTCGCTGTCATAATAATCATTGGCGAAGAATAGCGCGGTCACCCCCGGCGAGGCAGCGCTCATGAACGCCTGCCGCCCGTCATGCTTCGACAGGGCGGCATTGAGCGTCCTGGTGTCCTGTTCGACGGCGGTCATGTCCTTCACCGTGATCGGCGCGTTGCACGCCGGGGTCTTGCGGTGTTTGCGCCCCGCATCGCCCGCGATGCGCGCCTTGACGCCCGGAAAGTCCTCGACATCGGCAAAGACATAGCTGTTGCCGCTGCCGCCAAAGCCGTTGAGCCGGTCCTTGATATAGGTGGCGTAGCTTGGCTTGGACTGTTCGCCGTCGTTGATGATGTCGATGCCGGCTTCGGCCTGCTTGGTGACGACATGATCGACCGCCGCCTCGATCCGCGCCGCGACCGCGACGGGGTCGAGCGGGAGGCCTTCCTCGCGCGCGAACATCAGCGCGATCAGGTCGTCCTCGCGCGGCAGACTGCCGACATGGGTGGTGAGGAAACGCCCGGCGCTCATGCCAGCTCTGCCCGGACGATCGCGGCCCCCTGCGCCATCGCCTTCATCTTGCCGAAGGCGACCTCGCGCGGCAGGTATTTCAGCCCGCAATCGGGGGCGATCACCAGCTTTTCGGCAGGCACGTGCGGCAGCGCCCGGCGGATGCGGCTGGCGACCGTCTCGGGCGTCTCGACGTCATGCGTCGACAGGTCGAGCACCCCGAGGATGATCGTCTTGCCGGTCAGCTTTTCGAGGATGCTGCAATCGAGGTTCGACTGGGCGGTTTCGATCGAGATGTCGCACAGATCGGTATCGGCGAGTTCGGGCAGGAAATTATAGCCCTCGGGCCGCTCGTGGATAAGGGCGGCATAGCCGAAGCAGATGTGGAGCGCGGTGCGCCCCGTCACCCCGTCGAGCGCGGTGCGCAGCGCATCGAGCCCGAATTCCCGGGCCTTGGCCGGGCGCGCCTGCATATACGGCTCGTCGATCTGGACGATATCGGCGCCGGCCGCGAACAGGTCCTTGATCTCGGCATTGACCGCGACCGCATAGTCATGCGCCATCTCGGCTTCGTCGGCATAGAAATCATTCTGCGCCTGCTGCGCCATGGTGAAGGGGCCGGGGACGGTGATCTTGATCATCCGGTCGGTATTGGCGCGCAGGAACGCGACGTCGCCCGTCTCGACGGCGTGGCGGCGGCGGATCTTGCCGGTCACGCGTGGCACCGGATTGGGCTCACCGCTGCGGTCGAGCGCGACGCCGGGATTGTCGAGGTCGACGCCCTCCAGAGCGGTTGCGAAGCGATTCGAATAGCTTTCGCGGCGCATCTCGCCATCGGTTATGATGTCGAGCCCCGCGCGCTCCTGATCGCGGATCGCCAGGATCGTCGCATCGTCGAACGCCTGTTCGCGCCATTCGGGATCGACCCGCCACAGCTCGGTCGCGCGGACGCGCGGCGGGAAGCGGCCCGCGAGCTTGACCTTGTCGATCAGCCATTCGGGCTGGGTGTAGGAGCCGACGAGCGAGGTGGGCAGCAGCATGAACCAAAGACCCTTTTTAGTGGAGTATCGGGGTGAGAAAGTCGCTCAGGATCGTGTTAAACGCGTGCGGGTTGTCGAGATTGCAGAGGTGCCCGGCGTCATCGATGATGACGACATGGCCGTGCGGCGCGGTGGCGCCGATGAACTGTGCGACCCGCCGCCGCCAGCCGGTATCGCCCGCCCCGGCGATCGCCAGTACGGGCATGGGCAGCGCGGTGATGTCGGCGCCGGTGATCGCGATCGCGCGCGGCGCCACGGTGAGGTCGCGGCCATCATAGCTCGCCAGCATCGCCTCGAGCAGCGGTCGAGCGTCCGGATTGGTCCGCACGAGCGGATGCGCCGCCCATTCGATTTTCATCGCCGCCAGCTCGCCAGCCCCGACCATCGCCGCGTAGCGCGCGCGCGGCAGAATTTCCTCGTCGAGATCATCGACGACGACATTGTGGAGCGGTGCGCCGACCAGCACGAGCGCCGCCAGCCGCTCGGGCCGATGCCGGGCATAGTCGAGCGCCACGCTTGCGCCCTGCGACAGGCCGATGAGGACGAAGCGATCTTCGCCGGCGACCCGATCGACATCGCGCCATTCGCGCGCGAGATCGGCCGGCGCGGTCGAGTGCCCAAAGCCGCGCCGGTCGGGCATCACCATCCGAAAGCGATCGGCGAGCGTCAGTTGCGGCTGCCAATTGCGATGGTCGAGCGTCCAGCCATGGAGCATGACGAGCTCCGGGCCGGCGCCCGCGACCACCGCCGCTAGCGCGCCACCATCGACGTCGATCATGATCGCGCTGCCCAAGGGATCGGCGGGGGGCACGCCTCAGCCTGCCGAAACAGCCTTGCCACCCCATCTCATCGTCAATGCGCCGGCTCGAGCAGATGCCGAACATCATTGTTGGGGCGATGATCGCCCGCCAGCCAGCGCTTGAGCTCGGCGTGCGCGTCCTTGAGCCGCGCGGCGTTGATCTGATCCGCCCCGGGGGCATCACGCGTAAATTCGACGATCATGCCGTCGGGATCGACGACATAGACCGAACGGCAATAGCCATGTTCGAGGATATAGGTGCCCGGCGGTTCGATGCCTGCAGCGGTAATGCGGCGCTCGAGCTCGGCCTGCGCCGCCGCATCGACGTTGAGCGCGATGTGGCGAAACGGGCTGGGGGCGAGCTCGGGGCCGAACTCGGCCTGGTCTTCGGCATTGGCGAACGAAAAGAACGCCAGCGCGCTGCCGTCGCTCATCCCGAAGAAGCAATGGCAATAGGTCCGCTCCTTGCCGAACAATTCCTCCTGCTCGCACCAGGTCGCGACGAGCGGAAACCCAAGGATATCCTCATAGAAATGGCGGGTCGCCTCGAGGTCCTTCGATACATAGGCGGTATGATGCAGTCGGTTCGGCAGCGAGGCGGTCATCTGTCAGCTCCTATCGGTCAGCTCTGCGAATCGGGGGCAATCATAGCGCAGGCCCGCCGCCAATCGATCACGGGGCGCGCTCAAAACTTCACCGTTCCTTCAAGCCCGTAAACGCGTGGCCGCGCCTTGAACACGAAGCCCCCGGGCGAGAATTCGGCGTTGTATTTCTTGTCGAACAAATTGCTCGCAAAGGCGGTGATCGACCATTGGCCGCCATCGAGCGCGACGCGCGTGTCGACGATGTCGACCGGGTTGCGCGACGTCGAATTCGTCACGTCGAACCAGGTACGGCCCGTGCGGCGATAATCGACCCGAAGCCGCGCCTTCAGATCGCTGCCGTTGATCCGCGACTCATATTGTCCGCCGACATTCAGCGTATAGCGCGAGATGAAGGGTGCTTCGTTGCCGATCACCGTCGGATCGGGGAAGCTCTTGATCCGCGAATAGGTGACGCCCAGGCCGACGTTGAAATCGAGCCCGCGCGCCGGATGGATCGCGGTTTCGAGTTCGAACCCGCGCAACCGCGTTTCGGGAACATTGCCCAGGTTCTGGGTCGAATTGGCTGCGAGAAACACGAAGAAATAACCGTTCTTCGACTGCGTCGTATAGGCGCTCGCGTTGAAGGTCATCAGATTGTTGAACAGCGTGCTCTTCAGGCCAACCTCGAACGTGTCTGCCGTTTCGGCCTGATAGATGTCGCCGACCCCGACGACCCCCGTCCCCGCTGCCACCGCGCCAACACCGGTCTGGTTGAACCCGCCCGACCGGAAGCCGCGGCTGTAGCCGCCGTAGAGCGTCAGGTTCTTGGCGGGCTTCCAGGTCAGCGTCACCTTGGGCTGCCATGCCGAAAACGAGCGGTTGCGAACCTCGCCGGGCGTGCCGGTCGGAAAGCCCACGACGACCGGAATGAAAGCGGCGGGCGTCAGCGTGGTATTGGCGCGACTGTCGCGATCATAGCGCAGCGAGCCATCGATCCGCAGCGACTTCGAAAACTCGTAGCCCAGCGAGCCATAGATCGCCCAGGCAAAGTTGTTCTGGCTGTCGGCCAGGAAGGTCGCCTGCGGATTGAGCGGATTGGTGCTCGGCGTGCGATAGACCGGGAAGACGCCGTTACCGGTATCCACCAGATTCCCGGTCGAGATATAGCGATCGGTGTGGATCAGATAGGTACCGATCGACCATTCGAACTTCTGATGATCCGGCGACGAAATTCGCAGGTCCTCGCTGATCGCACGGACATCGAGAAACTGGCTCTGGTTGAGATCGAAGCCGAGGATGTTGAAGAACAACGACTGCGGGATCGGCAGGAAATCGAACGCGTCGCCGGTCAGGATTTCGCTGACCTTGTCATAGGAGGTGACCGAGCGGATGTGCCCCCAATCGGCGTCATAATCGATCTTCGCCGAGACGTTGTAGATGTCGCGATTGTCGATGCCGGCATTGTTGACGCGCACTGGCAGGCTGACGTCGTTCACATCGGCGACGATATTGTAGTAAAAGGCCTGCGTCTTGAGCAGCGACACGAAGCCGCGCAGATCGACGGAGAAATTGTCGGACGGCTGCCACAACAGCTTGCCCCGGATCGAGAAATCCTTGACCGGATCGGCGTCCTTGCCGAGGAAAGTGTTGGGAATATAGCCTTGCGTATCGCGCCATGAACCCGACACCCGGAATTTGAGCGTGTCGGTGATCGGGCCGCTGAGCCCGGCGCGCACCGTATAGCCGAAGCCATTGTCGATCCCCGCCATGACGCGGCCCTCGAGCTGGTCGGTCGGCTCCTTGGTGGTGATGACGATCGCCCCGCCGATCGCGTTGCGACCATAGAGGCCGCCTTGCGGCCCCTTCAGAATTTCGATCTGCTCGATATCGAACAGTTCCTGGTTGAATTCGGCGGCATTGACCTGCTGCACGCCATCGACGACGACCGCGACCGAAGGCTCGGAATTGCGGTTCTGGGTGATGCCGCGAATGATGACGAAGGCGTTGCCGACATTCTGCGTCTCGATCAGCTGGACGTTCGAGGTCAGGCCGATGAAATCGGCGGGCCGATCGATGCCGGCGGCTTCGATCGCCTTGGCGTCGAAGGCGGTGATTGCGGCCGGGGTATCCTGAAGCCTGGTGTCACGGCGCAGCGCGGTGATGACGATGTCCCTGGCTTCGCCGTCGGCAGCGGCGGCAGGCGGCGGCGCGTCCTGGGCGAGCGCGGGCACGGCAGCGACCAATGTCGCTCCAGAAATCGACCCAGCCAGTAAGGCTCTTGTCCAAATCGCTCGCTTCGTCACCGGATGTCCTCCCCCAAACTCGGCACGCGCCCTGGATTTTTCCCCAGGGTCTCCGCGCCGATTCTACCCGGGGCAGACTAAAGCTCTTCGTAATTCGAAGTCAAGTTCGCTATGCGAAGTTTTTCGGCCGGTTGAGCGCGGCTTGTGCAGGGTCGTCAGCCGACATGGAGCGAGTGGATAAGCGCTGGCCAGCGCTGGAGCGCGCTGCCGATTTCGGCTGCGGCATCGCGCAGCAACGGCAGACGGGTCCGCACGAGTTCCTCCTGAGAGATCCGAGTCGTCGAGGTCGAGCAGTTTATCGCGGCGACAATCTGGCGCCGCGCATCGAACACCGGCACCGCCACCGAGACGAGCCCATAGTCGAGCTCATCGAGCGCCGAATCATAGCCGTTCAAGCGCACCGCGCTCAGTCGGTCCTCCAGCGCCTCGCGCGACGTGACGGTGCGTTCGGTGAAGCGGGTCAGCACCGCGCGATCGAGATAGGCGGCGATCACGCCTTCGCCCTGGAAGGCGAGCAGCACCTTGCCGAGCGAGGTCGCGTGCAACGGGAAGCGCGTGCCGACCGTCGCGCCGAGCCGGATTCGTCGATTGGTCGAAACATGCGCGACATAGAGAATGTCGTCGCCCGATAGCACGGCCATCGACGAACTGTCGCCGGTATCGTCGCGCACCTGCTGTAGCGGCGGCAGCACAACCTGATCGACATTCATCGACGAGAGATAGCTGGTGCCGAAGCTGAGTACCTCGGGCCGCAATAGAAACTTGCGGCCATATTGCGCGACATAGCCGAGTTGGACCAGCGTATTGAGGCACCGTCGGGCGACTGCCGGACTTAGCCCGGTCAAGACCGCGACCTCGCTGAGCGGCATTTCGGGGTGGGTCGCGTCAAACGCACGCAAAACGCGGAGGCCGCGCTCGAGCGTCGAGAGATATTCACTGTCCTTGGGCGGTTTTTCGGTATCGGCCATGGCCCGCGTTACTGGCGCCGCCGATGCAGGGCAAGCCGGCGCTGCCGCGGGTCATTCGGCCGCCGCGACCTTCGCATTCGGGCCGATCAGGTCGGCGTTATGCTGGCCGAGCGTCGGCGGGGCGCTGACCTCGAGCATCCGCTCTCCATCGAAGCTCACCGGCGACCGGATCGTGCGGAAGGCACCGTGCGGCCCGGCAGCGTCCTCGACGCAGAGCTGCAAATGGCGCGCCTGATCGGTGTCGATGGCCTCGGGCGCCGAATAGACCGGCGAATGCGGCACTTCGAGCCGTTCGAGCGCCGCACACCATTCGGCGCGGGGCCGCGTCGCGAAAATCGGCGCGAGGAACGCCGCGACCTTTTCATAATTGGCGATCCGCGCCGTCCGGCTGGCGAATTCCGCGCGCGCGAGCATGCCGGGTTGCCCCACCGCCTCGGCCAAATTCTCCCAGAATTTCGGCGGCGACGACATATGAAGCGCAATCCAGCCGCCGTCGGCGCACCGGAAGACATAGGATTGCGAGACGTTAGGGCGGCTATAGGGCCCCATCACCTCGCCCTCGGCGAAATAATGGGTGAAATCGTCGAGGTTGAAATGCGCCATCGCCTCGAGCATCGAGACTTCGACAAGGCGGCCCTTGCCCGTCCGTTCGCGTTCGTGGAGCGCAGCGAGCACACCGTAGGCACCGTAGAAGCCAGTGATCGAATCGGCGAGCGCCGGCCCGACCACGCGCGGATTTTCGGGATTGACGAGCAACCGCAAAAAGCCACTCGCCGCCTGCGCGACCGTATCGAACGCCGGCCGATCGCGATCGGGGCCCGTCGCGCCGAAGCCCGAGATCGACAGATAGATCAGCCGCGGGTTGATCGCGCGCAGCCGATCGGGATCGACGCCGAGCTTTTCCACCACGCCCGGGCGGAAATTCTGGATGAAGACGTCGGCATCGGCGATCATCCGGTCGAGCGTCGCGAGATCATCGACGGTGCGCGTGTCGAGCGTGATCGAGCGCTTGTTCCGATTATAGGTCTGGAAATGCGGGCTGTACAAACCGCCCTCGAATGCCCGAAACGGATCGCCACCATCGGGTCGCTCGATCTTGATCACGTCGGCGCCCATGTCGGCGAGCAGCATGCCGGCTGCGGGCCCGGTAATGAAGGTCCCCATTTCAAGCACGGTGACATCGGCGAGCGGCTTGGCCATGTTGACTACTCCTCGAACAGTGACATAGAAAGTTCGATATACGAAATCAACTTCGTAAATCGAACTCGGCGGCGACCGCCGCGATGGGCTGGGCTGGCGACAGAAAGGTATTGAACGATGCGGATCGGCAAACAGGACGCCCCCTATTCGGCGATCTGCACCTCGGACGCGACCAGCATCACGGTGCGCGGGCATGATCTGTGCGGCGACATCATCGGCCAGATGGATTTCACCAGCTATTTCTGGCTGCTGGTGACGGGCAGCGCACCCAGCGAGACGCAGCGCTTCTTCGCCAATGCCGTGCTCGCCGCGATCGCCGAACATGGCCTCGTCCCGAGCGTCGTCGCCGCGCGGATGACCTATGCCGCCGCGCCCGAGGCGTTTCACGGCGCGGTCGCGGCGGGGCTGCTCGGCTGCGGATCGGTGGTGCTCGGCAGCGCCGAGGTCGCCGGGCGATTCTATGCCGATCTGGTCGCCGAAACCGCCGCCGGCGCGTCTGCCGCGACCGCGGCCAGCGACGGCATTCGCCGCCTGCGCGCCGACAAGCGGGCGATCCCGGGCTTCGGCCATCCCCAGCATGCCGGCGGCGATCCGCGCGCGCTGCTGTTGCTCGATCTGGCCGAGCAGCACGGCATCGTCGGCGACCATATCGGCATGCTCTACGCGATCCGAGACGCGCTGCCCGGCACGCTCGGGCGGGCGCTCCCGATCAACGTCAACGGCGCGATCCCGGCGGTGATGCTCGATGTCGGCTTTCCGGTCGGCGCGCTCAAGGGCATTTCGCTGCTCGCGCGCACCGCCAGCCTGATCGCGCACCTGCAGGAAGAAACCGAACGCGCGATCGGCTTCATCATGTCGGGCGCTGCGGCAGCGGCGATCGACTATGACGGCAATTGACGACGAGGCTGGCCCGGTCGGCCTGCCCCTGACCGCCGACATCCCGTCGCCAAGGCTCGAACCGGCCCGGCGTTCAGACACCCCCGGGGCGCTGCGCCTTTCGCCACCGCGCGAGCGTGCGTTCGGAAATGCCGATGATCCGGCAGCTTTCGCAAACCCCCTTGCCACTGGCGATCAAGCGTTCGACCGCGCGGCATTTCTCGTCCTTGTCGGGTATCGCAGTCATCCCATCACCCCAGCGCCGCAGCGCTTTTCCAGAGCATGTAGGCGGCGACGGCGAAGATCAGGCATGCGAACACCGTGGTCAGCGTGCCCTTGCCCGACAATCGCCTGGAGAGCAGCGTTCCCCCTGCCCCGCCGGCGACGCCGCCAATGATGAAGACGGCGGCGAGCGGCCAGTCGACCAGCCCCGACCAGGCATAGTTGGCCGCCGTCGTCAGCCCGAAAGCGGTGACCGCGATCAGGCTGGTGCCGACCGCGTTGATGATCGGCATGCCGGTCGATGCGACCAGTCCGGGCACGATCAGGAAGCCGCCGCCAATGCCGAAGAACCCTGAAAAGATGCCGGTGCCCAGCCCGAAGCCCAGCACCTTGGGGGCGTTGGTGCGGGTACATACGACGTCCTCGTCGCCCTTGTCGTTGCGGCCGCGCAGCATCACCACGCCGACGACGATCATCACGATCGCGAACAGGAAGAGCAACCGGTGTCCGTCGATCGCCTTGCCGGCGGTCGATCCGGCGAGCGCGCCGAGGATGCCGGCGGCAGCGTACATCAACCCGCAGCGCCATTTGACGGTGCCGGCGCGGGCATGGCTGATCAGCCCGGTCGCGGCGTTGACCGCGACCGCCAGCGCGCTGGTGCCGATCGCGACATGCGGGCTGGCCACGCCGACCAGATAGACCATCAGCGGCACCGCCAGGATCGATCCGCCGCCGCCGACCAGCCCGAGCGTGAAGCCGACCAGCACCCCCGACAGCGCGCCGAGACCATAGTGCACGGTATCGATCACCTTCGCGTCAGACCGTATCGAGCGGGATTTTGAGATAGCGGGTGCCATTGGCCTCGGGCTCGGGCAGATGCCCGCCGCGCATGTTGACCTGGATCGCGGGCAGAATCAGCCGCGGCATGTCGAGCGTCGCATCGCGCGCGGTGCGCATGGCGACGAAATCGTCCTCGCCGATGCCGTCATGGACATGGACGTTACCGTCGCGCTCGGCCCCGATCGTGGTCTCCCAGACGAACGCCTCACGACCCGGCGCCTTGTAATCATGGCAGAGGAACAGCCGCGCCGCAGGCGGGAGCGAGAGCAGGCGGCGGATCGACCGGTAGAGCTGGCGCGCGTCGCCGCCGGGGAAATCCGCGCGGGCGGTGCCGAAATCGGGCATGAAGATCGTGTCGCCGGGGAACACCGCATCGCCGATCGCATAAGCGAGATCGGCCGGGGTGTGGCCGGGGACGTGGAGGACGATCGCCGCGACCTCGCCGATCATGAAGGTATCGCCGTCGTCGAACAAATGATCGAACTGCGATCCGTTCCGTGCAAAGTCATCGGGTTCGTTGAACAAGGTGCCGAAGGTCCGCTGGACGGTGGTGATGGCGCGGCCGATCGCGATCTTGCCGCCGAGCCGTTCCTGCAGATAGGGCGCTGCCGAAAAATGATCGGCATGCGCGTGGGTTTCGAGCAACCAGGCAATGTCGAGATTTTCGGCGCGGACATAAGCGACGATCGCATCGGCGCTGTGGTGCGCGGTCCGCGCCGAAGCGGGATCGAAATCGAGCACCGAATCGATGATCGCGGCGATCCGGGTCGCGGGATCATGGACGACATGGCTGGCGGTGAAGGTCGCCGCGTCGAAAAAGCTGCGGACCACCGCGCGCGGCGCCGCGCCGATCAGGCTTTGACTGATCTGCGCCGCGGCGCGCTCGATCACCGGGTCGAGAGGGGTTGCGATCATGGCACGGTCCGATATTTTCATGATTACGTGTATGATATAATCGTGTAATCGATTTGCGTCAATTGCGCGAGCGTGTAATATATTGGCGCAATCGGACGGAAAGGCCCGGAATTGGACGATTATACGAAGCGACCGACGCCGTGCGGGCCGGCGACGCTCGGCGACCTGCTACCGAATTTCACCGCACGCACGACCCAGGGGGTCAAGTCGCTTACTGACTTTCGAGGACAGTGGCTGATCCTGTTCTCGCATCCGGCTGATTTCACGCCGGTCTGCACCAGCGAATTCGTCGCCATCGCCCGCGCGGCGGACCGCTTCGCCGCGCTGGGGTGCAACCTGATGGCGCTCTCGGTCGACAGCCTGTTTTCGCACTTCGCCTGGATCAAGGCGATCCACCAGAAATTCGACGTCAAGATCGGCTTCCCGCTGATCGAGGATCCGACGCTGGAGATCGCCCGTGCCTATGGCATGGTCGATGCCGATGCGCTCGATGCCGCGTCGGTACGCACGACCTATTTCATCGATCCGGAGGGACGGCTGCGCGCCTCGACCTGCTATCCCGCCACCGTCGGCCGATCGGTCGAGGAGATGTTGCGGCTGCTTGCCGCGCTCCAGCGCACCGACGCGCAAGCGGCTCTGGTCCCGGCCGAATGGATGCCGGGCGACGATCTGCTCGCGGTGCCGAGCCTCGCACTCGCCGACGTGCTCGCCGCCGACAGCGCGACCGACTGGTTCTATGCGCCCGTCAAGGATGGAGGCTGACCATGCCCGTCAATCTCAGTGCCCTCGACATCGAAGCCCATGCCGAGCTGCTCCGAGCGATCGCGCACGCGGTGCGGCTCGACCTGCTCCGCACGCTGAGCGACGGCGAGCGCAGCGTCGGCGATCTGGAAAGCGCGACCGGCATCGTCCAGCCTGGCCTGTCGCAGCAGCTCGGCATCCTGCGCAAAGCCGATCTCGTCCTCACGCGGCGCGAGGCGAAACAGGTGTTCTACCGGATCAATCACGCGCGCTTCGCCGAGCTGAGCAGGCTGCTCGACGCATTTGCCGACACGGTCGCGGTGCCGCGGAGCGAGGCGGTCGCGGCAAGGCTGGCGAGCGGCGGCGGCGCGGCGATGTTTGCGCGGATGGAGTGACGAATTCGCGCGACGCCACGCGCGCCTCCGCGGCGCGCGGCATCGCGTTCGAGCAGCGTTGGTTCGGGCCGCTCAATCAGATCGTCCAGCACGGCCCGCTGGCGATCGGCGAGATCGCCGAACGGTTGCGCATTACCCATGTGTCGGTCAGCCAGGCGGCGCGGTCGCTGGAGGCTGCCAGCCTTGTGGCGTCGCAGCCCGACGCGGCGGACGGACGGCGGCGAGTCCTGTCGCTGACGCTCGCGGGCGAGGCTCTGGTTCGGACATGGGCGCCGATGTGGGCAGGGTTCGACAGCGCTGCGGCTGCGCTGGCCGCAGAAGCGGGCGGCGTGGTCGCGATCCTCGATCGGTTCGATACGGCCCTGGCAGAAAAGTCGCCGTTCGATCGCATCGCCGACCATCTCGATCGATCGGATGTCGCAGCCGATCGACGATCGACGCCCGCTTTCCGGGTCGCTCGACTTACCCGCCGCTGGCGCCGCCGACCGCTGCTACCCAGCGCAAAATCCCGCCCTTGTCCATCGCGCCGGCCTGCCGCGCGACTTCGCGCCCGCCCTTGAACAGCACGAGCGTCGGGATCGACCGGATCGCGTAGCGCGCCGCGAGCGCCGGCTCGGTCTCGGTCTCGACCTTGAGCAGCCGGACCCTCGGATCGAGCTCGGCCGCCGCTGCCGCGAAGGCGGGGGCCATCATGCGGCACGGGCCGCACCAGCTCGCCCAGAAATCGACGAGCACCAGCCCGCTGCTCCGCGCGACCATCTTGTCGAACAACGCCTGACCGGCCTCGATCGGCGCGCCCGTGGTCAGCGGGCGGTGGCAGGTGCCGCAGTTGGGATGGTCACCCAGCCGCGCCTCGGGCACGCGGTTGAGCGCCTGGCAGTGCGGGCAGACGACGATATCCGTGCTCATGCGGGGTCTCCGGCGATACGGGTGCTGTAGTCACACAGCGCGGCGATGATCCCGGCGACCTGGGCGTCGATCAGCCGGTAGAAGCGCGACTGCGCCTCGGCACGCACGCCGACGGTGCCGGCCTCGCGCAGGACGGCGAGATGCTGCGACACGCTCGATTGCGGCAGGCCGGTAAGCGTCACCAGCTCGCCGACCGATACCTCGCCGTCGGTCATCCGGCACAGCATCACCAGCCGGTCGCGGTGCGCGAGCAACCGCAGCCGTTGGGCGACATGCGCGGCATTGTCGTGCAGCGCGGCGATGGGTCCGGTGAAGCTCATGACCCCAAGGTGGCGGGGCGGCCGTCATCGCGCAAGACGACAGCAGCGTCGACGACGCGAGCCCGAACAGCAGCGAGATGGCGAGGCCCTGGAAGATCGGATCGGTGAGGATCACGGCCGCGCCGATCATCGCCGCCGCTGCGGTCAGCGCGATCGGCTTAAAGCGGATCATCCCCGCTTCGAGCAGGGTGTCGCGGAGGGATTTGTCGGGCGCGCGGGCGTGGTTGATGAAGTCGACGAGCAGGATCGAATTGCGCACGATGATACCGGCCAGCGCGATGAAGCCGATCATCGAGGTCGCGGTGAAGGGCGCCGCGAAGAGCATGTGCCCGATGACGATGCCGACCAGGGTCAGCGGGATCGGGGTGAGGATCACCAGCGGCAGCTTGAAGTTGCGGAACTGGCCGACGACCAGCACATAGATGGCGAGCAATGCCACCCCGAACGCCGCGCCCATGTCGCGGAAGGTGACCCAGGTGATCTCCCACTCGCCGTCCCACAGGAGCGAGGGCTTGCTCTCGTCGTCGGGCTGGCCGTTCAGCCGGATCTCGGGCTTGATCAGCCCGTGCGCCTTCCAGTCGAACTTGCTGACCGCGTCATCGACCGCGAGCATGCCGTAGATCGGCGCTTCATAGCGCCCGGCGAGTTCGGCGGTGACCATCGTCGCGCCGCGCCCGTCGCGGCGGTACATGCTCTGCCCGCCCGGCTGCATCTTGGCCTCGACCAGTTCGCCGAGCTGGATCAGTTGCGGGCCGCCCGGCCCTTGCGTCACCGCGACCGGGGTGGCGGCGAGCGCCTGGCTCCAGCTGCGCTGCGACTGATCGAGCGCGATCTGGATCGGCAGCGGATCGCGCCCGCCGCCGCGCGGGGCATAGCCGACGGCTGGTGTCGACATCGACGATGTACGGCACCGATCTGAAGATCGCCTCGAGCTGGGTCGCGGTCGCGCGGCGGACGGCTTCATCGGGGCCATAGATTTCGGCGAGCAGGGTGGCGAGCACCGGCGGCCCCGGCGGGGTCTCGACCACCTTGATCGAGCTGCCCACGGGGAGCGGCACGGCCTTCAGCTTTTCGCGCAGCTCGACCGCGATGGCGTGGCTGGCCCGCGCGCGATCTTCCTTCGGGGCGAGCGTGACCATCAGATCGCCCATCTCGGGTCGCGCCCGCAGGAAATAGTGGCGGACGAGGCCGTTGAAATTGAACGGCGCCGAGGTGCCGGCATAGGCCTCCATCGCCTCGACCTCGGGTACCGTTCGCGCAATGGCGGCGGCCTGTTCGAGCGTGCGCGACGTCGCCTCGAGGCTGCTGCCTTCGGGCAGGTCGATGACGAGCTGGACCTCGCTCTTGTTGTCGAAGGGCAGGAGCTTGACCGTCACCGCCTTGAAATAGAACATCGAGCAGGCCACCAGCGTGGCGATGCCGACCGCGATCAGGAACAGCCGCGCGCTCTGCCGGGTCGCGATCACCCGGCTCGCGACGCGGGCATAGAGCAGACCGAGCTTGCCGCCATGCGCGTCCTCATGTTCGTGCCCGCTGACCAGCGTCGAGCGCGCGAAGCGGATCATCAGCCACGGCGCGATGATCACCGCGACGAAAAAGCTGAACACCATCGCTGCGGACGCATTGACCGGGATCGGGGCCATATAGGGCCCCATCAGCCCGGAGACGAACAGCATCGGCAGCAGCGCGGCGACGACGGTCAGCGTGGCGACGATCGTCGGATTGCCGACTTCCGACACCGCATCGACCGCCGCGTCGATCCGGCGGCGGTCATCCGGCATCGCCCAGTGGCGCGCGATATTCTCGATCATCACGATCGCATCATCGACCAGGATGCCGATCGAGAAGATCAGCGCGAACAGGCTCACCCGGTTGATCGTGAAGCCCATCAATTTCGACGCGAACATCGTCAGCAGGATCGTCGTCGGGATGACGATCGCGGTGACGCCGGCCTCGCGCCAGCCGATCGCGAAACCGATCAGGATGACGATCGAGACCGTCGCGAGCGCCAGATGAAACAGCAGCTCGTTCGCCTTGTCATTGGCGCTTGCGCCGTAGTTGCGGGTGACGGCGACATCGACGCTGGCGGGGATCAGGGTGCCCTTCAGCGCTGCCACCCGCGCGACGACGCCGGTCGAGACGTCGACGGCATTCGCCCCGGCACGCTTGGCGATGGCGATGCTGACGGCAGGCGCGCGGTGCCAGCCCTTGCCCGCGCTGCGCGACCAGCGCCAGGCGCGCGCCTGATCCTGCGTCGCGGCCTGTTCGACGCTTGCGACATCGCGCAGATAGACGGGCGCGCCGCTGACCGAGCGCACGATCAGCGCGCCGACATCGGCGGCACTGCCCAAGGTTCGCCCGGCGATGACGCTCGCCGCCTGCCCATTTTCGCGGACCGTGCCAGCGGGAAAGGAGCGATTGGCCTGCGAGGCGGCGTCGATCACATTGCCGAGCGGCACCTGATGCAGCGCCAGTTTCGCCGGGTCGGGTGCGATCCGGATCGCCTCGCGCTGGCCGCCGACGATGAAGCTCAGGCCGACATTGTCGACCTTGGCGATTTCGGTGCGCAACCGGCCCGCGAGCTCGAGCAGCGCCTGATCGGTCCATGCCCCTGGCGCGCCGGGCTTGGGCGACAGCGTCAGGACGACGATCGGCACGTCGCTGATGCCGCGCACCGTCACCTGCGGCGGGGGGATGCCGACCGGAATGCGATCGATATTGGCGTTGAGTTTCTCGTCGATCCGAGTGGCGGCATCCTCGGGGTTCGAACCCACCAGGAAGCGCGCGGTGACGAGCACGCCATTGTCTTCGGCCTGGGCATAGACATGCTCGACGCCATCGACCGACTTGACGATCGTCTCGAGCGGCTTGGCGACGAGTTCGACGGCATCGGCAGCCGACAGGCCGGGCGCCAGCACGCGGATGTCGACCATCGGCACGCTGATCTGCGGCTCTTCCTCGCGCGCGATCGTGAAGGTCGCGAGCAGCCCGACCAGGATCGCGGCGAGCAGGAACAAGGGCGTCAGCGGCGACTGGATCGTCGCGCGGGTGAGCCGACCCGAGATGCCGAGGCTCATTTGCCGGGTGCCGCGATCAGCGTATCGCCGGGGGTGACGCCCGACAATATCTCGACCTTGCCCGGATCGCCCGACGGCGCGGTCTGGACGGGGACGCTGACGACACTGCCATCGGCGGCGAGGATCGTGACGGTATCGATGCCATAGGCGCTGGTGACAAAGCTCGTTGGGGCGATCAGCGCGCGGCGCGTGCCGGTTTCGACCTCGGCAGCGATGCGGCGACCGATCAGGCTGTTGTCGATGCCGCTCATCGTGGCATCGGCGGTGATCTGGCCGGCCTCGACCGAGGGATAAACGCGGGTGACCGAGCCGGTGAGGCCATCGGCGCGGACGCGCGACCCGATGTGAACCTGATTTGCGAGCGATTCGGGGAGGGTCAGGCGGAGGACCGTGGCACCGGCGGTTATGGTGGCAATTGCCATGCCGGGGGCGACTGCGGAGCCCGCTGGAATATCTGCCTTGAGCACCCGGCCCGATGCCGGGGCGATGACGACGCCTTGCCCGGCGACCGCGCCGACCGCCGATTGCTGCGCTTTTGCTGCGCGGATCTGGGCGTTGGCGGCGCTCGCGGCAGCCTGCGCCTGATCGAGCCGTGCCTTGGCATAGACGCCGTTCTCATAGAGGAACCGCACGCGCGCCAGATCGGCCTGTGCCTGCACGGCCTGCGCCTGGGCGGCGGCGGCCTGCGCGCCGAACGCCGCCGATTGGGGGCCAAGCTGGCTATCGACGATTCGGCCGATCGCCTGCCCTCTGGTCACCAGATCACCAGCGCGAACGTTGAGCGTCGCCAAGATACCGGGAATGCGCGCGATCGCCTGCGCCTGATCGACGGTGGCGATTTCGGCGCTGACCGATTGCCAGGCACTGGTCTCGGTCGCGGCGAGCCTCAGTCGGGCCCCGGCGGGCGCGGTGGGCTTGGCAGCGGGGGTTTCCTGCGGACTGCTACAGGCTGCCAGCGGCAGCGCGGCGAGGAGGGCCGCTGCAAGTCCGGGCTGAAATCGGCTCATGCGATGCTCCCTATTTCTCGACCGGCAAGCCGGCGGCTTTCCACGCACCGAGCCCGCCGGCGAGATGCGTATCGACCGCCACTTGCGCGGCCGCGCAGCGATCGAGCGCCATCGCGGATCGCCTGCCCCCCGCGCAGCTCAGCACCAGCGTCTTGCCTTCGGCCGCCGGGAGGCTTGCCGGATCGAAGCGCGACAACGGCAGATTGCGCGCGCCGGGGACATGGCCCGCCGCGAACTCATCGGGCTCGCGCACGTCGACCACGATCGCCGTGTCGTCGCGCAGCATGGCCTGAAGGGCGGTCGGGGTGAGCTCGTGGGTCGCGGGTTTGCGGGAAAATCCAAACATGGCAGCGGCTCCTAAATTTCTCGATTGCACATATCGTGTAATATGTATATGCGTCAAGGCCTATCGAGTGAGAGGAGCCGGAAATGTCCGAATCGCATATCGTCATTCTGGGGGCTGGTCTCGGCGGGACCATCGCCGCTTATGAAATTCGCGCCGCACTGAAGGGCAAGGCGCGCGTCACGGTGATCAACAAGGGTGAAGATTACTGGTTCGTTCCCTCGAATCCGTGGGTCGCAGTCGGCTGGCGCGAACCCGAATCGATCCGCGTCCACCTGCCCCCGGTGATGGCCAAACACGGCATCGCCTATTCGAGTGTCGGTGCACGCAAGGTCCACCCCGAGTCGAACCGCATCGAATTGAGCGATAACTCATTTATCGATTATGATTATCTTGTAATTGCCACTGGCCCCGAACTCGCCTTTGACGAGATCGAGGGGTTCGGTCCCGATCGGCATACCGTCTCGATCTGCGAAACGGCGCATGCCGAAGCCGCTTATGCCAAATTCGAAGAACTTTGCGCCAACCCCCGCCCGATCGTCGTCGGCGCGGCGCAGGGCGCGTCCTGCTATGGCCCGGCCTATGAGATGGCGATGACGCTCGATACCGAGCTCAAGAAGCGCCAGATCCGCGACAAGGTGCCGATGACCTTCGTCACGCCCGAACCCTATATCGGCCATCTCGGGCTCGACGGCGTGGGCGATACCAAGGGCCTGCTCGAAAGCGAGATGCGCAACCGACACATCAAGTGGATCACCAACGCCAAGGTTTCGAGCGTCGAGGACGGCATGATGCACGTCATCGAGGTCAATGACGACGGCAGCGACAAGAAGACCCACGACCTGCCGTTCGGCTGGGGCATGCTGATGCCGCCGTTTCGCGGCATCGATGCGGTGATGGCGGTCCCGGGCCTCAGCAACCCGCGGGGGTTCATCCTGACCGACAAGCACCAGCGCAATCCGACGCATCGCAACGTCTTCGCGGTCGGCGTCTGCATCGCCATCCCTCCGGTCGGGCCGACGCCGGTGCCGGTCGGCGTGCCCAAGACCGGCTTCATGATCGAGAGCATGGTCAGCGCGGTCGCCGCCAACCTGAAGCAGCTCCATGACGGGCAGGAGCCCACCCATGAGGCGACCTGGAACGCGATCTGCCTCGCCGATTTCGGTGACGGCGGCGTCGCCTTCGTCGCCAAGCCGCAGATTCCGCCACGCAACGTCAACTGGTCGTCCGAAGGCAAATGGGTGCATTTGGCCAAGATCGGCTTCGAAAAATACTTCCTCGGCAAAGTCCGCCGCGGCGAGAGCGAGCCCTTCTACGAAAAGCTCGCGCTCCACGTGCTCGGCATCAAGAAACTCCAATTCAAGGATTAGGAGAATGCGCATGAATATCGATCGGGCCGTGCTGGCCTTTGCCGGCGTCATCGTGCTCGCCAGCGCGACGCTCGCCGTCACGGTTTCGCCCTGCTGGATCGCGCTGACGTTGTTCGCGGGCGCCAATATGCTGCAGGCGAGCATATCGGGCTGGTGCCCGGCGGCGATGGTGTTCAAGGCGCTTGGCGTGCGCGCCGGGACGGCGTTTCGCTGATCATGCGCGCGCCCTGGCTCGTCCCGCCGGCATTGATCGCGCTCGCTGCCCCGGCATCGGCGCAGAGCCTCGATACCGTCATTGCCGAGGCGCTGGCGCACGCGCCGTCGCTAGCGGCGGCGCAGGCGCGCGCCGACTCCGCGCGTGCCGGTATCAGCGGCGCGCGCGCCGCGCGCGCGCCGTCCGCCGCGCTCGACGGCCAGATCGGCGTCGGCCGGATCGATCCGCAGGGCTTTTTCGGGCTGACGGCGGACAATGTCACGCCGCGATCGGCGCGCGCGACGGTCGAACTGCCACTGTTCACCGGTGGCCGCATCGGCGCCGCGATCCGGCAGGCCACCAGCGGCGCGGAGGCCGCAGACCAGCAGATGCGGATGGCGATGCTCGAGCTGCGCGTTCAGGTGGTGCAGGCCTATGCCGGCGCGGTCGCGGCGCGGCAGTTGATCGCGCGCTACGAGACTCTCAATCGCGCGCTCGACGAGGCGCTGCGCCAGGCGCGGCTCAAATTCCAGGCCGGCGACGGCACCTCGACCGAAACCGCGCAAGCCGAGGCCCGCCGGGCCGAGGCCGAGGCCGGGCTGGCCGGCGCGCGCGGCCAGCTCGCCGGCGCGCACGCCCAACTGGCGGCGCTGGCCGGGCACCCCGTGACGATCGACGCCGACCTGCCCGCCACCCCCGCCCTCCCGCCCTCGGGCGACGCGGCGGTGGCGCTGGCGATGAAGGATAACCCGATGCTGCTCGCCGCCGCGCGCCAGATCGATGCCGCGCGCGCCAGGCTCGACGGCGTCCGCGCCGAGCGGCTGCCGACCGTCGGCGCTTATGCCGAGGCCGCCAGCGTGCGCGACCAGTTCTTCCCCGGTTACAAGGCCGACAGCGCCTCGGTGGGGCTGCGCGCCAGCTGGACGATCTTCAGCGGTGGCCGGATCAGTGCCCAGACCCGGGGCGCGGCCGCCGACCTGCGCGCGGCCGAAGCCGATGCCGCCAACGCCCGGCTGATCGCCGAGCAACAGGCGATCGTCGCGTTCGACGACGTCGCCACCGCCCGCGCGGTGCTCGCCGCCAGCGAGGCGCGATTGACCGCGAGCGAAGCCGCGCTCCGCGGCACGACGCTCGAGGTGAAGGCCGGGGTCAAGCCCTTGCTCGCGCAACTCGACGCCGAACGCGAAGCGATCGGCGCGCAGGCCGCGCGGGCTCAGGCGAACGGACAATTGCTGGTGGCAGCCTACCGGCTGCGGGCGATCGCGGGAATGGATTAAGCGTGGGCGCGTCCATCACATCGACCGTGGATTACGGATCGGCTTTTAGCCTTTGCCGACCACGGCGCGATCCGCTTCGCTCGCCCGGTTGACTGCAGGCGAAGCCGGTACAAGGCGATCCGGGACCGCGCTTTCGCTATGGTGCGCGCAAGCGGCCCCCGGGGCGGCGCGCCGGGCCTACCGGTCACCCCCGGCCCGCCCTCACCGCCCCCCGCGCACCAGATGCACCCGCGCCGGAAGGCGGACCGCGCCGTTGGCCCAATGCGCTTCGAAGCGCTCGGCCAGCAGCGCGGTGGCGCGCTCGACCAGGGCGGGGCCCTGGTCCGCGAGCGCCTGCGCCACCGACATGCCGGCGATCGCGAAGCGCGCCGCCGCCTCGGGCGCAAGCCCGCCGCCGATCGCGAGATCGTCGCGCCAGTCGGTCACCGTCAGGTCGCTGAGGCCGGCGTCGCGGAGCAGCGCGAGCAGCACGCCCACCTCGCCGTAGCGCATCGGCCCCGGCGCATCGACGGGGGTTGGCGGCAGATCGATCAACGCGCCCACGGTGTCGCGGACGATCGCCATCCAGCGATTGTCGGCGGGCGGGCCCCAGACGGCGAAGGCGAATCGCCCGCCCGGCGCGAGCAGCGCGGCGATGTTGGCGAAGGCCGCAGCAGGATCGGCGAAGAACATCGTCCCGAAGCGCGAGACGATCCGGTCGAACGGCGGATCGACCGCCAGCGTCGCGCAATCGCCGACCGCAAAGACCGGTGCGGGGCCGGTGCGCGCCGCGCGCGCCTGCGCCGCCGCCACCAGCGCCGGCGAGATATCATAGCCGAACACCGCCGCGCCTGGATCGGCGGCGGCCGCGACCGCCAGCGTCGTCCCGCCGCCGCCACACGCCAGATCGGCGATCCGCCGCGCGCCATTGAGCGACAGCAGATCGATCAGCGGCGCATCGACCGGCGCGAGCATCGCCTCCATCCGGGCAAGCTGCGCGACCCAGGTTTCGCCGCGCGCGCCGGCCCAATCGGCGCTGGAGGGGTGTTCGCTTCGGGTCATTGCGTCGTTCCTTGATCGGCGGGGAGAATTGGGCGGTCGATCGCCTCGATCGCGATGCGGCGGCCGGCGAGCGCGAGTGGCGCCGGCCGGTGCGAGACGAGGATCAGCCCGCTGCCGGTCGTATCGAGCCACGCGCCGAGCCGAGCGATCAGCGCAGCCTCGGTCGCCGGATCGAGCCCCTCGGTCGGCTCGTCGAGCACCAGCCAGGGCCGCCCGGCGAGCAGCGCGCGGGCGAGTGACAGCCGCTTGCGCTCGCCGCCCGACAGCGTGCCGCCATCCTCGCCGATCCGCGTGTCGAGGCCGTCGGGCATCGCCGTGATGCGTTCGTCGAGACAGGCGGTGGCGAGCGCGGCGTGCATCTGCGCTTCGGTCACGCGCGGGCGCGCGAGGCGGAGATTGTCGGCGATCGACCCGGCGATCAGCATCGCCTCCTGCGGTGACAGCGCGAACTGCCCGCGCAGCTGATCCGGCGTGCAACCGGCGACGGGGACGCCATCGAGCGCGAGCGCATGGACGGCGGGATGGAGCCCGGCCAGCGCCTCGACCAGCCGCGTCTTGCCCGATCCCGACACGCCCGTGATCGCGATGCGCGAGCCCGGCGGCATGCGGTCATCGCCGATCGTCACGCTCGCGCCCGCTTGATCCGGTCGCGCGATCGGTGGGGGCATCTCGGGCAGCGCCTGCAGCGCCGCCAGCCGCGCCAGCGATTCATCGACGCTCGCCTGCCGCAGTGCGGTGCGGGCAAAGGCGGCCATCGCCTCGACCGACGCCGACGCGGCGAGCAGCGCGAGCGCGATCTCCGCCGCCGGCCCGGTTGCGAGCGCCAGCACCAGCGCCGCCGTCACCGCGCCATAGGCGAGCATCAACGCGGCGATCACCCCTTCGCCGCGAAACAACCGCGCGCGGGCATCGTCGAGCCGGGTGGCGGGGCCGTCGAGATCGGCGATCACCCGGTCGGCGAGGCCATAGGCGATGATCTCGGGCCGGGCGGCGGCGAAGTCGACGAAGCGGGTGCGGAGGTCACCCAGCGCCTCGGCGGCCTCGCGGGCGGGCGCCGCGGTGATCCGCCGCGCCGTGACTGCCAGCACCAGCGGCAAGGCCGCCAGCAGCAGCGCGAGCGCCAGCGCCGACGGCCACCCGGCAAACAATGTCAGCCCGACCGCGAACAGCGCGGCGATCAGGCTCGCCGGGCGGGTCGGCCGGCGGACCACCAGATCCTCGAGCGCGGCGATGTCACCGATCAACCGCGCGCTGGCATCGCCGCCCGACAGGTCAGCCGCCACCCGGCCGTCCTGCGCGGCGAGCTTGCCGAACAATCGCGCGCGCAAGCTTGCCATGCCGAGCAGCGCCGCGCGGTGCGCGAGCAGGCGCTCGCCATAGCGGCTGCCGGTTCGAAGGATGGCGAGCCCGCGGATCGCCGCGCTCGGGAGCAGATAGTTGAACGCCTGCACCGCCGCGAGTCCGCCCGCGCCAGCCACCGCCGCAGCGGTCAGGAACCAGCCCGACAGCGCGAGCAGCATGATCGACGACAGCCCGGCGAGCAGCGCGCAGACGAGCGCCCAGCGCAACGTGCGGCGCTCGCCGAGGCCGAAGTCGATCGGGGCCGGCGGCCGCTTCACAGCTGCACCGCCGCGTCGCAGGCATCGATCAGCCGCGCGTCATGGGTGGCGACGATCACCGCGCGGTCGCGGGCAATGCCGCGCAGCAGCGCGACGATCGAAGAAGCGCTGGCCGCGTCGAGATCGGCGGTGGGCTCGTCGCACAGCAGCAAGGGTCGCCCCGACAGCAGCGCGCGCGCCAGCCCGATGCGGCGGCGCTCGCCCCCCGACAGCCCCGAACCGCGATGGTCGAGCGCGAGGTCGAGCCCCGCGCTTCGCCCCGCCAGCAAGGGCGTCAGGCCGACCTGCGCCGCGACCCTCAGGACGTCGGCATCGCTGGCCCCCGGGCGCGCGAGCGCGAGATTGTCGCGCAGGCTGCCCGGCAGGATCAGCGGTCGTTGCGCGGCCCAGGCGATGTCGTCCGGCGCAATCGCGGTCACCGATCCGGTCGATGGCACGATCTGCCCGGCGATCACCGCCAGCATGCTGGTCTTGCCGCTGCCGGTCGGCCCGGTCAGCGCGACCAAGCCGGTCGCGCCCAGCGCCAGGTCGACCGGGCCGATCCGCCGCCCCGGCCAGGCGATCGTCACGCCGCGCGTCGCCACGCCATCATAGCGGGCCGCAGGCGGGGCCGGCGGTTGAGTGTCCGTGATTGGCTTGAGTTCTGCCGTCGCCGCCTCGCCCAGCTGCTTTTCGTGATAGGCCGCCGCCAGCCGCCGCATCGGCAGATAGAATTCGGGTGCCATCGCCAGCGCGAAAAAGGCTTCGCGCAGCGTCAGCGTCTCGGGCGACGGAAAGGGCAGCAGCCCGAGCAGGCTGAAGCCGCAATAGACCGCGACGAGCGCCACCGACAGCGCCGAGAAGAACTCCATCACCGCGCTCGACAGGAACGCCGCGCGCAGCACGGTGATGGTGCGACCGGCGACATCGCGCGTCGCCGCCTCGACCTGCCGCGCGATCCGGTCCTCGGCGCCGAAATGACGGATGATCGGCAAGGTGCGGACCCGATCGACGAACAGACCGGAGAGCCGGCCGAGCGCCGCCAGCTGACGCTCCGATGCAATGCGCGCGGCCGATCCGGTCAGGATCATGCCGATGATGAAGGGGATCAGCGTGCCGAGCAGGATGCCCGCCGCGACCAGACTGGCGCAGGCGACGATCGCCAGCACCACCAGCGGCGCAACCGTCGCGGCCATCCGCGCGGGGACGAAGCGCGCTTCATATTGCTCGATCGTCTCGGGATGGTCGATCGCCAGCACCGCCGCCTGCCCGATCAGCGGCGCGGCGGGCAGCGGCGCGGTCAGCAGGCGGCGCAGCAGGGTCTGGCGCAGCGCCGCCGACGTCGTCTGCGCCCCGGCGATCGCCAGCGCGTGCACCAGCCGAACCGCCCCTGCCCGGACCAGCCCGCCCGCCACCATCGCCACCAGCGCCCCCCATGGCAGCGCCCGCCCGGCCGCGAGCGCGCTGATCGCATCGGCAATGCCAAGGGCGAACAGCGCGGCCCCGGCAACATCGACCAGCCAGGCGAGGCCCGCATTTTTTTGTTTACGCATCATGCGAAATTGAGTAATTGATTACGGTCAAAGCGCCAAGTCGCTTTTCCGCTCATGAGCGGCCAGCGGCGATTCGTATCGAGGAAAATCAGAATGGACATGGCTGTCGTCGAGCTGTCGAGGCTCCAGTTTGCACTCACCGCGCTGTATCACTTCCTGTTCGTGCCGCTCACCCTCGGGCTTTCGTTCATTCTGGTGATCATGGAAAGCGTCTATGTGATGACCGATCGCCCGATCTGGCGTGACGTGACGCGTTTCTGGGCCAAGCTGTTCGGCATCAATTTCGTGCTCGGCGTCGCGACCGGGCTGACGATGGAGTTCGAATTCGGCACCAACTGGTCCTATTTCTCGCAATATGTCGGCGATATTTTCGGCGCGCCGCTGGCGATCGAAGGGCTGATGGCCTTCTTCCTCGAGGCGACCTTCGTCGGCGTGATGTTCTTCGGCTGGGATCGGCTGACCAAGCGCCAGCATCTCTTCACCACCTTCATGGTCGCGCTCGGCTCGAACATCTCGGCGCTGTGGATCCTCGTCGCCAATGGCTGGATGCAGCATCCCGCCGGCTCGACCTTCAACCCGCTCACGATGCGGATGGAAGTCACCGATTTCATGGCGGTGATCTTCAACCCCGTCGCGCAGGCCAAGTTCGTCCATACCGTCAGCGCGGGTTATGTCACCGCATCGGTATTCGTGCTCGGCGTGTCGGCCTTTTACCTGCTCAAGGGCCGCCACCTCGAACTCGCCAAGCGCAGTTTCGTCGTCGCCGCCGCTTTCGGGCTGGCCTCCTCGCTATCGGTCGTCGTGCTCGGGGACGAGAGCGGCTACGCACTTACCGATAACCAGAAAATGAAGCTCGCCGCGATCGAGGCGGAATGGCACACCGAACCTGCGCCGGCCGGGATCACCGTATTCGGCCTGCCCTCCAATGGCGGGCGCGAGACGCTCTACGCGATCAAAATCCCCTATGTGCTCGGCCTGATCGGCACGCGCAGCCTGACCGGCCAGGTCGAGGGCATCTATCCGCTGGTCGCAGACGCCCGGCGGCATATCGTCAACGGCCTGCCCGCCTATGACGCGGTCGAGCGGCTGAAGGTTAATCCGAACGACCCGGCGGCGCGCGAAGCATTTGAGCGGAACAAGGCCGATCTTGGCTACGCGATGCTGTTGAAACGCTATGTCGCCGATCCGCGCACTGCTGATGCCACTATGATCGACAAGGCCGCCTGGTCGACCGTCCCCAATGTGCCCGTCCTGTTCTGGCTGTTCCGCGGGATGGCGGGAATCGGCTTCTTCCTGATCGCGTTTTTCGTGACAGCGATCTATTTCGCCAATGCGCGACTTTTCGATCGCAAATGGTTTCTCCGCACGGCGCTGATCATCATGCCGCTGCCGTGGATCGCGATCGAATCGGGCTGGATGGTGGCGGAGATCGGGCGGCAACCCTGGGCGGTCGACGGCGTGCTGCCGACCTTCCTCGGCGCGTCGAGCCTCAGCGTCCCGGCGATCTGGACGACGATCATCGGCTTCACCCTGCTCTATGGCACGCTGGCGGTGATCGAGGTCCGGCTGATGCTGGCGATGATCAAGAAGGGGCCGGAGACCTACACCCCCTGGCAGCCCCGCCACGATGCCGTACCGCGCACCCCCGAACCTAGCCCGGCCTTCGCCGTGCCCGCCGAATGACCGCCTGACCGTACCGGAGACAGACCATGCCGCTTGATTACGAAACGCTGCGGATCATCTGGTGGGCGCTGATGGGCGTCCTGCTGATCGGGTTCGCGCTCACCGATGGCTTCGATCTCGGCGCTGCCGCGCTGCTGCCTTTCGTCGGGCGGAACGACGAGGAACGCCGGCTGGTGATCAACACCATCGGCGCGACCTGGGAGGGCAACCAGGTCTGGTTCATCCTCGGCGGCGGCGCGATCTTCGCGGCCTGGCCTCTGGTCTATGCCGTCAGCTTTTCGGGCTTCTATCTCGCCATGTTCCTGGTGCTCGCCGCGCTGATCCTGCGCCCGGTCGGCTTCAAATACCGCTCGAAGCATGACGACCCGAAATGGCGCGCCCGCTGGGACTGGGCGCTGTTCGTCGGCGGCTTCGTCCCCGCGCTCGTGTTCGGCGTCGCAGTCGGCAATGTCCTGCTCGGCGCGCCGTTCCGGCTCGATGGCGATCTGCGCTCGGTCTATGACGGCGGCCTGCTCGGGCTGTTCACGCCGTTCAGCCTGCTGACCGGGCTGTTGTCGGTGGCGATGCTGGTGCTGCACGGCGCGGGCTGGCTCAGCCTCAAGCTCGAGGACGGGCCGGTGCTCGATCGGGCGCGTCGCTATGGGCGGATCGCCGCCATACTCGCGGTCGTGCTGTTCCTTGCCGGTGGGGCGTTCGTCGCCTGGGGCGGGATGGGCTATCGCCTCGAAGGATTGGTCGATGCCAACGGACCGTCGAACCCGCATATGGTCAAGGCGGTTGCCGCACCCGGTGCCTGGCTCGACAATTTTGCTGCACAGCCTTGGATGCTGATCGCGCCCTTGCTCGGGCTGCTTGGGCCGATCGTGGCGTTCGTCGGAATCAGCGCGCGGCGCGACGGGTTCGTGTTTGCCGGGTCGTCGCTCGCCAATGTCGGGATCATCTCGACGGTCGGGCTGTCGATGTTTCCCTTCATCCTGCCGAGCTCGATCGATCCGGCGTCGAGCCTCACCGCCTGGAACGCCTCGTCGAGCCATCTGACGCTGTTCATCATGCTGATCGTGACCGTGATCTTCCTGCCGATCGTGCTCGCCTATACCAGCTGGGTGTACCGGGTGATGTTCGGGCGGGTGACGACCGAGCAGGTCCGCTTCAACCCCGATTATTATTGATCGCCCGCGAAAGGATTGATCTCATGTGGTATTTTGCGTGGATATTGGGCACCGGCCTCGCCGTCGGGCTCGCGGTGCTCAACGGGGTATGGCACGAATTCCATATCGACCCGGCCAGCGACCGCACCGTCGTCGACTGAACGGAGGCGGATGGGGCGGCGCGCCGGCCGCTCCGGTCAGCCCAGCCCTTGCGTCCGCGCCCAGGCGAGGAACAGCTCGGGCCAGCGCTCGACCGGCTTGCCGGCGGCGCGGCGCAGACCGAAGCCGTGGCCGCCATCGGCGAACAGATGGGTCTCGACCGTAACGCCCTTCGCCTTCAGCGCCGCCCGCAGGCGGAGGCTGTTTTCGACCGGGACCGTCGGGTCATCCTCGGCATGGACGAGAAAGGTCGGCGGTGTCGCTGCGGTGACATTGTCCTCGGGCGAATGGGCTGCCTCGAGCGCCGCATCGGGGCTGGCACCGAGCAGCAGCGCGCGCGAACCGGTATGGGCAAGCGGCGCCCGCATCGACTGGACCGGATAGATCGGCGCGGCAATGTCGGGCCGCGCGGCGAGCCGGTCGGCCGCCTCGATCGCGGTGTAGACGGGCGCATCGAAGCGGGTCGCCAGATCGCCGCAGACATGCCCTCCCGCCGAGAATCCCATCGCCGCGACCCGATCGGGCATGATGCCAAAGTCGCGGGCGCGCTGGCGGATCAGCCGCATCGCGCGTTGCGCATCGCAGAGCGCGACGTCGGGGCCAGCCGCCCAGCCCTCGCCCGGCAACCGGTAGAACAGCACGAAACAGGTCCAGCCGCGCGCCGCCAGCCAGCGCGCGATCTCATAGCCCTCCTTGTCGATGACGATCCAGCGATAGCCGCCGCCAGGGGTGATCAGCGCTGCGCTGCCATTGGGGATGGCGGGCCGGAACACGACCAGGCGCGGGCGGCTGATTCCGTAAACCGCACGGTCGGTGAGCGCCCGGTCCTTGCTGCGTTCTTCGACGGTTTCGATGAGCGGTCTGGCGGGCGCGCCGGGGGCGCCCTTCGGCCAGAGATCGATCGTCTCGTCGGGTTCGGGCAGGCCGGCGACGGGCGCCTTGCTGCCGATCCGCGGCGGGGGCGTCTGGGCGCCGGCGCGGTGCGCCAGCCCGAGCGCCAATGTCCCTAGCAACGCCTGGCGACGATCGATCAAGGTCAGCTCCCCGGCTGGATATAGGGCACGCGCGCGAACAACGCGCGCTGCCACGCGCGTGGATCGTTTTCGAGGTGCGACTGGGCGTCGAAGACCATCGTCGCGCGGCGGCCGAGGTCGTATTGCGGCCACGGCGCCAGCCCGACAAGGTTGGGATCGCCCGACCTGGTGAAGGCGGCGAAGCTGTTCTGCATCGCCGTCGAGGCCGCCCTGGCGTCAGGCCCGGTGCCGGTCTGCGACCCCGCTGCGCCGAGCGTGCCGAACACCAGCGGGATATCCATGGTGTGCATCGCGCGGCGGCGCGGATCGACGCGGGCGGCGAAATCGACCTGATAGACCCAGGTCGGCGCCCGGGCAGCGGCACGCGCCTCGGCCTCGATCACCTGCCCGCGCCAGCTCCGCCCGCACGTCGTCGCGTCGTAAAAAATGTCGGTCGGCGACCAATTGGGGAAGCGCGCGCGGTACTGCGCGACGACCCATTCGGGGAGGATATCGATACGCAGTTCGGGCGCGAGCCGCTCGGCGAGATTGTCCCACGCGAGCGTCTTCACCCGGTCCGAATCGGGCGAGATGAACGCGCGCGTCTCGTCATGCGTGTTGCCGAGCAGCATCGGGATGCCGTTCGATTGCGGCGCAGCGTCGGGCCAGAACGGATGGCGGCCGAGCCAGGTCATGTCGAGCACCGGCCCGAAATAGACCCCGCCGCCGAGGATCGGATCGATCGCCGCCAGCCCGTCGATCAATTTCTCGACGGGCATCGCCAGCAGCGGCGACAGATCGCGCTCGCTGACGCCGAGCTTCGCCAGATAGGCGCGGGCGCGGACGGTCGCGTTGAGCGGGCCGGAGGCGGTGACCTGCTGCCCGCTCATCGTCGCGGCGCGCTGAAAGAGCCCCTTCGCCGCAGGCATCGCCATCATCGTCGCGATCTTGGCGCCGCCGCCCGACTGGCCAAACACCATCACGCGATCCGGATCGCCGCCGAATGCGGCGATGTTGCGCTTCACCCAGTTGAGCGCGAGGATCAGATCGAGCTGGCCCGCATTGCCGCTATCGGGAAAGCGCGGGTCGAGCCGCGCGAGGTAGAGATACCCGAGCGCGTTGAGACGGTGATTGACGGTCACGACGACGCAATCGCCGCGTGCTGCCAGCGCCGCGCCGTCATTGAGCGGATCGGTGACGCTGCCGCCCGAATAGGCGCCGCCATGGATGTAGAGCATCACCGGCTTGCGCGCGCGCGGGCCGGCGTCTGCAGTCCAGACGTTGAGGAACAGACAGTCCTCGGATTGCGCGCCGTAGCGGCTGCCCTGCTGCGGCGCGACCGGACCGAACGTGAGCGCCGACACCGCTTCACCCGGCGTCGACACGGCAATCGGCGCCCGGAAACGCGCCGCGCGGCCATAGCGGATGCCCCGCGCGACGGCGACCCCGTTTTCGACACCAGCGACGAAGATGCCATCGCGCGCCGTTACCGATACCGACGCGGCGCGCGCCGTGCGCGGCAGCAACGCCAGCGTCGCGCCGCCGACGATCAGGGCGCGGCGATCGATCTCACCGGCGGACATCGAGCCCGCCGGCCAGATAGGCGTCGATATCGACCTGACGAAACAGGCTGGCATCGCCCGGCAGCGAGTGCTTCAGCGCGGCAAGCGCGAGCCCGGTACGCGCCGCCTCCTCGGGTCCGCCGCCACTGCGCAGGGCATGGAGTACGCCCGCCGCAAAGGCATCGCCGCCGCCGATCCGGTCGACGATTCCGGCGAGCACGACTTCTTCGGTCTGCGCGGTGCCCGCCCGCGTGTCGATCCGTGCCGACAGCCGGTGGCGATCGGCATCCTCGACATGCCGCGCGGTCGAGGCAATCGTCGCGAGCCCGGGAAAGGCAGCGAACGCCGCATCGGCTGCCTCTCGCCGACGCCCCTCGCCCTCCGACGAAAAATCGCGGCCCAGCAGCAGCGCGATGTCGCGGTGGTTGCCGAACAGCAGATCGGCATGCGCCACCATCTCATGCAGGATCGCGCGCGGATTCGAATCCCAACGCTCCCAAAGCTTCGCCCGAAAATTGCCGTCGAATGACACCGCGACGCCTCGCGCGCTGGCGGCTTGGGCGGCGATCAGCGCGGCTTCGGCGGAAATCGGGCCGAGCGCCGGCGTGATGCCCGACAAATGGAGGCGATCGACATTCGTCAGCAGCGTATCCCAGTCCCAATCGGCGGCAGGCGTCTGCGCGAACGACGAATGGGCGCGATCATAGATGACTTCGGTCGCGCGCATCCCCGCGCCCGAGGTGACGAAATACAGCCCCATCCGCTCGCCGCGACGCTGGATGCCGCTCGTATCGATGCCGTGGCCGCGAAGCGTGGCGATGGCCGATCGGCCCAGATCATTGTCGGGCACCGCGCTGGCGAAACCGACATCGTGACCGAGCCGGGCGAGTGCGGTGGCGACATTGGCCTCCGCCCCCGCCACCCAGACATCGAGCTTGGGCGTCTGCATCAGCAGTTCGCGCCCCGGTGGCGAGAGCCGGAGCATGATTTCGCCGAAAGCGAGGAACCTGCTCACCGCGCAAGCCATCCGCCATCGACCGCCAGGATATGGCCCTGGACATAATCCGCTGCCGACGAGGCCAGGAACACCGCCGCGCCGCCCAGATCGCTCGCATCACCCCAGCGGCCGGCGGGGATGCGATCGAGGATCGATTTGTTGCGCACCGCATCGGCCTGCAGCGCCGCCGTGTTGTTGGTCGCGATATAGCCCGGCGCGATCGCGTTGACGTTGATGCCCTTCGCCGCCCATTCATTGGCGAGCAGCTTGGTCAGGCCGCCGATGCCCGATTTGGACGCGGTATAGCTCGGCACGCGGATGCCGCCCTGAAAGGTGAGCATCGAGGCGATGTTGATGATCTTGCCCGAGCCCCCCTCCCTCTCAATGCGCGCAATCATGTGCTTCCCCGCCGCCTGGCAGAGGAAAAACACGCTCTTCAAATTGGTGTCGATCACCGCGTCCCAGTCTTCCTCGGAAAAATCGACCGCGTCGGCGCGGCGGATGATGCCGGCATTGTTGACGAGGATGTCGAGCGCGCCGAGCCTATCCACAGCTTCGTCCACGATTCGGCCCACAGGCTCGATCGTCGACAGATCGGCGGCGATGATGGTGGCACGCCGTCCCAGCGCTTCAACATGCGCGACCGTGTCGTTGGCCGGGGTGCGCCCGACACAGGCGACATCGGCACCCGCTTGCGCCAGCGCGACCGCGATCGCCTGGCCAATGCCGGTATTGGCGCCGGTAACGACCGCGACCTTGCCCGTCAGATCGAACAGCGCCGACATCAGGCGAGCTGGCAGATGTCGAGGACATTCATGTCGGTATAGTCCTGATTCTCGCCCGCCATCGCCCAGATGAAGGCATAGGCGCGCGTGCCCGATCCCATGTGGATCGACCAGGGCGGGCTGATCACCGCTTCCTCGTTACCGACCACGATATGCCGCATCGCCTCGCCCTCGCCCATGTAATGGAACACGCGGTCATTGGGGTTGGGGAGCTCGAAGTAGAAATAGATTTCGCTGCGGCGCTCATGGATGTGCGGCGGCATCGTGTTCCAGACCGAACCGGGCTTGAGCACCGTCAGCCCCATGACGAGCTGCGCACTGTCGCACACGCCGGGAATGACGAGCTGGAAGATCGTCCGCTCGTTCGATTCCTCCAGGCTGCCGCGCTCGAGCGCATTGGCATCGGCGATCGAGAGCTTGCGGGTGGTGAAGCCTTTGTGCGCGGGGCATGACGCGAGATAAAAGCGTGCGCCGGTCCCCGAGAACACGACATCCTTCGCACCCATCGTCACATAGAGGCAATCCTTGTTGCCGAGCGTGAACGCCTCACCGTCGACCGTCACCACGCCCTCGACCGCGCCGATATTGACGACCGCCAGTTCACGCCGTTCGAGGAACGGGTGACCTGCCGCCGATGCCGGCTCGGTCTGGGCTGGCAGCGCGACGGGCGCATCGGCCACCGCGACACCGCCGATCACGAAGCGATCGGCATGGGTGTAGTTGAGCACGCATTCGCCCTCGCGGAACAGGTCCTGGATCAGATAGCGATCACGCAATTCATCGTTGGAGACGCATTCCATCATGTCGGGATGGGTGGCGTAATAGGTGCGGTCGAACATGGTCGGTCTCCGAAAGAATCAGGCGGCGAGGGCAGCCGGCGGGGGTTGGTCGATGCGGTAGGCGCGGCGGACGAGGCCGCTGGTGAGTTCATGCGCGAGCTCGGCGGCTTCCCAGTCGGCAAGCCGGTGCTCGGCGACGAGGCGCGCAAGGAAGCCGCAATCGACCCGCCGCGCGACATCGTGCCGCGCCGGAATCGACAGAAAAGCGCGGGTATCGTCGTTGAAGCCGACGGTGTTGTAGAAACCCGCCGTCTCGGTGACGTTCTCGCGAAAGCGGCGCATCCCTTCGGGGCTGTCGTGGAACCACCAGGCCGGGCCCAGTTTCAGGCAGGGATAATGGCCCGCGAGCGGCGCGAGTTCACGCGCATAGACGCTCTCGTCGAGGGTGAAGAGAATGATCGACAGGGCGCGCTCATTGCCGAAGCGATCGAGCAGCGGCTTGAGCGCGCGGACATAATCGGTGCGTACCGGCATGTCGGCGCCCTTGTCGCGTCCGTGGCTGCCGAACAGCCCGGCATTGTGATTGCGATAAGCGCCCGGATGGATTTGCATCACCATCCCGTCCTCGACGCTCATCGCCGCCATTTCGGTGAGCATCTGCGCGCGGAACAGCTCGGCATCGGCCGCCGTCCAATTGTCCGAGACGATGCGACCGAACAGCGCCTTGCACTCGGCGGCCGACAGATTGGCCGTTGCGGCGGTCGGGTGGCCATGATCGGTCGCGGTCGCCCCCGCCGCGCGGAAATCGGCGCGGCGCTTGCGGTGGGCGTCGAGATATCCGCGCCAGTCATGGACGTCCTCGCCGGTCAGCTCGGCAAAACGCGCCATCGCCGGCTTGAACGCCTCGTGCTCGACGTCGATCACGCCATCGGGGCGATAGGTGGTGACGACCCGCCCGCCCCAACCGCTCGCCTTGATCCGGTGATGCGCCGAAAGATCGTCCTGTGCGCCCTCGGTGGTCGCCAGGAAATCGATGCGGAACCGATCGAACAGCGCGCGCGGGCGGAAGGCATTTGTCGCGAGCCGATCGGTGATCAGATCGAAATATTGATCGGCCGTGCCGGCATCGAGCGCGACATCGATTCCGAACACCTCGGCAAACACATGGTCGAGCCACAACCGCGACGGCGTGCCGCGAAAAAGATGGTAATTCGCGGCGAACAACGCCCAGGCCGCGCGCGGATCGGTCAACGGCACGCCATCGCGGCGCGGGATCGCCAGCGCGTCGAGATCGATGCCCTGGCTGTAGAGCATGCGGAACACATAGTGATCGGGTGCGAGCAACAGGCTGGATGCATCGGTCCAGGGCTGATTGTCCGCGAACCAGTTGGGATCGGTGTGACCGTGCGGGCTGACGATCGGCAAGTCGGCGATCCCGGCATACAGCGCGCGCGCAATCGCCCGGGTCGAGGGATCGGCCGGGAAGAGCCGATCGGGATCGAGTCGAAGCGGGCGAGCGGTCATTTCATCTCCTACGATCGCATCTGGCGCGCTTTACGTCACTGGTAACCGGTGTCAAATCCGATCGCAAGCGCCTGCTCATGGCATCGGCGCCGCGACCGACGCGCGGCGGATCAATGTCGACAGGAATTGCGACGGCTCCTCGACCGTCTCACCGCCATCGACGCCGGCGAGCAATTTCAGCGCCGCCGATCGCGCCATCGAGACGATCGGCCAGCGCACCGTGGTCATCGGCGGCCAGACATGCGCCGCCACCGGGGTATCGTCAAAACCGATGATCGACAGGTCGCGCGGGATCTGCAGGCCGCGCTCCATCGCTGCATGCATCACCCCTGCCGCCATCTCGTCGTTCGACGAGAAAATCGCGGTCGGGCGCGGCACGACATCGAGCAGTCGATCGGCAGCGACGCGCCCCGAGTCGAACGTATAGTTGCCGTCTGCGACCATCGATCGCGGCAAGGAGATCCCCGCAGCCTCGAGCGCTTCCTCGAACCCCTCGCGACGCTCGCGCGCCGAGCGGAACCCGTGCGGCCCGGCAACGAGGCCGATCCGGCGATGGCCCTGCTCGATCAGATAGTCGACCGCGGTGCGCACCGCCTCGCGATCGTTCGAGGCGACCATGTGCGCGGCATCGTCGAGCATCGCCGACCCCATCCGCACATAGCGGCAGCCGATTTCGTCGCACAGCCGCGCGATCGAATCATTCTCGCTGATCGGCGGCATCAGCAGCACGCCGAACAGCCGCTGGCGTTCGAGGAAATGCCGCAGATCGTCGAGCATCGTCGCCGAGCCGCGATCGAGCGGGCGCACCACCATCTCGAATTCGGTGCCGTGCAGCGCCTCGAGCATGCCCTGCTGCACGTTCATGACGGTTTGCGCATTCGGGTTGTCGTGGACCAGCCCGATCAGGAAATTGCGTCGCAGCGCCAGCGCGCGCGCCTGCGGATTGGGAATGTAACCCAGATCGCCGATCACATCCTCGACCTTGCGGCGGGTATCCTCGTTGAGCAGCGGCGACCGGTTGATGACCCGGCTGACGGTCTTCTTGGATACCCCGGCAATCCGGGCGACGTCGTTGATCGTTGGCTGACCGCTACTCTTCATCGGGCGGGTCTTACTGCGATTGACCACGGGCGAACAGCCCCACCCGGCGGCGGCGGGTTGCACCGGCGCAACCGCTGCGCCTAAAGCGGCGCGATCGGGATACCGGTTACCCTGCTATCGGAGAATGCCCCATGGCCGATGCCTGGCAAGTCGATCCCGCCGACAATGTGGCGACATTGCTCCGCAATGTCGTCTCGGGGGAAGCAATTGCGCTGGCGGCAGCCCCGCCGGTAACCGCCGCCGCCGATATCGCGCGCGGCCACAAGATCGCCCTGGCGCCGATTGCCGAGGGCGCCGCAGTGATCAAGTTCGGCTTCCCGATCGGCCGCGCGCGCCGGGCGATCTCGCCCGGCGACCATGTCCACAGCGACAATCTCGCCACCGCGCTCGCCGGCACGCTCGACTATCGTCCGGGCACGACAAGGTCTGCGGCTGCGGTCGTCGCGAGCGATGCCTCGTTCGACGGCTATCTTCGCGCCGATGGCCGGGTCGGCACGCGCAACGAGATCTGGGTTTTGCCGACCGTCGGTTGTGTCGCACGCACCGCCCGGCGGATCGCCGCGCGGGCCCATGCGCGCTATGTCGGCATGGTCGACGGCGTCCACGCGCTCGTCCATCCGTTCGGCTGCTCGCAACTCGGCGACGACCTGGCGGGGACACGGCGGATCCTGGCGGCGCTGGCGCGCCATCCCAATGCCGGCGGGGTGCTGATCATCGGGCTCGGCTGCGAATCGAACCAGCTCGAGACGCTGCTGGCCGAGGTGCCAAAAGCACGGCGCGGCGCGATCCGCACGATGATCGCGCAGACGTCACCCGACGAAATCGCCGAGGGCGAGGCCTTGGTGGACCAACTGGTCGCACAGGCGGCGCAGCCGCGCGTGCCGGTCGGGCTCGACAAGCTGGTGCTCGGCGTCAAATGCGGCGGCTCCGATGGCTTTTCGGGCCTCACCGCCAACCCGTTGGTCGGGCGGATGAGCGACCGCATCGCCAAGGCGGGCGGCAAGGTGATCCTCACCGAAATCCCCGAAATCTTCGGCGCCGAGCAATTGCTGATGGCGCGCGCCGCCAGCGCCGATGTGTTCGATCGGATCGGCACCATGGTCAATGATTTCAAACGCTATTTCCTGGCCCATGGCGAGCCGGTGTCGGAGAATCCCTCCCCCGGCAACATCGCCGGGGGCATCACCACGCTCGAGGAAAAATCGCTGGGCGCGGTGCAGAAGGGTGGCAGCGCGGCCGTCGTCGACGCGATCGGCTATGGTGCGCAGGCGACGGTGCCGGGGCTGACTTTGCTGGAAGCGCCCGGCAACGACGCGGTGTCGTCGACGGCGCTCGCCGCTGCAGGCGCTACGATGATCCTGTTCACCACCGGGCGCGGCACCCCTCTCGGCGCGCCGGTGCCGACGCTCAAGATCGCCTCGAACAGCGCGCTCGCAGCCGCCAAGCCCGGCTGGATCGATTTCGATGCGGGGATGGCATTGGCGGACGGCATGGAAATCAGCGCCGACGCCTTGCTCGCCCGCATCCTTGCCATCGCCTCGGGCGAGGAAACCGCCGCCGAGCGCAACGACGAGCGCGAGATGGCGATCTGGAAACGGGGGGTGACGCTGTGAAACGGCTCGATTATGCGGCATTGCCCGGTCTACCCGAAGCCATCCAGCGGCCGCCCCGCACGGCGCCGCCGCGCCTCGGCATCGTCCATTTTGGCCCCGGCGCGTTCCACCGTGCGCATCAGGCGAGCTATGTCGACACGCTGCTCGATCATGACCCGCGCTGGGGGATTGCGGCGGTCGCGCTGCGCAGCGCCGAGACGATCGAGGCGCTCGCCGCACAGCAGGGGCTCTACACGATCGCGGTGCGCGATGCGGCGTCGTCGAACCGCGTCGTCGGCGCCCACGGCGCGTGGCTCGGGCCGGATGACGGCGATGCCACCGCTGCCTTGCTGGGCGATCCCGCGATCGCGCTCGTGACGACGACGGTGACCGAAAAGGGCTATTGCCTCGCTGCGGACGGGACGCTCGACCTCGACCACCGCGACATCGTCCACGACCTTCGCGCCGGCGGCCACCCGCGCAGCGTGATCGGCTGGATCGTCGCGGGGCTTGCCGCGCGGCGAGATCGCGGCATCGCCCCGTTCGTGCCGATGCCGTGCGACAATCTCGCCAGCAACGGCACCAAGCTGAAGGCGGCGCTGACGGCATTTGCCGTGCAGCGCGACGCGGCTTTGGCGGCATGGATCGCCGGCGAAGTGCGCGTTCCCTGCACGATGGTCGATTCGATCACCCCGGCGAGCAATGCAGCGCTGCTCGCCGATGTCGAGGCAGCACTCGGGCGCACCGACGGCATTCCCGTCCAGCGCGAATCGTTCGTTCAGTGGGTGATCGAGGATATCGGGCCCAATGCCGGCCCCGATCTCGCCTCGGCCGGCGCGATCGTCACGAGCGACGTCGCGGGCTATGAACGCGCCAAGCTGCGCATCCTCAACGGCGCGCATTCGACCCTTGCCTATGCCGGGCTGCTGCGCGGCCATGCGAGCGTCGCCGAAGCGATGGCCGATCCGCCACTCGCGGCGTTCGTCGAGGCCCTCCTCCGGACCGATGTCGCGCCTGCCCTGCCCCGCGTCGCCGGGCTCGATCTCGACGCCTATCGCGCCGCGATCCTCGACCGGTTCCGCAACCCGGCGATCGTCCACCGGCTCGACCAGATCGCGCAGGATGGCTCGCTGAAGCTGCCCTACCGCCTTGCCGACACGATCGATGCCAATCGGCAGACGGGCAGGATGCCGGCGCTCGCGGTCGCCGCTGTGGCATGTTGGGTCGCGTTCGTGCGCGACAGGGTGCGACGCGGGAACCCGGTGATCGATCCGGCGGCCGACGCCCTCGCCATCGCTGCCTCCGGCGCCGATGCGCGGGCCGTCGTCGACGCCCTGATCGAGGCCGGCCTCGGGCTCGCCCGGCACTGGCGGGATGATCATGCGCTCGTCAAAGCGATTGCCGTCACCACCCAGCGTGCCTGTGACGGCGACTGGGACACCATCCTTTCGACGCAGCATTGGGGAACGGAGGATTGACACCGGTTTCCGTGCGCCCCACTGTGCCGCAAAACAGACCATAGGCATGGACATGAACAGGGAGCAGGGTGAGCCGATGCGGCGCGATCTAGAAGAGCAAATTACGCAGATCGCCAGCCGCTTCGTCGATGCGCGCCGCACCGCCACCGTGCTCACCGATTACCCGGGCGCGCTTCCCGACGGTCTGTCCGATGCCTATGCCGTGCAGGATGCGGCGATCGCGCTGAGTGCCGGTGAGATCGTCGGCTGGAAGGTTGGCCGGATCAATCCGCCGATCGGCGACGTCGATCGCCTGGCGGGGCCGATTTTCGCCAGCGTCGCCGCGTCTGCGGACGATCCGGTGGAAATGCCGGTATTCGCCGGTGGCTTTGCGGCCGCCGAGGCCGAATATCTGCTGCGGATCGGCACCGCGCCCGATCCCGCCAAACGCCATTATACGCTCGCCGAGGCAACCGCACTGATCGATGCCGTGCATGTCGGCATCGAGATCGCCAGTTCGCCGTTCGGCGGCATCAACGACCTCGGCGCGGGCGTGACCATTTCCGATTTCGGCAACAATAATGGCCTGGTGATCGGCCCTGCCATTGCCGACTGGCGCAGCATCGACGTGCTCGACTGGCCGGTCGAGCTGATGATCAACGAAACGCCGATCGGCACCGGGAAGGCGTCGACGATGCTCGATGGCCCGTTCGGCGCCGCGCGGTTCCTGTTCGAACTGATGGCCGAGCGCGCCATCGCGCTGGCGCCCGGCCAGTGGATTTCGAGCGGGGCGGTCACCGGGGTCCATCCGGTTGTCGTCGGAGACCGGGTGGTCGCGCGATTCGACTCGCGGTTGTCAGTGGCGTGCATGATCAAGGCGGCAGGATAAGCCCGAAAATCGGGCAGGTTGGGAGAGCGAGCGATGGCAACGGCAGAGATGCCCGGGGTGACGGCGGCAGCCGACCGGGTCGGGCGGTATCGCTGGGTCATTTGCGCGCTATTGTTCGCCGCGACCGCGATCAACTACGTCGATCGCCAGATGATCGGCGTACTCAAGCCCACGCTGACCCGGGAATTCAGCTGGACCGAGAGCGATTTCGCGACGATCATCTTCTGGTTCCAGGTCGCCTATGCGATCGGCTATATCAGCTTCGGCAGGATCGTCGACATGGTCGGCGCGCGGCTCGGCTACACGATCGCGATCGTCATCTGGACGATCAGCCATATGGCCCATGGCCTCGCCACTGGCGTGACGACCTTTGCGATGGCGCGCTTCGGGCTCGGCATCGGGGAATCCGGCAATTTCCCGGCAGGCATCCGCGCCGTGACCGACTGGTTCCCGCAACGCGAGCGCGCCTTCGCGATCGGGCTGTTCAATGCCGGCGCCAATATCGGCGCGATCATCACGCCGTTGCTGGTGCCCGCGCTGGTGCTGGCGTTCGACTGGCGCGTCGCCTTCTACGTCACCGGCATTCTCGGCATCCTGTGGCTCGTCGCGTGGTGGCTGGTCTATCGCCACCCGCGCGAGCATGGCCGCGTCCGCCCCGCCGAGCTCGCCTGGATCGAGCAGGACCCCGCCGATCCGGTCGAGCCGATCGCCTGGCGCAAGCTGGTCACCGTGCGCGAGACCTGGGCCTATGCGCTCGGCAAATTCTGCATCGATCCGGTCTGGTGGTTCTTCCTGTTCTGGCTACCGGGCTATCTTTACGAACGCTATCATCTCGATCTGAAAACCTTCGGGCTGCCCCTCGCTGCGATCTATCTGATTTCCGATTTTGGCAGCATTGCCGGCGGCTGGATGTCGTCGCGGATGATCAAGGCGGGCTATACGCCCAACATGGCGCGCAAGCTGACGATGCTGCTCTGCGCCTTCTGCGTGACGCCGATATATTTTGCGCAGTCGATCGACGGGCTGTGGAGCGCGGTGCTGGTGATCGGGCTTGCGACCGCCGCGCATCAGGCGTTCTCGGCCAATCTCTACACCCTGCCATCGGACATTTTCCCGCGCGGTGCGGTGGGGTCGGTGGTCGGGATCGGCGGGATGATCGGCGCGATCGGTGGCATGGGGATGGCGCAGTTCACCGGCTATATCCTCGACACCACCGGCAAGAATTACTCGATCCTGTTCGCAATCTGCGCCAGCGCCTATTTCGTGGCTTTGCTGCTGATCCATCTGCTCTCGCCGCGCCTGGCCCGCGTCGACGTCGCATGAGCTGGCGCTGGGCGATCACGACGGCGGTGCTCGCGGTGCTGCCCGGGCAGGCGCTGGCCGAGCCGACCGGGCTGTTATTCCGCGTCTCCGCCGACAAGAGCCTCGATGCCGATGTCGCGGGCGGCGATCCGGTGCCCAATTTCCGCAGCGGCGTCGAAGTGGTGCCCGACGGCGCGATCGGCGGCGCGGCGCGCTGGAGCGACGACGGGTATGTCGCGTGGAAGGCACCGGGCAACATCCGCGCCGAGCGCGGCACGCTGAGCTTCTTCTGGCGGCCGCGCGAACCGCTCGGCGAAGCGCCGTTTGCGATCTTCCGTGTCGGGTTTGCCGATCACAGCAGCTGGGACATGGCGTTCCTGCGGATCGACTGGAACGGCCATGGTTTCGACGCCTTCGTCACCGACGCGAACCTCTCGCGGGTGCGGGTCTCGTGGACGATCGATGCCGTGCCCGCCGCCGATGCATGGCGGCACATCGCCTTCGCCTGGGACGAGACAGAGGGCGTGCGCCTGTTCATCGACGGCAAGATGGTTGCGGCCAAGCAGCAAAAGGCCGATCTCGATTCGGGGCTCGACCAGCTCGGCATGGCCGGGCGGGTGCTCTCGCCGCATCAGGTCCAGAGCCGCTACAATTTCATGCGCGGCAGCGATCTCGACGAGATCAGCGTCTATGATCGCGCGCTGGGCCAGGCCGATGTCGCAAGCCTCGCCGCCAAGCAGGACGTGGCCCCTGCCCCCGCCCCCGACATTGCGGCGCGCTGGCAGGCATGGCGCCACCGCCGCGGCTGGGACCGCGCATCGCCCCCGCTGCTCGACGCCCCCGCCACCACCATTCGCAAAGTCGAATTCGCCGACGCGAAGGACCACAAGCAATGGATGTGGAAGGGCGTCGACGGTATCGCCGAGACGACCTGGCCCGGCGTCTACAACCGATCGCGGCTGCCCGGCCGCGACGATTATTTCGAGCTGCCCGACTGGAACACCTATGTCGAAGGCGGCAAGCGCTACGACCTGACGATCCCGCCGGACGCGCGCGTCAACCGGATCGAGATTCGCGGCGCGGCCTATGGGGCAATCGGCTGGCAGGGCGCTGGAAAGGCGCTGACACTGGCGACGCGCCCGGCCGGCGTGGAGCGCTCGGTCGATAGCGTCGCGCCCGTCACCGGCGGCACGATCAGCGTCACCAATGTGATGCAGGAACAGCCCATCCAGGAAATCTGGGCCTATGACGTGCATCCCGGTGCCGAGCCCGACGGCAGCTTCAAGCTCTCCTTCACGGTGGACGCCGCCGCTTCGACCCGGGTCGCAGCGCTCGACCCGCTCAACGCCTTCATCGCTGGCCGCTATGCACCGGACGAGCGCGCCACCGTCATCGCGCTTCCCTCGTCGGGCATACGTGCAGCGGTGGGTGCGGGTGCGGCCGCCGGCGGCAAGGCAGCGGCGCGCAACAAGGGTCTGCCGATCGTCCATATCCTGATCCCCGCGACGCTGGGCGATGCGTATCCCGACAAACCGATCGCGCGCGCGTTCGATTATGGCTGGCAGAATCTGCATGCCGGGCTCGACGGTATCGCGATCGATCTGCCGGCAATGACGGCGACGCCCGGCACCGACGGCCTGATTCCGCTCGAGATCCGGGTGAAGGACCCGCTCTGGCCGGCGCGCGACATGATCGACGTGTCGGTCAGCGTCCATCCGGGCGAGGCACGCACCCTATGGCTGGACCTGCGCGACCGCATCCTGCCCGATGCCAGCCTGTACCTGACGATCGAATCGGGCGCGGCGGATTTCGATGCCGAGGCGCTCGACGGCGCGCGCATCCGGCTGATCTTCAAGGACCGCGCCGAGGCGCTGAAGGAGCATATCGCCGACCGCTTCAACCAGGTGAAGGACAATTGGGGATTCCTGGTCGAGGAGCATACCGCCTCGAAGCGCGAGGCGCTCTATGCGCGGCTGTTCGGCGATATCAGCGATCTGCTCCGCGTCGATCCCGACAATGTCGAGGCGCGACGCTATTGGGCGGACATCAATTATCGCCCCGAAAACCTGCCGGCCTTCGTCCAGACCGAAGCGCCCAAGGACGTGCCGCTCTGGGCCTATCGCCAGCTCGAGGATCTCAAGATCACCGCGCGCTTCGTCGATTGGTGGATCGACCATCGCCAGGTGCCCTATGGCGATTTCGGCGGCGGTATTTCGGACGATACCGATCTGACCCAGCAATGGCCCGGCCTCGCGCTGATGGGGGTCGCGCCCGACAAGATCAACGCCTCTCTGCGCGCACTCTCCGATGCCGCGTACAAGAACGGCATGGTCGTGAACGGCCTTGGCTACATCACCACCGACGAGCTTCATGCCTATGAGGAAGGGCTGAATTCCGACGCCGAGCGGCTCTATCTCAACTGGGGTGAGCCACGCGCGGTCGAGCGGCTGATGGCAACGGCCAAGGCACTGAGCGGGGTGATTCTGAAGAATCCCGCCGGGCACCTGCACTTCGCCAGCAACTGGTACGGCGCGCGCAAGATGTACCGCGAGGGTGCGTGGGAATGGCAGAAACCGTACAGCTTCACCGTCATGCATGCCCCCATTCTAATCGGGCTCTATAATGGCAATCCGGCGGCACGCGCGCTGGTGACCGGCGTCATCGATGGCTGGATGGCGCATGGCAAGCAAGCCGCCGATGGCAGCTGGAGCTATCCCAACGAGATCAACTGGCGCAGCGATGCCGAGCGCGCGGGCGATGGCGGCGGGGTCTCCACACCGCTGCAATCGGCCTGGGCGGCGTGGCGCTTTACCGGTGACGCAACCTATCTGCGACCGATCGAGGCGCGGCTGGGTCGCGGCGGCGGGGGCCTGTTCGAGTTCAACGAGAATGGATTTGCTGCACTCCCCAATGGTGCAGCATGGCTCGCCAAGACAGCGCGCAAGGGCGACGATGCGGCGAGCCGTTTCGCCCGTTGGCAGGCGACCGGCGACACCAGCGCGCTTGCCGATCTCCACGGCGATGCGATCGCCGACAAGAACCAGCGTTTCTACATGCTGACCGAAGGTCATTGGTGGTCCGACCGCGTCGAGATGGCGACCGACTGGCTCCAGCGCGAACGGCTCGGCGGCATCGCGCTCAGGCGCAACCAGACCTGGCCGGGCAACATGGTGAGCTGGCGCTTTGCCGAACCGGGCGCGGCCGAGCAGGTGGCGATCCTGATGCCCAATGCGACGCCCGAGCATTTCCGGGTGATCGCGTTCAACACCACCGACCACGCTCAACCGGTGACGATGACCGGGTGGAATGTCACGGCGGGGCGCTGGCAGGTCAAGGCAGCAGACGGGACGACCCGCGAGGTCAAGCTCGAGCGCAGCGCGAGCACCGAGCTGGCGCTTGCCCCGGGCCTGTCCGAACTCGACTTCACCCTCATCACCCCCGGTGAGCCGGTCGATCAGCGCGCCGATCTCGGCATCGGTGGCGACGATGTCCGGCTGGCGGGGCGGACGGTGACGCTGACCGTCCACAGTCTCGGCGCGAAACCGGCGGCGAATGGCACCGCGATGCTGGTCGATCGGGCGGGCAAGACCGTCGCCCAAACGCCGATCCCGGCAATGGCGGCACCGCTCGACCTGATCCCGGTAAAACGCGACATCGCGCTACGGATACCCAACGGCGTCGATCCCGCCACCTTGACCGTCCGCGTCGCCCTGCCCGGCGGCAGGGCCGAGGTGACGCTGCGCAACAACAGCGTGGCGTTGGCATCGCGGCCATGATCTCGCGCCGCGCGCTCGTGGCTGGCGGCGCGGCCTTGGCCCTGGCGAGACCGGCAATCGCGGCGCAGCCCGATCTCGCCGCCCTGCTCGACGCCGCAGCAGCCGAACGCGACCCTGCTCGCGCGCTCACCCTGCTCACACCCTTGCGCGCCGATCGGCTGGCGGGAGCAGCGCGACTCGACCTGATCACCGCGCGCGATGGTCTTGCGGTCGATGTTGCGCTGGCCCGGCACGGGGTCGAGCCGCGGGCGAAAACCGCTCCCGCCCGGAATGCGGCGATCTTCGCGCTGCTGCTGCGTCGCAAGGTCGGCTTCGCACCCAGCCTTGCGGCGATCGACCGGCGCTTGATCGCCGAACAACGGCTGATCGACACCAGGGCGCAGCAGCTGTTCGACAAGCTCGGCATCGACGGCGCGAGCACCGGCGCGCGCTTTGCCCGGCTATTTGCCGATCCTGCGGGCCACTATCCCGATACCGACGCCGGGCGCGACGCGGCGGTGGCCGACATGAATGCGCTTCTCCCCCGCCTCGCCGCGATCATCCCGACGCTGATCGGCCCCGTGCCCACCTATTGCCTGAACGTCGCCGCCTCGCGCGGGTCGTCGGCCGAACAGGCAGCGGGCAAGGTCGGCACGCGCACGCTGCCGACGCCCAACAGCCCCGGAAGCTACGTCATCGACCTGACGCGTATCGCCGATCGCCCCAGCTGGAGCCTGCCGAGCGTTACAGCGCACGAACTGTTGCCCGGCCATATGCTGCAGCTCCCGATCGAGGCCGCCGCGCACCCGCGCAAGCTGCGGCTCGACTATGCCCCCGCCTTTGCCGAAGCGTGGAGCATCCATATCGAACATCTGGTCGCCGATGCCGGTCTGTGGGCCGATCCGCGCGCGATGCTCGGCTATCTCCACTGGCGACTGTTCCGCATCGTCCGCGCGCGCATCGATATCGCCCTGCATTGCCATGGCTGGTCGATCGATCAGGCCCGGGCGCGGCTGACCGAATGGCAGGGCGTCCCCGCCTATTTCGCGCCCTTCGACAGCGACCTCGCGCGCATCGCCGCCGAGCCTGCCACCCGCGCCGCCGAAATGCTGGCCGCGCTCGCGATCGAGGAGGGCGCGCGGGGGAAGCGCGGACCGGCATTGATCGCCTTCCACCAGGCGATGCTCGTCGATGGCCGCATGCGCAGCGACGAAATCGCCCGGCGGGCGCGGGCATGACGCTCTCCCGCCGCGATGCACTGCTGGCAGCCGGCGGGGCGGCGCTGGTCGCTGGTGCCATCCCGCCGCCGCGGCGCGGGCTCGACCATCAGCGCGTGCCCGATCTCGGCACCGGGCGTTTCCTCAATCCGGTGCTGGCGGGCGATCACCCCGATCCTGCGGTGCTGAAGGACGGCGCGGATTATTACGCGACCTTTTCGAGCTTCGACAGCTATCCCGGCTGCGTGATCTGGCATTCGCGCGATCTGGTCAGCTGGCAGCCGATCGGTCCCGCGCTCACCCGCAATATCGGCTCGGTCTGGGCGGTGAGCCTCGCCAAGCATGACGGGCGCTATTTCCTCTACATCCCCGTGAAATCGTCACCCAACTCGATTTTCGTCATCCATGCCGACCGGATCGAGGGGCCATGGAGCGATCCGATCGACCTCGGCCTCCCCCATCACATCGATCCCTGCCACGCGGTCGGCGCGGATGGCACCCGCTGGCTGTTCCTGTCGGGGGGCGATCGGGTGCGGCTGAGCGCCGACGGGCTGACGACAATCGGCGTGCCCGAACATGTCTATGACGCCTGGCATTATCCCAGCGACTGGGTGGTCGAGGGTTTCTCCCCCGAAGGCCCAAAGATCGCGCGGCGCGGCGACTGGTATTACCTGATCACCGCCGTTGGCGGGACGGCAGGGCCACCGACCGGCCATATGGTGATCGCGGCGCGGGCGCGCTCGATCGACGGGCCGTGGGAGAATTGCCCGCACAACCCGCTGGTCCGCACCCGCGACTCCGCCGAACGCTGGTGGTCGCGCGGCCATGCCTCGCTGATCGAGGGACCGTCGGGCGACTGGTGGGCGCTTTATCACGGCTATGAAAACGGCTTTTGGACATTGGGGCGACAGATGCTGCTCGATCCGGTGGTGTGGACCGACGATGGCTGGCCGCGCATGGCCGGCGGCGATCTGTCCCGGCCCCTCCCCAAGCCGCGCGACGGGCAAATCGTGCCGCACGGCATGGCGCTGTCGGATCGCTTCGATCGCCTCGCGCTCGGCACACGCTGGAGCTTTTTCCGGCCGGCGCCGGATGAGGCAAAGCGGGTGTCGGCGGCGAACGGCGTTCTGACCCTTACCGCAAAGGGCAATGCCCCGCTCGACAGCTCGCCCTTGCTGACGATCGCCGCCGATACCGCCTATCGCTTCGAGTGTTCGGTCGAAATCGATCCCGGGACGACGGCGGGACTGGTGCTGTTCTACGACGACAGGCTCTATTGCGGGCTCGGCTTCGACGCGAAGCGCTTCGTCACCCACCAATATGGCGCCGAGCGTGGCCGCCCCGCCAATCCATACGGCAGCGCGATGCGGATTCGCGTTACCAACGACCGGCACATCGTCACCTATGACACCAGCGGCGATGACGGGCGGACCTGGACGCGCTTCGATCGCGGGATGGAGGTGTCCGGCTATCACCACAATGTGCGCGGCGGCTTCCTGATGCTGCGCCCCGGGCTCTATGCAGCGGGAGAGGGCAGCGCGCGGTTTCGGGATTTCACCTACCGAGCGTTATAGCGCGGCGGCTTAAAAGCTGTAAATTCGGCCCTATCGCGCAGGCGCGACGAGTCCGTTCAGATAGACCTCGATATTGGTATAGCCATCCGCGCCCATCCCGGCGGAATCATCCTTTTTCGGGTTCAGATGATGCGCCGTTTCCCAGGCATCGGGCATCCCGTCACCATCGCTGTCCTTCGGCGCCGGGAGCGATTTGAGGTCGGGCCAGCCGCCCATTTCGGTCTGGCTGTCGATCTGATGGCCGGTGCGGTCGCGCACGCCCTGCACCACCGCGAGGTCGATCGGGTCGCGCACCTTCGATGCACCTGCCGACGCCAGCACGCGCGCATAGGCATTTGCCGCCGGATCGGACGCGACCGGCGCGACCTCGACGGGCGCCGTCAGCCGATAGCCTTCCGGGCTGACCCCGACGACGAGGCTCCACGGATCGGCAGGAATGGTGCCGTTCATGCTGTTTCCGGCGAAATAGGCTTTGGCGAGCATGTCCGATTCTTGGAACGCGACCGGTTTTTCGGACTGCGGCCCGGCAACATAAGCGTTGTCGACGAAATTGTAGCGGGAGAGCGTCGCCTTGTCGGCATTATAGCCCGAATGCCCGCCGCCCCAATTGTAGAAGACGTTCGACCGGAAATCGAAGAACGCGCCCTCCGGGTCGATCTCAGGCCCCGAATAATTGCCCGGACGCGGCATCCGCGCCTCATGATTAGCCCATAGATTGTGATGCCAGCTCGCCTTCGATCCGCGCCCGCCGCGGATCAGGCTGCCATAGCCATGCTCCCCCTTGGCATGCAGCGAGTGGGTCAGCGAATTGGCGATGATCGACCATTGCACGGTGAGATCATAATAGCCCTCGCCGGGCTTGGTGTAGTTCGCCGATGCCGACAGCGTCTCGTCGACCGACCAGCTTGCCGAGACATGATCGAGGATGATCCGGTGCCCCGCCAAGATCCAGATCGCATCGCTCTCGGTCTTCGATTCATCGCCCAGCCGCGAGCGGATATAGCGGATCACAACATCGTCGGCGGCGACCTCCAGCGGGTGATCGCGTAAGCTGATGCCGTCGCCCGGCGCACTCTGCCCGGCGATCGTGACCCGTCCTTCGCGAATGCGGAGCGGCTTGGCGAGTTTGATCGTGCCTGACACCGCAAACACGATGATGCGCGGACCTGAGGCCTCGACCGCTGCGCGCAAACTGCCCGCGCCACCGTCATTCAGGTTGGTGACGGTCAAGACCCGGCCACCGCGGCCGCCGAGCGCGAGCCGCCCTGCCCCTTCGGCGCCGGGAAAGGCGAGTTGCTCTGCCGCCGCCGGTGCAGATGCCACCATCAAACCCATGATCAAGACAGCATGTTTCACCGGCAATTCCCAAAGCAAGGGCGGCAGGGCCCCGTCCCGCCGCCCTGCCACCGCGTTGATCGCGCTCCCTGGCGGAAAAATGGGCTTCAGAAGACCACGCGCAGCCCGGCGGTGACGATTCGGCCGGTGCTCGCGCTGACCGAACTCAGCGGGTTCGCGGCATAGATGGTGTTGTACTGAGTAGCATTGGTCAGATTGCGCGCCTCGAGCGAAATCCGCGCCCAGGGCGTCAGGGCATAGCTCGACGCAAAATCGAGGTTGAAGGTCGCCTCGCGATACCCGAAATCAGCCAGCACCGGCGAGTTGCACACGCCCCCGGCATTGGTCGTCAACCCGACGCTGCACGTCCCCGTCGCCAGCGGGAAGCGGTTGACGTAGCGCGTGCGATACGCGCCCGAGAACCGGATCGAGAACTTGCTGTCCTCATAATAGAGCGTGGCATTGAACGCATCGGGCGACGCATTCAGGAACGGCGCGCTCGCATAGCTGTTCACCGCCGTCGAGGTGGTGCCCGTCTGGGTGGTCGCCAGCGTGGTGCCGGTCAGATAGCTCAGGCTCGAGTCGATATGGGTGTAGTTGGCGGTGATGCCGAAATTGTCGAACGGCGCCGGTAGGAAGCTGAAGTTCGATTGGACGTTGAGCTCGACACCCTTGATCGTGCCGCCGGGCGCATCGTTATACTGGCGGACGGCAAACACCCCGTTGCCTTGCGCATAAGCGAGCAGCGTCGGGCTCGTGATCGTGCCCAGGATCAGTTGATAGGTCGCTGCATCATAGACCGACGAAAGCGGTACCTCGCCCGCCGTCTGCTGCGGGAAATTGGCGAGGTCCTTCATGAAGAAGGCGACCGACACGAGGCCGTTCTTGCCGAAATAACGTTCGAAACTGATGTCGTAGTTGGTCGCGCGGAATGGCTTGAGATAGGGATTGCCGACCGTGACCGAGGGCGCCGATCCATTCGTCGGCAGCCCGGTCGGGAACGACGTGGTCCCCGGCGTCAGCGAATTGAGCTGCGGCCGGGCGATCACCTTCGATGCGGCGAAGCGGAAAAGGAAATTGCGCGCGATCGTCCAAACCATGTTGGTGGAGGGCAGCACGTCGGTATATTCGTTGCTTGCGGTGACCACCAGGCCGATCCCGCCATTGCCCGCCGCACCGACCGAGCCGGTGGAGCGGACCTGGGTATTGGCGACGCGAACCCCCGAATTGCCGCGGAAATCGTGCCCGAACAGCGTCGTATCCCAATCGAGCTCGATATAGCCCGACAGATCGCGCTCGGTCACCGAATTGGCGTTGCGACCGTCCTGCGTCAGGCGATAATCGGAATATTTGTTGACGCAGTTGCAGTCGATTCCGAAGGCGCTGATGAATTTGCCGAGATCGGGAACGAAGAAGCTCGTCGGCGTGCCGGGCTGGAGCGAGAGCCCCTGGCCGAAGCCGACGGTCGTTCCCAGATCGTTGATCGAGCCGATACCGGCCTCGCGCAGCGTCGGGTTGATCGCCTCGATCGTCGTGTTGTTGCGGCCCGAGTTGCTCGAATAGGTGAAGCGCTTCCAGGTCAGGCCCGCCTGCAGCGTCAGTTCGTCGCTCGCCTTCCAGCTCAGGCTGCCGCGATTGACCGCAAAGGTATTGCGGACATCGTCGGAGAAAATACGGATCGTCGACAGGCCTTTGACCAGATCCCAGTTGGCGGGATTGGCGACGTCGAAGCCCGGGTTGAACACCGGAATCTGCCCGCCATTGCGCTCGTCATAGGTATAGCCATTGCGATCTAGCGCGTTGAACTCGGTGAGATAACCGCGGCTGGTGAAATCGGACCGCGAATAACCGCCGGTATATTCGAAATGGAGATCGCTCGTGAAATCATGCTTGATGTTGATCGTGGCCTGCTTGAACGTCGTCTTGCCCGATTGTGAATCTGCAAAACTGCGCCAGTCGACCCGATCGAGCAGCAGATAATCGGCCTCGCCCGCCGAGTTCACGTTGGCAGCGCGGATCTGGGTGCTGGGGCGACCGATCAACTGGTTGTAGAACCCGGTCTGGTTGGCGGTCGCGACATAGCCCGGCGATGCCGGGTTGTTGTAATAATCGAACGGATTGAGATTGTTCGGATTGAGGCTGTTGAGATAGCCGGGCAGCGCCGTCGCGCCGACGCCGGTGCCGCTCGCCGTGCCGTTGCAGTCGAGCGTCGCCGAGGGAACGCAGTTCGGATAGAGCGCGACGCGATCGGCATTGCCGTTGGTGGTGCCAGGCGCCCGCAGGCCGCTCGAACCGGTCAATTGGGCGCGCGCATTGGTGCCGTTGCGATTGAGGCCGATCGTGGTGATCCCGCTGAGCGTGCTGTCCTGCTTGTAGGACGAATACACGCCGTCGAGGGTGATCTCGGTATGGTCGGTCGGCCGCCACTGCGCGGTAAGCGTCGCGCCGATCCGTTCATAGGTCAGATCCTGACGAGCGATCTGCGGCAGCGCGGGGATCAGCGTGGTCGGCGTCACCAGCGCATAGGCGGCCGGGTCGGAACCATAGAGATAGCCGGTGCCCATCGTCGACGGCAGCGCGAAACCATAGGTGTTGGGCGTGATGCCGTTGAGCTGCGAATTACGATAGGTATATTCGAACTGCCCCGGATTGCGGCGATAGGAATCGATCGACTGGCGCTGTTTCTGATAGGCGATCGTGCCGAGGATACCGAAATTGTCGGTGATGTGCTGCGAGATCAGCGCGGTGATGCGCGGATTGAAAGTCTTGCCGTTTTCGCGATATTCGCCTTCGATTCCCAGCGCATAACGGTTCTTCTTGCTCGCCAGCGGGCGCCCGGTGTTGAGATCGATGATCGCGCCCAGCGATCCTTCGTCGTTCGAGGCGGCGGTCGACTTGGTCACGGTGACACCGCCGAACAATTCGGAGGCAAAGGTGTTGAAATCGAAGCCGCGCGAGCGATTGGCGCCCGAATCGGACTGGTTGCCGCCCGAAATGCTGAGCGCGTCGGCACCGTTGAGGCGGACCTGCTGGAAATCGCCGCCGAGGCCGCGCACCGTGATCGTACGACCTTCGCCATTGTCACGATCGATCGAGACGCCGGGCAGCCGCTGCAGTGACTCGGCCAGATTGGCATCCGGGAAATTGGCGATATCCTCGGCGGTGATCGCGTCGATGAACTGGTTCGACAGCCGCTTCTGATCGAGCGCGTCGGCGAGCGACTTGCGGAAACCGGTGACAACGATATCCGAGGCTTTGTCGTCTTCGGTCGAATTTTGGGGGACGCCAGAGGCTGTGGCAGGCTCGTCGACCGCGACGACCGTCGTCAGCGGGGCGGTGGAGGCCGCCTGTTTCGCCGTAGCGGGGGCGCCGATCGCCATGCTCGCAATGACGAGGCTCAAAATCGAGCCCGACTGAAAAAGCTTTGATGCCTTGGTGACCATGCAACCCTCCCCCATTGTTGGCGTCGGCAACTTGATGTCGCTCTCGACCGCATTGACACCGGTATCAATAAGCTTCCGGCATTTCAAGTGACATTGGCCGCGTGGCGAAATTCGATGACGTGACGACCGGCTAGCGCCGACCATGACCGTGCCAATCGCGGCGTCTCAGCGCCTCGTCATGGCTGTGCGATATCGGGACAAGCACCCGTCTGGGGGCGCGTTGAAGGCGTGAAAAGGCCTGGACTCTCTTTTGGGAAAGTTGTGAAGAATGTTGGTTAATGCACAGTCATGATGTGGTGGGCGTAACAAAAATGACTTGGTAGGGCATCGACGGGGGCAACGTCATGGCACGTAATTTTCTGGCGCTTGTCGGCCTCTTCGTAATTCTCTTCGGCGCCGCCCTCGCCGCTTATGCTTATCATGACGCGTTCGACGGGACCGAGCCGCGCCGAACCCAAGTCGACTTTGGCGGACTCGATCTAACTACCGACAAAGGCCGCGAATTGTTGGACAGGCGCCTTCGCCGCAGTCTCGATATGGTCTGTGGTCGGCCCGATGACGAACGCAATTTGCGGCTCCGGTCGATCATCGAAGATTGCCGGCGCGACGCCTGGGCCGGGACACGGCCGCAAGTCGCCGCCGCCGTCGCGAGAGCGCAGCGCCGGCTCGCCGCGCCCATTCAATGGCCCGAATCGCCGCCACGCCGCGTCGCCGCGTTCGGCGCGGATAATCGCGCCCTCCCCGTGTCCGACGGGGTGGATCAGCCGCAAGTCCCGCTCGACGGTAGCGAACCCCAGCGAACCGCCCGCGTCGATTTTACCGGGCTCGATCTCACCACCATGGCGGGCCGCCGGCTGCTCAACCGGCGCATTCGTGCGAGCCTCGATACGGTCTGCGGGCGACCCGACGACGAACGCAACCTCTCGCTCCGGTCGACGATTCGAGCCTGCCGCCGCGACGCCTGGGCCGGCACGCGTCCCCAAGTCGCGGCTGCCGTGCGCGAAGCCAAGCGCCGCCTGAAATGGGCGGATCGGCAAGATCCGACGGACATGGGCTATGTCGGCAGCATCGATTGACGCTGCCGCGCGGGTGTCGCTCGCTCTGATCCGGGAGTCCGATTAGGAGCTTCGCGCGTCGACGATCACTGCCGAATCAACCTGAAATGGCGGACCATCCACGACGGAGATGGTCACTGTGAATTCGCTATGGCACTAAATGCGCGATGAGCACGAGAGTCGACCCGTCGCGCTTCTTCGAATCAAAGGACATGGCGTCGAGGGTGACGCCGCCTGGTGCGACGATTTTGTGGCTGGGCGGAACGTGCCTGCTGTGGACCTTGTACACGTTCGTATTTGTAGCCGCCTCTGGACAGACGATTGGCGATGCGATGCTGACGGCGGTGGCAAATGTCATGCCCTTGTCGCTGCTGGCGGCGGCCACACGTGCCATTCTAAAAAGCTACCTGATGCTGCTTGGCGTCAGGGTGCAAATGCTGCTGCATCCGCTGCTGGCTGTCGCGTTTGCCACCACCTGGTACGCAACCGTGATCGTCCTGCTCGCCTTTTGTCGCGGCCTGCGCGGCGGGACATTCGCGGTCGAGGGATTTTCGGGACCGGGCTTTGTCTGGCAAGTGTTTCAGGGACTGGTCCTCTACGCGCTAGTCGCCGCGATCTGTTACGCGATCCGAGGTGGTCGCGAAGCCGCCACCATCCAGTTCGTCACGTCGCCCGAGCCGCTCGAACGCTATCTGACCCGGGATGGGGAAGAAATGCGGCCGGTGGAAGTGAAAGAGATCGTGTCGATCACCGGCGCGCAGGATTATTCGGAAGTGGCCACGCTTCGCGGCCGGCATCTGGTGCGCATGGGCCTGGGCGAATTCGAGAGCCGGCTCGACCGGGCCAGCTTCCTACGCGTCCACCGATCGACGATCATCAACTTCCATCATCTCGAACGGGTCGAGCCCGCTGGTGGCGGCCGCATGACCGCCCACATGGCCAATGGCGATTCGATCGATGTCAGCCGCACCGGCGCCCAGAAGCTGCGTTCGTTCGTCGTCTGAGAAGCGCGTTCAACGGCGATTGCTTGCCGTTCACGGCTTTTTGCAAGCGTTCGTCGCGCCCGGTGGCACGCCGCTCGGACAAACCGAAGGAGATTGTCCATGCGACGTGCGATGCCGTGCCGTGTCTTGTTTGTTGTCCTGCTGCTCGCGGTTGCCGCGCCAGCCGTCGCCAAGCCGGAGCTGTCGGTTCCGGCGGACCTGTCCGTTCCAGACCCCGGGCCGGTCCGCCTGACGGGCCTGGCCCCGGGTGATCAGGTGACGCTCGAAACATTTCGGGCGACGAGCGCCGGGATGATACTGACCGGCGCAGCGCTGTTTCGAGCCGACGCGTCGGGCGAGGTCGACACGGCGACGCTGGCGCCATTGGCGGGCGACTATCGGGAGGTCGATCCGCTGGGCCTGTTCTGGTCGGCAACACGCTCGCTCGATCCCGCTGCGCCGGCGCCGATGGCAGGCCATGTCACGATCCGGGCCCGCAGCGGAGATGCCATCATCGCGCAGGCAGAAGCGCGTATCGGTCCGGACCCGCAGACTCTGACGACCGAGACCGCCCCCTTTCCCGGTGCATTCATTACCCGACCGGCCGACAACCAGAGGCATCCGGTTGTGATCGTGCTTGGCGGGTCCGAAGGCGGCGACAAAACCGCACGCGCGATGGCGCCGCTGTTCGCCGCGCAGGGATATTTTGTCGTCGGTCTGCCTTACTATGCGCCAGCGCGGGGGCAGGTCGGCCGCATCGCCGGCCTGCCCGAAAGCTTCACAAACATTGCCGTCGACCGGCTGGCCAGGGTGCGCGACTGGCTGCGCCACCAGCCGCGCGCCGATGCAGCGGCGATCGGCCTTTGGGGCGTTTCCAAGGGTGCGGAGTTCGCCGCGATCGCCGCTGCCCATTATGACTGGCTGAGGGCAGTGGCGCTGATCGTGCCCAGCGATGTCGTGTGGGAAGGCTGGGGCAAGGATAGCGCGCGAACATCCTCGTTTGCGTTCGAGGGGCATTCGCTCGCCTTCGTGCCCTATCTGGGCATTGACCTTGAATTTGCCCGCCTGTCGCGCGGTGAACCGATGCAGCTCGTTCGCGCTCACCGCGCCGGGCGCGCCGCCTACCCCGAACGCATTGCCGCCGCGCGCATTCCGCTCGAGCGCTACACAGGGGCACTACTGGTCGCTGGCGGCCGCGACGACCGCATCTGGCCTTCGGCCGAAATGGCGGAAGCGATTGTGCGTGAACGCGCCGACGCCGGGCTGCCCACGGTGTCGCTGGTATTTGAACGAGCCGGTCATGCGCTGGCCGGCCCTGGGTCCGATCCGGTTGCCGACTATACTGCCAACGGCGGCGAGGCACCGTTCATCGCCCGCGCCAGAGCCGAGTTGTGGCGAGCCACAGCCCGGTTCTTCAAACGCAATCTCGCGCCATCCGGCAATGCCGGGCGGTAACATCGCCTGAACGCCAAGCTGACGCGCCAGATCGCACCTTCTGCTGATCTGGCGAATGGCGGAGAGGGTGGGATTCGAACCCACGGTACCCTTACGGGCACAACGGTTTTCGAGACCGTCCCAATCGACCACTCTGGCACCTCTCCGCGAGGGAATTCGCATGACACCAAAGGCTCGAAAAGCCGTGTCACCGATCGACCGAGCGCGGGCCTCTAGCCCAATCATTCGGCGGGTTCAAGCGCCCATCCCCGGTTTACGCACCGTTCTCCGCTTGTGTGCGGCGCAACAGCCACTAGATTGAGCCAATGCACCGCTCGCACATCCCCAATATTCCCGCCGACACCAGCATCGTGCTGCCGGCGATCGCGCACGCCAATTTCGCGATCGGCGATGTCGTGCGTCATCGGCTGTTCGATTTCCGCGGGGTGATCTTCGATGTCGATCCGATCTTCGCCAACAGCGAGGAATGGTATGATGCGATCCCGCTCGACATTCGGCCGCGCAAGGACCAGCCCTTCTATCACCTGCTCGCCGAGAATATGGAGAGCAGCTACGTCGCCTATGTCAGCCAGCAGAATCTGGTGCTCGACGAGAGCGAGGAGCCGGTCGACCATCCCGCGATCTCGGGGCTCTTTACCGATTATGCCGACGGCCGCTACCGGCTGCGCCGCGAGCATCGCCACTAGGACCACCCTGCCCTGGACCGCGATCGGCGCATAAAAAAGGAGGCCAGCGCGGCCTCCTTTTCTCTATCCGGCGGCGGCGGCGCGATCAGAAGTTGATCGAGCCGCGGACATAGACGAACCGGCCGTTGAACCCATAGGGCGACAGGCTCGAATAGGGCAGGAAATAGCTGTTCGGCGTGAAGCCGGCAGCGATCGGCAGGCGATCGGGATAGACGTCGAAGGCATTGTCGACGCCGGCGGCGAGTTCGTAATTCTTGAAGATCTTGCCGCGAATTTCGAAATCGGTGATCCATTTCGGCGTCAGGGTGAAATCGCCCGTCTGGGTGCCGAGCGCGGGAATGTTGACCGTTCCGTTGGTGACCGTCACCCCGCTAGAGGCGGCACTGCTCACCTTGCCATAGCGGTTGGTCCGCGCCGTCAGGCTTAGATCGCCCAGCGTCCAGTCGACCGCGAGATTGATCTTGCTGCGCGGCTGGCCGTCGGTGAGACGGAAGCTTTCGGTGCGGCCGAACAGCACCGAATTGGTCAGCGTCGGGATCGAAAGCGCCGCGCGGCTGGTGATCTTGGTCTCGTTATAATTGTAGCCGGCGGTCAGGCGGAACTTGCCCAGCCCGAATTCGGGGACGCGATAGGTGCCGATAATGTCGACGCCCTGGGTGCGCGTGTTGACGCCGTTGACGAAGAATCGCGCCGAGGTGACGTTGTTGATCCCGGCCGCCTGAAGCTGCGCAACGACCGCGCCACCGGTGAGGTTTTCGGTGAGCACGATCCGGTTGCGGATTTCGATGTTGTAATAGTCGGCGGTGAGGCTCAGCCCGGGGATGAGATCGAGCGCGATGCCGCCGGCGATGTTGGTTGCCTTCTCGGGACGCAGCGGCTTTGACCCAAGCGCGCGGGCGACCGGGTCGCTGACCGGGAAGGTGCCGACCTCGATCAGCTGGGCCACCCCGTTGACGACGGTATTGTTGGTCGAGGTGGTCGCGAAGAATTGCTGCGCGAGGCTCGGCGCGCGGAAGCCCGACGAGATCGAGCCGCGGATCGCGACCCCCTTGAATGGCTCATAGCGCGCGGCCGCCTTGCCGTTGAAGGTCGAGCCGAAGTCCGAGTAATTTTCATAACGGCTGGCCAGCTGCAGCGTCAGCTGGTCGTTGATGTCGGTATCGAGCTCGACATAGCCCGACCAGTTGCTGCGCGTCGCATCGACCGCATTGTTCGGACGGAAACCGGGAAATACCTGCGACCCGCCCGACGCGTTGAAGGGGGCTGCCGAGAATGGGCCGTTGATATAGCTGGTCGGCTCGCCCGCGCGGATCTTGAAATTCTCGGTCCGGTATTCGCCGCCAAACGCGATGCCGACCGATTTGAAGAAGCTCAAATCCAGCTTGCGCGAGAAATCGAGGTTGAGGACATGCTGGCCCAGCGACAGGCCGCCGGCATCGAACTTGCGCGGGCTGGCGATCCCTCCGAGCGACGTATTGAAACTGCTCTCGACGCCGTAATCAAGGCGATTCGAACCATAGACCAGCGACAGATCGGCGGTCCACTCGCCGAGCGATGCCTTGACGCCGATCGCGCCCGAGACATCGCGGATATCACTGTCGATCAGCGGCAGGAAACCATCGGGATAAAAGGGCACGAAGGTCGTCGTCGATGCCGCGAAATCGCGGTTGCGGGCATCGTTGCTGCGCCGAAAGAAACCGGCGCCATTGGCGTCGCGCTGGCCGTAGCTGCCAAAGGCATAGGCCTCAACATCGGGGGTCAGCTCGTAGCCGGCGTTGATGAAGATATTATAGTCGGTTGCCTTACCGTCGCCGTAGCGGTGGTTGTAGCGGTTGATCGTCAGCTCGCGCGGATCGCCGATCGTTGCATATTGGCGGCGGGGATCGGCGCCGCTGCGATTGGTGGGATCGCGATCGCGGAATTGCGCCGAGAACACGAAATAGCCGCGATCGCCGACCGGCAGGCCGAGCCGGGTCGCCAGCGTCAGCGTCTGACCGTCATGCACCTCGCGGTCCTTGCCGGTGGTGTTGAGCTGAAGAATGTCGTTGCCGCCGCCACCGGCGACGGCGACGATCGGCAGGCCGGTGGGGCCGACCGCGACGCCGGTCGCCTGGCTGACACCCGGCATCACCGAATTGTACGCGCCATAGGTGACCGACGCGCTGACGCCGGTCTTGCGCGACAACTGGAGGTTGATGACGCCGGCAATCGCATCCGACCCATATTGCGACGCCGCGCCATCGCGCAGGATTTCGATGCGATCGATCGCGATCGGCGGGATCTCGTTGAGATCAACCGCCGATGACCCGCGCCCGACCGAGCCGTTGAGATTGAGCAATGCGGCGGAATGGCGGCGCTTGCCGTTGATCAGCACCAACGTCTGATCGGGCGAGAGGCCGCGCAGCGTCGCCGGTCGCAGCGAATCGGTACCGTCGGTAAGCGAGGGCTGCGGGAAGTTGAACGAAGGCACCAGCTGATTGAGCACCTTGTTGGTCTCGGTATAGCCCGACGCCTGCAGCTCCTCACCGCCGATCACGTCGATCGGCACCGGGCTTTGCGCCACCGTGCGCGTCGCGAAGCGGCTGCCGGTGACGACGATCGTATCGCCAGGCGCTGCGGGCTCGTCGGCGGCCGGCGCCGATTGGGCATAGGCGGGCAGCGCCGCGAACATCGCCAGCGCCGAAGCAGATACCGAAAGCTGTGAAAAGATCGATCGTTGCATCATTTATCGTCCCCGTTGACTGGAGCGTCCGCGAGCCCCCGAACAATTTAAAAACATAAGCACATGGCGTTTTGTAACAATGGTGCAACAAGGGTGGCGGTGACGATTGTTCCGTCGCTGTTGCTGCTTTGCAACAAAGCATTGTCGGCCGCCTCGGGGCCTTGGGCAACTTGACAGCGGCGGCGGGTTGGCATAGCTGGCCCCTCTTTCCGCGCCGGTTGAACCGAGCGTGGGCTGATCTATTGGAAAGTGACAGTTTAGATATGACCGGGGCCATGTTCGCAGTCGTGCGCACGGGCGGCAAGCAGTACCGCGTTGCCGCAGGAGACAAGATCGTCGTCGAGAAGCTCGACGGCGAAGCTGGCGATTCGATCACGCTGAGCGACGTGCTGCTCGCGGGCGAGGGCGGCGATCTGAAATCGACCGACGGGCTCACCGTCGCCGCAGAGATCATCGCGCAGGCGAAGGGCGAGAAGGTCATCGTCTTCAAGAAGCGTCGCCGCCACAATTATCGTCGCCGCAACGGCCATCGCCAGCAGCACACGATCCTGAAGATCACGGCGATCGGCGCGGCCGAGAAGCAGACCAAGGCGAAGAAGGCAGCTGCCCCCGCCCCCACCGAGGCGGAAGCCCCGGCGGCGCAGGCGTAAGACGAGATACGAGGAGCATAGACAATGGCACATAAGAAAGCAGGCGGCTCGTCGCGCAACGGTCGCGATTCCGCCGGCCGCCGCCTTGGCGTGAAGAAGTTCGGCGGACAGGAAGTCGTCCCCGGCAACATCCTCGTCCGCCAGCGCGGAACGAAATTCTATCCCGGCCGCAATGTCGGCATCGGCAAGGATCATACCTTGTTCGCGCTCGTCGAGGGCCGCGTGGAGTTCCACGCGGGCAAACTCGGCCGTACCTTCTGCTCGGTAGCCCCGGCAGAGATGGCGATTGCCGCCGAATAACATCGGGTAACCAGCCGGGTTGCCCACCAGGGTGATCCGGGGTTCCTTTCACCAAGGAACCAGCCAAACAAGGGAGCCGGGTCAGCCAGGCTCCCTTTTTTCTTGCTCCCTCAACAGCTTTGTCGCGAACACGTCATGGGGGCGTGCGAGCGGCTGGCTGACCGACGAGGAGAGTAACATGTTCGCTCGGACACCAAGATTGACGCTGCGGCCTGGCTGGCCGGAAGACGCCCCCGCACTCGCCGAGGCGATCGCGCATGAATCGGTGGCATTCAGGCTGGCTCGGTTGCCATGGCCCTATACGCTCGAGCATGCCATCGACTGGCTGCAGCGGTCGCAGAGTCGGGGCGATGTCGTGCTGCACATCCTGGCGCATGAGGGTGCCTGCCCGCGCCTGATCGGCGCCATCGGCATTCATCCCGACGGCGACAAGGGCGGCCATGAGATCGGCTATTGGCTAACCCCGGATGCCTGGGGACGCGGCTATGCCACGGAGGCCGGTTTCGCGATGCTGGGCATCGCCCGCCACGCCATGGGATTGCGCAGGCTTCATTCGGGGCATTTCATCGACAATCCCGCCTCGGGCCGGGTGCTTGCCAAGCTCGGCTTCCGCAACACGGGCGTCGAGATGCGGCATTGTCTTGCGCTCGGCATCGACAAGCCGTGCGCGACGCTCGAACGGGATCTGATTGGCGAGGAAGGATCGTGTGAGGACCCGGAGCGTATGGCGGCATGAAACCGAGCGACGTCACTCTCCCTTCGCGCTGAGCTTGCCGATTTTCTCAACCGGCGAAAAGAAGGACAGGGCTTCGACAGGCTCAGCCCAAGCGGGCGGAGAGCAATCGCTCGATCATGCCGCCGCCAATTCCCGCTCGCCGTGCGGCAGCACTGCCGCCGCATAGTCGCTCTCGGCGCGCGCGATCAGTGTGCGGTCGTCATTATTCCACGGGTGAAATCCGGGCAGGAAAAAAGAGAACCAAGCGCCCATCACCTTGCGGCCCATGCCCGGGTTGCCGAACACATACCAGGCGAGCCTGGCCCAGACGACCGGCCCGGTCAGCCCGTCTTGCCGGAGCAGTTCGAGCATGCCGCGCCGCCGCCCGTCGAAGAATTTCCACGTCGTCAGCAGCATCACGATCGCCTTGACCCGCCAGCGTTTGAAGCGCGGCCAATTGCGGGTGGCGTGGAGCCAGGTATCGTAAGCGACGCCCTTGTGCTCGATCTCCTCGGCGGCATGCCAGCGCCACAGGGCCGCCGGCTGCGCCTCGCCGCCCGCCAGATGCGCCGGCGTCGCGATCAGTTCATGCGCGATGATCGCGGTGAAATGTTCGAGCGCCATCGTCGCGGCGAGATTGGCGATCATCGGCCGCCCCTTGGTCAGCGCCAGCGCCGCGTCGATGTGCTGTTCCAGCAGCGTCACGTCATAGCCCTGATCGGTGACATGCCGGTTGAACGCGACATGCTCGCGGGTGTGCATCACTTCCTGCTTGATGAAGGCGTTGATCTCGCGCTCCAGCTTGGGCGGCGTACCTTCGCGAAACGCGCGGACGCTGTCGATGAAATAGCCCTCGCCCTTGGGAAAGGTCACCGACAAGGCGTTGAAGAAGGCCGTCGCATAGGGATCATTGTTGAGCCACCAGCGCCCCATTTTCTGGCCGCGCCCAAAGCGAATGTCGCGCGGCGTGATCGTCAGATCGGCGGGAGTAGTTGCTTTCGCCAAGAAAACCTCCGAACAGTTGAGTCGGCCATGATGACTTACACTCCTGTCAATAGGCATTACTTACACTCGTGTCAATAGCTCGCCGCCGCCTCTCCCCTGAAGAATCCCGTGACAATGCCCTTGATGCGGCGCGCGCGCTGCTGCTCGAATTCGGTCCGCAGGCGGTAACGCTCAAGGCCGTCGCGGCGCGCATCGGTCGCACCCATGCCAATCTCCTCCATCATTTCGGCTCGGCCGCCGGGCTGCAGCGCGCGTTGATATCGAGCATGGCCGATGGCATCGTCGGCAAGATCGCCGATGCGGTGGTGCGCGCCCGAACGACCGATCACAACCCGCGCGAAGTGGTCGACCTGACCTTCGACGCGTTCGGGAAGGAAGGGGCCGGCGCGCTGGCCAGCTGGATGATCCTGTCGGGCAATCACGACGCCCTCGATCCGATCCTGGAGGCGATCCATCGCCTGGTCGATCAGCTTGCCGAGGATGATGACGGTTTCGCCGGATCGATCCATGAACAGACGCTGTCGCTGGTGCTGATGGCGCTGGGAGACGCGCTGCTGGGCGGGCCGATGGCCAAGGCGCTGGGTCTGCCGCGCAGCGCAGCCCGCGAACTGGCGACGCAGCAACTGGCAGCCGGGCATACGCCGACAACCGATTGACGTGGCGTGATCAGGAACAAATCGCTGCGGCGACGGTATATTAGGCATGACTGATCCCACCCGTTCCGAGCTCGATGCGTCCCCGGCGCCGCGATCGACGGCCGCTCTCTTCGGGCACCCGCTGCACGCCATGCTGGTCCCGTTCCCGATCGCGTTCTCGGCGAACAAGGCAGCTGGGATCGCTATACGCTGAACGGCTAAAAGGTCGTGTTCGTGCCCTTTTCGGGCGGCAAGCCGAGCGGCAAGGCGCAGGATTTCCTTACCGGTTTCCTCACCGGCAATGGCGAGACGCATGGTCGCCCTGTCGGAGTCGCCGTCGATGGGCGCAGTGCGCTGCTCGTCGCAGACGATGCCGGCAACACATTGTGGCGCGTGACCGCAAAGTCAGCGGTGCGAACCGCACAGCGCTGATTGCCGAGGCAGCAGCCTCGACAGGCGCGTCGGCGCCGGACGTCAATGAATTGTTGCTCGGAACATAGAGAGCCGTTGCTGACGACTGGATAAAATGCGGCATTGCGCTAGAGAACGGCGATGCATTTTCTCGATCAAGCCAAGATTTTCGTCCGTTCGGGCGCCGGTGGCCCCGGCGCGGTCGCGTTTCGCCGTGAAAAATTCATCGAATATGGCGGCCCCAATGGCGGCAATGGCGGCAAGGGCGGCGACATCATCTTCGAAGCCGTTGCCGGCCTCAATACCCTGATCGATTTTCGCTACACCCAGCATTTCCGCGCCCCGCGCGGCAAGGGCGGCGCCGGGCAGAACCGCACCGGCGCGGGCGGCGAGGACCTGATCATCCGCGTGCCCGTCGGCACCCAGGTGCTGAGCGAGGACAAGGAGCATGTGCTGGCCGACTTCACCGTGCCCGGCCAGCGCACCGTCTTCATGCGCGGGGGCGATGGCGGGCGCGGCAATGCCAGCTATAAAACCTCCACCAACCGCACCCCGCGCCAGCACGGCACCGGCTGGCCAGGCGACGAGGGATGGGTGTGGCTGCGGCTGAAGCTGCTCGCCGATGCCGGACTCGTCGGCCTGCCGAATGCGGGCAAATCGACCTTCATCAACGCGACGACCAACGCCAATGCCAAGGTCGGCGATTACCCCTTCACCACCACGCGCCCACAGCTCGGCGTGGTCAGCCACCGCAACCGCGAATTCGTGCTGGCCGACATCCCCGGCCTGATCGAGGGTGCGGCGGATGGCGCGGGGATCGGCGATCGCTTCCTCGGCCATATCGAGCGCTGCAAGGTGCTGCTCCACCTTGTGGATGCAACCGAGGATAACCCTGTGGAAAACTACCGGATCGTTCGTGGAGAACTCGAAGCCTATGGCGCGGACCTGATCGACAAGCCCGAGGTGATTGGCCTGAACAAGATCGACGCCCTGCCCGCCGCCGAGCTCAAGAAGCTGGCGACCAAATTGAAGCGCGCGAGCAAGGCCGAGGTGATGCTGCTGTCCGGCGCCGGCGGCGAAGGCATCGAGGCGGTGCTCGACCGGCTGGTCGAGGCGATCGGCCCGCTGGAGGCGGCACCCGCCGAGGGCGACAGTGAAGAGGCAGCGGAATGGTCACCGATCTGACGATGCCGCACGGCCTTCCGCTGACACTCAAGCTGATCGACGGCAGCATGCTGCTCTATTGGGGCATTGCGGCGCTTGGGTGCTTTGGCCTGCTGCATTTGCCAAAGGAAGCCATGTATGCGGGCTATGGCACCCCGCACGTTGATGCGTGGAACTGGTCGTTCGCGCCAATCGACCTTGCCTTTGCGCTGACTGGCCTGCTCGCCGTTCGGATGGCGCGTCAGGGCGACCCGCGCTGGCGACCCTATGCGCTCATATCACTAGCGCTTACCTTTTGCGCGGGGCTGATGGCGGTTTCCTATTGGGCGCTGACGAGTGATTTCGACCCGGCGTGGTGGGGGCCCAATCTAGCGCTGGTCGGCGCGGCCTTGTGGTGGACGCCGCGACTGATCGGTTCACACGGCTGATGGATTTTTCCCCGGCGAATTGCCCGCGGCTGATCGTCAAGGTCGGCTCGTCGTTGCTCGTCACACCGGATGGGCAGGTTCGGCGCGATTGGCTGGCCACTTTGGCCGCCGATATCGCCGCGCGGGTTCAGGCGGGTCAGCAGATCGCGGTGGTGTCGTCGGGCGCGATCGCGCTCGGCGCGCGGCGTCTCAAGCTCGCCAAAGGAGGCCGCGCCAGCCTCGAGGATGCGCAGGCCGCCGCCGCGACCGGGCAGATTGCGCTCAGCCAGATCTGGGCCGAACTGCTCGGCGCCGAAGGGCTCACCGCCGCGCAGATGCTGGTGACGCTCGACGATCTCGAGGATCGGCGGCGCTATCTCAATGCCTCGGCGACGCTCAACCGATTGCTGACGCTCGGCGTCGTTCCGGTGATCAACGAGAATGACAGCGTCGCCACCGAGGAAATACGCTTCGGCGACAACGACCGGCTCGCCGCGCGCGTCGCCCAGGCCGCCGGCGCCCAGGGCGTGGTGCTGCTGTCCGATGTCGACGGCCTCCATGCCGCCAACCCGCTCACCCATCCCGAAGCGCCGCTGATCGAGCGGGTCGAGCGGATCGACGCCGCGATCGACGCGATGGCGAACGGCGCCTCGTCATCGGGGATGGGATCGGGGGGGATGGCATCGAAGATCGCCGCCGCGCGGATAGCCACCGGGGCGGGCGTCGCCCTCGCCATCGCCTCGGGCCGAGTCGATCACCCGCTGGCGCGCCTCGCCGACAGTGGGCGCGGCACGCTGTTCGTTCCCGAACGCACCGCCAATGCGCGCAAGGCGTGGCTTGCCGGCGGGCTGACCGCGCGCGGCCAGATCGCGATCGATGCCGGCGCCGCGCGGGCGCTGGCGGATGGCAAGAGCCTGCTCGCCGCCGGCGCCCTCAGTGTCACCGGGCGATTTCGGCGCGGCGATCTCGTCGCGATCCTGGGCCCCGACGGGGGCGTCGTGGCGCGTGGGCTGAGCGAATATGATGCCGATGATGCGGCTCGTTTGTGCGGCACGCGCAGCGAGGATCACGCCGCGATCCTCGGCTATGCGCCGCGTTCGGCGCTGGTCCATCGCAATCAGATGGCGCTGCTGTGATCGTCGCGCTGACCGGCGGCACCGGTTTTGTCGGCAGGCGCCTGATCGCGCTCGCGGTCGAGGCCGGCCACGAGGTCCGCGCGCTCACCCGTCGCCGCCAGGCTGCAGAGCCCGGCGTCAGTTGGATCGAAGGGGCGCTCGACAACCCCGCGGCACTGGCGACGCTGGTCGATGGGGCCGACGCCGTCATCCATGTCGCCGGCGTCGTCAGGGCGCCCGACCGCGCCGGCTTTACCGTGGGCAATATCGACGGGACGCGGGCGATCGTCGCCGCCGCGCTCGGCGCCGGCGTCGACCGCTTCGTCCATGTCTCTTCGCTCGCCGCGCGCGCGCCCGCGCTGTCGGACTATGGCTGGTCGAAGGCCGAATCCGAACAGCTCGTCTGCAGCGCGGCATTGCCCTCGGCGGTGATCGTCCGCCCGCCCGCCGTCTACGGCCCCGGCGATCTCGAGATGCTCGACACCTTCCGCGTCGCGCGCTGGGGCGTCGCCTTCACCCCGCCGGCAGGCCGGATGGCGGTGATCCATGTCGATGATCTCGCCCGGCTGCTCCTCGCCCTCGCGGCCGACGCCGCTTACGGCGGCGTGCTCGAGCCCGATGACGGCACCCCCGGCGGCTGGAGCCATGCCGATTTCCTTGGCCATGCGATCGGCAAGGCCGTCGGCAAGCGAGTCACGCCGATCGCCCTGCCCCGTCCGCTGTTGTCGCTCGCGGCGCGGATCGACGGCGCGCTGCGCGGGGCCGATGCGCGGCTGACGCCGGACCGCGTCGGTTATATGTGCCACCCCGACTGGACGGTCGATCCCTTGCGGCGCCCGGATCCGGCGCTGTGGCAGCCGCAGATTCCCACCCGCGACGGTCTGGCCGAGACCGTCGCCTGGTATCGGGCGCAAGAGCTGCTCTGAGCGGCGCCGCTATCGAATATGCTGGCCGACGAACGCCAGCGCCGACACGATCAACCCGGTCAGGAACACCTTGTAGGCGAGCTCCAGCCGGCGATATTTCTTGCGCTGAAGCACCTGACCGTTGCCGTACAGATCGACCGCCATCGCCCGCAGCATCGTCTCCTCATCGGCCATCGTTTCGATCATCCGATCGACGAAATCATCCTGCGACAGCTGGGTGAAAGAGCCGAAGAACAGCAGGTTGAGCGGGACACCCGCCGGCATCCGCGTCTTCGGTATGATGGCGAGCACCGTCATCACCGCGCTGCCGAACGCGAACAGGCCAAGGATCAGCAGTGGCAGCGGCGGTGTCCCCGAACGGCCCTGATTGATCATGATCGTGAAGGTGACGAAGCTCGCCCCCATCAGGATACTCGCTTTCTGATCCGCCATCTGGCTCAGCTGGACGTGGATCATCTCGGTGGTGCGCACCATATGGATGGCATTGGGCGCGAAGCGGCGCGGGGTCTCGGCGGTTTCCATCTGGTCAAGGTGACACGGCGGTCGCGCGATTGCCAATTATTCGCCGCATTCGCTAGGCAAGGCCGCATCGACCCCGCTAAGGACATTCGATGAGCGATCGCGCCACCATTTCGTCAACGATCACCGATCTGATCGAGCCCTTCAACAAAAAGGGCGTCGCGCTCACCGAGGCGACCAGCTTCCAGACCGATCTGGAATGGGACAGTCTGACCGTGATGGACTTCGTCGCGAACATCGAAGACGAGTTCGACATCATCATCACGATGAACATGCAGGCCGAGATCGAGACCGTCGGCCAGCTGATCGATGCCGTCGTCAAGTTGAAGGGCTGATCGCATGACCGAAGCCGCCGCCACCGCGCATGCCTTGCCGATCGAAGCCGAGACGGTCGCCCCCGAACATGATCTGTTCAGCAAGTTCGATCCGCTGATCGCCGAGCGCCAGGCGCTGGTCGACAGCGGCGTGCGCGATCCCTTCGCGATCGTGATGGACGCAGTGAAATCGCCGACCGTCGCGATGATCAAGGGCAGGGAAACGATCCTCGTCGGCACCTATAATTATATGGGGATGACCTTCGATCCCGATGTCATCCAGGCGGGCAAGGATGCGCTCGATCAGTTCGGCTCGGGCACCAACGGCAGCCGCATGCTCAACGGCACGTTCCGCGATCATATCGCCGCCGAAGACGCGCTCAAGGAATTTTACGGCGCCTCGTCAGCAATGGTGTTTTCGACCGGTTATCAGGCCAATCTCGGGATCATCTCGACGCTCGCCGGCAAGGGCGAATACATCATCCTCGACGCCGACAGCCATGCCTCGATCTATGATGGCTGCGCGCTGGGCAACGCCGAAATCGTCCGCTTCCGCCACAATTCGGTCGATGATCTTGACAAGCGGCTCGGCCGCCTGCCCGCAGAGGCCGGCAAGCTCGTCGTGCTCGAAGGCGTCTATTCGATGCTCGGCGACATCGCGCCCCTGAAGGAAATGGTCGCGGTCGCCCGGCGCCACGGCGCGATGGTGCTGGTCGACGAAGCCCATTCCATGGGGTTTTTCGGCACGCATGGCCGCGGCGTCTATGAGGATCAGGGGCTCGATCTCGGCGCCGACGTCGATTTCGTGATCGGCACCTTTTCCAAATCGGTCGGCACCGTCGGCGGCTTCTGCGTCTCCAACCATCCCAAGTTCGAAGCGATGCGGATGGTCTGCCGCCCCTATATCTTCACGGCCTCGCTGCCACCCTCGGTGGTGGCGACAGCGGAGACTTCGATCCGCAAGCTGATGCACGCGCACAACAAGCGCCAGCATCTGTGGGAGAATGCGCGCGCGCTGCATGACGGCCTGCGCGCGATGGGTTTCAAGCTCGGCACCGAAACCCCGCAATCGGCGATCGTCGCGGTGATCCTCGAGGATCAGGCGCAGGCGATCATGATGTGGCAGGCGCTGCTCGAAGGTGGCATCTATGTGAACATGGCGCGCCCGCCGGCGACGCCTGCCGGCACGTTCCTGCTGCGCTGCTCGCTGTGCGCCGAACATAGCGCCGATCAGGTGGCCGCGATCCTGGCGATGTTCGAACTGGCAGGCCGTGCTGTGGCTGCGATCGACTAACGCCCCCTTTCGCTTCCCCCGCTTGTCCGCAGCGACTAGGGTCGCCCGGCATGACCGAACCTGATCCGAACGCGGCACGGCTGGCTGACCGCGACAGGCCGTGGCGGAGCGCGATGCTGGCAGTGACCGCGCTGCTGGGCGCGGCGGTGCTGATCGCACTGATGCTGACGCTGGGCGAGGCGACCCGCCAGCGTGACCGGGCGCTTCAATTGCAGGATCACAGTTTCCAAGTGATGTCGCTCGCCAGGTCGCTGTCGGCAACGACGGCGCGTGCCGAAGCCGCACTCGGGCGCTATGTGATCAGTGCCGATCGGCGGCTCGGGGTCCTCTATGGCGAGCAGTGGCAGCTCGCCGGCGCACAGCTCGATCAGCTCGGCAAATCGGCCTTTGCCGATCGCTCGCAGCAAATCGCCCGGATCGAAGCGCTGCGCAAGGCGTACCGGGCCCGCGGCGAAGAACTCGGGATGATCGCGCTGAGCACGCGCTATCGCAAGAACGACCAGGCGTTGTCGCGCTTCTACCAGGCGCGGGAGTCGCAATCGCTCACCCAGATCAACACGCTGCTCGATCAGATCATCGCAACCGAACGAAGCCTGCTCGCCGAACGGACGAGCGCGGCGCTTCGGTCGGTCAAACAGTCGACCGATGCGGCGACGGTGCTGATCGCATTCGGCATTCTGATCGCGCTTGGCGCGATCCTGCTCGGCTGGATGACCGTGGAAGCGCTTGGCCAGCGCGCCGTCGCGCGTGCCGAGGCCGATGCCGAACGCGAGCGTGCCTTCGAACTCGAACGGGCGGTCACCGCCGCGACCGCCGAACTTCAGCAACAGGCCGAGGAGCGCGCCGCGACCGAGGAGCGGCTCCGGCAAGTTCAGAAAATGGAAGCCGTCGGCCAACTTACCGGTGGGATTGCGCATGATTTCAATAATATGCTCGCGGTCGTTCTGGGCGGGCTCGAACTCGCCAAGCGCAATATCGACGATCCCGCCGGCGTCGCCCGTCATATCGACAATGCTGCCGAAGGCGCCAACCGCGCGGTCGCGCTGACCAAGCGTCTGCTCGCCTTTTCGCGGGCCGAACCGCTGCTCCCCGCGGCGATCAGGGCCCGCGATCTGATCGAGGGCATGTCCGACATGCTCGATCGCACGCTGGGCGATGCCATCACCGTGGTCACCGCCGACGATGGCCATGACTGGCGTACCTTCGTCGATCGCCACCAACTCGAAAACGCGCTGCTCAACCTCGCCGTCAACGCCCGCGACGCGATGGAGGGCCGCGGAACGCTGACGATCAGGACCGGCGGCTGCCGGCTCGATGCAGGGCAGATCAACGCCTGTGCGGCAGGCGAATATGTCACGATCGCGGTGACCGATACCGGATGCGGCATTTCGACCGACGTGCTCGACCGGGTGTTCGAGCCCTTCTTCACCACCAAGCCGGTCGGCAAGGGTACCGGTCTCGGGCTGAGCCAGATATTCGCGCTCGTGAAACAGTCCCAGGGCGAGATCACGATCGATTCGAGCCCAAGGGGCACCACCGTCACGCTCTATCTGCCCCGCTACGAAGGCACTGACGATGTCGCCTCGCCCGCCTGCGACGGCGCCGAAACCGGCGATGCCGTCACCAGCGAGGCCCTGACGATCCTGATCGTCGAGGACGATCCCCGCGTGCTCGCCAGCACGACGGCAGCGGTCGAGGCGCTGGGGCACCGGCCGATCAGTTGTAGCGACCCAACGGCGGCGATCACGATGCTGCGCGGCGATCCGGCGATCGCGCTGATCATCAGCGACGTGCTGATGCCCGGGCTGACGGGCCCTGAAATGATCGCCCGGCTGCGGCCGATGTTCCCCGACGTCGCCGTGCTGTTCGTGACCGGCTATGCGGGTGAAGCGGGCGATACCCAGGCGTTTGGCGGCCATGAGGTGCTCCGCAAGCCCTTCACGATCGCAGCGCTTGGTCACGCGATCGCCCGTGCGACCGGGCAGCACGGCGACGAGACCGGACCGCTCCCCAAGCTTGCGGCACGATTTCATGGCTGACGCCGACGAGCCGGGCGGATATAGCGGCGGCGACGGGCGTATTCGGGCGCCCCGCCAACGCCTCAAGGCCATGTCCTTCCGCATGAATTCGATCGATCGCTACATGGCCCGGCTGATCGCCGTGCCGCTAATTTCGACGCTGGTGATTTCGGCGATGCTGCTCGTGCTCGATCGCATGCTGCGGCTGTTCGATTTCGTCGCGACCGAAGGCGGGCCGGTGAGCGTGGTGTGGAAGATGCTGGCCAATCTGTTGCCCGAATATCTCGGCCTCGGCATTCCGATCGGGTTGCTGCTCGGGGTGCTGCTGGCGTTCCGCCGGTTGTCGACGACATCGGAGCTCGACGTGCTCCGCGCCGTCGGCATGAGCTACACCCGGCTGTTGCGCGTGCCCTATATGTACACGATCGCGCTCGCGCTCGTGAACCTGGCGATCGTCGGCTATGTCCAGCCCTATGCGCGCTATGCCTATGAAGGGCTGCGTTACGAATTGCGCACCGGCGCGCTCGGCGCGTCGATCAAGGTCGGCGAGTTCACCAATTTTCCCAATGGCGCCACCGTGCGGATCGAACGCAGCGAGGATCAGGGGCGCAAGCTTTCCGGAATCTTCGTCCACAAGGATACGCCGAACGGCGGCTGGCTCGCGGTGACCGCGGCGAGCGGCCAGTTCCTGGGCACCGACAACCCCGACGAGATCATCTTCAGATTGACCAACGGTACGCTGATCAGCATCGCCGATGCCAGCGCGACGCCCCGAACGCTGACCTTCAGTTCGCATGATCTGCCGATCCCGCTGCCCAAATCGGAAAATTTCCGCAACCGCGGCGAGCGCAATCTCGAACTCACCCTGCCCGAGCTCGCACGGCTGGGCGGGAGCCCCGATGCATCGATGGAACAGCGCGACACGAGCCGCGCGGCGTTTCACTTCCGGATCGCCGAAGTCGCGACGATGTTCCTGCTGCCGATGCTCGCGCTCGCGCTCGGCGTGCCGCCCAAGCGATCGAGCTCGGCGCTCGGCGTGTTCCTGTCGATCATCATGATCGTCACCTATCACAAGGTCAACGAATACGCCCAAGCGGTCGGCTCGCTCGGCAAGATCGACCCGTTCATCGCCTTATGGGTGCCGTTCGCGCTGTTCGCGGCGCTGGTGATCTGGATGTACCACACGATTGCCTATGTCCCCGGCGGCCAGCCGATCGGCGCGCTCGAGCGCGGCTTCGCCAAGATCGGCCCGAGCCTGGCCCGGTTGGTGCGTCGGCGGCACCGGGAGAAAGCCTGATGCGGTCGCAATTCTTCCCGTCGCGGACGGTCTCGCTCTATATGGGCAAGATGTTTCTGGTGCGGACGCTCGCCATCCTGGCGGCGCTCGTGCTGGTGCTGCAGGCGCTCGACCTGTTGAGCGAATCGGGCACGATCCTTACTTATCCAGGCAATGGCGATGCCCAGATCTGGCGCTATGTCAGCCTGCGCACGCCCGAGATCATCGCGCGCTTCCTGCCGTTTTCGGTGCTGCTCGGCACGATTATCACGTTGACCACGCTCAACCAGAACAGCGAAGTGATCGCCCTCAAGGCCTCGGGCCTGTCGGCGCACCAGGTGCTCGCGCCGCTGATCGTTGCCAGTCTGGCGATTGCAATGCTGTCCTTTGCCTTCAACGACCGGATCGTCTCCCGCGCGACCGCCACGCTCAACCGCTGGCAAAAGGTGCAATATGGCCCGATGCCCACCGATCGTGGCGATCGCCAGAACGTGTGGGTGCGCGACGGCGAAGACCTGATGCTGGTCGGGCAGGTCAAGGGCAAAGGCGATCAGGCCAAGCTGTCGACCGTGACGATCTATGATCGCGAAGACGGCAATCTCGCCGCCATCATTCGCGCGCCGCGGGGCGTTCGCGACGGCGATGGCTGGCGAATCGGACCTGCGACGCGCTTTGCGGTGGCGAGCGGCAAGACGACGCCGATGGGCGCGATCGTCGTCGCGCGCGGGGTGCGGGCCGATCAGTTCACGCTGACCAACATCGACGCCGACGGCACCTCGTTCGGTGCGCTGCGCGAGGCAATTGCCGATCTCGGGGCCGCCGGTCGGCCGACCAAGGCGCTCGAGGGATCGCTGTGGCACAAGATTTCGGGGCCGCTGTCATCGGTGCTGATGCCGCTGCTTGGCGCCGTGGCGGCGTTCGGGCTCGCCCGTTCGGGCCAGCTCTTTCTGCGCGCGGTGATCGGGATGTCGCTAGGCTTCGCCTATTTCGTTGCCGACAATTTCGCGCTCGCGATGGGCAATCTGGGTGCTTATCCGCCGTTTCTGGCGGCGTGGGCGCCGTTCCTGCTGTTTCTGATGATCGGCGAATTGCTGCTCGTCAGAACCGAGGAATAGCTCAGCGCCCCCGGCGGGTCATCGTCGAGCCCACCAACCGATCGACCAGCCCGGGCAGCCCCGCATAATTCGCCCGATGATAGGGCGAGTCGGGAGCCAGCGTCGCCGACAACCGGCGATGCGCCTCGGCAAGCGCGTGATATGGCAGGCCCGGCAGCAGATGATGCAGCGCATGATAGCGCAGCCCGACCGGCGCCCAGAGCTGAGGCAGCATCGCCGGTGGCGGAACGTTAACGCTATCGAGGAACTGCGCGGTGACCGACATCGCTTCCCCTTCATTCTCCCACAGATGCGCGACCAGCGTGCGGACCTGGTTGATAACCGCCACCCCGGCGGCCACCGCGAGGAAGATCAGAAAAGCGCGCAGCGCAACGGTGCCGGTCGCGACCAGCGTCAGCAAGGTGATCGCCCAGGCGCTGCACGCTGCCGCCTGCCAACGCCACTGACGCGCGAGCGGCCCCTCGGGCGGGCGCCGGACAAAGGCCGGATTGATCGATAGTGCCGAATAGCGCGCAACGACCGTGTCGCGCAGCGCTGGAAAGAGCGCCGCAAGCGGGGTGATCACGCCGAACCGGAACAGCAGCGCGACCGGCGCGAGCAACGACGCAGCGATGAACAGTGGCAGCGTCCAGGGCTTCATCAGCGCCAACGGCAGATATTCCGGATCCTCGACGGTGCCATAGCGGGTGCGGGCATGGTGGAGCGTGTGGACGCCCTCATAGAGAAACGAAGGCACCATCATCGGGACGCCGACGAGCAGGTTCCACCCGAGCCGAAAGCCGGGCACCGCGCTATGCTTGATATGCGTCAGTTCGTGGATAAAGCTGCCGGCACGGTACAGTGCCAGCACGGCAACCGCTCCGGCGAGCAGCGCCCAGCCGATCGCCGGTATCAGGATCGCGGCAGCCAGCGCGGCATAGCCGATCGTCGCCGACGCCAGGAGATCGGCCCAATATACCAGCGGGCGCGGCGCATGCAGATCGCGCGTGAGCTCCGCCGCTGCGCGCAGCATCGCCATATCGTCCGCAATCCGGGTCGAACGCGGCCGTGCCGACGCCGGCGCCGTTTCGCCTGAGGTCCGACGATCGAGAAAAAGCGTGTTGTTCATAGTGTGGGAAAATGCCCAAAGATCGTGGCGATATGGTGGCAAATTGCGGCGATTACTCTCCCCCCGCGGCCACCGCTTGACATCGCGGCGCGAAGGTTGGACGTCACCGCCCTTGGCGACAAAGGGTCTTCATCTTGGCTAGCAATCCCCTTGCGGTGCATCCGGTCAGCAGCAATGCCGATCGCAAGGCTTTTATCGACATCGCCTACACGCTCAACGGCGACGATCCGAATTGGGTCCCGCCGCTCCGCTCGGAGGTCGCCGGCACGATCGATCCGAAGAAGAATGCCTGGTTCAGCCATGGCCGCGGCCAGCTTTTCCTGGCGACGCGCGGCGGCAAGCCGGTCGGGCGGATTTCGGCGCATATCGATACGCTGGCGCTCGACATGCCGGCCGATCGCGGTTTCGGCCCGGGCACCGGTTTCTGGGGGATGTTCGATGCCGCCGATGCGACGACGGCGCGGGCGCTGATCAATACCGCCGAGGATTGGCTTCGCCAGCAGGGCATGACCCGCGTGATCGGCCCGGTCAGTCTGTCGATCTGGGAAGAGCCAGGGCTGCTGATCAAGGGTCAGGATCATCCGCCGACCGTGATGATGGGCCATCATCCGCCGCAATATCAGTCTTGGATCGAAGCCGCGGACTATCACCCCGTCAAGCAATTGCTGACCTTCGAACTCGATATCACCACCGGCTTTCCACCGATCGTCAATCGCATCATCCAGTCGGGCGAGAAGAATCCGCGCATCGTCATCCGCCAGGTCGACAAAAGCAAATTCGCCGCCGAAGCCGAGATCATCCTGGCGATCCTCAACGATGCCTGGTCGGACAATTGGGGGTTCGTCCCGCTGACTCCGCCGGAAATCGCCGATGTCGGCAAGAAACTCAAACCGATTGTGTTCGAGGATCTGATCCGCATCGCCGAACTTGATGGCGAGCCCGTCGCCTTCATGATCACCCTGCCCGATCTCAACGAAGCGATCGCCCCGCTCAAGGGATCGCTGCTGCCGTTCGGCTGGGCAAGGCTGTTGTGGTGGCTGCGCAAGCCGCAAGTGCGGACGATGCGCGTGCCGCTGATGGGCGTGGTTAAACGGCTGCAATCGTCACGAATGGCAAGCCAATTGGCCTTCATGATGATCGAATATATCCGTCGTGCTGCGATCGCGCGCTACGGCGCCACGCGTGGCGAGATCGGCTGGATCCTCGACGACAATCAGGGGATGCGCTCGATCGCCGAAGCGATCAACAGCCACGTCAACCGCGTCTATCAACTTTACGACAAGGCGCTGTAGCGGCGACATGGGCCATGGGCTCGCCGCACCGTCCAGGCGGCGAGCCCCGGCGGCGATCATTTGGCGAGGATATCGACGCCGAGATCGGTCCATTCGCTGCGGGTGTGGCAGGTCTTGCGCGCGATACGCGAGCCGGTCGGGGTGTCGACGATGCAATAGCGACGCTTGTCGGCACGCGTGTTTTCGTCCTTGACGGGTGCGCCTTCGACCGCCGGTGCTTCGGCGGCAGGCTTGTTGGTCGCCTGCGCCGGCAGGGCAATGGCGACCAGCAGGCCACCGGTTGCAGCAAAGAAGGCGCTGCTGACGAAACGGTTGATCTTGATCATGGGGCATCTCCTGACATTGCGCGCGGCTTCATTGTCCGCCCGTAACTGTGCCAGTGCATTAATAATGCCAAACACCTATATCATTGATATATAATTGTATTATTCAAATCGCGTCATCGAGATGTCATGGGACGATGCCAAAAGTTGGCGTGTCGTCCGTGAATGTGGCGTTCCCTGCCGATCCGGAGACAGGTCTGGTATGACAAGGGGGTTGGCAGGATCGCAAGGCCTCTAGAAGCGTCGTGAAATGCCCAGATAAAGCTCTGCTTGGCTGCTGCTGCTGTTGAGCCCGGCGACGGCGCCGACATCGAGTTGCAGATCGGCGCGGGGCATCCACGCCATCGACAGCGAGGCAAAGGCCTTGGTCGTCGCGCCGGCGGGATCGTCGTCGCGCATCCCCTGCACCTCGAACGTACCCGAAACGGCATCGGACACGGCCAGCCCCAGCCCGACGACGCCACTATAGGCGAGGTGGCGGCCCGCACGGCTGCCATTGACCGCCGCATCGAGCTCGGGCGTCACTTGCAGGCTCAGCGCATGCCCCAGATCATAGCTCATCGGCAGTAACACGCCGGTGCTCCAGTCGCCGGCACCAAGCGTCGCGCCGCCAGCCGGCACACTGACGAATGGATTGACCGCGATCGAAAAGCCGCTGCCGTCGGGATGCAGCAAATTGGCCTTCACCCCGAGCGTCACGTCGCCGACCCCGCCCTGACGGGTCACCAGGCCCGTGCTCTTGTCGCGCATGCGGGAACGGCCATAGGGCGTCCACGCAAGCTGCGCCTCGATCGAACTGGTCAGCCCGAGGCGCAATTGCGTGTCGGCGAACACGATCTTGTCGGTGCGCTGGCCGGCGTCCTGATCGAGCGTCCAATCGGCAATCGCGGTTTCCACCGACAATCGACCCGGTGCGATCGTGCAGGGCGGCGTCCCGAGCCCGGGGCGTGCCGGACAATACGCTCTGTCTTCGGCACGCAGCGGGGCCGCGATCAGCGACGCCGTCGCCATCGCCGCCAGAAATCCGAGTACCCGCATCATGTCCCCCCAACTCGGACGTTCACCCGTCGCGAAAGCTTGCCCAGGTGGGTGCGTGATCACTCGCCTTGTCCCGCCCCCGATATTCCTTGTCGACCCCGGCATCGACCAGGCGATCAGCAGCCTGTGGGCTCAGCAGCAGATGATCGATCCGAAAGCCGGCATCGCGCTGCCACGCGCCCGCCTGATAATCCCAAAAGGTCCAGACGCCGCCACGCGGATGGCGCGTCCGCAACGCATCGGTCCAGCCCTGCGCCGCGACCGCCCGAAATCCGGCCCGGCTTTCGGGCTGCATCAGCGCATCGTCCTGCATCGCGTGTACCGAATAGGTATCGTCGTCATTGGGGATGACGTTGTAATCGCCGGCGAGGATCGTCGGTCGCTCCTCGGCGAGCAGTGCGCGCGCGCGCTGACCCAGCCGGTCTATCCAGCGCAGCTTATAGTCGAATTTGGGGCCCGGCTGGGGATTGCCGTTGGGCAGATAGATCGACGCGACGACCACGCCATCGACCTCCGCCTCGAGATAGCGGCTGTGATCGTCGTCGGATTCGCCGTCCAGCCCGCGCTGCCGTTCGACCGGATCAGCGCCCCTGGCGAGCACGGCGACACCGTTGAAGGCTTTTTGCCCGTGCCACACGGCGCCATATCCGGCGGCGCGGATATCGGCTTCGGGAAAGGTCTCGTCGCTCGATTTGAGTTCCTGAAGGCAGACGATATCGGGCGCTTGCTCGGCAAGATATTCGAGCAGCCGCGGCAGGCGCGCCTTGATGCCGTTGACGTTGTAGGTGACGATTTTCAAGTCGATCAGACCGAAAAGCTCGATCCGCAGCCGCAGCCCGATGCCGCCTGGGGGTTGTCGACGCGAAACGCGGTGCCGCCCAGGGTCTCGACGAAATCGACCGAGCAGCCGCGCACCAGATCGAGGCTGACTGGATCGACCACCAGTGTCGCCGTGCCGGTCGTCGCGACTGCGTCGTCGGCATCGATCGTCTCGGCCAGGCCGAACTTATACTGGAAGCCCGAACAGCCACCGCCGTCGACCGACAGCCGCAGGATCGCCGGCTTGCCTTGGCGCTCGGCGATCGCGGCCACACGCGCGGCCGCCGATTCTGTCAGGGCGATGGTGTCGGAGGCAAGCGTCGTCATCGCGCCGAGATAGGCGCTTCTAGCGACGACGGCAACTGGCGCGATCGGACGACACCCGTTTCGGCCATATCGCAATCAGTTGCTCGAATCGCTCCCGCCGATGGCAGCGGCCTCGGTCTTGATCGCGCGATCCTGGGTCGCCAGCAGATAATCGCTCGCCTGCAGGAAGGGGATCGGATTGACGGCCTGGCCGTCGATCCGCACTTCATAATGAAGATGGCTGCCGGTCGAGCGACCGGTCGATCCCATCAGCGCGATCACCTGCCCGCGTGTCACCCGCGTGTTGGCGGCGACGAGGATCTTCGAGAGATGGCCGTAACGGGTCGCAATCCCCCGACCGTGATTGACCTCGACCAGATTGCCGTAACCGCCGCTGCGCTCGGCGCGCGACACGATGCCGTCGGCGGTCGCGTAGACGGGGGTACCGATCGCGCCGGGGATATCGACGCCGGCGTGCATCGCTGCCGTGCCGCGAAACGGATCGCTGCGAACGCCGAATCGGCTGCTGAAGCTTACCTGCGCGACGGGCTCGGCCGACGGGATCGAGATCACCGCATGCTGGAGCGTATCGAGCTTCTTCCAGGTCATGAACAGCGAGCGGAACTGCGCGTCGGCGTTGGCCTCGGCGACCGGCTCGTTGCCGTTGACCGGCTCATAGGGACCGCCCACACCGCCGGCAGCCGGCGCGAGACGTTCAGGCGCGATGCCGAGCTGGCGGACGCTGCCGGCGGCAGATGCATAACGTTGTTCGACGATCTGGCGCGCCTTGATGGCGAGCGCGAGCTGGCGGTCTTCGACGCGACGGAACGGGGCGACGATATCGGCTGCCAGCGCTGCCGTTTCGGCGTCGATCAGCGGGGTGGTGAGCGCCAGTTTCGGGTCGCTCTTGCCGCTCAGCGCCGCCGCGATCAGCGCCTGACGTTGATCGACGCGGGCAGCATGGACTTCAGCGGCACGTTTGATCGCGGCGACCTTTGCCTGCATCTTGATGACACGGGCCTGAAGCTGGGCGAGCCGCGCCTCGGGCGATTGCGGAGAAGCCAGAATGCCGCTCATCTGGACCGCGCTGACCCCAGCCTGGGCGACACCATAAGCCGAAAAGCACAGCGTGACGCAGGCAATCCCGGCGAGCGCAGCCTGCGTATTGCCGCCGACACTGAAGCGGCGAAGATCGCGACCGTCATGGAAGATGAAATCGCGCGTCTTGAAGCTGTCCCGCAGCTGAGAGACGTACCTGGTAATCGGAATCGTGATGATGCCCATGAATCCCCGGCGATTTGACGATGGAAGGCGGCAACCGCAATCCATCCTGTCCCGCTCGCAGCCCCTCCGCAGCGTCGACGCATCCGTGTCGCAAGGTGGCTTCGGCTCGGCAAGAGCGGACGGCCAATCGCGGGGCGAGGCGAACGCCAAGCACGGCGAGCCGTTCAATCCAAGTTAACCGATTCGAGAAAATGGCTGAATTCGGCGCTGGATGGTCTCGCCGCGCGAATCGTTGGTGCTGATTTGTCGATTCGGCGAAACGCGGCTTCAGCCAAGCGCGCGGACCGCCTCGAGCACTTCGACCGCATGGCCCGGCACCTTGACCCGGCGCCACGACCGAACGAGCCGGCCGCCGGCATCGAACAGGAACGTCGATCGATCGATTCCCATATATTTTTTGCCGTACATGCTCTTTTCGACCCACACCCCGAACGCTTCCATCGCCGTACTGTCCCCGTCGGTCGCGAGCGCGACGGTCAGATCATATTTGTCGATGAACTTCTGATGCTTGATCGGCGAGTCCTTGGAAACGCCCAGTACGGCCGCGCCGAGGGCGGTGAATTCGTCGAGATGCTGGCTGAAATCCTGCGCTTCGCGGGTGCAGCCCGACGTGTCGTCCTTGGGATAAAAATACAGCACCAGCGGCTTGCCGATGAAGCTGTGCAGCGAAAGTTTGCCGCCGCTCGTCGTGGTCAGTTCGACATCGGGCAGCTTGGCCCCTTCATCCATCGCCATGATCGTCATGCCTCCCGGTAAGTGCCTGCCAACATCCGCGCACCTCCTGCCGTGTCGCGTCGAGCATGGCAACCAGCGCGGGCCAATCGTCGAACCCGAGCGCCCGAACGATCAACACCTGCGTCGCCGGGCGCGGCGGCTGGGCATCGGGCGCGACCAGCCGCGCGGTTACCAACAGCCGCGTCAGAAAATCATGGGCCTCGTGCATCGTCGCCGGCAAAATGCCTGCCGCGACAAGCTGATCGATCGCCTGCGCGAGGTTCGGATCGAAGCCGGTCCGGTGGAGGAGCTGGGCGACATGAACGGTGAATTCGAGATCGACCAGCCCGCCGGGGAGCAGCTTGGCATCGAGCGGCCCGATCGGCGGTTTGTGCGCGGCCATCTCTGCGCGCATTTTGACGGCGTCGGCGATCAGATCGTGGTTCGGGCGCGCCCCGCCCAGCACGACAGCGATCTCCGCTGAGACTTCGGCGCGCGCCGCCGGCGAGCCGAACACCGGCCGCGCCCGGGTGAGCGCCATATGCTCCCACGTCCAGGCGCTCTCGCGCTGATAAACCGAAAACCCCGTCGTCGAGACGACCAGCGGCCCCTGCGTGCCCGATGGCCGCAACCGCGTGTCGATTTCGTAGAGAGGGCCGGCCGCCGTCGGCACCGACAGCGCCGCCGATACCCGCTGGGCGAGCCGGTTGTAGTAGAGCACGGCCCCGATCGGCTTCGCCCCGTCCGATTCGGCGGCATAATCGCCCGTAAAAAGATAGATCAGGTCGAGGTCGGAGGCATGGGTCAGCACCCCGCCGCCCAGCCGACCGAGCGCAAGGATCACCAGTTCGCTGCCGGGAACGCGACCATAACGCCGTGCGAAATCCTCGACCGTCGCCTCGACGATGATCGCGATCGCGGCTTCGGCGACCCGGGCATAGCCGGCGGCGACCGCGATCGGATCAGCGGCGCCGGCGATGATCTGGACGCCAAGCGCAAAGCGCTTTTCGCCCACCACCCGGCGGACATGATCGAGCAACGCCTGATAGTCGGCACCGGACTCTCGCGGTGTCATTTCGTCGATCAGCGTCGCGACGCTGCCGACTCCATCGAGCGCGCTGGCGTCGATCAGCCCGTCGAACAGGCCCGGCCGCCGGCCCAGCGCGTCGGCGAGCGGCGGCGCATGGCTCAGAATGGCACCGAGCAGATTGGCGAGCGCCGGCTGTGCCTCAAGCAGCCGGAAGAAATTGATCGCACTCGGCAGTTTGGCGAGCACGTGATCGAGCCGGATGATCGCCGCGCCCGGATCGGCGGCTTGTCCCAATGCCCTCGCCAGCCCCGGCAACACCGCCTCAAGCGCACATCGCGCCGGGCCGCTGCGCAGCGCGGGGTACACCCCCGATCGCCACCCCAGAATGCGCGCCGCGCCGATCTGCGCGGCGGGCTCGGGAAAGCCATCGGCACATAGCTGCGCACGCAACCGACCATCTTCGCGCGACAATTCGGGCGCGGCATCGGGCTCGATCGAATCATAGATCGCGCCGGTCGCGGCGACGTGCGGGGCGAGCAGCGCCAGCAGCGCGCCGCGATCGGCAAGCCCGTGCAGCCTAGCGAGTGAATCGAGCGGCGGCCCCTCGGGCAGATGGTGGGTCTGGCGATCGTCGACCATCTGCGCGCGGTGTTCGATCGTGCGCAGCAGCGTGTAGCTCTCGATCAGCGCGGCCGCGTCGCCCTGATCGATCCAGCCGCCTTGCGCCAGCGCGCGGAGCGCATCGCGAGTCGCCGGCGCCCGGATCGCCGGATCGCGGCCGCCATGAATCAGCTGGTGGATCTGCGCGAAAAACTCGACCTCGCGGATGCCGCCGCGCCCGCGCTTGAGATCATAGCCGGGCCCGAACGACTGGCCCTGGCTGTGATGATCACGGATCCGTCGCGAAATCCCCCTGATCTCGCCGATCGCCCCGAAATCGAGCGCGCGCCGCCAGATGAACGGATGGATGGCCGCGAGAAATCGCGCGCCGAGCGCCACGTCGCCCGCCGCCGCGCGCGCGCGGATGAACGCCGCGCGCTCCCACGGCAGCGCCTGCGATTCATAATAGGAGATCGCGGCATCGACCGGCAGCACGATCGGCGTGATCTCCGGCGACGGGCGGAGCCTGAGATCGACCCGCAGGACATAGCCGTCGGCATCGCGGGTCTGGAGAAGCTCGATCACGCGGCGGCCTATCCGTACCGCTGCGTCGTCAGGCGCCTCGCGCGGCCGGCACGGCAATGTCGCAGGATGGAAAATCAGGATCGGATCGATGTCGGACGAATAGTTGAGCTCGCGGCTGCCCTGTTTGCCAAGTGCGATCGCCGCGAGGCCGCGGGGGTCGGCACCCGGCGTGCGCTCGCTGATGGCAGCCCGGATCGCGGTATCGAGCGCGTGATCGGCAAAATCGCTGAGCGCCGCGGTCACCGCATCGAGATCGAGCCGTCGCGAGAGATCGCCGACCGCCACGACGAGCGCGAGCCGTCGACGCTCGATCCGCAGCCGCTGCCCGGGCGGGAGCCCGGGATCGTCGATCCGCAGCGATGCCGGATCGGGCAACAGGCCCTGCGCGAACTGATCGGCAAGCGCGGTCTCGCGATCGAGCAGCCCCGCAAGGAAAGGCGCTTCGGTTCGGGCGCGCTCGACGGCACCCCGGATGTCGTCTTGGTTCGCTGCGGGCGACGTGACTTTCATGCAACAAAAGCCGATTCAGAGGACGTCGTGCCTTGAGGTGAGGCAACAAAATGGTCACAAGGTCGTTATCATCAACATGTCGAACCTGCCACCACTCCTCTCTGACCAGATCGCCGAGTCCGGCGGGACGCTGCGCCGGCCGCGTCTCGACGACGCGATCGGATCGGCGCTGACCGCGGCGTATGGATATGCCGACAAATTGCCGGACGATATGATGGCAGCGCTCCAGAAACTCGATGCGGTACAGTTCTCGCAGTCGAGGAGCTGACGGGGCGATCAGACGCGCTTCGCGCGCGGCCCGCTTCGCGAAATCGACAGCGCCTTTCCTGCCGAACGACCGCGAACGATACGCGCCCTAACGGTCGCGGCTCAGTTCAGCGACATCGCCCATGATCGTGTCGAGCACCGTCTGGCCCGGCGGGTTGCTATGGGTGCGGCGCGACGGCAGCGAGCCGTCGGTGAGCAGCGTCTCGAGCGCGACGCGTCCGCGCGCGACCCGGCTTTTGATCGTCCCGACAGCCACGCCGCAAATTTCCGCCGCTTCCTCATAGGCGAAGCCACCGGCACCGACGAGAATCAGCGCCTCGCGCTGTGCTGCGGGCAGATGGAGCAGCGCTCGCTGGACGTCGCCCAGCTCGACCTGCTTGTCCTGACCCGCCGGCGCCGCAAGGATGCGGTCGGCGACGAGATCGTCCCATTCTCCCCGAAAGCGCGTCCGTCGCATCTGCGAAAGAAAAAGGTTGCGAAGGATGATGAAGGTCCATGCGCGCATGTTGGTGCCCGCCTGGAAACGCTTCCGCGCGGCCCAGGCCTTGAGCAGCGTTTCCTGCACCAGATCGTCGGCGAGATCGCGGTTTCCCGAAATCGACCGGCCGAACGCGCGAAGATGCGGGATCACCTGCGCCAGCTGCGCCTTGAACTCGGGGTCGGGCAGCGCGATGCGCTCCTCCGGCAGCGTGTCCGGCGTATCGCTTGCGAGGGGATCGGGATTCGTCATGCAACTCCGTTCAGTCTTGCACATCACAAGACATCATGCACGGGCCTTCGGCCGGCGCCAATCTGGTCTGATCAATCTGGTCAGCGAATAAAGAGCCAGGCAAAGATGACCACCACCAGCACGAGCGATATGCCAAGCACATAGCGTACGATGTGCGGCGTCGCGCCGGCGCGGGCGTCCTGAGTGTCGATATGGGTCTGGTCGTTTCGGTCAGTCATCATGCTTCAACACGCCAGACCCGTTTTGGCTCCGTACCAATCATTCGGTGGGCAAGGTTGCCTCATCAAAGAACAATGCCTGGCTGATCGCCGCCTTTACCGTCGAGCGCTGGAACGGCTTGGTGATCAGGAAGGTCGGCTCCGGCCGCTCCCCTGTCAGCAGCCGTTCGGGGAAGGCGGTGATGAAGATCACGGGGACCGAGAATTGCGCGAGAATATCCTTCACGGCGTCGATTCCCGAGCTGTCGTCTGCGAGCTGGATATCGGCCAACACCAGACCCGGCCGGTCTTCCATCGCCAGCGCGACGGCTTCGTCACGGGTAACGGCGACGCCGGTCACCTCATGCCCCAGATCGCGGACGATCGTTTCGATATCCATGGCGATCATCGGCTCGTCCTCGATGATCAAAACGCGCGCACGGGTCTGTTTTTCGATTTCCGCGAGCGCATCCGAGACCAACGTCTCGAGTTCTTCGGTGTCCACATCGATGAGATAAGCGGCGTCCTCCGGCGAAAATCCTTCCATCGCGGTCAGCAGCAACGCCTGGCGCGAGAGCGGCGACATCCGCGCCAGCCGCGCGCGCGCGATGGCTTCGGCAGCGGCGGCCGAATTTGGCGTGTCGTCATCGACCACATCGTAATTGGCCGAATTCCAGATCGCGTGAAAGGTCCGGTAAAGCCCCAGCCGGGCATCAACGTCGCTCGGAAATTCCTCCGGCGCCGCAACGATCGCTTCGAGCGTTGCCCGCACATACCGATCGCCCTGGTCCTGGGATCCGGTCAGCGCGCGCGCATAACGCCGCAACAGGGGAAGGTGGGGCGCAAGTTGTTGTCCAAGCGACATGATCGACGAAAACTCCCTGATATCGGCCCCCGTTCTGCGTTCGGCGGGCTGCCATTGCAATGCGTTTTATGCCGGCCTGCACGCGGCGAACTTGATTTTGCAGCGAACGTGGAACAAATGAACCGCTGTTTTGTTTCATTGGCTTCGGGGATCGTCGCAAGGGGCGGATTCACGATCCACGGTGGGTTCTGAAATCAATCTGCAAGGCACTGAGGTGCCGTCGCCACGCATGATGTGAGGGATGTCGTTGAAGTCTGTTCGAGAAACGCCGAAGCAGGCTCGCCGTCCTCGCAATGCCAAGCAAGGCAGCGGTAGCGCTGACATGGGCCCGGCCCTGCGATCGATCTATCAGCAGACGGTCGATGAACAAATTCCCCCCGAAATGCTCGATCTGCTTGGCAAGCTCGATTAGCCGTCAGCAATGAATCATCAGGGCGAAGTCGGTCGCAACATCCCAGGACTTACGCGTGGCTTCGCCCGGTTGCGGACGGGGGCCAAGCTTTTCCTGATTCTGAGCGCAGCGTTGCTGCCGCTCGCGATCATCGCTCTGGTGGCGGCGCGGCAGACGAGCCAGGTCGCCGATTCAGAGCTGCGGTCTAACCTTCGCCTCGCCGCGACCGAAAGTGCCCGCGCGCTCTCCATCGAGCTGGGCGGCGACATGACGGCGCTGCGGGTCGCGCTCAACGCCCTCGACGAGGATCCCAGCGACGCGGCGAGCTGCGCGCGCGCGCAGGGCGTCTTTGCCGGCCAGTTGAGCCGCGGCGCGCGTTTCACCATCATCGATCGTGACGGCAGCGTGATCTGCGGCGTGTCGATTCCCGCTGCAAACCTCGTGCCGTTGACCAAAAAATCGCCGGCGATCGTCGCCCGCCTGGTGCCCGACGCTGATCTGGCGCTCGGGATCGCCGCCGCGAGCGGGCGCCTGCGTGCGGTCGCGACGTTTCCGACCGCCGCGCTGGCGGAGATTGCACGGCCCAGCGGATTTACCCCTGCCTTCGCCGCTACTCTCGTGCAGGGGTCGCAGCGGCTCGAGCTCGATGCGATGCCCTCGCTCGGCACGTTCGATCGCACCGAGACGATCGGCATTCCGGTCTCGATCGGCGGCCTGTTGTTCGAAATGACGGTGCGCGCCGCACCGATCTCCTCGCCGATGGTGATCGCGATGCTGCTGCCGCTGCTGATGTGGGCGGCGGCGGCGAGCATCGGCTGGTTCGTCGTCGATCGGTTGCTGATTGGCCCGCTCCGCGATCTCCGCGCCCGGGTGGCGCGGTACCGGCCCGGCGAAGAGATCGATCTGGCCGAGGCACGGTCGGTGCCCGCCCAGGAAATTCGCGAACTCGGCGAAACCTTTCAGGCGATCAGCCGCACCGTGAAGCAGCACGAGGCCGGGCTGGCCGAGGGCCTGGTCCGCCAGACCAAACTGACGCGGGAGGTCCATCACCGCGTCAAGAACAACCTTCAGGTAATTTCGAGCCTGATCAATTTTCACGCGCGCGGTGCGCGGAGCCCCGACGCGACTGCCGCCTATGCCGCGATCCAGCGCCGGGTCGATGCGCTGGCGGTGGTGCACCGCAACCATTTTGCCGAACAGGAGGAGAGTCGCGGGCTCGGGTTGCGCTCGGTGATCGGCGAACTCGCCGCCAATATTCGCGCCACCGCTCCCGACCAGGCCGCCTTGTCGATCACGCTCGACGTCGATTCGTTCCTGGCGACGCAGGACGTCGCGATCGCGATCAGCTTCCTGATCACCGAGATCATCGAACTGGCCATGACGTGCCAGCCCGATGCGCATGTGCGCCTGTCGCTCAAACCGGCGACCGAGCCGACCAAGGCAGTGTTGCGGATCAGTTCGGTCGCGCTGATCGGCGGCGATTGCCTCACGACCGAATTGAGCCAGCGTTATGGAAGGGTGATCGACGGCCTGTCGCGCCAGCTTCGGTCGACGCTGCATCATGACCCGCTGGCCGGGGCTTACGAGATCGCCGTCGCGGTCGTCGGGCTCGATTAAAAAAATAATTGGTGGCCGGGAACCGGCGCCCGCCTTCCTCGTTTTATATTCCGGACAGCGAATAAGCCCCCCCGCTCTCGCTATCCACAAAATAGGCCCGGGTGCGCTCGCCCTCCCCCCCCGGTGGCGTGCCCGGGCCTTCCAATCTCCCTCCCGTTCATACCGTCCCCGATCTCGCACGACCGGGGAAGAAGGAGCCGTTCATGCGTGGTATTTTCAAGATGTTGATCGTCGTGGGCGCGCTGGCCGTCAGCGCCTGCAATACCGTCGAAGGTGTCGGTAAGGATGTCAGCTCGGCCGGCGATACCGTTGCCAAGACGGCCGACAGCGCCAAGTAACCGCCGCCGAGCGGCGGGCGCTAGCTCGCCTCTGCTGGCGTCTGCTTGCGCCGCCGCTCGGTTATATAGATGCCGATGATGGCGATTTCATACAGCAGGATCAGCGGGATCGCGAGCAACAGCTGCGAGCCGATATCGGGCGGCGTCAATACCGCCGCGATCCCCACCGCCGCGACGATTGCATAACGCCGCGCCGAGATGAGCTGCTTGCGCGTGACGATGCCCGCGCGCTCGAGCAGCATCAGCAGCACCGGCAGAAGGAACGACAGCCCGAATCCGAACAGAAACTGCATCACGAACGACAGATAACTGTCGATCGCCGGCAAGGCCTCGCGCTCGACCCCGCCGATGCTGCCCTGGAAGCCGAGCAGAAAATGCAGCGCCATCGGCACCGCGACATAATAGGCAAGTGCCGCGCCGAGGGTGAACAGCACCGGCGTCGCCAGCAGAAACGGCAGCAGCGCGCGCTTTTCGTTGCGATAAAGCCCCGGCGCGACGAATTGCCAGAGCTGATTGGCGATCACCGGGAACGACACCATCATCGCCGCGAAAAACGCTACCTTGATCTGGACGAAGAACGCCTCGAACAATTGCGTGTAGATCACCTTGTGCTGGCCCGCACGCAGCAGCGGCTGGAGCAGGAAGCCGAAAATCGCTTCCGAAAAATAGAAGCATACGCCAAACGCCAGCACGACCGCGATGACGCAATAGATCAGCCGCCGGCGCAGCTCGATGAGATGATCGAGCAAGGGCGCGCGCGACTGATCGATCTCTTCGGTCGACTCGGCGGTCATGACTGCGTCGATCCGGCCTGGCTGACAGGTTTGGCAGGCGTCGCATCGATCGCCGTCTCGGTGGCACCGTCGTTCGCGGCGGAGATTTCAGCCGGGGTCGCCGTCTCGGCGAGCGGGGCGATGATCGCCGGCATCTCGACCATGGCTGGCGCCGGTTCGTCATCGGCGGAGACCATCGGCGCGGCCGGCAGCATCGCCGGCGTCGGCGGATGATCGCGCATGATGCGTTCGTTTTCGGCTGCCCAGCGCTCTTCCATTTCCTTGAGCTCGGCCTCGCGCAGCATCGAATCGAAGCCGCTGCGGAACTGGCGCATCACGCCGCGGCCCCGGCCCACCCAATAGCCGACGACCCGCATCGCCTTGGGCAAATCCTTGGGGCCGATCACCACCAGCGCGACGAGCGCGACGAGCAGCAGTTCGGACGGCGCAATATCGAACATTCAGTGAAACCTAGCTGGATGCGGCGACCGGTCGCGCAGGGGCGATCAGTGGTCTTCGCGCAGCGGCGCCGGCTCAGCATCGCGCTTGGCATCGATCCGGCTCGGCTCGCGCTTCGGCTCGTCTTCGTCGGCCATGCCCTTCTTGAATTGCTTGATGCCCTTGGCAACGTCGCCCATCATGCTCGAGAAGCGACCGCCGCCCAGCACGAGGATGGCGACACCGCCGAACAGCAGCCAGTGCATGAGGCTGAAACTACCCATCATCAATCTCCTTGAGGATAGACCCTATCTAGGCGTCCTCGTCGGAATTTGCCACCTCAAGCTGCTCGATCGCGAGATCGACAGGGTCGAGCAGCCCGGCGGCGCGCAAATCGTCGATGCCGGGCAGGTCGCGGCGGCTCGACAGCCCGAAATGGTCGAGAAATTCGGGCGTCGTCGCGTAGGTCAGCGGCCGTCCGGGCACCTCGCGGCGCCCCGCCGGGCGCGCCCATCCCGCCTCCATCAGCACGTCGAGCGTTCCCTTCGAGATCTGCACGCCGCGAATCGCCTCGATCTCGGCGCGGGTCACCGGCTCGTGATAGGCGATGATCGCCAGCGTTTCGATCGCCGCGCGGCTGAGCTTGCGCGGCTCGTCGCGATCGCGGCGGAGCAGGTGCGCCATGTCGCCGGCGGTCTCGAAATGCCAGCGGTCGCCGCGCCGTACGAGCGCGATGCCGCGCCCGGCAAAATCGGCCTCGATCGCCGCAAGCGCGCTGCGCAGATCGCCTTCGCTCCCGACATGCGCGCGAATTGCCTCGATCGTCATCGGCTCGCCGGCGGCGAACAGCACCGCCTCGACCGCGCGGACGAGATCATCGGCGGGGCTCATGCCGGCTTTCTTAGATAGAGCGGCGCGAACGGCGATTTCTGCCGCAGCTCGACCCTGCCCTGCCGCGCGAGTTCGAGCGAGGCGAGAAAGCTCGATGCGAGCGCCGATTTCCGAAACGCGCCGTCGACGGTGCTCGGCAGAAATGCCTCGATCGCCGCCCAGTCGAGTTGCTCGCCGAGCAGCCGCGACAGCCGTTCGAGTGCGACCTCAAGCGTCATCACCGGGCGATTGGCAACGACATGCATCACCGGCCGGGTGCGCGCGCTGACGCGGCCATAGGCGGCGATCAGATCATAGATTTCGGCCTGCCACACCGCCCGGCGGACGGTCCGCAGCCCCTCGGGCGCGCCGCGCGTGAAAACGTCGCGCCCGAGCCGGTCGCGCGCCATCAACCGGGCGCCCGCTTCGCGCATCGCGTTGAGCCGCTCGAGCCGCAGTTGCAACCGCAGCGCGAGTTCCTCGGGGCTCGGCTCGACTTCGGGGTCGCGCGGCAGCAGCAGCGCCGATTTGAGATAGGCGAGCCACGCCGCCATCACCAGATAATCTGCCGCGAGTTCGAGTCGAAGCGCGCGCGCCTGATCGACATAGGCGAGATACTGATCGACCAGTTCGAGGATCGAGAGCGCCCGGAGATCGACCTTTTGCGTGCGCGCGAGCGCGAGCAGCAGATCGAGCGGCCCTTCCCAGCCATCGATATCGAGCGTCAGCGTGTCGGGGTCGGGAGCGAGATCGGTCTGGGCCATCACCTGCGCATTAAACAGGCATCTCAGGCAAAGGCGAGCAGTGAATCACGCTTGGCGATCAGCTCGGCCATGTCGCCGCTCGGCGGCCCGAGCGTCGCCATCGCGCGATCGAGCCGCGCGACCGACCGAGGCGCGATATCGCCGATCCGCCCGGCGATGTCGGTCATTTCCTCCATTCGCGCCCAGCAATCGAGGACGATGTCGCATCCCGCCGCGAGCGCGCCGGCCGCCTTCTCGCCCGCCGTGCCCGACAGCGCCTTCATGTCGATGTCGTCGGTCATCAGCAGCCCGTCGAAGCCGATCCGCCCGCGGATGATGTCGTGGACGATGATCGGCGAGAGCGTCGCCGGACGCTCGCGGTCCCAGGCTTCGAAGACGATGTGCGAGGTCATCCCCATCGGCGCGTCGCGCAGGGCCTGAAACGGGGCGAGATCGATCGCCAGCGCGGCATCGTCGGCGGTCACGGTCGGCAGATGATAATGGGTATCGACGATCGCGCGGCCATGCCCCGGCATGTGCTTGACGACCCCGACCACGCCGCCCGAGCGCAAGCCATCGAGCATCGCCCGGCCCATCGCCGCCACGCGTTGTGGCTCGTGGCCCAGCGTACGGGTCGAGATCGCCTCGGTGGTATCGGGCTGCGCGACATCGAGCAGCGGCAGGCAGTCGACGTTGATGCCGACCTCGGCGAGCATCAGCGCGATCGCCTGGGCATTGGCGCGCGCCGCCTCGATCGCCGACATCGGCGCGCGGTCGTAGAGCGCGTCGAACATCGGCCCCGCCGGAAAGGCCGGCCATTCGGGTGGCGCCATCCGGGCGACGCGACCGCCCTCCTGATCGATCAGGATCGGCACGTCGTCGCGCCCCGACAGCGTGCGCAAGCTATCGGTCAGCGCCCGCAACTGCGCCCGCGTCTCGACGTTGCGCCGGAACAGGATGAACCCAACCGGCGCCGCTTCGGTGAAAAACGCGCGTTCGTCGTCGGTGAGCGCCGGGCCCGACAGCCCGAAAATGACTGGCTTCATGGCACGCCGGCTAGCCTAGTTGGTGGCGACGAAACAAGCCTCGCCGGCCACCTTCAGCTTGCCGCACAGTTCGGACGCCTGGCTCGCGCTGCCGGCGTTGACCCGCAGCCGCCACACCGTCCGCCCGTTGACGGTCGCGCTCTGCACCGATTTGCCGAGCGGGGCGAGATAGGCGAAGCGCTTCGATGCCTTGGTCCAGGCGGCGTTGGCCGATGCCTCATTGGGGAACGAGCCGAGCTGGACCAGCGCCCCGCCCGACGTGCCGCCCGTCTTGCCGGTGGGCAGCGCCATCGGCTTGGGCGCGGTCAGCTTGCCGCCGGAAGCCGGCACCACGCCGGTCGCCGGCTTGGCGGTCCTGGCGGCGTCGCCCTTGGTGCCCTTCAGCGGTGCCTCGGGCACGGCCTTCAGATCGATCGAGGCATTGGGCGCGGCCTTGCCCTCGCTGGTGGCAAAGGCGGTGTCGCCCTCGCCTTCCACCTTCATGCCGCCGGGGGTGTCGGGCTTGACCTTGTAATCGCCTTCCTGCGCGGCGATCAGCGCGCCATTGCCGTCGCCGACCGAGCGGTGCTTGACCCAATAGGTGCCGCCGATGATCGCGGCGATGATGAGCAGGCCAAGCAGCACGAACAGGCCGACGCGGACCAGCGACGTTTCGTCGCGATAATCGTCATCGACCGTTTCCAGCCACGGCAGTCGATCCTCGTCACGAATATCAAAGTCGCCAGACGTCGCCATCAGCTCATCTCCTCGACGGCCTCCACCCCCATGATGCTCAGGCCATTGCGCAGAATCTGTCCTATCGCATCGGCCAGGAAAAGTCGCGCGCAGGTAAGCGGTGCGTTATCCAGAATCAGGAATCGCCGCTCGGGCCGATCGTTGCCGACATTCCAGAGCGCGTGAAATTCGGCTGCCAGATCATAGAGATAAAAGGCGATACGGTGTGGCTCGCGGGCTACCGCGGCGGTCTCCACCACCCGCGGAAATTGCGCGGCGACCTTCACCAGCGCAAGCTCGTCTGTATCAAGCAGGGACAGATCGGCGCTGGGACAGGCGATTCCCGCCTCGGCCGCGCGGCGATGGAGCGACGCGATTCGCGCATGGGCATATTGCACGTAGAACACCGGGTTGTCCTTCGACGCCTCGACCACCTTGGCGAAATCGAAATCCATCTGCGCGTCCGCCTTGCGGGTCAGCATCGTGAAGCGGACGACATCCTTGCCGACCTCGTCGACGACATCGGCTAGGGTGACGAAATTGCCCGACCGCTTCGACATCTTGACCGGCTCGCCCGCGCGCAGCAGCCGCACCATCTGGACGAGCTTCACGTCGAACTTCTTCTCGCCGTGGGTCAGCGCGTTGACCGCCGCGACGATCCGTTTGACCGTGCCCGCATGATCCGCCCCCCATATGTCGATCAACTCGTCGGCGGTCTGCGTCTTCTGATAGTGATAAGCGAGATCGGCCCCGAAATAGGTCCATTGCCCGGTCGATTTGCGGATCGGCCGGTCCTGATCGTCGCCAAACCGGGTCGAGCGGAACAGCGGCAGCACGACGGGCTCCCAATCTTCTGGCGTCTCGCCCTTGGGGGCTTCGAGCACCCCGTCATAGATCAAGTCTCGCGCGCGCAACGCCGCCTCGGCCGCTTCGGGCTTGCCCGCTGCCTGCAGGTCGGCCTCCGAAGAGAACAGGTCGTGGTGGATTCCGAGCTTCGCCAGATCGGCCTTGATCAGCACCAGCATCGCCGCCACCGCCCGCTTGCGGAACGGCACCAGCCACTCGGCCTCGGGCGCGCCGACATAGCGATCGCCATATTCGGCGGCGAGCGCCTCGCCGATCGGGATCAGATAATCGCCGGGATAAAACCCTTCGGGAATTTCGCCGATATCCTCGCCCAGCGCCTCGCGGTAGCGCAGGTGCGCCGAGCGCGCGAGCGTATCGACCTGGCCCCCGGCATCGTTGACATAATATTCGCGGATCACCTTGTGGCCCGAAAATTCGAGCAACGCCGCCAGCGCATCGCCCACCACGGCACCGCGGCAATGCCCCATGTGCATCGGCCCGGTCGGGTTGGCGGAGACATATTCGATATTGACCGTCGGCTTGCTGGCACGCGTGACGCGGCCGTAATCGTCGCCCTCGGCGAGGATCGTCGAGAGTTCGGCGCGCCATCTTTCGTCGGTCAGCGTCAGGTTGATGAACCCGGGGCCCGCCACTGCCACCGAGGCGACATCGGGCAGCGCGGCGAGTTCGGCCGCGATCTTGTCCGCGAGCGCGCGCGGGTTGGTGCCCGCGGGCTTGGCGAGCACCATCGCGGCGTTGGTTGCCAGATCGCCATGCGTCACGTCGCGCGGCGGCTCGACCGTCACGTTGCGCCGGTCGAGCCCCGCCGGCAACACGCCGGCGGCGACCAGCGCGTCGAGCGCGGCTTCGAGATGGGCGGCGAACCGGTGGTACAGCGTCATTCAGGGTTCCAATGCTTGACAGGCGGCCCCGTTAGCGGATCGCGGCGCATGGGGCAAAGGGGCCCGACGTGACTCACCCCCGGGCTTGACTCGGCCGGGGCAAGCCGTGTCACTGCCGCGCGTTGCTTTATCCATGCCGATCGTCACCTCGGACCCGTTCGGGGCCCGCCGGGTCGGAGTTGAACATGATCGTCCAATCCGGAGACCTCCCGATGCGCTTTCGCCACGCCGCCCTCATTGCTTCCTTCCTCGCCTCCACACCCGCACTTGCCGCGCCGAGCGGCAAGGACGGCCCTGTCTGGAAGGCAGCCGCCGCCGCACGCGCCGATCAGCTCGCGATGCTCGAGAAACTGGTCAACATCGATTCGGGCACCGGCGACAAGGCAAGCGGGCAGAAGGCGTCCGACTTCGTTGCCAGCGAGCTCCGCGCGATGGGCATGACGGTGACGCTCGTCCCCGCCGAACTCCCCACCCTGCCCGACAATGTCGTCGGCACGCTGAAGGGCACCGGCAAGGGCCGCATCCTGATCATCTGCCACACCGACACCGTGTTCGGTCCGGGCACCGTCGCCAATCGCCCGTTCAGGATGGATGACAAGCGCGCTTATGGCCCCGGCGTCAGCGACGAGAAGGGCGGCGTGATCGAGGGACTTTTTGCTATCCGTCTGCTCAACCAGCTGAAGCAACGCGATTTCGCACAGATCACCTTCCTTGCCGAAACCTCCGAAGAGCGCGGCTCGCCCGGCACGCGCCAACTGATCGACAAATTGCTCGCCGACGCCGATGTCGAGTTGAACCTCGAACCCGGCGACGCGCCCGACATCGTCACGGTGTGGCGCAAGGGCAGCACCGCGTTCAAGATCGACGTGAAGGGCCGCCCGGCGCATGCCGGCGTTGCCCCGCAGGATGGCCGCAATGCCGCGCTCGAACTCGTCCACCAGATCCAGCTCGCCGACAGCCTGCCCAAGACCGGCGACGGGCTGACCGCCAACGTCACGCTGATGAGCGCCGGCTCGCGCTACAACATCATCCCCGAAGACGCCTCGGCGACGATCAACGTCCGAATCCGCGAAAAACGGCAGGGCGAGGAGACCGACGCCTTCCTCCAGAAGAACGCGCAGACGACGGTGATCCCCGACACGAAGGTGACGGTCAGCCACGAAGCGAGCTTCCCGCCGCTGCCCACCAACCCCGCGACCGAAACGCTCGCCGACCGCGCGACCCGGATCTACGCGGCCGCCGGGCTGACGCTGGGTCGCGGCGGCAATGGCGGCGCCTCCGAATCCGCGCTCGCCCACGAAGCCGGCGTCGCCGCGCTCGACGGCCTCGGCCCGGTCGGCGGCGGTTTCCATTCGGAGCAGGAATATCTCGAGCTCAACTCGCTGACCCCGAGGCTCTATCTGCTCACCAGCCTGATCATCGAGCTGGGCAAGAACCCGCCCGCCCGGGGGAAATAGCGGGTCGGAAAGGCACCGACCGTGTCTCGCACCCAGCGCCTGCTCGATCTGGTTCAGGTCCTGCGCCGGCATCGGCGCGCGGTTGCCGGCGCCGTCCTCGCCGCCGCAAGGCTGCACCGAAGAGGGCACCCACGGGGATGGCGCCATCACTTACCGAACGCGGTTCAGCCTTCAGGGCTATTGCATGCGCATCGACAGCGCTCGGGCTTGCCTGTCGCCGTCGATGGGATTCAACGGCTTCTTCTTTCCCGATCGCTTCCCCGCGACGGTCAGCTATCGGCGCTCCGCACGCGAGGGCGGGCGGCGCTTCGACATCATCCGGGTCACGCCGCAGGGTAGCCGTCCGCTCGACATCTGGTTCGACCGCCGGACGCATCTGATCAAGCGCGTGATCGACAAGGGAGCACCCCGCCGGTCACCATCGAGGCGCGCGACGATCGCCGCGTCGACGGGCTCACCGTTGCCTACGTGCTCGACGTCCATGGCCCCGATGGCGCGCTGGCTGATCGCGGCGCGGTTACCGCGTTTCACTGCGGACCTGTCGACACCACCCGCTTCGGTCCGCCCACGCCGCGCTGATCGGCCGGGAGCGTTCCTCGCCCGTCACCACGGACTTGACCCGAAGCCATGCCTGGCACGCTCGCTACCCGACCGCTTCGAACGCCCGCACCGAGCCTAAGCCCCGGTCGCTTCTTCTTCGTGCCCGGCAATGTCGCCTTCGGTGAACAGATACTCTCGCAACTCGCGGTCGAAATCTTTGCTGTTGCGCCGCAGCCATTCGAGCACCATCGCCGCGTGCTCGATCTCTTCGCGCATATTGTGCAGGAGCACGGCCTTGAGTGCCTCGTCCTCACAATCGTCGGCGCGCTGGCGATACCAGTCGGCCGCTTCGAGCTCTTCCATCAGCGAGACGATCGCATGATGCATGCTGAGCGTTTCCTTGCTCAATCGTTCGCGGGGCGCGTGGAGACCTTCACTCGACATTGGCTGTTCCTTCGATTCGCAATCACCGGTGCCGGTGCGCCCCATTGCCGATCGTCTCCCAACGCACGGCCGAGCAACGATCGTTGCGCAACCGACGCTTTTGCGAAAGCCGATCAGCGATGGTTGATCCGCGCAACAGCGTCGCGATCCTATGGCAAAGCGGGCGCGCGGGATAGCGATCGCCGCGACCATAGGATCGCCGGCCTCGACCGACAGCCGCGTAAAGGGTCCTGGCAACGCCGGGAGGGCGCTAGACCAGCCCCGCCACCGCCTTCGCGCTCGTCCCAGGGAACAGCGCGGGCATCAGTCGCGCCGGATCGACGCCGAAATGCCCAGAAACCGCCCCGCCAATGAAAGCGTCGAGCCTCAGCGTCGGCTTCAGATCACGCCCTTCGTAGAGCGCGGCGGCGCCCAGCCCCGGCCAGTCAGCGAGCACGCGGCCGCCCTTCACCGCGCCGCCCATCAACATCGCCGCAGACGCCGTGCCGTGATCGGTGCCGCCGGTGCCGTTGAGCGCCACGGTCCGCCCGAATTCGGTCGCGACGAGCACCATCGTCTCTCCCCAGAGTGGCCCTAGCCCGTCCTTGAGCGCGCCTATCATCGCGTCGAGCGCCCCGAGCTGGTTGCCGAGCCGGCCGCGCTGTCCGGCATGCGTATCCCAGCCGCCGGTTTCGATCATCGCGATTCGTGCGCCGTCTTCGGGCGCGAGCAATTTGGCGGCGAGCGCGCCGGTCGCCATCGCCGCCGCAGGCCCCTGCCCCTGCCCGCCGGTCGCGGCCATGTCGGTCGTCAGCGCGCGGGTCTTCATCGCGTCGTTCCACAGCGCGTGGAGCTGGGCATCGCCCTGATAGAGCATCGCCACCCGCTGGAGCAGATCCTCATTGGCCTGAGGCAGGTTCGACGGTGCATAGGAAGATACCTCGCGGGCGCCGCGCAGGGCCATCGGTACCGTGACGGCAACGGCGATTGCGCGCGCCTGATCCTGCGGGAGCAGCCCGAGCAACCGGTTGAGCCAGCCGTCCTTGATCTGATACGCCCCCGCCCCGCCGGTCTCGAGCACATTCTGCCCATCGAAATGCGATCGATCGCGATAGGGCGAGGCGACGGCATGCGCGATCAGCGCCTGCTTCTGCGCGAACAGCCCCGCGACCGTCTTGAGATTGGGATGGAGCGCGAACATCCCGTCGACCGGGGCGAGCCCGGCAAAATCCTCGGCCAGCACGCCGCGTGCCGGCGCAAAGGCCGGGTCGCCGATCGGCGCCACTGTTCCCAGCCCGTCGGCAGCGCCGCGCTGGATGATGAACACGAAGCGCTTGCCGGTCGCGGCGCGGGCAAAGGCGATGCGCGGGGCAAGCCCGAGCGCCAGCGCGGTCGCGCTGGTCGCGAGGAAGGAACGACGGTCGATCATGACGCTTATCTCCGCATCGATTCGGGGGCGACCAGCAACAGCGCGAGCGCCTGGCCAGGGCTTTCGGCATTGGTCAGCGCCTGCGCCGTCGGCGCGCTGACGGCATCGGGAAACAGTTTCGGTGCGAGCGCGCGCGCGTCGAGGCCACCACCGGCTCGCTGGGCGAGCCGTTCGGCCACCTCGACCCGTCGGACCACCGCATCGGGTCCGGCCCAGGTCGCAGTCAAATCATCCCAGCCCGCGGGCGATCCCGGACGCCACACCGCCTGGCCGAGCTGGTTGAGCAAGCCCGTCGCCTGCGGCGCGGGCACGTCGCGCGCGCCGGTCGCGCGCAGCGACGAAATCGTCCACTCCCACGGCGATTTGAACTTGGTGGGCGTATCGACCCAAAGCTCGGGCGAGTCGATCAGCGCGCGGTACACCGTCGGCAAATCGCCACGCGACGCGACGAACGCCGCCTTGACCCGCGCCACCATCGCCGGCGGCGGGGTATCGCCCGCGAAGTGGCGGCATAATTTGGTGGCGAGATGCTCGGCGGTCGCGGGGTGGGCGGCAAGATCGTCGAGCACCGCCTGCGCCTGGCGCTCGCCGGGCTTATCATAGCGCTTGCCCATGATCGTGCGTGCGCCCGGCTCGTGCAGCGGTTCGGCAAAGCCGAAATCACCCGGGGCGCCCTCGATCCCGGCGAAGCGCGCGAGCGGACCCCGCGTGATCCCCACCACCGTCCAGCCGGTCATCGCCCGCGCGAATTCGGTGACATCGGCCTGATCATAACCGGTCCGTACGCCAAGAGTGTGCAGTTCCAGAATCTCGCGCGCCAGATTCTCGTTGATCCCCACCTTGCGCTTGCCCCGCGCCGCGACCCGGCTGCCGACAACGCTGTTGGGACCGACCGATTGCGCCTGATCGAGATAGAGCAGCATCGCCGGGTGCCGCTCGACGGCATTCAGCATCTGTGAAAAACTGCCGAGCACATGCGGGCGGATCGCCTCGAACTCGAGCAGGCCCGAAAGCCCGATCACCGTCAGCTTGTCGGCGGAAACGGCAAAGTGATTGGCCCAGAAATGCACCATCCGCTCGACGAACGGCGACGACGTGCCGAGCGCGGCATCGACCCGCGCACCGACCGCGCCGACATAATTGTCGCGGCCCTGGCGCCGCAGGAATTGCCGCGTGCGCTGGATCGCCTCGGGCTCGTTGCCGTCGCCGGCGGGCTTCGTCGCCGCGTCAGACATCGCCCCCTCGGCCATCGCCTGAGGTGTCTGGGTCATCGCGGCCGCAGGAGCGCGCACGCCGGACGGCGGCCCCATCGGGCGCGGGCCGGCGAGATAATCGGCGAGTTGCCCGGCGATGACCGCGCGCGAGGGCAAGGCGGCGATCGCCGGCGGGCGCGGCTCGAACCGGTCGAGCTGGGCATGAAGCCATTTCCTGGGGTTGGCAGGCAACGGCTCATCGGGGCGCGCGCCCAGACCGAAACGATTGAGCGCGATACTGGCTGTCGACATGGGCGTTCTCCGACTCGATCAACGCATGACGCAGCGATATCCTTCGCGTGTCGCAGAAGTTTGTCAGAAACCGTCGGGCAGATCGATCGCGCCGACCACCTCGCGGTAACGGGCGATCGCGTAACGATCGGTCATCCCGGCAATGAAATCGGCGATATGACGGCTGCGTGCGGGCTCTTCGGCGGGCAGACGCGCGGCCCAATCGGGGGCGAGCAGCGCGGGATCGTCGCGATAGGCGGCGAACAGCCCGCTGACGATGCCGCGCGCGAGCTCGGCGGCCTCGAGCTGGCGCGGATGATGATAGAGCTTGGCGTACATGAAGCGCTTGAGCGTGCGTTCTTCGTCGGCGAGCGCGCCCGAAAAGCCGACGAGGCACGTGCCCGCCGCGCGCACGTCGTCGGCATCGGCGATCCCGGCTGCGGCGATACGCGCGCGCGTCTCGGCGATCAGATCGCTCACCATCGCGCCGATCTGCGATCGGATCAGTTCGCCGATCAGCCGCTCCTCGGCGACATCCGGGAACCGCGCCCGCACCCCTGCCCAAAGCCGCGCGACGATCGGCACCTCGAGCAATTGATCGAGCGTCAACAGCCCGGCGCGCAACCCATCGTCGATATCGTGATTGTCATAGGCGATATCGTCCGCCAGTGCGGCGATCTGCGCCTCGATCGACGGCCATTGATCGAGCTCGAGCGGAAACCCCGCGTCGGCCGCCGCCAGCGCCCAGCCGGGCGCCGTCACCGGCCCGTTATGCTTGGCGAGTCCCTCGAGCGTTTCCCAGCTCAGATTGAGGCCGTTCCAGCGCGGATAGGGCCGCTCGATCTCGGTCAGCGCGCGCAGCGTGTGGCCATTATGGTCGAACCCGCCCTGCCCCGCGAGCGCCGCCTGCAGCGCCGCCTCCCCGGCATGGCCGAACGGCGGGTGGCCGATATCGTGCGCGAGGCACAGCGCTTCGGTCAGATCCTCGTTGACGCCGATCACGCGTGCGATCGTTCGCCCAATCTGCGCGACCTCGAGGCTGTGGGTCAGCCGGACGCGGAAGTGATCGCCGTCGGGGGCCATGAACACCTGGGTCTTGTGGCGCAGTCGGCGAAAGCTGATCGAATGGATGATGCGATCGCGGTCGCGCTGGAAGGCGTCGCGCGGGCCGCGCGGGGCGTCCGGCGCGGTTTCGTTTTGTTCCTCGAACCGGCGACCTCGACTGCGCGCTGGGTCGGCGGCCCAGGGCGCACGCGCCGTCATTTGGCGGGCAATCGTGCGATCTTCTGGCCCGCCTCGCTGGTGAAGACGAAACCGGTGAGCCCCGATTTGGCGATCTGGTTGACGAAGCTCTGGGCGTCGTCGTCGGTCTTGAACGGGCCGGTGAGCAGCCGGTTGGTGAAGCGCAGCGGCGTCGTCCACGCCTGTCGCCCCTTCAGCAACGCCGTCTTGGCCTGCAGCTTGCTCCATTCCTTGGGCAGGTCGCGCACGCTCGATCCCCCCGCGACCTGCACCCAGACGCGTGACGGATCGGCCTTGGCCGCGCGCAGTTCGGCGGCCTTTTCGTCGGCGGCTTTCTTGTCGGCTGCCTTTTTCTCGGCTGCCTTTTTGTCGGCCAGCTTTTTCTCGGCGGCCTTGCGCGCCACCTCCTTGGGATCGGCCCCCTTGGCCGATGCCGGCGGCGCCGTCTCTCTTGGCTTCGGCGCCGCGACCACCGGGGTCGGCTGGATCGCGCCTTCGGTTGGCTGGCCGTCGATCGCCTTCACCGGCGCCGGATCGCGGGTCTCGGGCGGGGCTACCGGCCGGACCGGCGCGACCCCGAGCTCGGCTGCGGGGACGCCGATACCGGCGATGATCCGCGACAGTATCGCGTCCTCGCGCGACAGCGATCGCGTCGGCTGGGCCACCGCCACCTCGGTCGGCAGTGCCCGCAGCGGCGCTGAGTCATCTACGAGGGCGACCGGTGGCGCTGTCGGCGACGGCGGCGTCGGTGCAGGCACCGTCACGATCGGCGGCGCGACGGATGGCGCGATCCGGACGCTCGGCTTCTGGGCTGCGCGGACAGGTTCGCCGGCGCCGCCCAAGAGGCGCGGCGCGCTCACGACGGGCCGGGGCGACGGCACCTGCGTCGGAGTCGGCGTCGGCACCGTCGCCGGCGTCTCGGTGGGGGCGCCGCCACGCGGCGCAGGATCGGCTTTCGCCGTCGCCCCGCGCTCGACCACCACGGCTGCCGGGGGCGGCGATGCCGCCGCCAGCACGACCGGGGTCGCTGCCGCCGGGGGCGGTGTCGGGACGGCAGAGGCGGCGATCGCGGCGACCGTTGCGTCGGCGCCGCGATCGCGCGGGCGGCGCCGGTCTCGCCGATCATTGGCATGGCTCGCCCGGCTCGGCACGCCGTCGGCCGCGGCCACGCGCACGGGCGGCTGCGCCTCGGGGGCAAGCGGGGCGAGTGGCGGCACCAGCCGCGCATCGGCGAGCCGCTCGGGGGTCGGCGCGACCTCCCCGAAATGGACCGCGAAGGCGCGATCGGCGGGTTTGAGCGTCGGCAATCGCTGGAAAAAGGGCAAGAGCCCGCCGGCCATGTCGCCGGGCAGCATGCTCGTCGCGATACGGCCAGCGCCGGCGACGTCGCCCGACATTGCCAGGACAAAGGCACGCACCCGCCATGCCGCCCGATCGCTCTTTCGAATCTGCGCATCGATCTGTTCGAGCGCGAGTTCGCGCTTTCCCGAAATGCCCAGCGATAAGGCGTACCGACGCAGCGTCTCGTCATCACGATCCTGCTTCAGCGCCAATCGGTAATCGCGCTGCGCACGCTCCTGCTCGCCGACCAGATCATAAGCGAGCCCGCGATCGGCGGCGAAGCTGCGGGGCTCGATCCCCAGTCGCTCGGCATCGGCGAACAGCCGCAGCGCCTCGCCGGGGCGTTCCATCGCCACCATGGCGCGCGCCGCGCCGGCCTTGAGCCGGCCATTTTGCGGATCGATCCGGTCGGCCCGCGAAAAGAACAGCATCGCCGCCGTCGTATCGCCGAGTTTTAGCGCCAGTTCGCCCGCGCTGATCAGCGCGGACAGATCATTCGGGTTGGCCGCCAGCACGCGCATCTCGGCGGCCAGCGCATCTGCTTCGGGGGCTGGCGGGGCCACCACCTCGGTCTGCGCGGCCCATGCGGGCGCAAGGGGGCAGAATCCCACTACCGCAGCCAGCCAGACCCGGCGCCGAACGATCCTCAACGTCATCTGCCAGTCGCTAGACGCCAGCCCGCGCCGGGCCGCAATCGGCCATGAGGCAGGGCGCGACGGAGCGAGGCGCGCCGGCGACGAACCGGCGCGCACCCATCTTATTGATTGTTCTGGCGATGCAAGAAGCGGGGAATGTCCGGCGGGTCCTTGTCGCCCGCGGCGTCGTCGCGGGCGGCGCCGCGAGTCACATTGGCCATCCGTTCGAACAACGTCCCCCCCGTCTTGGCGCGCGGCTCGGCCTCGGGCTCGGCCTCTGGCGCCGGTTCGGCGTGCGGCGCTTCCGCTTCGGGCACGGCAGGTGCATCGGGTGTCATCCAGCGCCGCCGGGTCGCGGGCGCCTCGGGCACCTCGACCGTCTCGTCACCAAACACCTTGGGTGCCGGGGGCGCTTCGGTATCGAGCACCAGTTCGTTGTCGTCGCCATCGGCGTCATCGCCCGACAAATCCTCGAAAACCGGGGCGATGCTCGCTGTGTCGGCGGCGGTCTCCGTTTCGCGCGAGGCGGCGATCGGCTCGGGGTCGGGCCTGACCGGCACCGCAGCCGGTGTCTCGGCACGGCGCGGTGCCGCGAAACTGAAGCTCCGGGTGGGCTCGGGCGCGCGTTGCGGCTGGGCTTCGGCCTCGATCCCGGTGGCCACCACTGAGACGCGAACCTTGCCGTCCAGATCGGGATTGAACGCCGAACCCCAAATGATATTGGCATCCGGATCGACCAGTTCACGGATGTGATTGGCGGCCTCGTCGACTTCGAGCAGACGCAGATCCTCGCCGCCGGTGATCGAGATGATCACGCCCTTGGCCCCCTGCATCGACACACCGTCGAGCAGCGGATTGGCGATCGCCTTCTGCGCCGCGATCAGCGCGCGATCGTCGCCCTCGGCCTCGCCGGTCCCCATCATCGCCTTGCCCATTTCCTGCATCACGCTGCGGATATCGGCAAAATCGAGGTTGATCAGGCCGGGCATCACCATCAGATCGGTGATGCCGCGCACGCCCTGCTGAAGCACCTCGTCGGCCATTTCGAAGGCCTGCTTGAACGTTGTGTTGGCGTTGGCGATCAGAAACAGATTCTGGTTGGGGATGACGATCAACGTATCGACGTGCTTCTGCAGCTCCTCGATCCCGGCCTCGGCGCTCTTGGCGCGCCGGTTGCCCTCGAACGCGAACGGCTTGGTCACCACGCCGACGGTGAGGATACCCATGTCGCGCGCCGCCTTGGCGATCACTGGTGCCGCACCGGTACCGGTACCGCCGCCCATGCCCGCCGCGATGAAGCACATATGCGCGCCTTCGAGCATCTTGGTGATCTGCTCGATCGTCTCTTCGGCCGCCGCGCGGCCGATTTCAGGTCGCGATCCGGCGCCCAGACCCTGGGTGATCTTCGCCCCCAGTTGCACCTTGTGCGGCGCACTCGACTGCTTGAGCGCCTGCGAATCGGTATTGGCGACGAGAAAGTCGACCCCCTGAACATCGGCGCGCATCATGTTCTGGATCGCGTTGCCACCCGCCCCGCCGACACCGATCACCGCGATACGCGGTGTCAGCTCGTCGACATCGGGTGGAAGAAATTCAATGCTCATCGCCCTGTCTCCGCTTGCCCCCATATGTCGGGACGTCAATTCTATCGTTCTGCACCAAGCATTACAGCGACTCTAGCCCCAAAGCGGGCTCCTGTCGCAATAGTTTAATAATTTGTCTTGAACGCGCGAATCAGCCGCTGGAAGGCGGCCATGCCATGCGGCCGGTGCACGGTCTGATGCACGGGCGAAATCGCCCGCAAATCAGCCGGATCGGAGGCCGCATATTGTGCCAGCCCGGCCAGTGTCGCAAAGGCCGGGCCGCTGTGCGCCTCGGGCAGCGCGGTCAGCCCACGCGGCCGCCCGACCCGCACCGACCGGCCGAGCGCTGCCTGGACATAATCGGCGATCCCCTTCAGCTCGGCGCCGCCGCCGGTCAGGACCACCTGGCGCCCGACCGGCCCGCCGAAGCCGAGATCGGTCAACGCCTTCTGCACTTCGACCATCAGCAGATCGAGCCGCTGCCGGATCACCCCGATCAGCTGCGCCTTGGTGATCCGCGCGCCATCGCTGGCATCGTCATCGGCCGAAATCGGCGCGACGTCGATCATGTCGTGATTGTCGCGCGGCGAGGCGTTGGCGGAGCCGTAGAAACATTTCATCCGTTCGGCCTGCGTCCGGCGGGTGCCGAACGCGCTGGCGATATCATCGGTAATGTCGGCCGCGCCGATCGGGATCGAGGTGAGCCCCACGAGCATGCCGCCGGCGAACAGCGAGACGTTGGTGATCCCTGCCCCCATCTCGACGAGCGCGACGCCCAGCTCGCGCTCCTCGTCGGACAGGCATGCCATCCCCGTCGCCACCGGCGAGGCGATGATCGACTTCACTTCGAGATGCGCCGAGCGGACGCACAGATCGAGATTGCGCACCGGCGATCCATCGGCGGCGACGACGTGGATGTGCACGCCGAGCCGATCGGCATGCAGCCCGAGCGGCTTCTTGACCCCGGTCAGCCCGTCGAGCGTATAGAGCGTGGGTTGGGCATGGAGCACCATCCGCCCGGCCGGGTCGATCGACTCGCGCCCCGCCGCCAGCAGCGCATCGATATCGGCCTGTTCGATCCGGTGGCCGCCCAGTTCGACCTCGACCGAGGCGACGTCTGAGACGAGCCCGCCGGCCGAAAAGCTCACCCAGACATTCTCGATGTTGAGCCCGGCGATCCGCTCGGCCTGTTCGACGGCTTCGCGCACCGCTGCTTCGGTCGCGGCCATGTCGGCGATATAGCCGCGCTTGACGCCGCGACTCTCGCGCTGGCCGGTACCGAGCACGATCAGTTCGCCGCCCTCGGCCTTTTGCGCGATCATCGCCGACACCTTGGACGAGCCGATGTCGAGTGCGGTAATCAATCCTTCGGGAGCTGCCTTCGCCATGTCTTATCCTTCCGTGCCGCGGCTCATCGCGGTCTGCACTATTGGTTGGCTCTCGCTCGTATCGGTGATCGCGCGCTGGGTTTCGGCGCCGGGCTTGCGGACGACCAGCCGGGTCGGATCGCGCATGTCGAACCGCAGCCAGCCCTTGCCGAGCAACGGGCGGGCGCCGTCGAGCTCGGCAAATTTCACCAGTGCGCGCGTGGGTTCCTCCTCGGGCAGCACCAAGGTCTCGCCGGTTTCGAAGGTCAGGTTCCAGCGCCGGTTGCCAACCCAGGTGGCGGCCCTGACCAGCGGGCGCAGCGCCGGTGCGGAATCGAGCAGCGCACGATAGGCGGGCGTCTGCAGATTGGCACCCTCGCCGATGACGAGCGGCAGATCGGGCATCTTGTCGAGCGCGACCGGCTCGAGCAGCACGCCGTTCGCGTCGATCAGCGTCAGCTGGCCGTGATTCTGCCATACCGCCGCCGGCTCGCGCTCGACGATGTTGACGACCAGCTTGTCGGGCAGCCGGCGCGACACCTGGGCGTCGGCGATCCAGCCATAACCGAGCAATTTCTGGCGAACCCCCTCCAGATCGACCAGCGGCATCGCTCGCGATTGCTGTTCGAGCACGACGGCATAGACCGTCATCGCGTTCATCCGCTTCGCGCCGGTGATCTCGATCCCCTCGACCCGGAAGCCGGCCTTGCCCACCTGCTCGGCAGCAGCCACCCCGATCGCCTGCGGTACGCCGAAAAACGCGCCGACCGTCACCGATACCGCGAGCACCAGCGCGAGAATCGCGAGCGTCGCCGCCCGCCGCAGGGTCGCCTCGCTGACCGGCAGCAGCGCGATCGCGCGGTCGATCGACGATCGCTTCGTCTGCCGGGTCTGGCGCCGTTGCGGCTGGACGGGGCGCCGCGCCGGGGCGCCCCGCTTGATCGTCTTGCTCATAACGCCGCCTCCACGATGCGCTGGACGAGTTGCGGATAGCTCATGCCGCGGTGGCGCGCCTGTTCGGGGACCAGGCTGAGGGGGGTCATGCCCGGCTGGGTGTTGACCTCGAGCAGGAACAAGCCCTCGGCGCCCTGCTCGTCGTCCCAGCGGAAATCGGCGCGCGAGACGCCCCGGCAGCCGAGCAGCCGGTGCGCCTCGAGCGCGATCCGTTCGCACGCCGACGCGATCGCGTCGGGGATGTCGGCGGGATAGATGTGGTCGGTCATGCCCTCGGTATATTTGGCATCGTAATCGTAGAAACCGCTCTTTGGCCTCAGTTCGGTCACGCCCAGCGTCTCGCCGTCGAGCACGGCGGCGGTCAGCTCGCGCCCGCGAACGAAGGGCTCGGCGAGCAGCTCGTCGAATGCCTGCCACGGCCCTTTGGCGTCGGCTGCAATCGGATTGCCGTAATTGCCGGCCTCGGTGACGATCGCGACGCCGACCGACGAGCCTTCGTTGACGGGTTTCAGCACATAGGGACGCGGGATCGGATCGCCCTCATACAAGCTCGCCGACTTGACGATCCGCCCGCCAGGCATCGGGATGCCGTGCGGCACCAGCAGCAGTTTGGTGAGCTGCTTGTCGATCGCGATGACCGAGGTGGCGAGGCCGGAATGCGTATATTTCAACCCCATCAGGTCGAGCATGCCCTGCACCGCGCCATCCTCGCCCGGCGTGCCGTGCAGCGCGTTGAACACCACATCGGGCGCGGCCTCGGCCAGCTTCTGTGCAACGTCACGGCCCATATCGATTCGCGTCACACGGTGACCAAGCGACTCGAGCGCCTCGGCAACGCCCGCACCGGTGACGAGCGACACCTCGCGCTCGGCGGACCAGCCGCCCATCAGGACCGCGACGTGGAGGGCCCTGGTCATGCCAGCGCCCTCCCCACCGCCGCGTTTGCCGAGCGAAAGAGTGTCATCGAAGCGCCACCCGCCACGCCGTCATTGCCGTGCAAGCGGGAATCTGCGGACCCAACCACGCTGCAGTTCTCCGCAAGGCCGATGAGTCCCCGCTTTCGCGGGGATGACGACGGGGAGCCGGAGATTACTGTCATGCTCATGCGACCTCGCCCACCCGCTGGATTTCCCATTCAAGCATCAACCCCGAATGCGCCTTCACCCTCTGCCTCACTTCTTCGCCCAAGGCCTCGATATCGGCGCTCGTCGCCGACCCCAGGTTGAGCAGGAAATTGCAGTGCTTCTCGCTGACCTGCGCGTCGCCGATCCTGAGGCCCCGGCATCCGGCGGCATCGATCAGCGCCCAGGCCTTGTGCCCGTCGGGGTTCTTGAAGGTCGACCCGCCAGTCTTCGACCGCAGCGGTTGCGATTCCTCGCGCGCGGCGGCGATGCGGTCCATCTCGGCCTGGATCGCAGCAGGATCGCCTGGGGTGCCCTGGAACGTCGCCTCGACCACGATCGCGCCCTCGGGCAGCGTCGAGTGGCGGTAGCTGTAGCCGAGCGCCTCAGCAGGCATCGTCTCGACCGAGCCATCACGCAAAACGACGACGCAGGCCATCAGTACGTCCCTGGTCTCACGCCCATAAGCGCCGCCGTTCATCCGCACGAACCCGCCGACCGTGCCCGGAATGCTGCGCAGGAACTCAAGCCCCGCAATCCCGGCGTCGCGCGCGGTCGACGACACCAGAATGCCCGACGTACCGCCGCCGCAGGACATGGTCTTGCCATCGCCCCAGGCGGTCGCGACGCTGAACGGCTTGCCCAGCCGCACCACGACACCGCGATAGCCGCCATCGCGTACGATCATGTTGGAGCCGAGACCCAGCGCCATCACCGGCATTTCGGGGTCGAGGTTGGCGAGGAAATCGCTCAAATCTTGAATGTCGGCGGGTTCGAAAAGCCACTGCGCCGTCCCGCCCGACTTGAACCACACCAGTGGCGCGAGTGGGGCGTTGGGCGTGAGGCGACCTCGCATTTTCTCAAGCCCCTCCCCTTCAGGGGAGGGGTTGGGGTGGGGACTTTCCCCATGCGCGCCGATCTCGGTGAGACTGACAGCCCCCACCCCCTGCCCCTCCCCTGAAGGGGAGGGGTGATGTGTTGCCCCACTCACGCCCTCACCTCAGCAATCGCGTCGGCAAGCCCCGCTGCCCATTTCGTAATGTCACCCGCCCCCAGGCAGATCACCATGTCGCCCGGCTGCACCATTTCCGCCAACGTCTCCGCCAGCGCCCCCGCATCAGCCACCAGCGCCGCTGAGCGGTGGCCGCGCGTCTTCAGCCCATTGACCAGCGCGCCCGAATCGACGCCCTCGACCGGCGCCTCGCCCGCCGCATAGACCGGCGTCACCAGCACCACATCGGCGTCGTTGAACGCCTGCTGAAACTCTTCCATCAAATTGCCGAGCCGCGAGTAACGGTGCGGCTGGACCACCGCGATCACCCGCGCGGTGGCGCCTTCGCGCGCTGCCGACAGCACCGCGCGAATCTCGACCGGATGATGGCCGTAATCGTCGATCACCGTCACCACGCCGCCGTCGAGCGCCACTTCGCCGACCTTGGTGAAGCGCCGTTTGACCCCGCCGAACTTGGCGAACCCCTGCTGGATCGTGGCGTCGTCGATGCCGAGTTCGAGCGCCACGCCGATCGCCGCCAGCGCGTTCTGCACATTGTGCCGCCCCGGCATCGGCAGCTCGATCCCCTCGATCGAGCGCACCGAGCCGTCGCGGTGGCGGACGATCGTCTCGAAACGGTTGCCCCCCGGAATGGGCGTTACATTGACGCCCCGGACATCGGCCTGCGCGGAGAAGCCATAGGTCACGACCCGGCGGTCACGGACGCGCGGGATGATCCCCTGCACTTCGGGATGATCGAGGCACAGCAAGGCGGCGCCGTAAAAGGGCACATTCTCGACGAATTCGACATAGGCGTCTTTCGCCTTTTCGAACGAGCCATAATGATCGAGATGTTCGGGATCGATGTTGGTGACGACCGCGATCGTGCCGTCCAGTCGCAGGAAGCTGCCGTCGCTTTCGTCGGCCTCGACCACCATCCAGTCGCTCGCGCCGAGCCGCGCGTTCGAGCCATAGCTGTTGATGATGCCGCCGTTGATCACCGTCGGATCGACGCCGCCGGCATCCAGCAACGCCGCGACCATCGACGTCGTCGTCGTCTTGCCATGGGTGCCCGCGACCGCGACGGTAGATTTGAGCCGCATCAGCTCGGCGAGCATCTCGGCGCGGCGCACCACCGGAATCCGCCGTTCGAGCGCCGCCTCGACCTCGGGATTGCCGCGCGCGATCGCGGTCGAGGTGACGATCACCGCCGCGTCGCCCAGATTGTCGGCACGGTGGCCGATATGCACGGTGATGCCCTTCGCCCGCAGGCCGGCGATGACATAGCCCTCGGCGACGTCGGAGCCCTGCACCCGATAGCCCAGATTGTGCATCACCTCGGCGATGCCCGACATGCCGATCCCGCCGATGCCGACGAAATGGATCGTCCCGATATCGGTCGCGACCCCCCTCATGCGCCCATTCCCTTAAGCATAGGCCGCCTGGTCGCCGAACTTGATCGGCCGCGCGGCGCCGATCATCGTGGTGCTGGTCGGCGCATCGAGGCTCTCGACCAGATCGGCGAGATCGCGCGCGGCATCGGGGCGCCCGCAGCCCCGCGCCCGCGCGGCGGCATTCTGGAGCGCGGCAGGGTCGAGCCCCAGCTTCTGCATCTGTTTGGCGAGCTCGATCGGGGTGAAGCTGCGCTGGTCGATCACGCGCGCGCCGCCCGCGCTCGCCATCTCGCGCGCGTTGGCGGTCTGATGATCGTCGGTCGCGCTGGGCAGCGGCACCAGGATCGCCGGGCGGCCGGCGGTGGTCAGTTCGGCGAGCGTCGAGGCGCCGGCGCGCGCGATCACCAGATGCGCCCAGGCGAGCTGCTCGGGCAGATCGGGGAGATAGGTCGCCAGCTCGGCGGCGATCGACAGCTCGGCATATTTGGCGCGCACCTTGTCGATGTCCTCGACCCGCGCCTGATGGGTGACTTGCAGGCGGCGGCGAAAGCTGATCGGCAGCAACGCCAGTCCGTCGGGCACGACCTCGCTCAGGATGCTCGCGCCCTGGCTGCCGCCGGTCACCAGCACGCGGAAGATGCCGTCGTCCTCGAGCAGCGGATAAGGTCGCGTCCGCAGCGTCAGCACCGACTCGCGCACCGGGTTGCCGATCAGGTGCGTTTTGCCGCGATACGCCGGTTTGAGCCGTTCGACATCGGGATAGGAGGTGGCGATCGCATCGACCTTGCCCGCGACGAGCCGGTTCACCCGGCCGAGCACCGCATTCTGCTCGTGAATCACGGTCGGCACGTGACGGGCAAAGGCGCCGAACAGCGTCGGCAGCGCGGGATAGCCGCCGAAGCCGATCACTGCGGCGGGATGACGCTGGCGGAACAGCCCCATCGCCATCGATCGACCGGCGACGATGCTGGTTGCCGCGCGCACCCAGCCCATCGGCCCGCCGCCCATCCGCCCCGCCGGCAGGATATGCGTCTCGATTTCGTCGAATAGCCCTGGAAAGCGGACGCCGCGCTCGTCGCTGAACAGCGCGACCGAATGGCCGCGCCGGATCAATTCGGCGGCGAGCGCCGCAGCGGGCACCATATGGCCGCCGGTCCCCCCGGCGGCGAGGACGAAATCGCGGTTCTGCGTCATTGGCCGCTCCACCTGACGATGTAGGGAGATCGCGTCAGAAACGGATTGCGCCGCGTAAACGCGAGCAGCAACCCCATCCCGATCGACAGCGCGATCATCGACGAGCCACCATAGCTGATGAAGGGCAAGGTCATCCCCTTCGACGGCGCGATGCCCGTGTTGACCGCCATGCTCACCAATGCCTGCACCCCGAACTGGGTGGCGAGGCCGGCAGCAGCGAGCAGCAGAAACGGATCGGGCTCGTCGAGCAGTTTGACGAAAACGCGCACCACCAGCGCGAGAAACAGCAGCGCGATCACGCCGCACGCAATCAACCCGAATTCCTCGCCGATCACCGAAAAGATATAATCGGTATGCGCTTCGGGGAGCCGGAACTTCATGATCCCGCCGCCCGGCCCGGTGCCGGTCAGCCCGCCCGAGGTCAGCGTCGCATAGGCCATGTCGGTCTGATAGTGATCGATCGCCGCCCCCTCGTCGCCGCGAAACAGGAATGCGTCGATCCGGATCCGCGCGGTATCATAGAACAGATAGGCAGCGCCAAGGCCCACCGGCGCCGCCGCGACCAGCCCGCCGAGCACGCGCAGCGGCGTGCCCGCAATCATCAGCAGCGCCATCCAGATCACCGTGAAGATGATCGTCTGGCCGAAATCGGGCTGCAGCATCAGCAGGCACGCCACCAGCGCGGTCGCCGCGGCGCTGATCGGCAAGACCGGCAGATCGGGCTCCTTGGCGCGCAGCGACAACAGCCACGCAATCGCCACGATGAAACACGGCTTCAGGAATTCGGACGGCTGGAATTCGGCAATGCCCACGCTGATCCAGCGCCGCGCGCCATTATGCTCGACGCCGATGAACGGCGCCAGCGCCAGCAGCACGAGGAACAGCCCGGCACCGACCAGCGCCATGCGCCGCGCGGCCGCGACCGGGAGCATCGATACGACGAACATCACCGGCAGCGACACGGCCACCCACATCACCTGTCGCCAGAAATAATAGAGCGGCGGGTAATGGAGCTTGTCGCCCGAATAGCGCACCGCCGATGCCGGGCTCGCCGCCGCCACCGCCAGCAGCCCGATCGCGATCATCAGCAGGGCGAGGAGCAACAGCACCCGGTCGATGTCGAAGAACCACATGCTGAGCGGCGAGCGATCGCCGCGGCCGCCGCGCGGGCGGACGCGCGTCCACAGATCCTGCCGCCGGTCGATCTGCATCTCGGTCATGCCAATGCCTCCACCGCGTGGCGAAACGCGTCCCCGCGCGCCTCGTAATCGCGAAACTGGTCGAACGATGCGCATGCCGGGGAGAGCAGCACGGTCTCGCCGGCGCTCGCGCGGACCGCCGCCGCCGCCACCGCGCGATCGAGCGTTTCGCAGCGTTCGACCGGAAGGTCTGCGCTCAATATCTCGGCAAAGCGGTCGCCGGCCTCGCCGATCGTATAGGCGCGCGCGATCCGCCCGAAATGCGGCCGGCACGCGCTCAGGTCATTTCCCTTGGCGCGCCCGCCGACGATCCAGTGGATGCTCTCGAACGAGCCCAGCGCGGGGGCCGCGCTTTCGGGATTGGTCGCCTTGCTGTCGTCGACGAAGGTCACGCCGTTGCGGACCGCGATCGTCTGCATCCGGTGGGCGAGCCCCGTGAAGCTCGCCAGCCCTTCGTCGATCGCTCCCTCGGGGATGCCGAGCGCCTGCGCCGCGTTGATCGCCGCCAGCGCGTTCTGGGCGTTGTGCGGCCCCTGCAGCGCGGGCCAGCGCGACTGATCCATGCAGAAGCCCGGCGCGATCTTGATCAGGTCCTCGCCACGCGCCGAAAGCGCACGCGCAATTTGCGCCGACGGCGCATCGGCGATCGAAATGATCGCCTTGTGCCCCGCTGACTGCATCGCGAACAGCCGCGCCTTCGCTGCGGCATAGCCTTCGAACCCGTCATAGCGATCGAGATGATCGGGGGTGATGTTGAGCAGCACCGCAACGTCGCAATCGAGGCTGAAGGTCAGATCGATCTGATAGCTCGACAGTTCGAGGACGTAGACTCCGCCGGCCGGCAATGGATCCTGCTCCAGAATCGGCAGCCCGATATTGCCGCCCATCAGCGTCGGCACCCCCGCGCCGGCGACGATGTGGTGGAGCAGCGCCGTCGTCGTCGACTTGCCGTTGGTGCCGGTGATGCCGACAACCCGGTGCGGGGGCAGCGCCGGACGGGCCTGAGCAAACAATTCGATGTCCCCGATCATGGGCACGCCAGCCGCGCGGGCGCGCCTTGCGACGGGATGGGCGTTGATCGGCACCCCCGGCGAGACCACCACGCCGTCGAAGCCGGCGAGATCGAGGGTGGCGGTGTCGGCCAGCGTCAGACCTGCGGGATAATGGTGGATCACGGCCTGGCGCCGCGCCTCGTCCATGTCCCAGGCAATCACCGTCGCGCCGCTTGCGACCAGCGCGCGCACCGTTGCCGCGCCCGAGCGCGCGAGCCCCAGCACCGCGAAGCGTTTGCCGCGCCAGAGGTCGCTCGTGATCATCTGAGTTTCAGCGTCGACAGGCCGGCGAGCGCAAGCACGATCGCAATGATCCAGAAGCGGATCACGACGGTCGGTTCGCTCCAGCCGAGCTGCTCGAAATGGTGATGGATCGGCGCCATCTTGAAGACGCGCCTGCCGGTGCGCTTGTAGAAGAACACCTGGATGATGACGCTCATCGCCTCGACCACGAACAGGCCGCCGATGATGCCGAGCACGATTTCGTGATGCGCGACGACCGAGATGGCGCCGAGCGCGCCGCCGAGCGCGAGACTGCCGGTATCGCCCATGAACACCGCGGCGGGGGGCGCGTTGAACCACAGAAAGGCAAGCCCCGATCCGACGATCGCGCCGCAGAAGATCGCCAGATCGCCAGCGCGGGGCACGTGCGGGATGCCCAGATATTCGGCGAATTTCGCGTTACCTGCCAGATAGGCGATCACCATGAAGGCGACGGCGGCGATGATCACCGGCATCGTCGCCAGCCCGTCGAGCCCGTCGGTCAGATTAACGGCATTGCCAAACGCGACGATCGTGAAGGCAGCGAAGAAGATATAGGCATAGCCGAGATCGATCACCGACCCGCTGTAGAACGGCAGATAGAGATGCGTGCCATTCTGGTGGGTGATGATCGCCGCCGCAATGCCGGCGATGGCGAATTCGCCGAGCAGCCTGATCCGGCTCGAGACCCCCGCCGTGCTCGCTTTGCGCACCTTGTCGTAATCGTCGAGGAAACCGATCATCCCGAAGCCGAGCGTCACGAACATGCATGCCCAGACATAGGGGTTGGTAAGATCCATCCACAGCAGGATCGAGATCGCGAGGCTCGTCAGGATCATCAGCCCGCCCATCGTCGGGGTGCCGCGCTTGGCAAGGTGCGATTGCGGGCCGTCGGCACGGATCGGCTGGCCCTTGCCCTGGCGAAGCCGCAGCCAGCCGATGAAACGCGGGCCGATGATCAGGCCGATGATCAGCGCGGTCGCGACCGCGCCGCCGGTGCGAAAGCTGAGATAGCGCACCAGATTCAGGACGCTCGGAAAGCCCAGATATTGCGCGATGAAATAGAGCATTATGCCTTCCCGCCCGCGAGCGCCGCGACCACGGCCGACAACCCGACGAAATTGGATCCCTTGACGAGCACCACGTCCTGCGCAGCGATCATCGCGCGGAGGCGGGCTTGTGCGCTCGCTGCGTCGGGCACATGGACGATTTCGACCCGACCCTCAAGCGCGTTTGCGAGCGGCCGCATCCCTTCGCCGACCAGAATCGCCAGATCGACGCCCGCATCGGCGACCGGCGCCGCGAGCCCGGCATGGAGCGTGGCGCTGTCGGGGCCGAGCTCGCCCATCGCGCCGAGCACGGCGATCCGGCGCCGCGCGGGTTCGCTGGCCAGGACGTCGAGCGTCGCGCGCATCGATGTCGGATTGGCATTGTAGCTCTCGTCGATCAGCAGCGCCGATCCGCCGTCGGGCAGGGCAAGCGTGATCCGCGCTCCGCGCCCCGCCAGCCCCCCCATATCGGCGAGCGCAAGCCCGGCGAGGCCGAGATCGCCACCCGCCGCCTCGATCGCCGCGAGCACCGCCAGCGCGTTCGACACCTGATGCGCGCCCGGCTGGCCAACCGTAAAGCTCAGCTCGCGGGTCCGCAGTTGTGCGGTGACGAAAGTACCGCCGCTCGATGTGCGCATCGTTTCGAGCGCGCGGACATCGGCGCCCTTGCCGCTGCCGAAGGTGACGATCGAGGCGCCGCACGTCTCGGCGGCGGCGATCAGCCGGTCGCGATGCACGTTGTCGTCGGGAATGATCGCGGTGCCGCCTGGCTCTAGCCCCTCGAAAATCTCCGCCTTGGCGTCGGCGATGCCGCTCTCGTCCTTGAAGAATTCGAGATGGACCGACGCTACCGTCGTGACGATCGCGATGTGCGGGCGCACGAGCCGCGTCAGCGCGGCGATTTCGCCGGCATGGTTCATGCCCATTTCGAACACGCCGTAGCGCGTCGCCGCCGGCATCCGCGCGAGGCTCAGCGGCACGCCGGTATGGTTGTTGTAGCTCTTGAGCGATCGGTGCGCCGCGCCCGGCGCCGCACGGTCGAGGCACGCGAACAGCGCCTCTTTGGTGCCGGTCTTGCCGACCGAACCGGTCACCCCGATCACGACGCCGCCCATCCGCGCGCGGGCAGCGCGCGCCAGCGCCTCGAGGGCGGCCATCGTATCGGGCACGCGCACCGCCGGATGCGCGGACGGCTGCGAAATGATCGCCCCGCCCGCGCCCCGGGAGAACACGTCGTCGAGGAAGCGGTGGCCGTCGGTGGTCTCGCCCTTGAGCGCGACGAACAGGTCGCCCGGCCCCACCTCGCGCGAGTCGAATGCGATGCCCGAAACGGCGAAGTCGGCGGTGGCGACCCCGCCGGTGGCGGCGGCGATCTCGGCGGCGGTCCACAGGCTCATGCCGCGCAGGCCCGGGCGACGGCGACATCGTCGAACGGCAGGACGAGATCGCCGACGATCTGGCCCTGTTCATGCCCCTTGCCGGTGAGCAGGACGATATCGTCGGGCCCGGCGGCGGCGATGGCGGCGGCGATCGCCTCGCGCCGATCGCCGATTTCGGTCGCACCGACGGCACCGCGCATCACGTCGGCGCGGATCGCGGCGGGATCCTCGGTGCGCGGATTGTCATCGGTGACGATCACCCGATCGGCGAGCCCCGCCGCAATCGCGCCCATCGGTGCGCGCTTGCCGGGGTCGCGGTCGCCGCCCGCGCCGATCAGGACGATCAGCTTGCCGCTGGCGTGCGGCTTGAGGGCGGCGATCGCGGCCTCGATCGCATCGGGGGTGTGCGCGTAATCGACATAGACCGGCGCGCCGAGCCGGGTGATCACCGCCCGTTCGAGCCGCCCGCGCACCGGCTGGAGCCGGGCGAGCGCCGCGATCGTCGCGGCAACGTCGCCACCGGTCGCGATCACCAGACCCGCTGCGGTCAGCGCGTTGGCGGCCTGATAGGCGCCGATCAGCGGCAATGTGATCCGGTGGGTCGTGCCGCCGGCCTCGATCACCAGCCCCTGGCCGAGCAAGGTCGGGCTGCGCGACACGAGCCGCAGCGCTTCGCCGCGATCGCCGACCGTGATCAGCTTGTTGCCACGTTCGCGCGCGAGATCGATCACGCGCGCGCTCTGCGGATCGTCTGCCCACACCACCGCGGTGCCGGCGGAATCGAGCACATCGGCGAACAGCCGCAGCTTGGCGGTGAAATATTCGGCCATGTCGCGGTGGTAATCGAGATGGTCGCGGCTGAGATTGGTGAAGGCGGCGGCGATCACCGGCACGCCGTCGGTGCGATGTTGCGACAGACCGTGGCTCGACGCTTCGAAGGCGAGATGCGTCACGCCCTCGCGCGCTAGCCCGCCGACATTGGCGAGGAAGGTGACGATGTCGGGGGTCGTCAGCCCGGTGATCATCTGATCATCGGCGGTGGTGACGCCGAGCGTGCCGATCGAGGCGGCGTGATGCCCCGCCATGCGCCACAGCTGGCGCGTCATCTCGACCGTCGAGGTCTTGCCGTTGGTCCCGGTCACGGCAACGCAGGTCGCCGGGAAGGGCGCGAAGAACGGCGCTGCGAGCCGCGCGAAGGCCGTGCGTGGATGATCGTCGGCGATATGCACCGCGCCCTCGACCCGCGCCTCGGGGCGCGCGACCACCGCGATCGCGCCGCCGGCAACCGCCGCCGCGATGAAATCCTCGCCATTGACGCGCATCCCCGGGAACGCGCCGAACACGGTGCCGGGGGCGACCTTGCGGTGATCGATGGCAAAGCCCGTCACCGGCGTCGCGTCATCGCCGCCCGTGAGCGCGCCGAGCTTCACGACGCACGCGTCATTCGGGAATCGCCTGGTCTTCGCCGGGCGCATGCCAGAGCAGCGGCAGCAGTTCCGACACGTCGACGTCGCGGTTGAGATCGGGCATCACGCCGAGCATCTGCCCGGTCCGGGTGATGACGCGCGACACCACCGGCGCTACGGTCCAGGCGGCCGTCGTCTGGCCCGCCGACTGGGCGTTGGCGACGGGCGAATCGAGCATGGCGACGACGACATAGCGGGGGGCGTCCATCGGGAAGGCGGCGGCGAAGGTCGACACATTGCGCTTGTGCGAATAGCCGGTCTTCATGGCAATTTCAGCCGTACCGGTCTTGCCGCCGACGCGATAGCCCGGCGCCTCGCCCTTGCGGCCGGTGCCCTGGAGCACGACCAGCCGGAGGAGCTGGCGCATCCGGTCGCTGGTCGCCGGCGAGATGATCCGGCGACCTTCGGCGGCCTTGCCCGGCGCGACGCGGAGCAGCGTCGCCGGGCGCCAGATGCCACCATTGACGAGCGCGGCATAGGCGCTGGCGAGGTGCATCGGGGTCACGGCAAGGCCATGGCCGTAGCCGCTCGTCATCACCGTGATGCGCGGCCAGTCCTTGCGCCAGATCGGCATTTCGCGCTCGTGCAGCTCGATATCGGGGCGGGTATCGAAGCCGAGCTTGCGGAACATCGCCTGCATCCGATCGCGCCCGAGTTCGTCGGCGATCCGCGCGGTGACGATGTTCGACGAATGCACCAGCGTCTCGGGAATATCGAGATAGCGCTTCTGGGGATGATCGTCGGTAATGTGGAACCGACCGACGGTCAGCGGTTCGCGCGCGTCGAAGCGCTTGGCCATCGACGTCACGACGCCGCTGTCGATCGCATTCGCCATCGTGATCGGCTTGAAGGTCGATCCCAGCTCATAGACGCTCTGGGTCACGTTGTTGCGCAGCTGCATCGCCGCAGGATCGTCGGGATCATTGGGATTCTGGACGCCGGGGACGCGATTGGGATTGAAATTGGGCAGCGAGACCATCGCGATCACTTCACCGGTGTGCACATCGAGCACGACACCGGCGGCGCCGCGTGCCTTGAAACTGGCCATCGCCGCGCCGAGTTCGCTTTCCATCGCCGCCTGGACGCGCGCATCGAGCGACAGCGCGATCGGGTGGGCGCGATCGACCGGATTGGCGAGTTGCGCGTTGAGGGTGCGCTCCATTCCGCGCCTGCCCTGGCCGTCAAAGTCGATGAAGCCAAGCGCGTGCGCGGCCAGATTGGATTGCGGATAGAGCCGTTCGGGCACCCGCGCGAAATCCATCGCCGGCTCGCCCAGCGCGTTTACCGCCCGCACCAGTTCGGGCATCGCCCGGCGCTGGAGATACGCAAACCGGCTGCCCGAGGTCAGCAGCCGAAGATACCAACCCGCATCATGTTCGGGCATCAGCGCCGCGAGCTTGGGCGCCAGCTCGCGCGGATCGTTGATCAGGCGATCGGGATGGATCGCGATCGACCAGGCATCGATCGTCCGCGCCAGCGGCACGCCGTTGCGGTCGGTCAGGTCGCCTCGGAGCGGCACCAGCGCCGCTGCCGCATCGCGGGTGCTGGTCGGCGGAGCGAACGCCGCCAGCCAGCTCAGCCGCACGAGCACCATCAGCACGCCGGCGGTGATCAATAGCATCAGCATCATCAACCGCACCGGGGCGATCGTCGCCATCGAATGGCGCGGCCCGGTCAGGCGGCGCTGTGGCGCCGGTCTGGCAACGATGACGCTCAACGCGTTCCCGCTTCGGCATGCGCGCGGCTGACGAGATCGCCGACGATCGAATCACTCAGCAGTTTGCGATCGAGCAAGGCGACCGTCTGCGGCCGAACGCTGGGGCGTGGTGCAGCGCCGGCATGGGTCGGCACCGGCGCAACGCTGGCGAGCACGATGCGCGGGGCGGCGGCGCGGGTGCTGGGTGTGGCGGGGGTCGCCGCCGGCTTGGCGGCCGTCGGCAATGGCACGTCGGCCGGGGCGGGCGTCGGGACAGGCGCACTCGTGGCAACCGGCGTCGCCGCCGGCGCGCCATATGCGGGGATGATATAGCCGGCGGTTTCGGCGCGGACCGGCGCTGCGGCGGGATCGTTGTTGAAGTCGATCTGGGCCAGGCTTGCTTCGTCGGGCAGGAACTGCTCGGCGCTCGGCGCGGTCAAGGCGAGCACCTCACCGTTCCAGCGCTCGAGCTGGGCCAGATTGGCGCGCGTGTTGAATTCGGTCTCGAGCGCGCGCAGGTCGCGCTGCGCGGTCGCGATCCGGCGGTTGACGTCGACCAGCTTCTTGCGCTCCGCAGCCACCTGCAGCGAGACGAGATAGAAGCCGAGCGCAACGATCACGCCGCTCAGAAACCAGCCCAACCCCCTCAACCGATACGCCGCCGTCATCTTCCGTCTCCTTCAGGCCATGCCGCCGCGGCCGTTCGCCGGGCGACACGCAAGGTTGCCGAACGCGCCCGCGGATTGCGGGCAACTTCTTCTTCGCTCGCCCGCACCGCGCGGCCGATCGTCTCAAAACTGGGCGCAGCGACCGGCCGCGCTTGCGGCAGGTGTCGAGAACCGCCGGGCAGGGCGCCGCTGCGTTGTCGCAGAAAGCGCTTCACCAACCTGTCCTCGAGGCTGTGGAAGCTGACGACCGCAAGGCGTGCCCCCGGTCTCAACATGCTTTCCGATTTATTAAGGATGTCCTCAATCTCGGTAAGTTCCTTATTGATCTCGATCCGGATGGCCTGGAAGGTCCGCGTCGAGGGGTCCTTCTTGTCGTGCGGGCGATAGCCGAGCGCCCGGCGCACCACATTGGCCAGTTCGGCGGTCCGCAGGATCGGGCGCGCGGCGACGATCGCGCGGGCAACCCGGCGGGCGCGGGGCTCCTCGCCATAGCGCGACAGCACGTCGGCGATCGCGCCCTCGTCGGCCTCGTTGACGAAATCGGCGGCGGTCATGCCGTCGCTGCTCATCCGCATGTCGAGCGGGCCGTCCGACTGGAAGGAAAAGCCGCGATCGGCCTGATCGAGCTGCATCGACGAGACGCCGACATCCATCACCAGCCCGTCGACCGGCAGCGCATCGCGCTGCGCCAGTTCGGCCGGTATCGTCGAGAACAGCGCGTGGACGAGGGTCAGGGCGCCGCCGCTCGCGTCGACCAGCGCCTGGCCGTTGGCGATCGCATCGGGATCGCGATCGAACGCGAACACCCGCGCGCCGCGCGCCAGCATCGCCCGGCTATAGCCGCCCGCCCCGAAGGTGGCGTCGACATGGCATTCGCCGGGCTCGATCGCGAGCGCGTCGATCACTTCGTCGAGCAGGACCGGGATATGGGCGGCGGCGCTCACAGCGCCTCGCCCTTTTCGCTCATGAAAAACCGCACGGCGGCCTTCATCCTCTGCGGGGCGGTGTCGCACGCGATCAGGGTGGCGGGATCCCAGATCTCGAAATAGTCGCCGAGGCCGATGAAGAAGGCATATTTGCCGATATTGAGTTCCTGGCGCGGAAACGGCGGCAGGATGAACCGGCCGCTGGCATCGAACGGCATGGTATCGGACAGCATCGCCTCGCGCATGATCGCCGACCGGGGAGCGCCGGTCGCATCGGCATGCGCGCGCGCACGCTCGAGCAGTTCGGCATGGAGCTGTTTGGCATAGCCGATGTCATAGCCGATCAGGCAGGGATCGCTGCCATGGATCGCAGTGACGATCGTCGAGGCATCACGCGCGTCGCCGGCGACAACATTGCGCTCGAGCAGGGTATCGCGCAGCCGGGACGGAATCGCGACGCGACCCTTCAGGTCCACCTGCTGAAGCGCATAATCCTGATAAATGCCCCTGCCTGACACGCCCACCTCGATCGCGGTGCGCAAAGCTCTCTCGTTCCGGAAAACGACCGCGTGATCGTCTCCAGCGCCTGAATCGCGAACGAGGGAAGCCCGCCCCTGTTAAGCATGTTGCTACCATAGGGCTTGCCGGGGACACAACGGAAAATTCGGGGATTTCGCGGGCGAATTTGCTAATTCTGGACCTATTTCTACATTTATACTCTATATGTACCTTTTATGTTCCCGACTTCGACTTTTGGATTTCTGCCCGTTTCTTCGATCTTTTTAGTTAACAACCGGCCTGGCCACCAAATTGCCCGATGCCGTCTCGCGCGGGCCCTGTCAGGTCCTAGCGATCATTTTGGCGCGGGGGGCGCGGGGGCGGTGGTATTGAGCGTTTCGGTCGCCGCACTCGGCGTCACGCCCAATTCGGCGAGCGGCTCCTTGACCTCCGCCTCATTGCCGATCGGATTGTCGCCCATCGACAGATTGGCGACGACTTCGGGCTTCGACGCGCCGACGGCCTGAACCGGCGGTTCGCGATTGGCCGAGCTGAACACGGCGCTGGCAAGCCCGATCAACAGCAACACAAAGGCGAGGCCGGTCATGCCCACCTTGACGCGCTGCACCGATTGGGTCGGGTCGGTCGCTTTCTTCATGATCACGAAGCGCTGAATACCCGATCGCCATTCGCTTGTCGAACCGGCCCGTCAGCCGCGCGCCAGTCGTTCGGGCACGGGCAGGCCCTTCTTCGCCAACCACTCGCGGTTGTAGAGCGTCGAGAGATAGCGAAACCCGGTGTCGCACAGGATCGTCACGATCCGCTTGCCGGGCCCAAGCTGCTGCCCCAGCCGCACCGCGCCGGCCACGTTGATGCCCGATGACAGGCCGAGGCAGAGGCCCTCCTCGTCGAGCAGCCGCTCGACCCAGCCAAGGCCCTCCTCGTCCGAGATGCGGAACTGGGTGTCGATCGGCGCGCCTTCAAGATTGGCGGTGATCCGCCCCTGCCCGATCCCTTCGGCGACCGACGACCCTTCGGATTTCAGCTCGCCGTGCGCGTAATAGTTATAGAGCGCCGCGCCGTGGGGATCGCTCAACGCGATCGTCACCGCCTCGTCCTTGCTCTTCAGCCCCAACCCGACCCCGGCGATCGTCCCGCCGGTGCCCGCCGCGCAGGTGAAGCCGTCGATCCGGCCTTCCATCTGGGCCCAGATCTCCTCGGCGGTACCATGGATGTGCGCGCGGCGGTTGGCGATATTGTCGAACTGGTTCGCCCAGACCGCGTTGGCCGTCTCCTCGGCGATCCGGCGCGACTGGTGGACGAAATGGCACGGATTCGAATAGGGCGCCGCCGGCACCAGCACCAGTTCCGCGCCGAGCGCGCGCAGCGTGTCCATCTTCTCGTGGCTCTGGGTATCGGGCATGACGATGATCGTCTTGTAGCCCTTGGCATTGGCAACGAGCGCGAGGCCAATCCCTGTATTGCCCGCCGTCCCCTCGACGATCGTCCCGCCAGGCTTGATCAACCCGCGCGTCTCGGCATCCTCGACGATCGACAGCGCCGCGCGGTCCTTGACCGACGCGCCGGGGTTGGCGAATTCGCACTTGCCGAAAATCTCGGCGCCGCTTGCGTCGCTTGGCCCGCTGAGGCGAACGAGCGGGGTATTGCCGATCAGCGCGAGCGTATTGGGAAGGGTTGTCATGATCCGCTAAATGGCGCGGGCAAGCCTGCTCGGCAAGCGAGACAATCTTTGGCGGCGCATGGCGGTGGTTGGCGCGCGGACATCGGATAGCGCGATGGGCGCCCGAGGCGAGAGGGCGCCTCGGCACAAGATCAGGTCGATCTTCTCATTGTGGCCTGTGCGCCTGAAGGACACCCGTTATCAACCAGCCGTCGCGTTCGGGAGAAATAGCTCCGTCCGCAATCCGGGATGGTTGTCGGTTATCGTCAGCCTCCCCCCATGAATCGATGTCACGGCGGAAACAAGAGCCAAGCCGAGACCGACACCGGGCGTTCCGCGGCTGTTGTCGAGCCGATAGAAGCGATCGAGAATGCGTTTTCGCTCGCTTGCCGGGACTCCCGGGCCGTCATCGGCGACGATGAGGGCGACGCCGTCCGCCTTCGGCGCAAGCTCCACGGAGATGCGGGTTGCGGCCGGCGTATGAATGATCGCGTTTTCGATCAGATTTGTAATGGCCTGGGCGAGCATCTCTGGGTCGGCCCGACCGAAAATGTTCGGCTCGATCGAGCCGGAAAGAACATGCGCCGCGTCCTCCGCGACGGGTCGATAAGCGTCGACGATCGCGAGCACGAGACTGGTCAGATCGACCTGGGCGATCCGTTGACGTCCCGACCCCGCTTCTAGCGAACTGATGCGAAGCAGTGCCCGAAAAACGCCCAGGATATCGTCGATTTGACCCAGGGCGCCTTCGACCTGCTGTTCGACCGGCGATCCGCAGACGCTCTCCTTCACGGCCTCCAGACGTTGGCGCAAGCGGGTCAGCGGCGTGCGCAGGTCGTGGGCGATGTCGGTCGATACCTGGCGCATCGCCTCCATCAGCGCTTCGATCTGCGCCAACATCCGATTGAGATTGGCAGAGAGCTCGTCGAACTCGGGGCTCATGCCGATCGTCGGCAGCCGCTCGGTGAGACTGCCGTGCATAATCCGTTCGACCGATCGGTTGACGCCATCGAGCCGGCGCAGGAACATGCGACCGACCGCAAAACCACCGAGCAGCGCCAATGCCGTGATCAGCACACCAAAAAGCGCGCTCGAGGTGCCCAAGGCCCAACGCAGCTCGTCGAGGTCCGATCGGTCGCTGGCCACGACGACCATCGCGCCATTGTCGAGCCTCGCCCCCAACGCCGTCAGTGATATCGTTTCGGCTCCATCGTCGGTCCGGGGGTCTCGATTGGTCAGCGCAACGTTATGCCAGCCTAGTCGGGCCACCGCAGCCGGCAGGCTTCCGGCCAGATAATTGCCGTCCTTATCCACCACCAGATAGCGCAGCTGGTGTTCGCGCACGGCGTTTTCCCGGCGGACGACGGCTCGAATCGTCTCCGTCATGCCGGCAGTTCGGCTTTCGTCGCGCAGGACGGCCACTTCGGCCGCGATGTTGTCGTTGGCCACTTCGGTTGCGTACTGGCTCACCGCATGCTCCACCAGGATCAGCAACGCCGTCGCACCGATGGCGAAGATCGCCGCCATCATCAGCGCGAAGCGGAACGCGCCACTGCGAAAGGGGCTAAATCGCCGCATCGAGCCGGTAACCGGCACCGCGGACGGTGTGAATCAGCTCGCGATCGAAGCCTCTGTCCACCTTTGCCCGCAAACGGCTCATGTGGCTCTCGATCAAGTTGGTACCGGGGTCGAAGTGGAACGACCAGACGTTTTCCAGCAGCATCGTGCGCGTCACGATCTCACCGGAATGGCGCATGAGAAATTCGAGCAGCTTGTATTCCTGCTGCTGCAAATCGATGCGGACGTCGCCGCGCGTGACCGTCCGCTTGAGAAGATCGATTTCGAGATCGGCGACAGCGAGCTTTGTGATGGTGGCGAATGTCTGCGGGCGCCGACCCAAAGCGCCGACCCTCGCCAGCAACTCGGATCCTGCAAAAGGTTTGATCAGATAGTCGTCGGCGATCGCCAGGCCTTCGACGCGGTCGTCGATTCCGTCCATGGCGGTCAGGAAAAGTGCAGGCGTCTGGACGTCTGCTGCGCGCAGCGCCTTGAGCACGGCAAGGCCATCCACACCCGGTACCATGCGATCAAGAATGAGGACGGCGTAATGGTTGCTGGTGCCCAGGAAAATCGCGTCCGGCCCCGTCGCGCAATCGTCCACCACATGTCCAGCAGCCTGCAACAGGCGCAGAACATGCTCGCGAACTTCCTTGTCGTCCTCAAGCAGCAAGAGCCTCATTGCGATATCCTCGTCACGCTGCCGCAGCGTAGATCAACAGGTGAGAGAGATGATCGGCAGTTTCGCCAAGTTAGCAATTCCTAATCTTCACTTCAGGTCTGGCGAATGGGGCTCGGTTTATACCGGCTACCAAGGCACTTCCGCCTTTGCAGGAGATCATCATGCGAAAGATCATTAGTCTGGCCGCCATCGCGATGCTGGCATCAACCGTCGCCTACGCAGCCCCCGTCAAGCACGCGCTCAAGGGAGCAAACCTGGCCCCATCGGCCAAGGTGACCCTTGCCGTGGCCCGGTCGACCGCGCTCGCAGCCCGGCCAGGCGTTATCACCGACCAGGAACTCGAGAAGGAAAAGGGCGGCACCGGCCTGCGCTACTCGTTCGATATCAAGAGCGACGGCAAAACCTTCGAAGTCGGCGTCGATGCCCGCACCGGCAAGGTGCTCGAGAACGCGGCCGAAGGCGCCAATCCCGACTGACCGCTGACCGATGGCGTTCGCCGCCGCTCCACGTTGATGTGAGCGGCGGCGTTCGTAGCTAGCCGGGGCGACGAACTATTCCGAGACGGAGCGGACGACGATGGAAGATGCCCAAGCAAGGCAGCAACCCGCCAACAAGTTGCCAGAGGTCGTCCTGACCTTCTGGATCATCAAGATTGCGGCGACGACGCTCGGCGAAACCGGCGGCGACACCGTCACGATGTCGATGAATCTGGGCTACCTGACCGGCACGGCGATCTTCGCTTCGTTGCTCGTCGGATTGGTCTGGTGGCAGATCAGTGCCAAACGCTTCCATCCCTTCCTGTATTGGGCAACGATCATTGCTTCGACCACCGCTGGGACGACTCTGGCAGATTTCGCCGATCGCTCGCTTGGCATCGGTTATACGGGCGGTTCGGCGATACTCCTGATCTGTCTGCTGGGTAGCTTGGCGCTATGGCATTGGTCGATGGGATCGGTCTCGGTTGACACAGTGCGGACACCCAAGGCCGAAATTTTCTACTGGGCCACGATCACTTTTTCGCAAACGCTTGGCACCGCCCTCGGCGACTGGATCGCTGATACGAGCGGTCTCGGCTATCAAGGTGGTGCGCTCGTGTTCGCCGCGGCATTGCTCGCGCTTGTCGCCCTTTATTATTGGAGTAGCGTCTCGCGCGTCTTCCTATTCTGGGCTGCCTTCATCCTGACGAGGCCGCTCGGGGCGACCGTCGGCGATCTCCTGGACAAGCCGCATGACAAGGGCGGGCTGGATTTCAGCAGGCCGCTCGCATCAGCCGTTCTGGCGGTCTTCATTGTCGGATGCGTGTTGCTGCTACCTCAGCGGGCTGGCGACCATCCCAAATCCACGTCAGCCACGTGATATCTGGATAGCGACCAAGGGATCAGCCAACGCCCGCGAATCCCCTTGCTCGGCCGGCCTCGGGGCGGTGCCAGCGCAGCGACGGGCGGTGCAATCTACCCCGCCGCCCCGCCTCTCACGCCGCCGGCGCCCCAACTCCTGCCGCTGCCAGATGCGCCGACAGCCGCCCGCTCGCCCACAGAAAGAACATGCGGTAATCGCTGACCAGCGACCAGAGCGGATAGGTGAAGGTCGCTGGCCGGTTCTTCTCGACCGCGAAATGCGCCGGCCACGCCATGCCGTATCCCGCCAGCGGCACCAGCGCCCACCACCAGCCGCCACGCGCGATCGCCACGGCCGCGAATCCGAACGTCATCGCCGTACCGATGTAATGCAGCATCCGCGTCTCGGGGCGGGCATGCTCGCGAAGATAATGCGGCCAGAAATCTGCGTATCGGGTAATCTTTGCTGACGTCACTTCGGTCGTCCGGCAAAGCCCGCCGCCTCCCGCAGTTCATCGGCGTTCATCAGCGCGCCGTCGGACATCACCCAGAGCGTCCGGCGCAGCGCACCGATGTCTTTCGACACGTCGCCGTCGACCAGCACCAGATCGGCCTGCTTGCCGACCGTCACCGATCCGGTCTCCTTGTCGGCGCCGACCAGCCGGGCGGGGACGATCGTCGCTGCTTGCAGCGCCTCGGCATTGCTGAACCCGGCCTGGGTATAGAGTTCGAGCTCCCGGACGATCTCGAGCCCCGACCCGTCAGTGCCCGCGACGATCGGCACCCCGGCCTCGTGGAGCGCGCGGGTGAGCGCGACCAATTTGGCAAAGCTCGCGCGCCAGTCGGCGCGGGTCACGCCTTCGGGCGGCTTGAACCCGCCCGCGCGAAAGCCGCGCTCGACCGTCGGCGGCAGCGTGCCGATATAAGGCTCATAGGCCGGCGAGAGATCGCCATTCTCGGGCACGTACAGGCTCTCGAAGGTCGACAGCGTTGGATCGACGGTGATCTTCTTGTCGGCCATCAGCTTGATCAGCGATTTCATCGGCTCGGCGGTCAAATCGACATCCTTGGCGTATTTGCCGGGGCCGTTGAAGCGCTCGATGCCGTTGTCGATATCGACGACGCTGTCGGGCAGCGCCTGCATCATGACGAAATTGATGTGGGTGATCTCGTCATAGCCACCCGCGATCACGTCGGTCGGGCGCAGCGTCGCCGGGATATGGCCGTGGACGTGCAAGCCCAGCTTGTGCGCCTCCTTGATCGCCGGCCACAGCCATTCGGGCTTCATCGAGGTGTAGAATTTGACGGCGGCAAAGCCGTTGTCCTTGGCGCGGTGAACCGCTGCAATCGCTTCCTCCGCCGACGACACGCTGATCCCGCCCTGCGCCTGAAGCGGCCCCTTGCCGTCGATCAGCACCGACGAATAGACCGTCGGGAACAGCAATTTGCCTTCCGCGATCTGCTTGTTGCGCAGCACCGTCGGCTGGATGTCGGCACCCGGGTTGCGTGCGTTCGTCTCGCCTTGCGACAGCAATTGCAGCCCGGTCAGATCGGAGCCGACATGCATGTGCGCGTCCCAGATGCCGGGGCTGAGCGTCTTGCCGGTGCCGTCGATCACGCGGGCATTGGCCGGCACCTTCACCGATCCCGACGGGCCGACCGCAGCGATCTTGCCCGCGTTCGCGATCACGGTCTGGTCGGGAACGAACTTGCCGCCGATCGCGTCGAACAGCACGACATGGGTGAACGCCACGGGCACCGGCGAGACCGTGCCGAAGCGTGCCTTGATCGCCGGATTGCGCGCCGCCATCGCCTCGATCTGCGCCTTTTGCAGTGTCAGCAGATCGCCGGTATACGCCTCGGGCATCAGGGAAATCCCGGCGCTGACGAAACCGAAGAAACTGCCATCGGCGTTCATCACCAGCGGGATCGGCTCGTTCGACACGCCCTCGATCGTCCAGATCGTCACGGTCTTGGCGCTCGCGCCGCTGCCGATCGGCACGTCGACCAGCCGCGTCATCCGCGCCGATCCACCGGGCAGCAACGAAAGGCTATGATTGGGCGCCTTGAGCGCGGCCTCGGCAAAATAGGCATTGGCGATAATCGGCCCGCCAAAGGTCGAGTATTGCGATTTGCCGTCATAGCCCACGCTGCCCGCATCGATCGGCGATTTCCAGATCGCTTTGCCGTCGGTGATCGCGAAGGTCTCGGCCGAATCTCCCGACGGGGTATAGCCGCGGATGACGATCCGGTCGGGCTGGCCGTTCGCGCCGGTGTGGATGATCTCGTCCTGCTCGAAGATCTGCCCGCGCAGGTTCATGCTCTCGCGCGTCGCGACCGTGCCGTTGGGCAGCGTCCAGATCGCCGAGTGGCCGTGCTGGCCGGCGGCGGAGACGATGAGGAACTTCTTGGCCGACGGCGGCGGGACGAGCAATTGCTCCTTGGGCGTCTGCGCCGCGGTCGAGGTGGCGATCAGGCCAATGGATGCGGCGCAGGCCAGCATTTGGTGACGATGCAGCATGAAATCCCCCCCTTACAGGTGTATTGTCATGATGCTACACTTGTGGCGCTTCGCAGCAAGCAAAAATGTCGATGTGCGCTTTCCTATTTTTCGCAGCTCGGCTAAGTTCGCTTTATGTTCTCCGCTGCCGCCCGCCCCGACTCGCCCACCGGCCCGGGACCGATGGCGCCGATTGTCAAAGATGCGTGCAGACCCGCGACTTCCGCAACTTTACCTGCTGCAACGGTTGGCAATTCGACCCTCCCGCCGCGCCCGCTGCGCTGGCTTTTCCTCGATCTCAACAGCTATTTCGCGAGCGTCGAGCAGCAGTTGAACCCGGCCTTGCGCGGCAAGCCGATCCTCGTCGCGCCGGTCGACAGCGATACCACTGTCGCCATCGCCGCCAGCATCGAAGCCAAGAAATTCGGCATCAAGACCGGCACGCCCGTCTGGGAAGCCAAGCGTCAGTGCCGCGACCTCATCGTTACCCCTGCCCGCCACGACAAATATGTCGAATTCCACGACGCGATCGTCGCCGAGATCTGGAAGCACATCCCCGTCACCAAGGTTTGTTCGATCGATGAGGTCGCCTGCCGCCTGCTCGACAACGAAAACAGCGTCGCGGCGGCGACCGCGCTCGCCCGGCGGATCAAGGCGGGTATCCTCGCGCATGTCGGCGAATGCCTGACCAGCTCGGTCGGCATCGCCCCTAACCGGCTGCTGGCGAAGCTCGCCTCGGACATGATGAAGCCCGACGGCCTCGTCGTGCTCTCCGCCGAAACGCTGCCGCAACGACTTTACGACATGCCGCTGCGCGATATCGCCGGGATCGGCGCGAAGATGGAGAAACGCCTCGCGCAAGAGGGAATCAACGACATCCGCCAGCTCTGCGAACGGCGGCCGCGCGACGCCGGCACCGCGTGGGGCGGCACCAATGGCGATCGGCTCTGGTATCTGCTCCACGGCGTCGATCTGCCCGAAAAGCCGACGCAAAGCCGCACGATCGGCCACAGCCACGTCCTGTCGCCGGGCAAGCGCGGGCTCGAACCGGTGCGGCTGACCGCGCGCCGGCTCGCGCTCAAGGCGGCGAGCCGGTTACGGCGCAAGGGCTATCGCAGCCGCCTGCTCGTCCTCCACGGCAAGTTCGAAGACGACAAGAGCAACTGGCGCGCTTCGGTGAAGCTGCCCGCGACGCAGGACAGCTTCGTCATCCTTGCCGCGCTCGACGGGCTGTTTCCCAGGCTTGCAGCGGCTGGCCGGGCGCGTGGCGGCGGCTTCCAGCTGCGGATGGTCGGCGTCACGCTTTGCGAGATCGAGCCGGTCGCGGGCGAGCAGGAAGCGCTGTTCGCGCACCTTGATCCCGATGATCCGCTCGCGCGCGAAAGCAGGGGACTCGCCCTCAGCCGGGCTATGGACAGGCTCAACGAGAAATTCGGGCGACATGCGGTGTCGGTCGGGCCGATCCATGGCGACCGCATCGATCGGGTCGGCACCAAGATCGCCTTTGGCCGCATCCCCGAACCGCATGAGTTTCATGAATGAAGCGCGGCCGTCTCTCCCTGCCAAGATGACAGTTTTGTTGCGTCGCGAAATGAAATGCGCGGGGGTTTTTACGGGTCTTGACGAATGTTGCTGCGTGCGCGAAGCAATATGGCGCCATGAGAAAAACCCTCCCCATCGCCGCCGCTGCGATCGCGCTTTGCGCGCTTGCGGCCTGTGAAAACAAGACCGAGACGGTCACGACCCAGGCGCCCGATCCCCAGGCAGCCGAACTCGCCAAGGCGCCGCCGGTCGAACTGCCGCCCGCGATGAAGGCGTCGGTCACCTTCCGCTGCAAGGACAATAGCCTGGTCTACGTCGATTTCTTCTCGGGCGACAAGCAGGCGCTGCTCAAGACCGAAAAGGGTGGCACGCCGATCAAGCTCACCGCCGAAAAGGCGGGCGATGCGCTCGTCGCCGATGGCTATTCGCTGACGGGTACGCCCAAGTCCATCACGCTCACGCGCCCGGGCAAGCCTACCCTCACCTGCCGGACCTGACTTTCAGCCGCTACACTGTCCACCGGGGCCGGCGAGGCAACTCGCCGGCCCTTATTCTTGCGCGCGACGATACCGCCGGACTGCGCCCTTGCCACCCCGCGCCCGGTTGGGCACGATACGGTTGAAGCTGCGCAGGGACCAAGGGCATTGGCGACGATCGCGATCTACAGTCTGAAGGGCGGCGTCGGGAAGACTTCCCTCGCCGTCAATCTCGCCTGGTGCGCCGCTACGCTGTCGTCGCGGCGGACGCTGTTGTGGGATCTCGATCCGCAGGCCGCGAGCACCTTCATGCTGACCCGGCGCAAGACCAAGGATCAGGCGCAATCGGTTTTCACCAAGGATGTCGATCCCGCAAAGCTCGTCCGCAAGACCGGGATCGAACGGCTCGATCTGATCGGTGCCGATGCGTCGCTGCGGGGGCTCGATCTGCTGTTCCACGAACTCGACAAGAAGAAATTGCTCACCAAGTTGCTCGCGACGGTCGGCAAGGATTATGATCGCGTGCTGCTCGACTGCCCCCCCGGCCTCACCGAGACGAGCGACCAAGTGATGCGCGCCGCCGATCTGATCGTCGTGCCCGTCATCCCTTCGCCGCTGTCCGAACGCGCCTATGCCGAGGTCGTCGAGCAACTCGGCGCCCGTGCCGAGCTGATGCCGGTGCATTCGATGGTCGACCGGCGACGCAAGCTCCATGCCGAGGCGCTCGCCAAGCACCCAGACTGGCCGGTGATCCCCATGGCGAGCATCGTCGAATCGATGTCGGTGCAGCGCGCCCCGGTCGGGACATTCGCGCCACGATCGATTGCCGGTCGTGCGTTTGCGCAGCTGTGGCAGGCAATCGAGCGGCGCCTCGCCGAGCCGGGCCGCAAACCCTGACCAAGGCTGCCGCGTGACCGCGCTCGATCCGATGATGGTGCTCGGCGCCTATGCCGTCGGGGTGTTTCCGATGGCCGATCATCGCGAGGCCGACAGCGTCTATTGGGTTGAACCCAAGCGCCGGGCGATCCTGCCGCTCGACGGCTTTCGGCTCGCCCGTTCGCTCCGCAAGACGATCGCGGCCGATCGCTTCCGCGTCACGGCGGACACCGCCTTCGAGGCGATCATCGCGCTGTGCGCCGCGTCGGCGACCGACCGGCCGGAGACCTGGATCAATGCTTCTATCGAGAAAGCCTTCATCGAGTTGCACCATATGGGTCACGCGCATTCGGTCGAATGCTGGCAGGACGACGAGCTCGTCGGCGGCCTTTATGGACTGGCGCTCGGTCGGGCGTTTTTCGGCGAAAGCATGGTCAGCCGCCGGCGCGACGCGTCGAAGGTGGCGCTCGCCTGGCTGGTCGCGCGACTGCGCGTCGGCGGCTTCACCTTGCTCGATTGCCAGTTTCAAACCGATCACCTCGCTTCGCTCGGCGCGATCGAAGTCAGCCGCCAGGCCTATGTCGGATTCTTGGCTGGCGCGGTCGAGGGCTGCGTTGCCGGGGCGCTCGGCGGCGGCGCGGCCGGCTCGGGCTCGACCGCCGCCGGGGATTTCTTCGCGCTCGACCGATTCTCCGATGCCTCGGCCACCGACACCGTAGCGGGGCCGGTTGCCGGAAAGGTCATCGCGCAGCTCTTGGTCCAGACGTCGTAGATCGGATGCTGGACGACGTTTAGCCCGGGACGTTCCTTGAACAGCCACCCCGAAAACACACGCCGCCACCTGCGATCATTCTGTTCGACGTCGACCTGAACGAACGCGCCGGTGTAATGGTCGGGTTCCCACGGCGCGGTCTGTTCGCAGGCGCGCAGCCGGATGACGACCTCACCGATCCGGGTAGCCTCGCCAGGCTTGAGCGTCACGTCGCGGGCTTCACCGTTGCGCTTGTTGAGCAGCCCGAGCACCGCGACCCGCTGCGCCATCGGCGTCGTGCCGCGGGTAAGCGCCGGATCGGGCGAGATGTCGACGGTCTCGACGTTGCTGGGCCCTTGCGCTTGATCGAGCAGAGTGTCTCCGACCGGCTTGACCGCAGCGTCGGGAGGGGCCGCGCTGCGCTGCCAGGCCTCGTAGCCGAACCAGGCGCCCAGACCGATCACGATCGCCGCGGCGCCGGCCAGCAGCCATTTTCTCATTCGCCCGGCATCCAGGCTTCATAGTCCCCCGTCGCGCCGGCGCGGTGGCCGCCGCGTTCCAGCGCGCCGGCAGGGCGATAAGCAGCGTCGGTCCCGGTCTGGTTGGGCAACGGGGCCTTCTGCCATCGCCGCGCGGGCAGCGCCGCAGCATCGGGCACCAGATCGGTCTGGTGATGCAACCAGCCGAACCATTCCGGCGGCACGCGGCTGGCGTCATTGGCGCCGCGATAGATCACCCAGCGGCGCGCGATCCCGTTCGGATCGACGCCGCCCTCAAAATAGACATTGCCGAGCGAATCGGTGCCAATGCGCGCCTTGCTGCGCAGCGCTCGGTTGGTGCCGATGGTGGCGCCATTCCACCAGGTGAAGATCGATGCGAGAACGCCCATGCGGTGCCGCTTAGCCCGGGCCGCCCGCGCCATCAATCGCTTTCGGGCCATCGCCTCCCGGCGACCGTTACGATCATCGGGGTCGCCCGTCCCAAGAAACCCTGTCGTCCTCGCTGATCCCCAGCGCCGACGATCGACCGCCGCGGATTTCGAGCACCGCCGAGACGGGCTCGCCCGAGGGGATTTGCGCCTCGCTGAACGGCACGGTATTTTCGGCGATCCGCGCGATGGACCCATCGGGACGGATGAAAATGATGTCGAGCGGGCTCGGCGTATTCTTCATCCAGAAATTTGCTTCGCTCGGTGGGCCTCCATCGGCGGGATAGGGCGCGAACAGCATCCCGCCATCCGGCGCAATGTCGGTACGATACATCAGCCCGCGCGCCTGCTCGGCCGCGGTCCGAGCGACCTCGACCCGGAATCGATGCGGCCCGTTGGGGCTCGTGATCGTCACGCCGATCGTCCCCACGGCGGCGGCGCCGGCGATCGGCGAATTGGCGGTCTCTTTCGAGCAGGCGGCTAGCAGGATCGCGCTCGTCACCAGCGCCAGCCAAATGCGCCGTATCGAAATATGCATCTTCGGCGTCAGCCTTCCCGTTCGACGAGCACCGCCAACGGGCCTTTGCGCCCCTCGCAGATCCGCGCACGCAGCATCTGATCGGGCTCGACATCGGTAATCCCGGCACGGCGCAACGTTTCCATGTGCACGAAAATATCGGCGGAATCGCTTCCCCGCATCAGAAATCCGTAGCCCTTCAGCCGGTTGAACCATTTCACCGTCACCGGCTCGAACGGACCGGCGGCGTCGACCAGCGCAACGAGATCGGGGCGATCGGCACCCGTCCTGTCGCGCAGAGCGGGCTCGACCGCTGTGGTCAGGTCGATCGAAAGCACCTCGCATGCCTGGAAGCCGCGATCCCGACGAATCGCGAGACACTCGAGACGCGTTCCCTCGGGCAGGCTGCGACGGCCATGGCGTTGCAAGACCGAAAAATGGACCAGAACGTCGCCCAATCCCGGTTCATCGGCGACGAGAAAGCCGAACCCGCGGGTGACATCGAACCACTTCAGCATGCCCGAAACGTGGCGCGCCGTCCCATCGACCTGCCCCGCCTGCGCGCCCGCCACGCCGGCGGCGGCGTCGTGGCCAACCGTCGAAAGCGGCTCGAATCTTGATTCCATCTGCATCGCAACGGCCCCCCGTCAGGAAATGCTATCACAGGATCGGCGAATCGGGGAAAAAATTGTGCAGCTACCGAGCTTCATCCAGATTTTCGGTGTCCTCTCCCGGCGCCATGGCCACGATGCGCCGCGCCAGATCGAACGAATGCCCACCCCTGATCATGCTTGCCAGTTGCTTTTGCTGGATCGCGCGATCGGCGATCACCGTGCCGTAAGGGCCGATCCGGCGCTTGGCGGCAAAGCGGAGCGCTGCATCGATCGCCCGCGCGGCAATCGCCGGCGCGATCGCCTCGGCATCCTCGGCTTCGATCCCTGCCTGTCGCAACGCGCCCGCGACACGGCGTGCGCCCAGCCCGCGGCGCGCCATCGCGGCCGCCCGGGCTTCTCCAAAGGAGCGATCGTCGATATACCCGAGTGCCGCGAGTCGATCGGCCAGTTCGGCAACGTCGACCGGACTGCCCGCCCATCCCCGCGCCTGCACCTTGCGCTCGAGATAGGCCGTGAGCCGGGCGCGCGTGGTGGCAAAACGCTCGACATAGCGAAGCGCAAGTCGCTCAAGGGTCGCGGAGTCGAGCGGGGGCTGGAAACGTGCCGATGGGCGCATGCCATGATTATGCCACAGTCGGACCGGATTTTGAACGCCCCGTTGAGCCATGGCATCGTGCTTAATCGTTGGACGTAACGACAAGAAGTCTCGATCAGGGGCATAATGACAATGAGATTGGAAAGCGGGCATATGGAAGTCGAGCCGGTGATCAATCACTCGCCTGTCCTGCTACCCACGCCGACGCAGGACGATCTGCCGCGTCGGTTCGCCGATTTCGAAACGCTCGGCGAAGCACTGGATTACGCCGCTGCCGGACAGCGCGGCCTGAATTTTCACGATCCCCGCGGCACGCTGGCGCGGCCCTATGGCTATGCCGAGCTTCGCACCGATGCGATCGACGCCGCGTTGCGGCTGATTGCTATGGGGGTGCAGCCGGGCGACCGAATCGCGCTCGTCGCCGAAACCGGCCCCGAATTCGCTGCGCTTTTCTTCGGTGTCGTCTACGCGGGGGCGTGGCCCGTCCCGCTGCCGTTGCCGACATCGTTCGGTGGCCGCGATTCCTACATCGAGCAGATTCGCGTTCAGCTCGGCAGCTGCGACCCTTCCTTGCTGATCTATCCGCCCGAACTCGCCCAAATGGCGGACGAAGCTGCTCGATTGGCCGATGTGGCCGGGATTGATTGGGCGACGCTCGCGGCGCGCCCTGCCCCGACGAGCCGGCTGCCTCAGGCCGGCCCCGACGATATCGCCTATCTACAATATTCGAGCGGATCGACGCGCTTTCCGCATGGGGTAGCGGTCACCCACCGGGCGCTGCTCAACAACCTTGCCGCGCATGGCCATGGCATGGCGCTGATCGACACCGATCGCTGCATTTCATGGTTGCCCTGGTACCACGACATGGGCCTGGTCGGGTGTTTCCTGTCGCCGATCGCGAACCAGGTTTCGGTCGACTATCTCAAGACCGAGGATTTCGCGCGACGTCCGCTTGCCTGGCTCGATCTGATCACCCGCAATCAAGGCACCACGGTGAGCTATTCGCCGACGTTTGGCTATGACATCTGCGCGCGCCGCATGTCGAGCCAGACCAAGGCATCGAAACGCTTCGATCTCTCGCGCTGGCGGCTGGCCGGTAACGGTGCCGACATGATCCGGCCCGATGTCATGCAGCATTTCGTCGATGCCTTCAGCGACGCCGGCTTCGAGGCATCGGCGTTCCTGCCGAGCTATGGCCTCGCCGAGGCGACGCTGGCGGTGTCGATCATGCCGCCGGGCGAAGGGATCCGGGTCGAGCTGGTCGAGGAAACCCAGTTGTCGGGCGTCGCCGCCGGTCAGGATCGGCCGCAGCGTTATCGTGCGATCGTCAATTGCGGCAAACCGGTCCGCGACATGCGCGTCGAAGTGCGCGAGGAAGACGGCACGCCTTTGCCCGAACGCGCAATCGGCAAGATTTGGTGCAGCGGCCCGTCGATCATGGCGGGCTATTTCCGCGATCCGGAAGCGACGGCAGCGTGCATGGTCGATGGTTGGCTCGATACCGGTGACATGGGCTACATGTCCGACGGCTATGTCTATATCGTCGGTCGCGCGAAGGACATGATCATCGTCAATGGTCGCAATCATTGGCCGCAGGACATCGAATGGGCGGTCGAGCAGCTGCCGGGCTTCAAGGCCGGCGATATCGCCGCGTTCGCGATCACCACGCCGGGCGGCGAAGAGACGCCAGCGGTGCTTGTCCAATGTCGCAGCTCGGACGATGCCGAGCGCAGCCGCCTGCGCGACGAAATCCGCGAGCGCGTTCGATCGGTGACCGGGATGAACTGCGTAATCGAGCTCATTCCGCCGCGCACCCTGCCACGGACCAGTTCAGGCAAGCTCAGCCGGGCCAAGGCCCGCAATCTCTATCTGGCCGGCGAGATCAAGCCCTATGCGATTGCTGCCTGAGCAGCCCGCCGCGCGGATAAAAGGCACGAAATAGAGATTATTTCGGCCAAATCGTTCTTAGCCTAACCATCCGCTAAGGAACTGGCGGCTATATCCGGGGCGTGAGCACCAAAGCCGCCTCGCAATTTGCCAAGCCCAAGATCGACGCGCGTGCGTTGCTGGGGCTCTATGACCCGGCCGATTCGACCGACTGGGGGCCGATCCGTGCTGCCCAGTTGAATGCCGGTCGCCATCTCGCGCTGTTCATGCTTGGCGCCAACGTAATCGGCGCGGCGATGACGATCCTGATCTGTGGCGCGCTCGCACCCAATTGGGCGCTGATCAGCTGGGGTTCGATCACCGCTGCGGTAGCCGCTGCCATTGCCTTCCGTCGTCTCTCCGCAGAATATCGCGACGCATACACCGCGCCGCTGAGCGCGGTGCGCAATACCGTCTTCGAAGGCGTCGCGCTCGGCGCGGTGTGGTCGCTGCCGCCGCTCCTGCTCGGCACCCGGGCCGAATCGGCATCGGCGCTCGGCCTGTGGATCGTGCTGTCGGTGCTGATGACGGCATCGGCAGTCGCGATGGCTGCGCTGCCGCTCGCCACGATCGGCTTCATCGCTACTCTGGGAATAGCGATCGGGGCGATGCTCTACCTGATCGCCGGGCCCTTGCTGGCCGGTGCTGCTCTGCTGTTCGCCGCGCTGCTGATCCTTGGCTGCTTCGTTCGGGCAAAGGCGCTTGTGGTGATCCGCGCGTCCGAAATCGCGCTCGCCGAACGCGACGAAACTGTCAGCCTGCTGCTCAACGACGCCGAAGACAAAAGCGCCGACTGGCTGTGGGAAATCGATACCGGTCGGCGGATCGTCCGCGCCAGCCCGCGCTTCGCCTATGCGGTCGGGCTCGATCCGGTATCGATCAACAAGATGCCGTTTCTTCAGCTGCTGGCGGGGCCGACCTGGGAAGCCGGCAATTTCGCCCCCGGTCTGCGCACGCTCGCCGAAAAGCTCAAGAACCGCGAAGCTTTTCGCGATCTCGTGATACCGATTACCGTCAAGGATGAGCTGCGCTGCTGGGAAATCGCCGCGAGTCCGCGCTATGACGAACAGGGCGTGTTCGTCGGCTTTCGCGGCGTCGGATCCGACGTCACCGAGGCGCGCGCCTCGGCCGACAAGATCAATCGGATGGCGCGCTATGATCCGCTCACCGGCCTCCCAAATCGCCTGCTGGTCCATGAATTTCTGGAACGCGCGATCGCCGAGGCCGAGAAATGGGGCTCACGCTGTGTGTTCCTGATGATCGATCTCGATCGATTCAAGGCGATCAACGATTCGCTCGGCCATCCCGTCGGCGATCGCCTGCTTACCCGCGTCGCCGAACGAATTTCGCAATTGATAGACGATGGCGATCTTGTCGGACGGCTCGGCGGCGACGAGTTTGCGGTCGTCATTCGCGACGGTAGCGATTCGGCGAAGATCGAGCGGCTGGCGCTGTCGATCATCCAGGCGATCAGCCAGCCTTATGAGATCGACCAGAACACGCTCTATATCGGCGCAAGCATTGGCCTTGCCATAGGCCCGCGCGATGGCCGGACCGCCGAAATGCTGATTCGCTCGGCCGATCTCGCGCTTTATCGCTCGAAAGATGCCGGCGGCGGCGTATTCCATCTCTATGAGCCACAGTTGCACATTGTGGCCGAAGAACGCCGCGTCCTTGAAATGGCGCTGCGCAGCGCGCTTCAGAACGACGAACTTCATCTCAACTATCAACCGGTCGTCAGCGCCGAAACCGGCCGGCTGACCGGCTTCGAAGCGCTGCTGCGTTGGCAGAGCCCGGTCTTCGGTGCGGTCTCGCCGGTCAAGTTCATCCCGCTCGCCGAAGACACTCGGCTGATCGCGCCGATCGGCGAATGGGTATTGCGCACCGCCTGCGCCGAGGCTGCGCGCTGGCCCGATCCGGTGCGCGTGGCGGTCAACGTCTCGCCGCAACAGCTTCACAACCCGCAGTTCGTGACGATCGTCGCGTCGGCGCTCGCGAACAGCGGTCTCTCGGCCGAGCGTCTCGAACTCGAGGTTACCGAGAGCGTCTTCATGAGCGAGGGCACTTGCGCGACCAAGGTGCTGGAGAAGATCCTCGATCTCGGGGTCAAGCTCTCTCTCGACGATTTCGGCACGGGCTATTCGTCGCTCGGCTATCTCAGCCGGACGCGCTTCTCATCGATCAAGATCGATCGCAGCTTCGTGCAGGGCGCGTCGAAGAAGGTGCCAGAGGCGATCGCGATCATCCGCGCCGTCGTCGCGTTAGCCCAGTCGCTCGGCATGGCGACCACGGCTGAGGGCGTCGAAACCGAGGACGAGCATCACATGGTCCGCGATCTCGGCTGCACCAAGGTCCAGGGCTATTATTTCGGGCGTCCCCTGCCAGTCACCGAGGCGCGGATCGTCGCCCAGAGCGTGGCGCCGCGCAGCAGAGACACCGCCGCCGCCTGATCCTCGCGCACGCCGTGCGAAGCTATCTTGCCCAATCGGTGGCGCGGCGTTAGAGGCGGGGCGCGATAGGGGTGTAGCTCAGCTGGTTAGAGCGTCGGTCTCCAAAACCGAAGGCCCTCGGTTCGAGTCCGAGCTCCCCTGCCATTCGCTTCGCGCCATCTTGCCTTTCGGCCGCGCCGACGCTAGATGCCTTTTCTATTCCGAAAATGGGGATGGGCGCGGCCGGTTCGACAAGGACCGGGCGGCGGCTCTTTGCCCGGCAGCGGATCACAATCGAGGCGAGGTCGAACCCCGTGGCTAAGACGACACCGATCGAATTCATGCGCCAGGTGCAGGCCGAGACCAAGAAGGTCGTCTGGCCGACCCGGCGCGAGACCGTGATGACCGGCATCATGGTGGTGCTGATGACGACGCTGCTCGGCGTGTTCTTCTTCACGATCGATTCGATCTTCGAGGCGATCGTCAAGATGCTGCTGACGATCGCCCGATAAGCGGCGCAACGGGCAACTCGCACCAAGAATTAGGACGCATACACGCATGGCGCGCTGGTACATCATTCACGCTTATTCGGGTTTCGAGGGCAAGGTCCGCGATTCGATCATGGCCGAGGCGACCCGCATGGGGCTCGACCGGCTGGTCGAGGCGATCGAGGTGCCGACCGAGACCGTCACCGAGGCGCGCCGCGGCAAGAAGATCCAGGTCGAGCGCAAATTCATGCCCGGCTATGTGCTCGCCAAGCTCGACATGACCGACCAGGTCTATCACCTCGTCAAGAACACCCCCAAGGTCACCGGCTTTCTGGGCGCGATGGGCAAGCCCCAGGCGATCAGCGAGACCGAAGCCGCGCGGATGCTCTCGACCAAGGAAGAGGCCGCCGCCAACGTCAAGCAGCAGGTCAAGGTCGATTACGAGATCGGCGATGCGGTGAAAGTGCTCGACGGCCCGTTCGCGAGCTTCAACGGCACCGTCGAGGAACTCGATTTCGACAAGTCGAAGGTCAAGGTATCGGTCTCGATCTTCGGCCGCGCGACGCCGGTGGAACTCGATTTCGAGCAGGTCGAGCGCGTCAAGTAAGGCGACGGGCGCGAGGGATTGGCGCACGCCGGTCCCGGGACGCCCAAGCCCCGAGCCCCGAGCCGCAAGCCCCGGGCGGCGGGCCAAGCCCGGCGAGAAAACGCCCCGAGCGAAGACGCGGGCGGCGCGATGCGGCTGTCGGAGGATATGCCGCACGGATATGTGATGCGAGGCGTCACGGTGATCGATCCGCCGGCAGACACGGCGCCCCCGAAGCCGGCAGGGCTGGTCGTCCCGGTGGTGGACCGCAATCGGGCTGACCGTGGCGGCAGCGCCCCCAGCGCGCCCGCCGGCCCGCGCCGCCGCGACGGTTAACCGATCGATTTGTGGCGATCGGTCGACTTGGGGTGAGCGACGGCTTTGCGCCCTAATTTCGGTCGTTCGATCAATCGACTAGCTTTCTCGAAAGCCGTCTCTCGGTCAACAGCCGTCGATTGGCGCATTTTTAGGGAAAGCGGAACGGCCGCTTTCGGGCGCGCCTGCCGCGTAGCGGACCTTCGATAATCCGCCATGCTCAATGGCTTCGGAAACGCTGATGGGGGACAGCTGTTGGTCCGCGTCGGCGACGATTATCGATCACCCGCTCCATTTTAACCGCTGCTCATCGCGAGGAATTTGAGTCCGTTCGCTGGGCCAACCTGGAGCTGAAATCTGCCCAGCCTTGCGCAAATCGTTTACCTGTCTGCCGAGCCAAGAGTGCGTGACTGAAAGCTCTGCAAGTATCATCGGCCAGCACTCTTTCCATGTACAAAAGCCAGAACTGGCGTTGGTCAACATTGCTTGGAGGCGGCGGAGCGCTTCTGCTTCACTGCGCCGAACAACTTGGGTACTGCGGTCATTCGGTATAGCGTCAGAACCGTCTGCGAACAAATCGTCCATCAGCCGGCCAGCATCTCTCTTCTTCGCTTTCAATGCCGATCGCGTGGTGGCCTGCGCATCAAGGGCGCTGCGCTCACTGTCGCGGTAAACCTTTAGTCCCTCCGAATGCCGTGTCAAAAAAATGAGTTTGTATAGGGCGCGGTTGTGTAAAACCTTATCGACAGTAATGACGGGTGCGTAGACATAGCCTGGCGTCCGCCTAAGGGCCTCTACTGCCAATTCCTCGTAAAGCTGTTCGCGTTGCTCACCGCTCACCGCCCTGATCCGCTCGCGCCAATCATCTGGTGCGCTCGTCGAAAGCCACGCCTCCAAGGTGGGGATAAGATCAGTACCCCCGAAGCGGTTTGCGAAATCAAACATGAAGTTGACGAGCGCCTCGGCGTTCTGCCGCCGCAAGAGCGGCATCATCGAACCGATCGCGGGAAACCCTTTTGGGTCTATCAACGTGAATGAGAACGATTGCTGAGGGATCGAGGCAGCAATGGCTGCCGCATGGTCTTCCATCTTACCGTCGAGAGGAATGACCTCGATCTTCGGGTAGCGCGCTTTAGCTTGTCGAAGCTGTGCAAAGGACGCTGGGTCTTTTTCGACGAGAAACGCCGGGACTGTCAGGATTTCCGTGTGTGGGCGGGCGGTTGAACATTACGCCGCCATGGCCCTGATAAAGCGCTCACCGAAGATGACGGCGAACTGTGCCTT
>NCGF01000040.1 GCA_002281485.1 Sphingomonas sp. 28-66-16
ATGGGCTGAGGCACGCACGCTGCGGAATGGTCCGTGGCGTGCCTCTGTTATTGAATGGAGCATGGGTCATGCGCACTGGCGTGATCGCGAAGAAAATGGGGATGACCCGCTTGTTCAAGGACGATGGGCGCCATGTGCCCGTCACCGTCCTGTCGCTCGAGGGTCTCCAGGTCGTTGCCCGCCGCGAGGCCGACCGTGATGGTTACACCGCACTCCAGCTCGGCGCTGGCGTTGCCAAGGCGAAGAACGTCAACAAGCCGCAGCGTGGCCATTTCGGCAAGGCCGAAGTCGAGCCCAAGGCGAAGCTGGCTGAGTTCCGCGTCTCCGAAGATGCCCTGCTCGACGTCGGTGCCGAAATCTCGGCCGACCATTTCGTGGCGGGCCAGTTCGTCGACATCGCCGGCAACACGCAGGGCAAGGGCTTCCAGGGCGGCATGAAGCGCTGGGGCTTCGGCGGTCTGCGCGCGACCCACGGCGTTTCGGTCTCGCACCGTTCGCTCGGCTCGACCGGTCAGCGCCAGGATCCGGGCAAGGTCTTCAAGAACAAGAAGATGGCCGGTCACATGGGCGACAAACAGCGCACCCAGCAGAATCTGGAAGTCGTGTCGACCGATGTCGAGCGCGGCCTGATCTTCATCAAGGGCTCGGTGCCCGGATCGAAGGGCGGCTGGCTGCTCATCAAGGACTCGGTGAAGATGGCTCGGCCTGAAGCGGCTCCGTATCCCGCCGGTCTCAAGACCGTCGCCAACAGCAATGAGGCTCCGGCCGAGACGCCCGTCGAAGACGCGGCGGCTCCCGAAGCCACCGACGGCCAGGAGGCCTGACCATGAAGATCAAGCTTCAGTCGCTTGACGGTGCCCAGGGCGCCGATATCGACCTCAGCGACGACGTGTTCGGCCTCGAGCCGCGCGCCGACATCCTCCACCGGGTCGTCACCTGGCAGCTCGAAAAGCGTCGCGGCACCGCCCGCGGCACCCGCGAGCGCGCCGACGTCGCCCGGACCGGCAAGAAGTTCGGTCGCCAGAAGGGCGGCGGTACCGCCCGTCACGGCGATCGCCGCGCGCCGGTGTTCATCGGTGGTGGTAAGGCCCACGGCGCCCGCGTCCGTGACTTCAACCCGTCGCTGAACAAGAAGGTTCGTGCGCTCGGCCTGAAGATGGCGCTGTCGTCGAAGGCGAAGGACGGCAAGCTGATCGTCATGGACAGCCTGGTCGTCGAAAACGCCAAGACCGCGGTCCTGTTCAACAAATTCAGCGCGCTCAACGCCAAGACGGCGCTCGTGATCGACGGCGATATGGTCGAGGCGAGCTTCGCGCTCGCCGCCGGCAACCTCCGCCAGATCAACGTGATGCCGGCGGCCGGCGCCAATGTGTACGATATTCTCAAGGCCGATACCCTCGTGCTGACGCGCGCGGCCGTCGAAAAGCTGGAGGCGCGCTTCAATGGCTAAGAAGGAAAAGGCAGCGATTGCGGTGCGTCACTACGACGTGATCGTCGCGCCGCACATCACCGAAAAGGCGACGCTGCTGAGCGAGCACAACGCGGTCGTGTTCAAGGTCTCCGGCGATGCGACCAAGCCCGAGATCAAGGCCGCCGTGGAAGCGCTGTGGGACGTCACCGTCACCGGCGTCAACACGATCGTCCAGAAGGGCAAGACCAAGAAGTGGAAGGGCAAGCCCTACACGCGTTCGGACATGAAAAAAGCGATCGTCACCCTGAAAGACGGGCAATCGATCGACGTGACGACGGGACTCTGAGGTAATGGCACTCAAGCATTATAACCCGACCAGCCCGGCCCGCCGTGGCCTGATCCTGGTGGACCGTTCGGGTCTGCACAAGGGCGGCCCCGTCAAGGCGCTGACCGAAGGCAAGCGCAAGACCGGTGGCCGCAACAACAAGGGCCATGTCACCTCGCGCGGCATCGCCGGCGGCCACAAGCAGCGCTATCGGATCATCGATTTCAAGCGCCGCAAGTGGGACGTCGAGGGCACCGTGGCGCGGATCGAATATGATCCCAACCGCACCGCCTTCATCGCGCTGATCGAATATCCCGGTGACGAGGTGTGCTACATCATCGCGCCGCAGCGCCTCGCCGTCGGCGACAAGGTGATCGCCGGCAAGAAGACCGACGTGAAGCCGGGCAACGCGATGGAGCTGGGCCAGATGCCGGTCGGCACGATCGTCCACAATGTCGAGATGAAGCCCGGCAAGGGCGGTCAGCTCGCGCGCTCGGCCGGCACCTATGTGCAGGTCGTCGGTCGCGACAAGGGCATGGTGATGGTCCGCCTCAATTCGGGCGAGCAGCGCTATATCCGCAGCGATTGCATGGCGACGGTGGGCGCGGTGTCGAACCCCGACAACGCCAACACCAATCTCGCCAAGGCGGGCCGCAACCGTTGGAAGGGCATCCGCCCGCTGACGCGCGGCGTCGCCAAGAACCCGGTCGACCATCCGCACGGCGGTGGTGAAGGCCGGACCTCGGGCGGCCGCCATCCGGTGACGCCATGGGGCAAGCCGACCAAGGGTGCGCGCACCCGTCACAACAAGGCGACGGACAAGATGATCATCCGTTCGCGTCACGCCAAGAAGAAGGGCTAACCGCTCATGGCACGTTCCGTCTGGAAGGGTCCGTTCGTGGACCTTCACCTCCTGAAGAAGGCGCAAGTCGCTCAGGAAGCCAACAACCGCGCACCGATCAAGACCTGGTCGCGCCGCTCGACGATCCTGCCCGACTTCGTCGGCCTGACGTTCAGCGTCTATAACGGCCGCAAGTTCGTGCCGGTGTCGGTCAACGAAGACATGGTCGGCATGAAGCTCGGCGAATTCGCGCCGACGCGCTTCTTCCCCGGCCACGCCGCCGACAAGAAGGGCAAGCGCTGATGGGCAAGGCAAAATCCCCCCGCAAGGTCGGTGACAAGGAAGCGCTGTCGGTCGGCACGCAGATCCGCGGCTCGGCCCAGAAGCTCGGCCTCGTGGCGGCGTTGATCCGCAACCAGAAGGTCGGCGATGCGATGAACATCCTGCAGTTCTCGACCAAGGGCATGGCCGTCGAGGCCCGCAAGGTGCTCGCCTCGGCGATCGCCAATGCCGAGAACAACCATAATCTCGATGTCGACGCGCTCGTCGTCACCGAGGCATCGGTCGGCAAGGGCATCGTCATGAAGCGCTTCGCCACGCGCGGTCGCGGCAAGTCGACCCGCATCCTCAAGCCGTTCAGCCGCCTGCGCATCGTCGTCCGCGAAATGGAAGAAGAAGCCTAATGGGTCAGAAAAGCAATCCGATCGGGCTTCGGCTTCAGATCAACCGCACCTGGGACAGCCGCTGGTACGCCGATGGCGCCGATTACGGCCGCCTGCTGCTCGAGGATCTGCGGATCCGCGCGTACATCGTCAAGACGCTGCCGCAGGCCGCGATCTCGAAGGTGGTGATCGATCGCCCCGCCAAGCTGTGCCGGATTTCGGTCTATGCCGCGCGCCCGGGCGTGATCATCGGCAAGAAGGGCGCCGATATCGAGAAGCTGCGCAAGACGCTGTCGAAGATGACGACGTCGGACGTCAGCCTCAACATCGTCGAGATCCGCAAGCCCGAAATCGACGCCAAGCTCGTCGCCCAGGGTGTCGCCGATCAGCTCGAGCGCCGCATCGCGTTCCGTCGCGCCATGAAGCGCGCGGTGCAGTCGGCGCTGCGTCTGGGGGCCGAGGGCATCCGGATCACCTGCGGCGGTCGTCTCGGCGGTGCCGAAATCGCGCGGACCGAATGGTATCGTGAAGGGCGCGTGCCGCTTCATACGCTGCGCGCCAATGTCGATTATGCCGAAGCGACGGCACACACGGCCTATGGCGTGTGCGGCGTCAAGGTGTGGATCTTCAAGGGCGAAATCCTGGGTCATGACCCGATGGCGCAAGACCGGCTGATGATGGAAGCGCAGACTTCCGGCGTCCGTCCGGCTCGCTGATAGGTAAAAAGCAATGTTGCAGCCAAAAAAGACCAAGTTCCGCAAGGCGTTCAAGGGGCGCATCCATGGCAAGGCCACGGGTGGCTCGACGCTCAACTTCGGGTCGTACGGCCTGAAGGCGATGGAGCCCGATCGGATCACCGCGCGTCAGATCGAGGCGGCCCGCCGCGCGATCACGCGCCACATCAAGCGCCAGGGGCGGTTGTGGATCCGCATCTTCCCGGACGTGCCGGTCTCGTCCAAGCCTGCCGAAGTCCGCATGGGCTCGGGCAAGGGTAGCCCGGAATTCTGGGCAGCCCGCGTCAAGCCAGGCCGCATCCTGTTCGAGCTGGACGGCGTCCCCGGCCCGGTTGCCGCCGTGGCATTCGAGCGCGCAGCGATGAAGCTGCCGATCAAGGTTAAGGTGGTTGCCCGGCTCGGCGACACCTCGCACCTGGGAGCATGATGATGGCCGATGTGAACGACATGCGGACCAAGTCCGACGATCAGCTGAGCGAGCAGCTCGGCAATCTGAAGCGCGAGGCGTTCAACCTGCGTTTCCAGGCCGCGACCAACCAGCTCGAAAAGCCGAGCCGGGTGCGCGAAGTGCGCCGGGATATCGCCCGCATCAAGACTCTGCAGGCCGAGCGTACGCGCTCGGCCGCCAAGTAAGGAAGTTTGGACATGCCGAAGCGCGTGCTGACGGGGCTGATCGTCTCCGACAAGGGCGACAAGACGGTGGTGGTGAATGTCGAGCGCAAGGTGAAGCACCCGCTCTAC
>NCGF01000030.1 GCA_002281485.1 Sphingomonas sp. 28-66-16
AGAGGTTTGTTTGGCAAAAGAAGAATTGCTCGAAATGCGCGGCCAGGTGGTGGAGCTTTTGCCCAACGCCATGTTCCGCGTGAAGCTTGAAAATGATCACGAAATCCTCGGCCACACCGCCGGCAAGATGCGCAAGAACCGCATCCGCGTGCTGGTCGGGGACGAGGTGCTCGTCGAATTGACCCCCTATGACCTGACCAAGGGGCGGATCACTTACCGCTTCAAGTGAGGCATGCCAGTCCGTTCGTGCTGAGTAGGGACTGAGGCTGCCGAAGGGCCCTATCGAAGCGCCCCGCGCGACGGTCCTTCGCCCCTCAATTTGCCCGTTCGGGCCGAGCCTGTCGAAGACCTGCCTTTCTTTTCGACGGGGGAGAGGAAGGACAGCCCCCTTCGACTGCCTGCCTGCGGCAGCCGCTCGGGACAGGCTTCGACAAGCTCAGGGCGAACGGTTGCCGGGATAGTGACCATATGATCGAAACGCCCGAACTGGTCCTCGCCTCGTCGAGCCCGCGCCGCCGGTCGCTGCTCGCCCAGATCGGCATCGTGCCCGCCCGGATCGCCGCGCCCGAGATCGACGAGGCCGAGCGCCCCGGCGAGCTGCCGCGCGATTATGTGCTGCGGATCGCCACCGAAAAGGCGCTCGCCGTGCCGCGCGCGGTGGGCGAGGTGGTGCTCGCGGGCGATACCACCGTCGCGGTCGGCCGGCGGATCCTCGCCAAGCCCGCCGACGAGGCCGATCTGCGGCGGATGCTCGGCCTGCTCTCGGGGCGGCGGCATCACGTGTTCTCGGGGCTCTGCGTGATCGCCGGCGACGGCAAGCCGCGCACCCGCGTCTCCGACACGATCGTCGCCTTCAAGCGGCTGACGAACGCCGAGATCGATCGCTATGTCGCCAGCGGCGAGGGGATGGGCAAGGCCGGCGGCTATGCGATCCAGGGGCTCGCCGAGGGCTTCGTGCGGTTCGTGTCGGGCAGCTATTCGGGGGTCGTCGGGCTGCCGCTGTTCGAGGCGCGCGCGCTGCTCGAAAGCGCGGGCATCGTCGCCGGCTTGGCCCGTGGCTGAATGGCTTTATGAGGCCGGCATCGGCGAGGCGCGCGCGGCGCTCGTCAAGGACGGGCGGATCGTCGCGGCGCGGATCGCGCTCGAGGGCGCGCTCAGGGTCGGCACCGTCGCCGAGGCACGGCTGATCGAGCTGCTGCCCGGGCGGCAGGGGCGGGTGGCGCTGAGCGACGGCAGCGGCGAGGCGCTGCTCGGTGCGGTGCCGGCGGGACATAGCGTCGGGCGGCCGCTGCTGGTCACCCTGGTGCGCGAGGCGATCCCCGAGCCGGGTCGCGCCAAGCTCGCCCGCGCGGTGGTCGCCGCCGAGGACGCGGCGCCCGCGATTGGCCCCGATCTGCGCGAGCGGATCGGTGAGCATGGGGTGCCGGTCCGCGAATTGCGCGCGCACGAGGCCGATGCGCTCGAGGCGGCGGGCTGGTCGGAGGTGCTCGACGAGGCGATGACGGGGGAGATCGCCTTTGACGGCGGTGCGCTGCGGATGAGCCCGACGCCGGCGATGACGCTGTTCGACGTCGACGGATCGGGGCCGCTCGATGCGCTCGCGGTGGGGGCCGCGCGCGCGGTTGCGCAGGCGGTGGTGCGGCACGATATCGGCGGCTCGATAGGGATCGATTTCCCGAGCGTTCAGGGCAAGGCCGCGCGCCAGGCGGTGGCGGCGGCGATCGACGCGGGGCTGCCGCTTCCCTTCGAGCGCACCGCGCTCAACGGCTTCGGTTTTCTCCAGATCGTCCGCCCGCGCCCGCGCGCATCGATGCCCGAGCTGCTGCGCGCCGATCCGGTGGGGGCGGCGGCGCGGGCCGCGCTCCGCCAATTGGCGCGTACCCCGCCGGGCGCTCCGCGCGTCCACCGTCTGCCCGCCGCCGTTCGCGCGCGGATCGAGTCGCGGCCCGATTGGGTCGCCGCACTCGCCCGCGTCACCGGCGGCACGATCATGCTGGAGGATTGAATGACCAAGCCCGCCACCTGCCCGATCTGCGGCAAGCCCACCGTGGCCGCGCACAAGCCGTTCTGCAGCCGCGGCTGCGTCGATCGCGACTTGCTGCAATGGCTCGGCGAGGGCTATCGCCTGCCCGCCGGCCCCGCCACCGACGAGGACGCCTCGAAGGATCAGGCCGGGCTGGACAGCGCCGACAACGATGACTAAGAGGCCGCCTTCTTGCCGTTCGCTGCGGCCAAGCCCGGATAGCTCAGTTGGTAGAGCATGCGACTGAAAATCGCAGTGTCGGCGGTTCGAATCCGTCTCCGGGCACCATTTCCCCTGATCGCTACAGCCACGTGCCGATCGCGGCGTTGACCGCCTCGGGGGCTTCCCAGGTCACGAAATGGCCGGCGTCGACCTTGACCAGGGCCAGATCGGGGACGAGCGCGTCGATCCCCTCGAGCTGGCTCGGCTTGAGCGCGGTATCGGCCATTCCCCAGATCATCAGCACCGGCATGCGCATCGGCGCGAAGGGCTTGTCGAGAAAGGCGGGGCGGGGGGGATTCTCGTCGAGCGCGGGCACGATGATCGGGCTCGCCCGGTACCAGTTGAACATCGCGGTCAACGCGCCCGGCTGCGACCATTGATCGAGATAGACAGGCTTCTCCGCTGCGAACTTGGCCCGATCGGCGTGGCCGACGAAGGTCTTGTCGAAATAGGCCTCGACGCCGATTTCGGCGATATGCGCCTCGAGCCCGGGGTTGCGGAACGCGCGGATATACTGGCTCGCCGCGCGCTGCGCGGGATCGTCGAACATCGTCTTCTGGAAGAGCAACGGATGCGGCGCGTTGATGATGATCAGCCGCGCGACCCGATCGGGGTGATTGATCGCGGTCATCCACGCCGCCGCGCCGCCCCAGTCATGCCCGGCAAGGGTGAAGCGATCGAGCCCGAAATGATCGGCGAGCGCGAGCACGTCGCCGACGATCCTGGCGGGCGCATAATCCTCGACCGCGGCCGGCTTCGACGACCGCGCATAGCCGCGCTGATCGGGCGCGAGCACGAAATGGGTGCGCGCGAGTTCGGGAATCTGGTGCCGCCAGGTGCGGTGCGATTCAGGGAAGCCGTGAAGCAGGATCATCGGCGGATTGGCCGGATCGCCGGCAACGACGACGTCGAGTTCGACGCCGGTCGACAGGGCGATGCGCTGCTGGGGGAAAGCGCCGATCACGGGTAGCTCACCGTGTTCGGCACCGCCGGGATCGGGATGAATTCCTTGTCGTCGCCGGGGACCTTGGGGAAATTGCCGGCGGTCCAGTCGTGCTTGGCCTGATTGATCCGGTCGCGGCTCGAGCTGACGAAATTCCACCAGACGTGGCGCGGGCTGGCGAAGGCCTCGCCGCCGCACAGCATCACCCGACCGCCGCGCGCCGAGCGCAGCGTCGCCGCATGGCCCGGCGCGAGCACATAGAGCGTCTGGGGTTCGAGCGTCATCCCGTCGAGGCTCGCCTCGCCGAGCGCGACATAGAGCGCGCGCTCGTCGGCACCGGCGTCGATCGGGATGCTGGTTTCGGGATCGAGCAGGATATCGGCATAGATCGTCTCGGCATAGGTCGTCGTCGGCGCGGTCGCGCCCCACAGGCTGCCCATGATCACCCGAGCGGCCGCGCCCCCCGCCTGCACCAGCGGCAGATCGTCGCGGGTGACATGCTCGAAGGCCGGGTTCATTTCCTCGTCGCGCTCGGGCAGCGCGAGCCAGGTCTGGATGCCCGACAGATCGGGCCCGGCGTCGCGCTGTGCCTGGGGCGATCGCTCGCTGTGGACGATGCCATGGCCCGCCGTCATGAGATTGACCGCGCCGGGCTCGATCGTCGCGAAGGTCCCGAGCGAATCGCGGTGATCGATCGCGCCGGCGAACAGATAGGTAACCGTCGCGAGGTTGATGTGCGGGTGCGGCCGCACGTCGATCCCCTCGCCGATATCGAGATGCGCGGGCCCCATCTGGTCGAAGAACACGAACGGCCCGACCATCGTGCGCGGTTTCGAGGGCAGGGTGCGATGCACCTTGAACCCGCCGAGATCATGCGTGGTCGGGGTGATCGTCTGGATGATCAGGTCATCGGTCATGGCGCGCGCTCCAGCAGCAGGTCGAGCATCTCGACAATGTCCTCGGGGAAAATCCGTTCGGGCCAGTCACGCAATTCGGCGCGGTCGAACCAGCGCCAGCTTTGCATCACCCGCCGTTCGAGCTCGGTATGGCCGTGCGTCGCGATGTCGGTGTGGGGCGCGCGGATCAGGAAATAGCGCTCGTCGGCCGTCACCGGCACGCCCTCGAGGCTGGTGAAATCGACGTGGCGCCGGGCGACCTCGGCGCCGGGATCGAGATCGAAACCCGTCTCCTCGATCAATTCGCGGCGCGCGGCGACCGCATAGCTCTCGCCCGGATCAACCGCGCCGCCCGCCGTGCACCAGAAGGGCGGGCGATCATTGGCGGCAAAGCGGAACAGCAGCAGCCGATCGTCGGGATCGAGCAGCAGCAGCCGCGCGGCCGGGCGGGGGCGCCGTGGCGTCATTCGCCCGCTACTCGCCCGGCGCAGTGGCCGTGATCGCCATCGCGTGGACGGTGCCGTCCATCAGATCGCCGAGCGCCTTGTTGACGAGGCGCTGGCGGTTGACCCGCGATTGCCCGACGAACGCCTCGCTTTCGATGACCACGCTGAAGTGCGATTCGCCCGATCCGTCGTCGCCCATATGCCCCGAATGACTGGCGCTGTCGTTGATGACGTCGAGTCGGGTGGGCGCGAGCGCGGCGGTCAGCCGGGCGGCGATTTCGGTGGCGACGGGGCCGGTGGCGATCATGATCATCGTGCCTATATAAGCCGTTTTTGGCATTCGGGGAGCCTCGTGGCTGACGGCAGTGAAAAGAAGGAACGACCCACCGCACGCTTTCACGGGCGCGTCGAGGGGAGCGGGCGCGAATGCATGGAACCGGGCTGCGAGGCGCCCGGCGAATTTCGCGCGCCACCGCCCGAAGGCGGCTCGTTTCGCGATCAGCCCGCGCCCTATCGCTGGTTCTGCCTCGATCATGTCCGCGCCTTCAACGCGCGTTACAATTTCTTCGCGGGGATGAGCGTCGACGAGATCAATCAGGCCCAGCGGCCCTATGCGGGCTGGGAGCGCGAGACGCGGGCCTTTGCCACGGGCGGTGCCGATCGGCCGCCCGCCTGGGCCGATTTCAGCGATCCGCTCGACGCGATCGGCGCGCGTTTCCGCCGCCGGATGGAGGAAGAGCGCAAAGACGGGCGGCCCTTGTCGGAAAACGATCGGCGCGCGCTGAAGACATTGGGGCTGGCGACGGACGCCGATCGCCGTGCGCTCAGGACGCGCTATTCGGAACTGGTGCGGCAATATCACCCCGATCGCAACGGCGGCGACCGACGCTTCGAGGCGAAGCTGCAGGAGGTGATCGCGGCATATCAGGCGCTGCGGAAGTCGGCGGCGTTTGCGTGAGGGCGGCGGCCGGAGCTTGCCATCCCACAGCGACTCATCATTCCCCGTTGTGCCCCGGGGTTGTCCGAGGCCTCCCTTGTTCTTCGAACGGCATCGGGTCTTAGCCTGTCCGCTATTCTATGGCGCTATGCCTGCTCGGCCAGCGCCGCGAGTTGCGCCGCCGCCGCGCGCCAGCCGTCTTCGAAGCCCATCGCCTTGTGCTCTGCGCATTTCTCCGCGTCCCAGTGGCGCGCGCCGGCGCGGTAACGCGTGCCGTCGCCATCGGGCGTGAGCTCGAACCAGCCGACCATGAACGGGGTCTGGGGAATCCAGCCCGCGCGGAAAGCGTCGGTGAAGACGAAGCGCTGGCCGGGCACCACTTCGAGGAACACGCCTTCGCCCTCGGATCGCTCGCCGTTCGGGCCGTGCATCACCATCGCGCTGCGGCCGCCGGGGCGCCAATCCTGCTCGATCGCCTCGGCGCGCCACGGCTTGGGGCACCACCATTCCTCGATTCGTGTCGTCATGACGTCCCAGACGCGGTCGGGCGGGGCGGCGATGTGGCGCTCGATGGCGAGTTCGAAAAGCGGGGAATCGGCCATCGGCATACTCCGGTTGGGCTCAGTCGCGTTCGGGCGCGCCGAGCGGGAAATAGCCGCGATACGGCCGCGCGGCATCGACCACGCGCACGACCGAGGGCCGGGCGAGCAGCCGGGCGCGATAGCCGCGGAGCCGGGTGAGCGGCTTGGGGATCTGCTCGACCCAGTCGGCATAGAACAGCGCTGGAGCAGCGGCGCAATCGGCGATCGTAAACTGGTCGCCGATCGCCCACTCCGCATCGGGAAGTGCGCTGTCGAGCCAGCGATAGGCGGCGTGCAGCGCGTCGCGGGACTGCGCGACGCCATAAGCATCGGCCTGCCCCTCGGGGCGAAGCGCATTGGCGACGCTGACGTTCATCATGTTCATGACGTAATTGTCGAAGACGCGGTCCATCATCCGCGCCTGCACCGCGGCGCGCCGATCGCTCGGGATCAGCTGCACCCGCCCCGGGTGGAAGGCATCGAGATACTCGATGATCGCGCTCGATTCGCCGATGACCGCGTTGCCGTCCTCGATCACCGGAAATTTCCCCATCGGCCACAGCCGCGACAGTTCGGCGCTGTTCTCGGGCTGCTCGACCATCGCCCAGTCGAACGGTATCGCGTTCTCTTCGAGCGCGATCAGCACCTTCCAGCAATAGGACGAAAAGGGGTGTCCGAAGAAGCGCATCACCATGTCCCCTCTGCCATCCGGCGCTGGCGAGCATCTTCGAGCGCACTGTCGATCTGCCCGAACGAGCCGAGCTCGACGCCACTGCCGGGCGCATAGCTGGCAATGACGATGCCGCTGGGGGTCACTTCATGGCTGATCGGTGCGAAGGTGAGGGCCGGCGTCCCGGCACCGAACAGACGCTTGCCGTCCCCGAGCACCAGCGGAAAGCTGTACAGGACCAGCTCGTCGAGAAGCCCGGCCGCGAGCAGCGCCGGATAGATGGTGCTCGACCCCTGGATGAGCAGATCGGGGCCATCGCCCTGTTTCAGGCGGGCCACGGCGTGGATATCGCCCAGGCGGTGGCTGTTGGCCCAGGTCAGCGGCTGGTCGCCGCGAGTCAGCACATATTTGGCTGCCGCCGTGAAGGCTTGGCCCATAGCGGCGTGATCGCCCGAGACGAAGGGCCAATAGGCAGCGAATATCTCGTATGTCCGCCGCCCGAGCAGCAGGTCATAGGGCCGATCGAAGAAACGCCCGATCGCCGCCCCGGCCGTCTCGTCGGAGACGGCGGGCATCCAGCCGCTGAAGGCGAAGCCGCCGGTCGGGTCCTCGGTCTGCCCGCCGGGACCCTGGATAACACCGTCGAGCGACTGGAACATCCCCCCGATGATCTTACGCACTGGCGGACTCCCCGGCGATCGCTGCCTCGATCGTCGCGACGTCGATCTTCTTCATCGTCATCATCGCCTCGAATCCGCGCTTGGCAGCGGCGGGATCGGGGTTGGACAGCGCCTGCATCAGCACGCGCGGGGTGATCTGCCACGACAGCCCCCATTTGTCCTTGCACCAGCCGCACATGCTTTCGCTGCCGCCACCCCCGACGATCGCGTTCCAATAGCGATCGGTCTCTTCTTGGTCGTCGGTATAGACCTGGAACGACACCGCCTCGCTATGCGGGTAGCGCGGGCCGCCATTGAGGCCGAGAAAGGCCATGCCGCAGACGGTGAACTCCACCGTCAACGCGTCGCCCTGCTTGCCGTCGGGATAATCGCCCGGCGCGCGGTGGACCTTGTCGACATGGCTATCGGGGAAGGTGGCGGCGTAGAAGGTCGCCGCCTCCTCGGCGGTGCCGTCATACCACAGGCAGGGGACGATCTTGGTCATGCGGCTGCTCCCGGGCCGACCACGCCGAAGACGACGCCGTGCGGGTCGCTCGCGACGAGGATGCGGTCGCCGCCGGGGACGTCGTGCGGGCCCATCATCACGGTGCCGCCGGCCTCGATCGCCTTGGCGGCTGCAGCCTCGATGTCGGGTGCGCGGAAATAGAAGCGCCATCCCGGCGGCGGGCCCTCGCCCGGATGCGGCATCGTCGCGCCGATCTGCTCGTCGCCGACCGCGATGAAGCGATAGTCGCCCATCGCACCCATCGACATGATGCCCGGATAATTCCAGCCGAAGATCGCGCGATAAAAGGCGTCGCCGGCATCCTGATCGGGCGTGATCAGCTCGTTCCAGGTGCACTTGCCCATGCCGGTGCGCTCAAAGGCGGTGCTGGGCGAGTCGCTGTCGCCGCGCATGATGTAGAAGGGGATGCCCTGCGGATCGGCGACCACCGCCATCCGGCCGATATGGGGGATGGTCCACGCCCCCATGAGCACCGCGCCACCCGCCGCCTTGATCGCCTCGGCGGTGGCATCGACATCCTCGACGCCGACATAGAAAAGCCAACCGGGCCGGGCGCCGCCTGCTTCCATTTCGGGCGTCAGCCGCATCACGCCGCCGACCGCGCCGTTGCCGGTCTCGATCATGCGATAGTCCATGTCGCCGCTCGGCTGCGGCTCGATCGTCCAGCCGATGACATGGTCGTAAAAGGCCTTCGACGCGTCCGGGTCGGCGCTCTGCAGTTCGTACCAGATCGGCGTTCCCTGGGAATTCCTCATCGCGCTGCTCCTCCTCAGACTTTCAGGTCAACGACGGGGACGAACCCGCCGAAGATCATGCGCTTGCCGTCGAATGGCATCGGCATGTCCCTCATTCGGGGATCGTCGCGCAACTGCTCGAACGCTGCGTCGCGCGTCGCTTTGTCGGGCCATTCGATCCACGAAAAGGCGACGACCTCGTCACCCGTCGCCGCGACGGCGCGCGCGAAATCGGTGTGCTGGCCGGCGGGGACGTCGTCGCCCCAGCCCTCGACGACTCGCGTCGCGCCAAGTTCGAGAAACACCGCGTCGACAGTGTTGGCGTGGTCGATAAAGGCCTGCTGGCGATCAGCCGGCACGGGAATGACGAAGCCATCGATATAGGGCATCGATCGTCTCCTCAGGGTGGGGTCAAGCGGAAACGGCTTCCTCGGCATAAAGCGCGAGTTGATCGGCGAGGGCCTTCTGAAACGCCGGGCGCGCGGTGCAGCGATCGAGATAGGCGGCGAGCGCCGGGAAATCGTCAAGGATTTCCTCGCGAGGCAGGATGCGCAACACGCACGCCATCATCAGATCGCCGACGGTGAAGCCGTCGCCGCCGAGATAGGGCCGCTTGCCGAGCGCCTCGGTCAGCGCCGCCAGACGACCGCGAATCCGCTCGACGACGCTCGGGCGGCGCTGCGCCGACCAGGGCTTGTCGGCCTCGAACAGATCGACCGTCGCCAGATCCATCACGCACGGCTCGACCGAATTGAGCGCGGCGATCACCCATTGTTCGGCGATCGCGCGCCCTGCGACGTCGTCGGGCAGCAGGCCCGGCCCGCGCCGCGCGACGTGCAGCGCGATCGCGCCCGATTCGAACAGCGCGACCGAGTCGTCGCGATAGGTCGGCACTTGGCCGAAGGGCTGAAAATGGCGATGCTCGGGGGTCTTGGCGTCGCGGATCAGATGAAGGTCATAGGCCTCGCCGATCTCCTCGAACGCCCAGCGCGCGCGCAGATCGCGGACCTGGCCCCGCGCGAAGGGCGGCACCCAGGCAAAAGTGGTGATGGTCGGTGTCATCGCTTGTGTCTCCGCGATCCGGGGGTCAGGCGGCCGCCTCGGCATCGGCCGGCGCAGCGCTCGCATCCATCCAGAACGGCCCGAAGCCGTTGCCGTCGGGATCCTCGACGCCGCGCGAATACATGAAGCCCTCATCCTCCGCGCCGTGCAGTTCGCGCCCGCCCGCGGCGACCGCTGCGGCGGCAAACGCATCGACGTCGTCGCGCGTATCGAATGCCAGCGCGAACAACGCGGCGCTGTTTGCCCTGGCGTCGGCGATCGGCTTGGAGGTGAAGCGGCCATAGAGCTCATGACTGAGCAGCATGAACGATATCGTGTCGGACCAGACCATCGCTGCGCCGCTCTCGTTCGAGAATTGCTCGTCCCTCGTACAGCCGATCGCCTCGTAGAAGGCGGTCGAGGCTGCGACATCGGCCACCGGCAGATTGATGAAGATCCTCTTGGTCACGACGCAATTCTCCGCTGCGATTCGCTGTTTGCATGGAATGCCGCGTTAAGTTACAAAAAACAACTATGAAGTTAGAAAAAGTGACCAAACGATCCGAAGCGGCGCCGAAACGCTGGTATGACGATGCCTGCGGCACCGCGCTGGCGCTGGAATTCGTCGGAGAACGCTGGTCGCTGCTGATCATCCGCGAGCTTTTGCTTGGGCCGCGGCGCTTCGGCGAAATTCGCGCAGGGTTGCGCGGGCTTAGCGCCAATGTCCTGACGCAGCGATTGCAAAGCCTCGAGGCTTCGGGCGTGGTGATGCGCGAAACACTGCCGTCGCCCGCCAACGCGCAGGTCTATGGCCTGACTCCCTGGGGCTATGAGGCCGAGCCGATCGTGATGGCGCTGGGGCGCTGGGCGTTGCGCTCGCCCGCGCATGATCCGGCGCTCCCCTTTTCGCGCGTCGCGCTGATGCTCGCGCTGCGGATGATGTTCCACCGCGAGCGTGCCGATGATTTCACCGCGACGATCGGTTTCGCGCTGGGCAAGGATTCCTATGTGGCGCGAGTCGCGGCGGGCGCGCTGACGGTGGCGCGGGGGGCGAGCGCGGCGGCGGACGCGGTGCTGAGCGGGGAGCCCAATGCGTTTCTTCCTGCCTTGTTCGGGACGACGCCGCTTCCCGAGGTCGTGTCGTGGGGTCGGCTGTCGGTCAGCGGCGATGTCACGCTGGCGACGCGTTTTTGCGCCTTGTTTGAGTTGCCGCCCAAGATCGCCTGAAACTCGTGTCTCGACTTGGCGCGATGCGAGGCGCTAGGGAGGGGCCGCAAAACGAAGGCAGAGCATGACCGACATCCCCAATACCCAGCCAGACAGTCGCGAGACGACGATCCTCGATGCGCCCGACCGCATGGTAAAGGTGCGCGACCTATTCGGTATCAATTCGGACATGGCGGTGCCCGCCTTCTCCGAAGCCGATGAGCGCGTGCCCGATCTCGATCCGGCCTATGTCTTCGATGCCGATACCACGCTGGCGATCTGCGCAGGGTTCGCCCACAACCGCCGGGTGATGGTGCAGGGCTATCACGGCACCGGCAAGTCGACGCACATCGAACAGGTCGCTGCGCGGCTGAAATGGCCATGCATCCGGATCAACCTCGATGCGCATATCAGCCGCATCGACCTGGTCGGCCGCGACGCGATCGTGCTGAAGGACGGGCAGCAGGTCACCGAATTCCGCGAAGGCCTTCTCCCCTGGGCGCTGCAGACCCCGACCGCGTTGGTGTTCGACGAATATGATGCGGGCCGCCCCGACGTGATGTTCGTCATCCAGCGCGTGCTCGAGGCCGAGGGCAAGCTGACCTTGCTCGATCAGAACCGCGTGATCCGCCCCAATCCTTATTTCCGGCTGTTTGCGACCGCCAACACGGTCGGCCTTGGCGATACCAGCGGGCTGTATCACGGCACGCAGCAGATCAACCAGGGTCAGATGGACCGCTGGAACATCGTCGTCACGCTCAATTATCTGCCCGCCGCGGTCGAGGCGCAGATCGTGCTCGCCAAGTCGGGCGAATATGACAAGCCGCACGGCAAGGAAGTCGTCGACAACATGATCCGCGTCGCCGACCTGACCCGCAAGGGCTTCATCAACGGCGACATCTCGACGGTGATGTCGCCCCGCACGGTCATCACCTGGGCGCAGAATGCGTTGATTTTCGGCGATGTCGGCTTTGCGTTCCGGCTGTCGTTCCTCAACAAATGTGATGAGGCCGAACGGGCGCTCGTCGCCGAATATTATCAGCGCGTGTTCGGCAAGGACTTGCCCGAGAGCGTGGTGGGGAAGGGTTGATCCTGTGGCAGGACTTAGCTAACTTGGCTTAGTCCGAACAGGGAGGGTCGCTATGGCCGAGGCTGGTCCACGAACGACAGTAAACGTGCACGCCGCCAAGACCCATCTTTCCAAGCTGATGGATCGTGCCCATGCGGGCGAAGAGATCATCCTTGCCAAGGCGGGGGTGCCCTATGCCAAGCTGGTGCCCTACTCGGCACCCGTCAAGCAGCCGCGCCAACCTGGACGGCTCAAACATCTGCTTGGCGGGATTTCTCGGGAAGAGGTGATGGCGCCTTGCTTCACCGATGAAGAGCTTGGGGCAATCGAAAATGCCGACATTTTTCCGCCCCCTGCCTGATGCGTCTGCTGCTGGACACCCATACGCTGATCTGGTGGTGGATCGGCGACCGCGACTTGCCTGAGGCCGCTCGTAGCGCCATTGCCCACCCGCTGACTGATGTGTTCGTCAGTGCGGCATCGGCTTGGGAAATTGCGACCAAGGTGCGCATGGGAAAGTTGCTGGAGATGCGCGATTTTCTGCCCATTTTTCATGAAACCATCGTGGCTGATGACTTTCAGGTGATTGACGTTCGTGCGGATCACGGCGTGCGGGGCGGGCTGCTCGGTGGCGGCCACAAGGACCCTTTCGATCGGTTGATCGCGGCGCAGGCGTTGATCGAGGGTTTAACCGTCGTCACATGCGATCAAGAAATCGCCAACTTTGGCTGTAAGGTGCTCTGGTAATGGCCAACGAAACCCCCCTCGATCGCTTCAAGACCGTGCTCGGCGGGGCGGCGCGCGTGCTGTCCGACGAGGCCGAGGTCGACCTCGCCTATACCGCCGATGCGCCGACGCAATCGGGCAAGCATATCAAGGTGCCGATGCCGGCGCGCAGCCTGCCTGCCGATCAGGTGGCGGAGGCGCGCGGCTTTGCCGACGGCTTTGCGCTCCGGCTCAAGCATCACAACAGCGCGCTGCACCTTAAGGGGGCGCCGGTCGAGGCGGTCGCGCGCGCGGTGTTCGACGCGGTCGAGAGCGCGCGGGTCGAGGCGCTGGGTTCGCGCGGCTATCAGGGCATTACCGATAACCTGCGGACCGCGCTTGGCGTGCGGATGCGCGCCGATCCGATCACCCGCGCGCGCACGCGGGACGAGGTGCCGCTGTCGACCGCCGTCTCGTTGCTGGTGCGCGAGCGGCTGACGGGGCTCGCCCCGCCGGCCGCCTGCGCCGACGGGTTGGCGATGGTGCGCAACTGGATCGAGGAAAAGGCGGGCGGCGATCTCGATGCGCTCGGACTCGTCATCGACGATCAGGCGGCGTTCGCGCAGATGTCGATGAAGCTGCTCCAGGATCTCGAGCTGGTCGAGGGCGATCTGCTCCCCGACGAGGCCGATGACGGCGGCAGCGACGACGAAGGCCAGGACGATCAGCAACAGGACGAGGGCGACGACAGCGACGACGCCGGCGAACAGGGCGACGGGCAGGTCGAGCAGCGCGGCGAAACCACCGACTCGGACCAGCAGGACGGCGAGGGCAGCGAACAGCGCGACGATTCGCTCGACGAAGCTGATGGCGAACCCGGCGACGAGGGCGAAGACGGGATGATGCCGGTGCGGCCCAACCGGCCGATGTCGGATCATGCGCCGCAGTTCGAATACAAGGCATGGACCAACCAGTTCGACGAAGTCATCGCCGCGACCGAATTGTGCGACGCCGAGGAGCTGATGCGGCTGCGCTCCTATCTCGACCAGCAACTCGTCCATCTGCAGGGCGCGGTGACCAAGCTCGCCAACCGGCTGCAACGCCGGCTGATGGCGCAGCAGAACCGAAGCTGGGATTTCGATCAGGACGAGGGGATGCTCGACGCCGCCCGGCTGGCGCGCGTGATCATCAACCCGATGCAATCGCTCTCATACAAGATCGAGCGCGAGACCGATTTCAAGGACACCGTCGTCACGCTGCTGATCGACAATTCGGGGTCGATGCGCGGTCGCCCGATCTCGATCGCGGCGATCAGCGCGGATATTCTGGCGCGCACGCTTGAGCGCTGCGGGGTCAAGACCGAGATCCTCGGCTTCACTACCCGCGCGTGGAAGGGCGGTCAGAGCCGCGAGAGCTGGCTTGCCGCCGGTCGGCCGGCGCAGCCCGGACGGCTCAACGACATTCGCCATATCGTCTACAAACAGGCCGACGAGCCGTGGCGGCGCGCCAAGACCAATCTCGGCCTGATGATGCGCGAGGGGCTGCTCAAGGAGAATATCGACGGCGAGGCGCTGCTCTGGGCGCATGGCCGGCTGATCGGGCGCCCCGAGGATCGCAAAATCCTGATGGTGATCTCGGACGGCGCGCCGGTCGACGATTCGACGCTCAGCGTCAACAGCGGTTCGTATCTCGAACGCCATCTGCGCCAGGTGATCGGCTGGATCGAGGGGCGCTCCCCGGTCGAACTGTGCGCGATCGGGATCGGGCACGACGTGACACGCTATTATGCGCGCGCGGTGACGATCATGGACGCCGATCAACTGGGCGGGACGATGATCGAGCAGCTCGCGGCGTTGTTCGACAACGAGTGACCGGACGCATCGCCCCGCCGACCACCGGCTTCCAAGGCCCCGTCAAGCGTTCGGTCACGATCGCGGGGCATCAGACCTCGATCAGTCTCGAACCGGTCTTCTGGGCGGCGCTCGAATCGGCAGCAGCCGCGCGTGCGCTCCCGCTCAGTGCGCTGATCGCCGAGATCGACGCGCTGCGGATCGTCGCGCCCGATCCGCCCAACCTCGCCAGCGCGCTCCGCTCCTGGTTATTTGCGATTGGCTCGCAATAGCGTTTGACTCTGCAAATCATTCGCAATAGCGACACTCCTCGAAAGGGGAGTTCATGTCCAGTATTCGACCCACCACCGTTGCCCGCGCCCTCATCGCCGCGAGTCTCGCCAGCGCCCTTGCCATGCCCGCCTGGGGCAATGAGGCGGCGCCCGCCGATGCGAGCGGCGATGCCGATGGCCAGCGCACCGATATCATCGTCAACGGGCAACGCAGCGGTTACGGGGTCGACGACACCCGCTCGGCAACGCGGACCGACACCCGGGTGCTCGATATCCCGCAGGCGCTCACCGCCGTTAGCAAGCAGCAGATCGATGACCGGGCGTTTCGCTCGATCGCCGATGTGCTCCGCGCGGTGCCGGGCGCGATTCCGTCGCAGGGGGAGGGCAATCGCGACCAGATCGTGCTGCGCGGCAACGGCTCGACCGCCGATTTCTTCGTCGATGGCCTGCGCGACGACGTCCAATATTATCGCCCGCTCTATAATCTCGAATCGGTCGAGGTGCTGCGCGGCCCGAATGCGATGACCTTTGGCCGCGGCGGCGGCGGCGGCATCGTCAATCGCGTGACCAAGACGCCCGACCGGGCAACATTCGGCGCCGCCAGCGTTTCGAGCGACAGTTTCGGCGCCTGGTATCTCGATGGAGACGCCAATCTGAAGCTGGCCGGCAATGTTGCGGTGCGGGTCAACGCAGTGCGCGAGGCGCTGGCCAATCACCGCGATGTCTATGGCGGCCATGTCACCGCAGTGAACCCGGTGGTGAAGCTGTTTGGCGCCAGTACCGATGTGACCCTGTCCTATGAATATAATGACGATGACCGCGTCACCGATCGCGGGCTGCCGTCGGTCGGTGGGCGCCCGTTGACGGGCTTTCGGGACACCTTTTTTGGGGTGCGCGGGGTCAATCGCACCCAGTTCACCGGCAATGTCGGTCGCGCGACGATCGAGCATCGCTTTTCGGATCGGCTGCGGGTGACGCAGCGGCTGCTGTATGGCGACTATGACAAATATTATAGCAACGCCTTTGCCTCGGGCGCGGTGATCGGCACAGGCGCGGCCCGGCGCGTGCCGGTGCAGGCCTATCGCGATACGACCCGACGCGACAATCTGATCAGCCAGACCGACCTTGTCTGGCAGACAAGCACCGGCGCGATCGAGCATGTCATCCTGGCGGGCGCGGAGGTCAGCCGGCAGCAGACCGCTTCAAGCCGCTTCAACGGGTTTTTCGACGGTTTGGCCGGCGCCACCATTGGCAATCTAAGCGTCACCGCACCGCTGACCGATCCGTTCGTCGTGCCGCCGATCGTGTTTCGTCCCGGCACCGGCCAGCGCGACAATCACAGCACCGCGACGATCTTTGCCGGCTATCTGCAGGACCAGCTCAAGCTCGGCCCGGTCGAGCTGCTGCTGGGGCTTCGCCATGACCGGTTCACCCTCGACGTTACCAATCAGCTGACCGGGCAGCAATTCACCCGGGGCGACGCGCTCTGGTCGCCGCGCGCGGGGCTGGTCGTGCATCCGATCAAGTCGGTGTCGCTCTATGTCAGCTATGCCCGGTCATACCTGCCCCAATCGGGCGATCAATTCACCTCGCTCGACGTGACGACCGCCGGCCTCAAGCCCGAACGCTTCGACAGCTATGAAATCGGCGCGAAATGGGAACCGCGGCCCGGCCTGCTGATCGCCGCCGATATCTATCAGCTCGATCGATCCAACACGCGCGCGCCTGGTCCGGTGGCAGGCACCACCGTGCTCGCCGGCGCCCAGCGCAGCCGCGGCTTCGAGATCGAGGCGCAGGGGGCGATCACCGCGAATTGGCAGATCAGCCTCGCCTATGCGCTGCAGGACGCGAAGATCGTCCAGACGACGGCGGCGGCCCCGGCGGGCCGGCAGGTGGCGCTCGTGCCGCGCCACAGCTTCGCGGCCTTTTCACGCTATCAATTGACGCCGCGCTTCGCCATCGGCGCGGGGGTCAGCCTTTTGTCGGCTCGGTTTGCGTCGATCTCGAACAGCGTCCTGCTGCCCGCCTATACGCGCGTCGATGCCGCGCTCTACTACAGGCTGAGCAGCACGATCGAGGCGCAGTTCAACGTCGAAAACCTCTTTGACGTCGGCTATTTCCCGACGTCGAATGGCGACAACAACATCTCCACCGGCGCGCCGATCAACGCGCGCGCAACGCTGCGCTTCAGGCTCTAGCGCCCGAGCAGTACCCGTGCCTGTCCCGCAATTTGCGCGAGCATCGCCGCATTGGGCACGGTCGCACGACGCGCGCGATCGACCAGCATCCTGAACTGATTGACGCGCGGCGCATGCTCGCGCAGCCAGCCATCGACCAGCGCCTGCGGGTTGCGGTCCGCTGCCCGGCCGATGAAATCGAGCCTGATCTGCTGGAAGTCGCGCGCGAGGCCAGCGATCAGCAGCCGCTCCCACGGATCGCTCGAACGGATCCGCGCCGCGGTCGCCTGCGCCCAATCGAGCCCGAGCGCCTGGCCGAGATGGGTGAAGGCCCGTGTCAGCACGGTCTCGTCGATGCCGAGCCGCTGGCCGAGATCGGCGAGCCCGATCGCCCCGTCGAGTTCGAACAGACGCACGACCTTGCGGGCAAGAGCGGGCGGCGCCCCCAACGTCGCCAGCCGCTCGGCGATCTTGTCGCTTTGCGTGCGGGCTTCTTCGAGCAGCAGCGCCTGGCCCTGCGCGTCGAGCTCGCTGATCCCCTTGCCGATCCGCGCGATCACCGCGCCTGGGCTCGTGCCGGGCGGGCAGACGCGCAACAGATCGGCGATCTGCGAGCGGGCCGCGACGGCGACTTCGTCGAACAGGCTGATCCGCGCCTCTTCGGGCATCGCCGCGGTCTCGATCTCGGCCCATAGCCCGGGCAGATCGAACAGCCGCTCGACGACCACGAACATCGCCGCGATATCGGCGATCACGGCCCCTTCCTCCTCGGCAAGCTCGAAAGGATGCAGCACGCCCATCCGGTTGATCAGCCGGTTGGCGAGCTTGGTCGCGGCGATCTCACCGCGCAGCCGGTGCGCCTCGATCGCGGGCTGGAAGCGCGCCCGCATCGCCGGCGGGAAGGCCGCCATCAGGTCGCCGTGCATCTCGGCATCGATCGCGAGCGGGCTCTTCTCGATCGCTTCCTGCAACGCGAGCTTGGCGGTCGACAGCAGCACGGCGAGCTCGGGCCGGGTCAGGCCATGGTGATCCTGTGCGCGGCGGAGCAAATCCTCATTGCCTGCGAGCCCTTCGACCGCCCGATCGAGCCGGCCGCTGCTCTCGAATATCTCGATCAGCCGAACATAGCTCGGCAGCGCCTGCGCACCGTCATTCTCCATGATCGACAGGCCAAGCGTCTGGAGGCGGTTGTCCTCGAGCACCAGGGCGGCGACATCGTCGGTCATCGATACGATCAGCGCGTTGCGATCCTCGAACGCCAGCCGGCCCTCGATCATTTCGCGATTGAGCGCGATCTTGATGTTCACCTCATTGTCCGAGCAATCGACGCCCGCCGAATTGTCGATGAAGTCGGTGTTGATCCGGCCGCCTTCGGTGGCAAAGGCGATGCGGCCTGCCTGGGTGACGCCGAGGTTGGCGCCCTCGCCGATCGCGATCGCGCGTAGATCCTCGGCGTTGACGCGGAGCCGGTCATTCGCCGGATCGCCGACCTGGACGTTGTTCTCCGCCGCCGCCTTCACATAGGTGCCGATGCCGCCGAACCAGATCAGGTCGACCTGGCTCTTGAGGATCGTCGAGATCAAGGTGATCGGATCGAGCTCGCGCGCATCGGTCCCCAGCATCGCGCGCATCTCGTCGCTCAGCTTGATCGACTTGTCCGATCGCGCGAACACGCCGCCGCCCTTCGAGATCAGCGCCTTGTCATAATCGGCCCAGCTCGAGCGCGGCAGCGCGAACATCCGCGCGCGCTCGGCCCAGCTCGTTGCCGGATCGGGATCGGGATCGAAGAAGATGTGGCGGTGATCGAACGCGGCGACGAGCTTGATCGCCTTGGACAGCAGCATGCCGTTGCCGAACACGTCGCCCGACATGTCGCCGCAGCCGACGACACGGATCGACTGGGTCTGCACGTCGACGCCGCGCTCGGCGAAATGGCGCTGCACCGAAATCCATGCGCCCCTCGCGGTGATCGCCATCGCCTTGTGATCGTAGCCGACGCTGCCGCCGCTCGCAAAGGCGTCGCCCAGCCAGAAGCCGCGATCGAGCGCGATCGCATTGGCGACGTCCGAAAAGGTCGCGGTGCCCTTGTCGGCGGCGACAACGAAATAGGGATCGTCGCCGTCATGGATCACCGTCTGGGGCGGGTGAATCACCGCGCCGTCGACGATGTTGTCGGTGATCGACAGCAGCGTGCGGATGAAAATGCGGTAGCTTTCGGTGCCCTCGGCGAGCCACGCGTCGCGGTTCGCGGCGGGCGGTAATTGCTTGGGATAGAAGCCGCCCTTGGCGCCGGTCGGCACGATCACCGCGTTCTTCACGCGCTGCGCTTTCATCAGCCCCAATATCTCGGTGCGGAAATCGTCGCGCCGATCGGACCAGCGCAGGCCACCGCGCGCCACCGGGCCCGCGCGCAGATGGATTCCCTCGATGCGCGGCGAATAGACCCAGATTTCGCGCCATGGCAGCGGCGCGGGCAGGCCGGGCACCAGCGCGCTGTCGAGCTTGAAGGCAAGCGCTTCCTGGGCGGCGGGGGCATAGGCATTGGTGCGCAGCGTCGCGACGATCACGCCGTTGAGTGCCCGCAGGATGCGATCGTCGTCGATCGCCGACACCGCCTCGAGCCCCTGATCGATCGCCTGGGTCGCCGCTCCGATCGCGGCGTCCCGATCGGCGACGGACGGATCATGCGCCGCTTCGAATCGTGCGATCAGCGCGGTGGCCACCTCGGGCGCCTGGCGCAGCGTATCGACGACGGTGGTCAGGCCGTAAGCGAGCCCCGCCTGGCGCAGATAGCGGAACCACGCGCGGAACAGCACGACCGCCGACGGGGCCATGCCGGCATCGACGATCAGCCGGTTGAAGGCATCATTCTCGGCATCGCCCTCGAGCACCGCCGCGATCGCCGCTTCGAGGACCGTGTTGTCGCCCTCCAGCGCGCCGGGCACGGCCTCTGCGCCCACCGAGATCGCGAAATCATGGACATAACCCTCAGCCTCGTCGCTGAGCGCGGTCGGCACTTCCTCGATCACGCGGAAACCGAAATTCTCGAGCACCGGCACCGCGTCGGAGAGCGGCAGCGCGCCGCCGAACCGATAGATTTTCAGCCGGATGCCGCCCTCGCCGCGATAGATGCGCACCGATCGTGCATGGGGCGTCTCGAGCGTCGCGAGCCGGACAATGTCCTGCGCCGCTTCTTCGGGGGTGCTGACGGTGCGATAGCCCTGGGGAAAGGATGCCGCGTGCCGCAGCGCGAGCCTCGCCGCGCGGGCGGGCTCGACAAGATCGGCAAGCGCGGCCTCGACCGCCGGATTCCAGCCGCGCACCATCCGACCGAGCCGCTCGTTGAGCGGCTTGGGATCGGGCATGCGGCCCTCGCCGCGCAGATCGAAGGTGTAGCGGATCATCGCCACCACGCCGTCTTCCAGCGCGATCGACCAGTTGAGCAGCGATCCGTTCGATGCCTCGGCGAGCATCTGGCCGATCGCGATCCGGCGGACCGTCGACAGATCGTCGCGCGGCAGCCAGACAAAGGCGAACATGTGCCGGCCGAGCATCGAGCGCACGAGCACCATCTGCGGCCGCGGCCGATCGGCGAGCGACATCGCGGTCAGCGCCAATTGCTCGAGCGAGGCCTGATCGAACGCGGTGACCAGATCGTGCGGCAACGCCGTCAGCGCATGGCTGAGCGCCTTGCCGGTGTGCCCCTTGGGATCGAATCCGAATTTCTTCTCGAGCATCGCCAGCCGCGCGCGCAGCACCGGCACGTCCTGGGGCGGCGCGGTCAGCGCGGCGCTGGTCCACAGCCCGGCGTGGATCGACAGGCCGACGATCTCGCCGCGCTCGACGATCGGCACGATCACGAGATCGAGCGGCACGTGTCGGTGCACGCTCGAGATCAGGTTGGACTTGACGAGCAATGGCGCCTGATTGCCTTCGCCGAACCAGGCGAGCGCGAGCGTCCGCGAGGTATCCGCAAGCAGCGGCACCGGCTGGGGATGCTGGGCGATGCCGAGCGCGCTGCCGGCGCTGGTCCCCGAATCGCGGCGCCAGATTTCATGGCCGACGAGGGTGAAATGACGGTCGAGAAACCAGCGCAGCAGCGCCGCCCCTTCGTGATCGACCTGGCGCGTCTGGGCGGCGAGCGTCGTGGCATCGTTGGCCATCGCCTCCTGCAGCGCCGGCCAGTCCTGCACGGCGGCACGGACATTCGCCAGATTGCGCTCGAGATCGCCGAGCAGGCGTCGCCGCCCGCGCGCGTCGACCCGCTCCATCTCGATATAGATCATCGATTCGAGCGCGCCGCTGCCGACGCTCTCGAGCGTCCCGTCGCCGCTGCGCTCGACCGGCAGAACCGGATGGATGATTCGCTGGATGGGTATGTCGTGCGCGCCGATCGTCGCCGCGATCGAATCGACGAGGAAGGGCATGTCGTCGTTGACGATCGCCAGCCGCATGTGGCGCTGGGTGTCGTCGGCGCTGATCGTTTCGAGTTCGAGGCGGGGTTCGCCGGGCGGGCGCGTGCCCGCAGTGGCGGCCATGAAGCGCGCGGCCTCGGCCCGTTCGGCCTCGCCGAAACCTTCCAGCTCGCCCGGCAGGGCACCCTCGACCAGCCGAATGGCAAGCGCATCCGACAGCGATTTCAAAGTGGCTTTGACCATCGCGTCGCTATGCGCCGACGCGTCGCCTAGCTCAAGACCGGTTGCGGCCTCAGCCGGCGCGCCGTGTCCGGGGCGCGATCAGGGCGCCACCCGGACGAGCGCCCGCGCAGTGACCGGATCGGCGGGCGGCACCGCGCCGACGATGTCGAAGGCACCGTCGGCCGCCGTGCGCGCGACCAGCAGGACGAATTCGCTGTCGCCGGCATCGAACGCGATCGACACGCGCGCCAGGACCGGGCGGGCGCGCAGCATCGCCCGGGCATCGGCCGCCGGGTCGCGGCTGGCGGCCGGGCGACGCAGCGCCCGCTCGGCCTGGACGATCCCCTTGATGCCGCCCTCCGCCATCTCGAGAAAATCGGCGAGCGCGCCGACGGGGACGTTGCAGCGGCGGGCATGTCCCAGCACGGCGGCAAATTCGGTCAGGCGCGTCTTGTCGTAATCGGCCCCGAACACGAGCTTGACGATCGGCGTCAGCGGCGCGCGGGCCTGGGCGGCGATCGCGGCACGATCGAGCAGCATCGCAAGGCCTTTCGGATCGGCATCGGCGCTGCAGGCAAAATCATGGGCACGACCGAGCGCGCGGTAGAGCGCCGCGCGACTGCGCGTGTCGGCGGCGCGGACGGCCGCCGCGGTCTGTTGGGCGAGCGCCAGTTGATCGGCGAGCGCCGACGTCGGCAGGCCCGTGAGCGGCTGGGCCGGGGAAGCACCACCGGGAACCAACGCGCGCGCATCGCCGGGCGCGGTCGTATCGGCAAGGCGGCGGTCGCCCTCGCCACGGTTCATCGTTTCCGCATCGTCGTCGTCGCGCGGCAGATCGCCGCCGGGGCCGCTTGCCCAGGCCGGGGCAGTGGCGCTCGGCCGCGGCGCGGCGCGGATCGCTGCGGCCACCTCGCTGTCGAGCCGCGCCTGTGCGGCGGCATCGATCAGTTCCTTCCAGTTGATCACGCCGTAGATGAAATCGATCGTTTCGCCATCGGACGAAAACGGCATCAGGATGCCGCGATACATGGTGTTGTGGCCGCGCATGCTGACGAATTCGGCTTCGAAGCCGATCGGCGCGCGATTGGCGATGATCTGGAGATAATGGTCGGTCAGCCGCGACAGCAGCGAGCGGCTCGGCACCTGATTGATCCGGGTCATCGTCGGCTCGAGATCGCATTCGTTGCGCAGGGCCTTGCCGAGGAACTGGATCGCCGGATCCTCGATCCCTGCGGTGAAATCGAGCAAGACGCTGTGCGGTCCGAAATCGGCGATGTTTTCGGGATCGAGATCCTCGATCGAGGGATAGGCGCGGCCGCCGAGCAGCGACACCCAGTAATTATAGGCGCGCACCTGCATGCGCCGTTCGTCGGAGCCGATCTCGAAATTCTGATTGTCGTCGACTCGCATGTCTTCCTCGTCATGGTAATCGATATCGCTGCGATCGTCTTCGAACCCGCGAAGCGTGTCCATGCGCTGTTTCCCAGGGGTGCAATTGCCCGTTTCGGGAGCCGTTGTGCCGCATTGTGGTAAATAGTGCGTAAAGTGCCGGACGATTTCGGCGGGCCGGCGCGGGGGGCGAAATTGGATTCGGCTGAGCGCTTGTCACCGGCGCGACTTGCTGATAATCGCGCCGCCTCGGCAGGGGAGAAATCACGCCCCGCCAGGCGCGCCGCTTTAGCTCAGCTGGTAGAGCATCGCATTCGTAATGCGGGGGTCACAGGTTCGAGTCCTGTAAGCGGCACCAGTCCATACCGAGAACAAGGCTGGAAAACCGCAGAAATCTGCGGTAAACTAGCTTTCGGCGGTCCCATGAAATCTCATTATGTTCCGCCGTGGCCCACTCAAAAGGGGCCACGAATCATGGGGCCACGAACGGTACAGGAGGCGTGGCCCCATGCTTACGGTGATGCAGATTCGAGCGCTCAAACCAGCTGAGCGCCCATTTAAAGTTGCGGATGCGGACGGTCTCTATTTGCTAGTGCAGCCTTCCGGGACCCTGCTCTGGCGTTTCCGCTACCGATGCTGCGGCATCGAGCGGAAATTGTCGCTGGGAAGCTTTCCCGACGTCTCCTTGCCTCAGGCCCGCAGGAAGCGCGATGAGGCGAAGGCCGAGCTGGACGACGGCATCGACCCGGTGGAGGAGAAGCGCCAGCGTCGCCTGAAGGCTGAGCTGGCGGCCCAAACGACCTTCGGACTAGTAGCCGAGGAATATATCCAGAAAATGGAACGGGAAGGAAAGTCGCCTGCGACCCTCAAAAAGGCGCGCTGGTTTCTCGAACTTTTGGCCAGCATCGCGAAGCGCCCAATGTTCCCCGTCAGCACCAATGGCACAGATTTGAGGTTGTGATTTAAGGAGGGTTAGGGCTTCGTCGTAGTGACGAAGGAACGAAGATGAAGCCCCAACC
>NCGF01000031.1 GCA_002281485.1 Sphingomonas sp. 28-66-16
GCTCGCGCGCGTGGCGATCTCGGCGGCGGCCTCGACTTCGCTGCGGGCGTCCTCGATCGCGCGGATCAGCCCGGCGGCAGTCTGCGCCGCCTCGCGCATTGCCACGGCGGATTGTTCGGCGGCAGCGGCGACCTCGGAGGTTTTGCCGAGCATCCCGCGCGTCGATTTGGACGAGCGCGCGGCCTGGGCGCGCAATTCGGCGCCCTCCTGAGTCACGCCTTCGACCATCGTCGCGATGCCGTCGCGGAATTCGGAGGCGAGGCGATCGCGCGACATCTGTGCGGTGTGATCGCGATAGGCGTTGTAGATCGCGACGGTGATTTCGCCTTCGAGCGCCGAGAGCCGCAGCAACGTATCGATCATCACGGGCATGCGCGGATCGTTGCGATCGACGCGGCGCATCAGACTGTCGAGCGCGGCGCGATCGCTGGCGTTGATCATCGACAGCAAAGCCATCGGCGAAACCCCGCCCACATAGGCCGAGGCGACCGATCGCTCGATCGATTCGACCCAGCCATGCCGGCTCGTCTCGAGAAAACGCTGGCGCAGGAAGGTGCAGCCGAGATCGATCATCTTCTGGGTTTCGTGCGGTGCCCAGCTACGCTCATCGGCAAAGCAGCGCAGCCATTGCTGCCAATAGGCCTCCGATATCGCCGCGATGTCGGGCTCGAGCGCCAGCCATACCTCGCGGCTCGCACTCGCCAGCGACCCGTCGAAATCGAAGACTCTCAGTCGCGCCGCAACGTCGATGTGCGATGCTATCGTACCGGTAATGGGCAGATCGCTGCTATCCAAGGGTCTTGCCTTTCATGCGGCACGCCAGTCTGTGCCTTCAAATCTCATATCCTGGCGTAATCTGATTTGGTTAAGAGCTGGTTAGGCGGTTTCGGCGCGTGCAGCGCGCGGCGAGAATCGCGCCTCGCACCGCTATGGCCATCATGCGGCCTTTGACCCGGGTTGCATCGCCGCGCCCGCCGACTAATACGGCCCGAACGCAACCAAGGATATTATCGTGGCAAGCCACCGTCCCGTCGCCCGCCCGCTCTCGCCGCATCTGAGCATCTGGAAATGGGGCCCGCACATGCTGGTCTCGATTCTCCACCGCGCCACCGGTGACGGGATGGCGGTGGTCGGGACGATCCTGTTCGTCTGGTGGCTCGCCGCGCTCGCCGCCGGGCCGGCCGAATATGACCAGTTCGTCGGCCTCTTCACCGATGCATCGGGCAAGCTCAATCCGCTCGGCTATCTGTTCGGGATCGGGCTGACGCTGTCGTTTTTTCAGCACATGGCGAGCGGCATCCGCCATTTCGTGCTCGATACCGGCGCGGGCTTCGAGCTCAAGACCAACAAGCTATGGGCGCAATCGACGATGATCGTCTCGGTCGTGCTGACGATCGCCTATTGGGCCTATCTGCTGGCGGGGAAATAACATGGGTAGTGGAACCGAACTCGGCCGCGTTCGCGGTCTCGGCTCTTCGAAAGAGGGCGCGCACCATTGGTGGCATCAGCGCGTCACGGCGGCGGGCAACCTCGTGCTGATGCTGTGGCTGCTCGCCTCGATCGCGCGGCTGCCGGCGCATGATCACGCGACCGTCGCCGCCTGGCTCGGCTCGCCGCTGGCCGCGGTGCCGATGATCCTGCTCGTCGCGTCGGTCTTCTATCATTTCCGGATGGGGCTGCAGGTGCTGATCGAGGATTATCTCCACGGTCCCGGGCGCTTCGCCGCGATGCTGTTGCTCACCTTCTTCTGCGTCGGCAGCGCCGGCATCGCCATTTTCGCGATCCTCAAGATCGCCTTCAACGCTACCGGAGCATCGCTCGCATGACCGCCGCCTACAAGATTATCGATCACAGCTATGATGCCGTCGTGGTGGGCGCGGGCGGCAGCGGTCTGCGCGCGACGATGGGGATCGCCGAAAGCGGGCTGAAGACGGCGTGCATCACCAAGGTGTTCCCAACGCGCTCGCACACCGTCGCCGCCCAGGGCGGCATCGCCGCGTCGCTCGGCAATATGGGCCCGGACCATTGGACCTGGCACATGTATGATACCGTCAAGGGCTCCGACTGGCTCGGCGACCAGGACGCGATCGAATATCTCTGCCGCGAAGCGCCCGCCGCCGTCTACGAACTCGAACATGCCGGCGTGCCGTTCAGCCGCACCGAAGAGGGCAAGATCTATCAGCGCCCGTTCGGCGGCATGATGCAGAACATGGGCGAGGGGCCACCCGCGCAGCGCACCTGCGCCGCCGCCGACCGCACCGGCCACGCGATGCTCCACGCGCTCTACCAGCAGAGCCTGAAATACGACGCCGACTTCTTCATCGAATATTTCGCGCTCGACCTGATCATGGAAGACGGCGTCTGCCGGGGCGTGATCGCCTTGTGCATGGATGACGGATCGATCCACCGCTTCCGCAGCCACCAGACCGTGCTGGCGACCGGCGGCTATGGCCGCTGCTATTTCTCGGCGACGTCGGCGCATACCTGCACCGGCGATGGCGGCGGGATGGTGCTGCGCGCCGGGCTGCCGTTGCAGGACATGGAGTTCGTCCAGTTCCACCCGACCGGCATCTACGGCGCCGGCGTGCTGATCACCGAGGGCGCACGCGGCGAGGGCGGCTATCTGACCAACAACGAGGGCGAGCGCTTCATGGAGCGCTATGCCCCCAGCGCCAAGGACCTCGCCAGCCGCGACGTCGTGTCGCGATCGATGGCGCTCGAAATCCGCGAGGGCCGCGGCGTCGGCAAGGAAAAGGATCACATCTACCTTCACCTCGATCATATCGACCCCAAGGTGCTGGCAGAGCGGCTGCCCGGCATCACCGAGACGGGCAAGATCTTCGCGGGCGTCGACCTGACGCGCCAGCCGTTGCCGGTCGCGCCGACGGTGCATTACAACATGGGCGGCATCCCGTGTAACTTCCACGGCGAGGTCGTCCGGCTGAAGGACGGCAACCCCGACAGCGTCGTCCCCGGCCTGTTCGCGGTCGGCGAAGCGGCCTGCGTTTCAGTGCACGGGGCGAACCGGCTCGGCTCCAACTCGCTGATCGATCTCGTCGTATTCGGCCGCGCGACCGGCAAGCGCATCGCCGAGATCACCAAGCCGCAAGGCGCGCACCACCCGCTGCCCAAGGGGTCCGAGGAACTGTCGCTCGGCCGGCTCGATCATTTCCGCAATGCCAAGGGCAGCAAGCCGACCGCGCAGATTCGCGGCGAGATGCAGCGCACGATGCAGAAGCATTGCGCGGTGTTCCGCGATAATGCGCTGCTCACCGAGGGCAAGGCCAAGATGGCGGATATCTATGCGTCGATGGCCGATGTCGGCATCGTCGATCGATCGCTGATCTGGAACACCGACCTGGTCGAGACGCTCGAGCTCGACAATCTGGTGGCGCAGGCGGTGGTGACGGTCAATTCCGCCGCCAACCGTCAGGAATCACGCGGCGCGCATGTCAACGAAGACTATCCCGACCGCGACGACGCCAACTGGATGAAGCACACCATCGCGACCTTCGACGGCTGGGGCGGCAAGGGCGGCACCGTTGGCATCGATTACCGCCCGGTGCACGATTATACGCTCACCGACGATATCGAGTATATCAAGCCGAAGAAGCGGGTTTACTGATTCCGATCGAGTCCGTTGCGTGGGCTTGGAAGCCCGCCCATCGCCACGGAACGGCCCCCCCTCGCTTGAAAAATGCCTTCCAATCAGGTTTTTATTAACCGATCCCGCGCTATTCCCAATATGATCAGGCGGGAGCAGGCGCGATGGCGGGGACGTTCGGCAAACGGACCACGGGCAACGTTGGTAGCGGTGTCGGGATGGGGTTTGCGCCGACGGCAGCCGCCGTCTCGCCGCGCGTGCAAGCGCCGCACGCGGGGAGCGTGCCCTTCGGGGTGGGCGATCGGGGCGACGATCCCGAACCCGGCTTTGCTCACGTCGCAGCAGCCAGCGGCGACGCGATGATCGAATGCCCGTTCTGCGCCGAACAGATTCTCGCCCGCGCCAAGAAATGCCGGCATTGCGGCGAAACCGTCGATGTCGCGATGCGCAAGGCCGAAGAGGCGATGCGGATGGTCGATCGCCCGGCGCAGCAGGTGTTCATGAACGCCGGCGGTGGCGCGGGGGTCGGCGGGCTATACGGGCCCGCGCTGCGCTCGTTCGGTCACGGCATCCATATCTTTCTGTCGCTGATCACGGCCGGGGCGTGGCTTCCGGTCTGGTTCGGCCTATATCTGATCCGCGATCGCAAGGTCTATTATTGACCGCTGCCACTGCCCGAGCGGGTGGGGCATGATTGACTTGGCGCAGCTTCCCGACCCACTATTGCGATGCAGGGGGTGGCACGCATGCGGGTGATGGCCGGGTGGACGAAGACGAGCGCGGCGGCAATGCTCGTGCTGCTCGCCAGCGCCTCGACCGCGCAGCCCGGTGGCTATCGACCGCCGGTCCATGGCGAGCCGACGCCCTCCTTCGCAAATCTCGCCCCCGAACAATCGGTGCGCTTCGCCGATGGCGGGACCGAAATCGAGCAGAGCCGCAGCCCGGCGGGCGAACTCGCCGAGCATCGGCTGATGACGCGGGCGCTCGCCGCGCTCCAGCCGCAGCGCAAGGGTGTCGTCGACGCCTATGTCGTCGCGATTGCGCTAGACAGCGATCCGGTGTTCGGGCGCGAGGCGCGCGAGGCGGGCCGAGTGCTCGCCAGCCGCTATGACGCGGTCGGGCGGACGATCGTGCTCGCGGGCGCCGACGGCAGCGCCCCGAGCGATCTGCCGCGCGGGTCACCCGGCAATCTCGGCCTCGCGCTCGCGCGGGTCGCCGAGCTGATCGATCCCGCCGAGGATGCGCTGATCCTTTATACCACCAGTCACGGCGCGCCGATCGGCATCGTCTACAACGACGGCACCGAGGGGTTCGGCATCATTTCCGCCAATCGGCTCGCGGGGATGCTCGACGGCTTGGGGATCAGGCGCCGGCTGGTGATGGTGAGCGCCTGCTTTTCGGGGACGTTCGTGCCGGCGTTGGCGAGCGACGACAGCGCCGTGCTGACCGCTTCGGTCGCGGACCGCACCTCGTTCGGGTGCCAGGCCGACAGCGACTGGACCTTTTTCGGCGACGCGCTGATCAACCACGCGCTCCGCAAGCCACAGCCGCTCGCGGCGGCGGCGAGCGAGGCGGGGCGGCTGGTCGCGGCGTGGGAAACGCGCGGCAAGCTGACCCCGTCGCTGCCGCAGGTCGCGATCGGCAGCGGCGCGAACGCGTGGCTGTCTCTGCTCGATCGCCGCACGCCCCGTCAGGCCAGCGCGCCGGTCGGGCGACCGGCGGTCTCACTGCTCGATCAGCCCTGACTCCCATCGATGCGTTCCGAAAGGATTTCGCTCGCAAAGCCCTTGGGGCGCTGCGTCCGCCGGGCGCTCATTGCGTCAGGCGGGCGCTCGCCACCGCCTTTTGAAACAGCGTCCCGAGCGCGGCCGAAATGTCGCCGTCAGTGGTCACCTGATAGAAAAGCCCCGGCGAGGCGCAGGCGGTCAACGCGGGGGTGATATGATCGGTCGGCGCAAGATAGGGGTTCTTCACGTTGCTGACCGACCAACTGTCAGACGCCGATTCGGGCAGATATTGGGTGTCGAGAATGGCGATCCGGATGCCGCGATTCTTGATCGTCGTGCACTGGCTGGTCGGAATCGGCCCGAGATAGCGCGATCCGGAATTGAGTTCGTCGCGCATCCCGTCGGTGATGATGAACAGCATCGCCTGCGGCGTATCGCCGCTGTTGTTGGTGCCGTTGCCAGCGGCGGCGGGCATCTTGCCGAGGATACCTGAAAAGGCGGTGGTGAAATTCGTCCCGGTGTCGTTGTCGTTGCTGCCGCAGACGCGCTGATTGTTGATGCAATAGGTGACGACCTGGGCATCGCCGACATGCGCGCCGACCGTCGTCAGATTGCCGTCGACATTGTAGCCGCCAACCGGCGCCGTCGGCCATATCTGGCGAAAGGTGTAATCGAAATCGGATAGACCCATGCGGTACACCGCGTGGTTGTTTTGCGCGGTGGTGGTCGCCATCGTCGTCAGATCCTGGACGGCGACTGAAACGAGATCGGTGCGCAGCACGATGTTGGCGTTGCGCGCCACCTGATAATAATCCCAATAAACCCCGTTGACCCGCGATGTGTGGCCGGGATCGCTCGACGAGGTGTTGGTCTGGTGGCAGGCGAAGGCGCAGCCGTTGGTCGCTGCGGTCATCGCCGCGAGACCGCCGCTGGTCGCGGGCAGCAACATCGACGGCGACGTATCGATCATGATGTAGAAATCGATATTCGGCGCGACCGCCGAATAGGCCGTCGATGATCCGTGGATCGGGAGCGCGGACAGCCCGAGAATGCCGCCGAACGCATTCTGCGAGGTGGCGTGATAGGCAACCGTTGCGGTGCGGCTGTAGCTGGCGGTGGTCGCCGTGCTCGACGCCGTACAGGTCGATGTCGTGCCCGTGCCGCTCGGCGTGGCGCTGTCGGTGACCGAAATCGCCAGTTGGGTAGGATCCGCGGCGTTGAAATTCAGGCCGCTCAATCCCGCCGATTGGCCGATGAACATGTTCTTCGCGGTCGTGCAGGCGACGTTGCTCGACTGGTTCATCATCGGGCGGGTCACCGCGGCGAGCGCGGCGGCGTCGGCGTCGGCGTTGAGCTTGGTCTGGAGGCGCATCGCGCGGCTGTAATCAATCGCCATACCGGCCGAAAAAGTCAGCGGAATCAACGACAGGCCGACGATCATCAGCACGTTGCCACGCTGATCGTCGCGCAGGTTCGCAAATAAGGCCAAGGGGGTGCGCGCCAGGCGGCGCAGGGCGGCGCGGACGATCATGTCATCGACACCATCGACGAGATGCGCGGCCGCATATAGATGGTGTCGCCCAGGCTGAGCGGGCCGACGACGCCGAACGACATCGCCGGCACATAGGCGTAGGTGACCTCGGCGACGATCGAATAAGTATCGTTGCTGACCAAATTGGGCTTGGGGGTGAAGGTGGCGCCGACCGTGTGCGGGGTCACCGTGCCGGTCGCCTGGCTCCAGACGATCCTCGTCGCGCCGCTTGTGTCGGTGTAGATTTCGGAGACGATGATGGTCGCGCGCGCCGTGTCATAGGGCGCCATCACCTGCGCCGAGGCATTGAGGATCTCGGCCACCGATCCGCTCGTCACCGTGGCATATTGCGAGGTGAGATCGGCGACCGACCGCGCCGTGATCGTCACCTTGCGGTTGCAGCCGACCGCGTCGTTGACCTGATAGGTGCCGAGATAGAGCAGGATGAGGAACGGCGCGGTCAGCGCAAACTCGACCAGCGCAAGACCCTTGCGGTCGCGGCGCAACGCGCCAAGCGTCGATCGCAGACTCATGAAAAGGGCTCCGTCTTGGCCACCGACGTCGCCATCAGCAGACGCTGTCCGTTGCCGAGCGTGGCGACGTTGAAGCCAAGCGGGCCGGTCGGCACTTTCCAGATGTACATCAGGCGGATGACGACGATGTCGCCGGCATTGCCCGGGGTATAGGCGAAGCTGTTGGAGACATTGCCGTGGCTGTCGAAGGTGATCGTCGGCGCGGCGGTCGCGATCGAGCTGAACGCGCTCGCACTTTGCACGTCGACCAGCAGATTGTTGCACGACATGAAGGGGGGCAGGGCATTGCACGCGGCCTGCTTGAACTGGGCGGCGCTGAACGCGCCCCGTTGTGCGGTGCCGGTCATCAGCACGCGCGCGGTCGCTTCGGTGGCGGTTTCGAGGCCCGCCTGCGCGAAATAGACCGTGCTCGTGACGAGGATCGCCATCAGCAGCGCCATCAGCGGCGCCGCGACAAAAGCGAATTCGATGATCGTCGCGCCGCGCTGATCGGCGACGATCGCGCGCAGGAACGGCGCGCGGCGATCGCGTGGCGAAATCGGCAGGAAATCTATTGGCGCCAATGTCATAGGCCGCGTCTATCGCGGCGACGCTAATAAGAGGTGAATGATTGGACGGGCTGCGTCGATCGCTATCTGGCCCGGCAGGACGTCGCGCGGTGGCGCCGGCGTGCCGGGTCAGCGCCAGCGCAGATTGGCGCGGCTCAGGTCGCTCACCCGGCGCGCACCCATCAATTTCATGTCGCGCTCGATCTCGCGCCGCAAATTGTCCAGCGTCCGTTCGACCCCGGCCCGGCCTGCGGCCGCGAGCGCATAGAGATAGAGCCGCCCGCCCGAACAGGCCGTGGCACCGACGCTCAGCGCCTTGAGGACGTGGCTGCCCCGGGTGATGCCGCCGTCGCAGATCACGTCGATCCGGTCGCCGACCGCATCGACGATCTCGGCGAGTTGATCGAACGGCGCGCGGCTGCCGTCGAGCTGGCGGCCGCCATGGTTGGAGACCATGATCGCGGTCGCGCCGATATCGACCGCGCGGCGCGCGTCGTCGACCGACATGATCCCCTTGAGACAGAATTCGCCGCCCCAGTCGGCGCGGATCGCCTCGGCGGTCTTCCAGTCGAGCGACTGGTCGAGCATCGTGGTGAAATAGTCGCCGACCGACATCGACTTGCGCGACCCCTCGTCGAGATGATCCTTGAGGTTGGACAGCTCGAACGGCTCGCGCAGCAGATAGTCGAGCGTCCAGCGCGGATGCATCGCGAAGCTGAGCGCCGACCCCGGGGTCAACCGCGGCGGCGAGGTGAACCCGGTGCGCAGGCATCGCTCGCGGTTGCCGCCGACGATCGTGTCGACCGTCAGCGCGATCGCATCGAACCGCGCCGCCTTGCATGCGGCGATCATCGCCGCGTTGAGCCCCTTGTCCTTGTGGACATAGAGCTGGAACAGCTTCGGTGACGCGATCGTCCGCCCGATCTCTTCGATGCTCACGGTCGCCAGCGAGGAAATCCCGAACCAGGTGTCGAACTTTTCCGCCGCCGCCGCCACCGCGCGCTCGCCGCGCCAGTGGAACAGGCGTTGCAGCGCGGTCGGCGACAGGAACAGCGGCATCGATATCCGCTTGCCCATCACCGTGACGCTCATGTCGATGTCCTGCACCCCGGCGAGGACATTGGGCACGAGATCGCAGGCTTCATAGGCGGCGGTGTTGCGCCGCCGCGTCACCTCGTCGTCGGCGGCGCCGTCGATATAATGGAAGACGGGCCCGGGCAGCCGCGCTTTCGCGAGACGCCGGAAGTCGTCGACATTATGGCATTGGTCGAGCCGCATCGTCGCTGGCTAGGCGGGACTCGAGATCGCCGCAAGGCCGCGATCGGCGCGACGCCCCAATGCGCGGTCTGCCACCTTCGCCCAAAGACCGTACCACCAAAAATTTGCGACCGCGGCCCGGCTCATGTATCGGCTGAGGCTGCGGGGCGCGATGCCCTGCCAGCCGAAGGATGAGTGATCGCAATGGCCGAATTTTTCCTGCCGAAGAACAGCAAGATCAAGCCCGAGGGCAGGGTCCACAAAGCGGCCGGAGACGCCACGCGCGTCAAGAAGTTCAAAGTCTATCGCTACGATCCCGATGCCGGCGAAAATCCGCGCTACGATAGCTTCGAGGTCGATCTGGACAGTTGCGGGCCGATGGTCCTCGATGCGCTGATCAAGATGAAGGCCGAGCAGGATTCGTCGCTCACCTTCCGCCGCTCGTGCCGTGAGGGGATTTGCGGCTCGTGCGCGATGAACATCGACGGCACCAACACGCTCGCCTGCACCAAGGCGATCGAGGATGTGAAGGGCGACATCCGCATCACGCCCTTGCCGCATATGGACGTGATCAAGGATCTCGTGCCCGATTTCACCCATTTCTATGCGCAATATGCCTCGATCAAGCCGTGGCTCCAGACCGTGACGCCGCCGCCCAGCGGCAAGGAGCGTCTCCAGTCGCCCGAGGACCGCGCCAAGCTTGACGGCCTGTACGAGTGCATCCTGTGCGCCTGCTGCTCGACGAGCTGCCCCAGCTATTGGTGGAACGCCGACAAGTTCTTGGGGCCGGCGATCCTGCTCCAGGCCTATCGCTGGCTCGCCGACAGCCGCGACGAGATGACCGGCGACCGACTCGACGAGCTGGAAGATCCTTTCCGCCTTTATCGTTGCCACACGATCATGAACTGCGCGAACGTCTGCCCCAAGGGGCTCAATCCGGCGAAGGCGATCGCCGAGATCAAGAAGATGGAAGTCGAACGGGTGGTGTGATCGTCCTTCGATACGGGCCTTCGACGCGCTCAGTCCCTACGCAGGACGAACGGAGGTTTTTTTGAGCACATCCCGTTCGTCCCGAGTAGACGCTGAGCCTGTCGAAGCGGCGTATCGAAGGACCGTTGGTTGAACGCTACTCCCCCTTTCCGCTACCAACACTCGCCCGATCATCCCGGCTGGATGACGTGGGAACTCAAGGATCCGACGCGCTTCAACAGCCTGTTCGGGCCCTTCCTGATCAAGGTCGAGGGCAAGCGCGCCCGCGTGCGGATGCAGCCCGCGCACGTCCATACCAATTTGTCGGGGCGGATTCATGGTGGCGCGTTGCTCGGCTTCATCGACATCGCGCTGTTCGCGGCGTCGCGCGGGTTCGGCCTGATCGAGGCGGGCACGGCGGTGACGCTCGATCTGTCGACCCAGTTCATCGGCGCGGGATCGGCCGAAACGCCGCTCGAGGCCCAGGTCGACCTGCTCAAGGAAACCGGCCGGTTGCTGTTCCTGCGCGGGCTGGTGGTGCAGGGCGACGGCGACGAGCCGATCGCTGCCTTTGCCGGTACGATCCGCAAGCCGACCACGCGGTGAGTCCGATGACGCCGCGCACGGGCAGCCGTCAGCATGTCGGGTGCGAGACATTGGCCAGATGACCTTCATGCTCGATCGCTACGACAAGCTGCTGGCGGACGGCGAGTTGCGGCGCGATCCCGAACAGGCGGCGGCGGTGATGCGGCTGGCGGCGCTCGCCACCGAGCTCGAGGCGACGCCGAAGCGCGGCTCGGTCCTGTGGCGCGCGCTCGGCCGGCTGCCCGATCCGCCGCGCGGCGTCTATCTGTGGGGCGGCGTCGGGCGCGGCAAATCGATGCTGATGGATTTGTTCTATGGCTGCGTCGATATCCGCCGCAAGCGCCGCGTCCATTTCCACGAATTCATGCTCGAGGTGCACCAGCGGCTCGCCGAGGAGCGCAAGAAGGAACTGGGCGACCCGATCGTGCCGGTGGCGACCGCGATGGTCGGCGAGGCGCGGCTGATCGCGTTCGACGAAATGGTCGTCAACAACACCGCCGATGCAGCGATCCTGTCGCGGCTGTTCACGGCGATGTGGGCGCGCGGGCTGACGGTGGTCGCTACCTCCAACCGGCCGCCGCAGGATCTCTACAAGGATGGCCTCAACCGCGACCTGTTCCTGCCGTTCATCGGCCTGATCCGGGAACGGATGGCGCTGGTCGCGCTCAACGGGCCGACCGACTACCGGCTCGATCGGCTCGGGCAGATGGACATGTGGCTCGTCCCCAATGGTCCCGCGGCGACGGCGGCGCTGTCGGCGGCGTTTTTCAGGCTGACCGACTATCCCCCCGAGGACCGCGCGCACGTCCCGACCGAGGACATCGCCGTCCAGGGCGGCCGCGCGCTGCACGTCCCCAAGAGCTTGAAGGGCGTCGCGGTGTTCTCGTTCAAGCGGCTGTGCGCCGAGGCGCGCGGCGCCGCCGATTATCTGGCGATCGCCCGCCGCTTCCACACCGTGTTCATCGTCGGCATCCCGATACTCGGCCCCGAAAACCGCAACGAAGCGGCGCGCTTCGTGACCCTGATCGACGCACTCTACGAAAACAACGTCAAGCTGATCGCCGCCGCCGATGCCGTGCCCGAAGCGCTTTATCGCAGCGGCGATGGCAGCTTCGAATTCGAACGGACGGTGTCGCGATTGAGGGAAATGCAGTCCGACCTGTATCTCGCCCGCGGCCATGGCGCTGACTGAGACGATATCGCACCGCAAATGAGAAGCAATCGCAATAGTGACGCCGGAGACCGATTTCCCCTGTTGCGGCCCGGGTCTAATGCGCCTAAGCCGCCCTCGCTTTGCGGGCGCCACGGCGCCGCGCCCATAGCCGGAGGACGAAGATGGCTCGCAAGAAAATCGCATTGATCGGTGCAGGCAATATCGGCGGTACGCTCGCCCATCTCGCCGCGCTGAAGGGGCTTGGTGACATCGTCCTGTTCGACGTGGTCGAAGGCGTGCCGCAGGGCAAGGCGCTCGATCTGTCGCAATGCGGCCCCGTCGAAGGTTTCGACGCGAAGATCACCGGGTCGAATGATTATGCCGATATCGCCGGCGCCGACGTCATCATCGTCACCGCCGGGGTCGCGCGCAAGCCCGGCATGAGCCGCGACGATCTGCTCGGTATCAACCTGAAGGTGATGAAAGCAGTGGGCGAGGGCATCGCCGCCAACGCGCCGGATGCATTCGTGATCTGCATCACCAACCCGCTCGATGCGATGGTCTGGGCGCTGCGCGAATTTTCGGGGCTACCGCACAACAAGGTGGTCGGCATGGCCGGCGTGCTCGATTCGTCGCGCTTCAGCCATTTCCTCGCCGAGGAATTCCAGGTGTCGGTGCAGGACGTGACGAGCTTCGTGCTCGGCGGCCACGGCGACACGATGGTGCCGGTGATCAGCTATTCGACGGTGTCGGGCATTCCGGTGCCCGACCTCATCAAGATGGGCAAGTCGACCAAGGAGCGCATCGACGCAATCGTCCAGCGCACCCGCTCTGGCGGCGGCGAGATCGTCGCGCTGCTGAAGACGGGCTCGGCCTATTTCGCGCCCGCCACCAGCGGCATCGCGATGGCGGAGGCCTATCTTGGCGACCAGAAGCGCCTGCTTCCCGCCGCGGTCCACCTGACCGGGCAATACGGCGTCGATAACCTCTATGTCGGCGTGCCGTGCATCATCGGCGCGGGCGGCGTCGAGCAGGTGATCGAGATCGAACTGGATGCCGAGGCGAAGAAGAACCTGGGCGTCAGCGTCGATGCGGTGAAGGAGTTATTGGTTGCGTGCAAGGCGATTGACGGCTCGCTGGCGTAGTTGACCTTACCTGGGTTGTGCTCCCGCGAGGGCGGGAGCCCAGCCTGGGTCCCCGCCTTTGCGGGGACACAAGGGGCAGCGGAAGGTTGGAACGGCCCGGATATGTCTACATCATGGCAAGCGCCCGCAACGGAACGCTTTCATTGGTTAACGAGCAATCTGGCGAGGCGGGCGCGGGAACATCGTACGGGTGTCGTCGATGGTTTTACGAAGAAATATGGTTGCAAGTTGCTGGTCTGGTACGAGACGCATGAAAGCATCGAAGCTACCCGCAACCGCGAACGCCAGATGAAGAAATGGAACCGGCTTTGGAAGCTGGGCGAGATTGAGAAGATGAACCCGGACTGGAACGATCTGTTCGAGTCCATTGTGTAGGAAAAGTTGTGCTTCCGCGAAGGCGGGAGTCCAGTCTGCGTCCCCGCCTTCGCGGGGACACAAAAAAGGACGCAGCGACCCCATGAGCATCCTCGTCGACAAGAACACCAAGGTCATCACCCAGGGGATGACCGGCGAAACCGGCAGCTTCCATACCCAGGCGGCGCTCGATTACGGCACGCAGATGGTCGGCGGTGTCACGCCGGGCAAGGGCGGGACCGAGCATATCGGGCTACCCGTCTACAACACCGTCGAGGAGGCCGTGGCGAAGACCGGCGCCACCGCCAGCGTCATCTACGTCCCGCCACCCTTCGCCGCCGATTCGATCCTCGAGGCGATCGATGCCGAGGTGCCGCTCATCGTGTGCATCACCGAAGGCATTCCGGTGCTCGACATGGTCAAGGTCAAGCGCTCGCTCTCGGGCTCCAAGTCGCGGCTGATCGGCCCCAACTGCCCCGGCGTGCTGACGCCTGGCGAATGCAAGATCGGCATCATGCCCGGCAGCATCTTTTCGAAGGGCTCGGTCGGCGTGGTGTCGCGCTCGGGCACGCTGACCTATGAGGCGGTGTTCCAGACGACCAATGCCGGGCTCGGCCAGACGACCGCGGTCGGCATTGGCGGCGATCCGGTCAATGGCACCAACTTCATCGATGTGCTCGAGCTGTTCCTGGCGGACCCCGAAACGCATTCGATCATTATGATCGGTGAGATCGGCGGATCGGCAGAGGAAGAAGCTGCCCAGTTTCTGAAAGACGAGGCGAAGCGCGGCCGCAAGAAGCCGATGGCAGGGTTCATCGCCGGCCGCACCGCGCCGCCGGGACGACGCATGGGCCATGCCGGTGCGATCGTCTCGGGCGGCCAGGGCGGCGCCGAGGACAAGATCGCGGCAATGGAGGCCGCCGGCATCCGCGTGGCGGATTCGCCGAGTGAATTGGGCACCACCTTGCTGGCGGTGCTGAAGGGTTGAGAAACCTTCTCCCCTTTGGGGGGAGAAGGAGGGATGAGGGGCGGCGGCGCGCGATTGTCGGGCGGCTCCACCCTTCACCCCGCTCCGGCTAGGTCCGCACGAAATATGCGAGCCAAGTCTGTGCAACCCTCTCCCCCATTGGGAGAGGGATGAGAAGGACAAGATCGATGGGCGCTGAAGGCCAGGATTTCGAAACGCTCGCAGGCGCGGTGAGCCCTGCCTTCATCGACTCGCTCTATGCGCGTTACAAGGCGACGCCGGACGAGGTCGAGCCCGGCTGGCGCAGCTTTTTCGAAGGACTCGAGGGCGTCGCCACCGGCCCGAGCTGGCAGCAGGCCAATTGGCCGCTCGCCACCACCGACGATCTGACCGCGGCGCTCGACCCGAGCCAGATGGCGCCCGCGCCGAAGCCCGCCAAAGGCGGTGCCCCCAAGGCGGCGATGCCGGCCTCGACCCCCGTCGACGTGACCGAGGCTGCCGCCGCGTCGATCCGCGCGATGATGCTGATCCGTACCTATCGCGTGCGCGGCCATCTCGCGGCCAATCTCGATCCGCTCGGCATATCGAAGCAGGAATTGCCCGCCGATCTGACGCCTGAATATCATGGCTTCTCGGGCGCCGATCTCGACAAGCCGGTCTATGTCGGCGGCGCGCTGGGGCTGCAATGGGGCACTGTGCGCGAGATCGTCGCGATCCTCCAGAAGAATTACTGCGGGCCGGTCGGCCTCGAATATATGCACATCGCCGATGTCGAGGAACGCCGCTTCCTGCAGGATCGCATGGAAGGGCAGGACAAGGCGATCGAGTTCAGCCCGATGGGCAAGAAGGCGATCCTCAACAAGGTGATCGAGGCCGAGCAGTGGGAGAAGTTCCTCGGTCGCAAATATGTCGGCACCAAGCGCTTCGGGCTCGATGGCGGTGAGAGCATGATCCCTGCGCTGGAAAGCGTCATCAAATATGGCGGCCAGTATGGCGTGCGCGAGATCGTCTATGGCATGGCGCATCGCGGTCGGCTCAACGTGCTCGCCAATGTGATGGCCAAGGCCTACCGCGTGATCTTCCACGAATTCGGCGGCGGCTCGGACAATCCCGACGACGTGGCCGGCTCCGGCGACGTGAAATACCATCTCGGCACGAGCACCGACCGCGAGTTCGACGGCATCAACGTCCATATGTCGCTCGTCGCCAATCCGTCGCATCTCGAGGCTGCCGATCCCGTCGTGCTCGGCAAGACGCGGGCGATCCAGACGATCGCCGGCGATCTGGAGGAGCATACCGGTTCGCTGCCCGTGCTGATTCACGGCGATGCCGCCTTTGCGGGCCAGGGAATCGTCTGGGAATGTCTCGGCTTCTCCGGCATTCGCGGCTACAATACCGGCGGCTGTCTGCATTTCATCATCAACAACCAGATCGGGTTCACCACCAGCCCGCAATATGCGCGCTCGTCGCCTTACCCGTCGGACGTCGCCAAGGGCGTCCAGGCGCCGATCTTCCACGTCAACGGCGATGATCCCGAGGCGGTGACCTTTGCGTGCAAGATGGCGATCGAATTCCGCCAGACGTTCAAGCGCGATATCGTCATCGACATGTGGTGTTATCGCCGCTTCGGCCATAACGAAGGCGACGAACCGAGCTTCACCCAGCCGCTGATGTATGATCGAATCCGCCAGCATCCGCCGGTCAGCGAGATTTACGGCAAGAAACTGATCGCCCAAGGCGTGATCGACCAGGGGTGGATCGACGATACCGTCGCGCAGTTCGTGGCCTTGCTCGAAGGCGAATTCGAGGCGGGTGCGACGTACAAGCCCAACAAGGCCGATTGGTTTGCCGGGCGCTGGTCGGGGCTGCATGCCCCAGCCGATCCCGAAAACGCGCGCCGCAACATGGTGACGGGGCTCGATCGCAAGCTGTTCGACAGCATCGGCCGCGCGCTCACCACCGTCCCCGACAGCGTCACGATCCACAAGACGCTCGCCCGCGTCATCGACGCGAAACGTACGATGTTCTCGAGCGGTGAGGGTTTCGATTGGGCGACCGGCGAGGCGCTCGCCTTCGGATCGCTGCTGTCCGAGGGCTATGGCGTGCGCCTGTCCGGCCAGGATTCGGGGCGCGGGACTTTCAGCCAGCGGCACGCGGTCTGGGTCGATCAGACCGACGAACACAAATATGTGCCGCTCCAGACGATCGAGCATGGCTGCTTCGAGGTGCTCGATTCGCCGCTCAGCGAATATGGCGTGCTCGGCTTCGAATATGGCTACGCCCTCGCCGACCCGAAAACATTGGTGCTGTGGGAGGCGCAGTTCGGCGATTTCATGAACGGCGCGCAGATCATGATCGATCAGTTCATCGCCAGCGGCGAATCGAAATGGTTGCGCGCGAACGGGCTCGTGATGCTGCTCCCGCATGGGTATGAAGGACAGGGCCCCGAACATAGCTCGGCCCGGCCCGAACGCTTCCTGCAACTCTGCGCGCAGGACAATATGCAGGTCGCCAACTGCACCACACCGGCCAATTATTTCCATCTGCTGCGCCGTCAGATGCACCGTAATTTCCGTAAGCCGCTGATCATTTTCACGCCGAAATCGCTGCTGCGTCACAAGCTGGCCGTCTCCGTCGCGGATGATTTTCTCGGCGAGAGCCATTTCATGCGGATCCTCTCCGATCCGTGGGCGCCCGCCGACAAGGACGTGAAGCGGCTGGTGTTGTGCACCGGCAAGGTCGCCTATGATCTGATGGAAGCGCGCAATGCGGCGGGCGACAAGAACACCGCGATCGTCCGACTCGAGCAGCTCTATCCCTTTCCCGGCGAGCCACTGACGGTGCGGCTCAAGCGGATGACCAATCTTGAAGAAGTCGTCTGGGCGCAGGAGGAGCCGCGCAACAACGGCGCATGGTTCTTCGTCGAGCCCTTCATCGAGGAATGTCTCGGCGATGCCGGCGGAAGGGTGGCGCGGCCGCGCTATGCCGGGCGGACCTCGGCCGCCTCGCCGGCGACCGGCCTGATGAAGCGCCACCAGATGGAACAGGCGGCGCTGATCGCCGACGCGCTGGGCCACAATGTGCGTGAAGAAATCAGGCGCACCCGCAAGAACTGATCCCCCAATCGGCCCGCCGCGACAGCGGGGAGCCAGACTGGGCTCGCGCCGTCGCGGGGGCCCGCACTAAACGGAAGTTGGAACATGGCAACCGAAGTCAAAGTCCCCGTTCTCGGTGAATCGATCACCGAAGCCACGCTTGGCGAATGGCTCAAACAGCCCGGCGATACCGTTGCGCTCGACGAACCCGTCGCCAGTCTCGAGACCGACAAGGTGTCGGTCGAGGTGGGCGCGCCCGCCGCCGGCGTGATGGGGCAGCATGCCGTCAAGGTCGGCGATACGGTGTCGGTGGGGGCGATGATCGCGACGATCGAGGCCTTCACAGGCACCGCGCCGACGGTCGCGCCGGCTGCGCCTGCCGCGGCAGCGCCGGCCGAGGCGGGACAGAACGCCGCGCCGGCCGCACTTTCGCCATCGGTGCGCCGCGCCGTGCTCGAAACCGGCGTCGATCCGTCGACCGTCACCGGCACCGGCAAGGATGGGCGGCTGACTAAGGACGATGTCCTCGCCGCCGCGAGCGCCCCCGCGGCGCCGGCCCCCGCGCCGAGCCCGGCCCCGCCCGCGTCACCGCTCCCCGCCAGCGCCACCGGGGGCGCCCGCAAGGAAGAGCGCGTCCGCATGACGCGGCTTCGCCAGACGATCGCGCGTCGCCTGAAGGAAGCGCAGAACACCGCGGCGATGCTCACCACCTTCAACGACGTCGACATGACGGCGGTGATCGAGGCGCGCACCAAGTACAAGGATCTGTTCGAAAAGAAGCACGGCGTCCGGCTCGGCTTCATGGGCTTCTTCGCCAAGGCCGCGTGCCTCGCGCTCAAGGACATTCCCAACGTCAACGCCTCGATCGACGGCGACGAGATCGTCTATCACGATTACGCTGACATCTCGGTCGCGGTGTCGTCGCCCGGCGGGCTGGTCGTGCCCGTGGTCCGCAATGCCGATACGATGTCGGTGGCGGAAATCGAGCGCACGATCGGCGATTTCGGCAAGCGCGCTAAGGACGGTACGCTCAAGATGGAGGAAATGCAGGGCGGCACCTTCACCATCTCCAACGGCGGCGTGTTCGGCTCGCTGATGTCGACCCCGATCATCAACCCGCCACAGTCTGCAGTGCTGGGCCTCCACCGCATCGAGGACCGCGCCGTCGTCGTCGATGGCCAGATCGTCATCCGGCCGATGATGTACCTCGCGCTCAGCTATGATCACCGCCTGATCGACGGGCGCGAGGCGGTGACGTTCCTGGTGGCGCTAAAGAACGCGATCGAAGATCCGACGCGGATACTTATCGACCTGTAATTCCCCCGTGCTCCCGCGCAGGCGGGAGCCCAGTCTGGACCCCGGCCTTCGCGGGGGTACAATGAGGTGCCACTATGGCTGACTATGATTTCGACGTCCTCATCATCGGCTCCGGGCCGGGCGGTTATGTTGCCGCGATCCGCGCGGCCCAGCTCGGGCTCAAGACCGCATGCGTGGAATCGCGCGAAACGCTCGGCGGCACCTGCCTCAATGTCGGCTGCATCCCGTCGAAGGCGATGCTCCACGCGTCGGAATTCTTCAATGACGCCGCCAATGGCATGATGGCCAAGCTCGGCGTCAAGCTCGGCAAGGTCGAGCTCGACATGGAGGCGCTCCACGCGCAGCGGAAAGACGCGGTCAAGCAGCTCACCGGCGGCATCGCCTTCCTTTTCAAGAAGAACAAGGTCGACTGGCTGAAAGGCCATGCGAAGTTCACCGGCACCGATACGGTCGATGTCGCGGGCACCAGCTATCGCGCGAAGAATATCGTCATTGCCACCGGCTCGAGCGTCACCCCGCTGCCGGGCGTCGAGGTCGACAACGACAAGCAGATCATCGTCGATTCGACCGGCGCGCTCGAGCTGGCCAAGGTGCCCGAGCATCTCGTCGTGATCGGCGGCGGCGTGATCGGGCTCGAGCTCGGATCGGTGTGGAAGCGGCTCGGCGCTAAAGTGACCTGCGTCGAATTTCTCGACCAGATCCTGCCCGGCTTCGACGGCGAGGTCCGCAAGGAATCGAACAAGATCTTCAAGAAGCAGGGCATCGAGTTCAAGCTCTCGACCAAGGTGACCGGCGTCGCCGTCAATGGCGACAAGGCGAAGGTCACCGTCGAGCCCGCCGCCGGCGGCGTGGCCGAGACGATCGAGGCCGATTGCGTGCTGGTGTCGATCGGTCGCAAGCCCAACACCGATGGCCTGAACCTCGAAGCGACCGGCATCATCCCCAACAAGCGCGGCCAGATCGAGATCGATCACAGCTTCAAGACCGGCGTGCCCGGCATCTGGGCGATCGGCGATGTCGTGCCAGGGCCGATGCTCGCGCACAAGGCGGAGGATGAGGGGATCGCGGTCGCCGAGAATATCGCCGGCCTCACCGGCATCGTGAACCATGACGTCATCCCGCTGGTCGTCTATACTTGGCCCGAAATCGCCGGCGTCGGCCTGACCGAGGAACAGGCCAAGGAACGTGGCGAGGTGAAGGTCGGCAAGTTCCCGATGCTCGCCAACAGCCGTGCCAAGACCAACCACGAGCCCGACGGCTTCGTGAAGGTGATCGCCGACGCCAAGACCGACCGTGTCCTCGGCGTCTGGATGATCGCCTCGGTCGCCGGCTCGATGATCGCGCAGGCCGCGCAGGCGATGGAATTCGGCGCGACCAGCGAGGACATCGCCTATACCTGCCACGCGCATCCGACCCACGCCGAGGCCTTCAAGGAAGCGGCTATGGCGGTGACGGGCAAGCCTATCCACATCTGATCGAGCGGCGGCGCGCGAAGCTGAAGAGGTGGACGCCACGGCGAGGAAGGCTCACGGCTGAGGGAAGGGGCCGTGTGCGTCGGCGGCGGATAGGCTGGATCCGACCGAGGACGATGGTTGCCGTGACGTCCGAGCTCGGTTTAGGTCGCTCGACACGTTGCGGCGATACGGGCCATGGTCGGTAAGGGGTCGGTAAGGGGTCGGTCACGGGCCGTTGGAGCGCCGCCGAAGGTCGCGCAATCGCCCTAGCATAACCGACGATCGCGACTCAGAGAAAATTATACGGATCGACATCGACCGCCACGCGCACCTTTGCCGACCATGAAAGCTCGCCCAGCCAGCCCCTGATCACGTCCTGCACATCGAGCGCGCGGCGGGCGTGGACGAGCAGGCGGAAGCGGTGGCGGCCGCGCAGCATCGCCAGCGGGGCGGGGGCGGGGCCATAGACGTACATCCCCTCCACCGCGGGCGCGGCGCGCTTGATCGCGCGGGCGATGGCGTCGGCACTCGCCTTGTCCTCGCTCGAGACGATGATCGCGGCATAGCGGCCAAACGGCGGGGCATTGGCCTCGCGCCGGGCCTCGGTCTCGGCGGCGTAGAAGCTGTCGGCATCGCCCGTCACCAGCGCGCGCATCACGCCGGCGCCGGGGCTGTGCGTCTGGATGTAGACATGCCCCTTCTTCGCTTCGCGCCCAGCCCGCCCGGCGACCTGACTGATCTGCTGGAAGGTCCGCTCGGCGGCGCGCAGATCGCCGCCATCGAGGCCGAGATCGGCGTCGATCACGCCGACGAGCGTCAGATTGGGGAAATGATAGCCCTTGGTCACGAGCTGGGTGCCGATGACGATGTCGATGTCGCGCGCGTCCATCCGCTGGACGAATTCGGCCGCCTTGGCGGGGGACCAGATCGTGTCCGAGGTGACGATCGCCCGCTTCGCCGCCGGCCAGAGCAACGCCGCCTCGTCGGCGATCCGCTCGACCCCCGGGCCGCACGCAACCAGCGTATCCTCGCCGCCGCATTCGGGGCATTTCTCCGGCACCGGCTCGATATGGCCGCAATGATGGCAGGCGAGTCGCCGGATCAGCCGGTGCTCGACCATCCAGGCGGTACAATTGGGGCATTGGAAACGATGCCCGCACGTCCGGCACAGCGTCAGCGGCGCATAGCCACGGCGGTTGAGGAACAGCAGCACCTGCTCGCCGCGCGCGAGCGTCGCGTCGATCGCGGTCACGAGGCGCGGCGCGATCCAGCGGCCGCGCTCGGGCGGCTCGGCGATCAGGTCGATCGCCTCGATCACCGGCATCTGCGCCGCGCCGAAGCGCCCCGGCAGCCGCAGTTCGGCATAGCGGCCAAGCGCGACCTGCTGGCGCGTCTCGATCGCCGGGGTGGCCGAGGCGAGGATCACCGGACAGCCTTCGAACTTGCCGCGCATCACGGCGACGTCGCGGGCATGATAATGGACGCCGTCTTCCTGCTTGAAGCTCGTCTCGTGCGCCTCGTCGACGACGATCAGCCCGAGATCGGCATAGGGCAGGAACAGCGCCGAGCGCGCCCCGACCGTCACGAGCGCGTCGCCGGTCGAAATCGCCCGCCACGCGCGCCGACGCTGGGTGCTGCGCAGCCCCGAATGCCACGGTACCGGATCGCAGCCGAAGCGCGCGGCGAAGCGCTGGAGAAACGGCTCGGTGAGCGCGATTTCGGGGAGCAGCACGAGCGTCTGCCGGCCGGCCCGGATCGCCTCGGCAATTGCCTCGAAATAGACCTCGGTCTTGCCCGAGCCCGTCACCCCGTCGAGCAACACCGGCGCGAACGCGTGAGTGGCGACCGCTTCGGTCAGCGATGCCGCCGCCGTCGCCTGGTCGGCGGAGAGCAATGGGGTCGCAAAGCCCGGATCGGGGCGCGGATAGGGGCTGTCGATATCGACCTCGATCGCCTCGATCGCGCCGGTCTTGACGAGGCCCCGAATGACGCCGTCGGAAACCTGCGCGATCGCGGCGAGCTCGCGGATCAATCCCTGATGATCGCCGAGGCGCGCGAGCGCCTGTTCGCGCTGCGGCGTCATCCGTGCCGGCACTTCGCCGGTCGCGCGATATTCGATCGCGGTGCGCGCGCCTTCGAGCGCCGATGTCGAGGCAAGCGCCATCCGCAGCACCGCCGCGGGGCGCGCGAGATAATAGTCCGCGGTCCACTCGACCAAGCGGCGCAAGGGCGCGGGGATCGGCGGCGCATCGACCACCGCGATCAGGTTGCGAAGCCGGTTGTCGCCGACCTCGCCGGGCGAGGGCATGTGCTCCTCCTCCCAGACCACGCCGAGCAGCTGGCGGGGCCCGAGCGGCGCGACGACGATCGAGCCCGGCGCAACGGCCATCCCGTGCGGCACCCGGTAATCGAGCGCGCCGAGCGCGGAATTCATGATGACGACACGGACGCGGGACATGCCCCCTAGATCGACTCTCTGGCCGGGCGGCACAAGCTTTCGCATCGCGGCCAATTGCGATAGGCGGTCGCGCAACCCGATCAGGAGCTGGCCATCATGAAATTCTTCGTCGACACCGCTGACACCGCCGAGATACGGGGTGACCACCAATCCCTCGCTGATCGCCAAATCGGGGCGCAATTTCCTCGAAGTGGTGGCCGAGATTTGCGGGATCGTCGACGGGCCGGTGTCGGCCGAAGTCGTCGCGCTCGATCATGCAGGCATGATGCGCGAGGCCGAGATCGTCCGGAAGATCGCCGACAACATCGCGGTCAAGGTGCCGCTGACGATCGACGGCCTGAAGACCTGCAAGGCGCTCACCGACGATGGCACGATGGTCAATGTGACGCTGTGCTTTTCGGCGAACCAGGCGCTGCTCGCGGCGAAGGCTGGCGCGACCTTCATCTCGCCGTTCGTCGGGCGGCACGACGATGTCGGCTTCGACGGCATGGACCTGATCCGCGACATCCGGCTGATCTACGACAATTATGCGTTCGATACCGAGATCCTCGTCGCCAGCGTGCGCCACCCGATCCATATCCTCGAGGCTGCCCGGATCGGCGCCGACGTGATGACCGCGCCGCCCGCCGTGATCCGCCAGCTCGTCAAGCACCCGCTGACCGACAAGGGCATCGAGGGCTTCATGGCCGATTGGGCGAAGACGGGGCAGTCGATCGCGTGAAGGGGCAAGCCGGGAGGCGTAGGGTCGCTGCATGACCCTTGCCCAGGCCTTTGCCGATCATCTGCGCCGCGACCGGCGGCGATCGGGGCATACCGTCCGCGCCTACCGGGCGACCGCCGAGCGGCTGATCGCGTTTTTGGTCGATCACAAGGGCGACGCGGTCGATGCGGCCGCCTTGGCGACGCTCTCGACCGCCGATCTGCGCGCGTTCCTTGCCTGGCGCCGGACCGACGGGCTGACCAACGCCTCGGCGGCGCGTGAATTATCGGCGGTGCGCGGGTTTCTGAAATTCGTCGGCGGCGAGGGGGCTTCGGTGCCTGCGGTGAAGGGGCCGCGCGTCAAGAAGGGGGTGCCGCGCCCGGTCTCGCCCGCCGAGGCGGTCGCGCTTGCCGAGGATGTGTCGGAGAACGCCACCGAGCCCTGGATCGCCGCACGCGACTGGGCGGTGCTGCTGCTGCTCTATGGCGCGGGGTTGCGGATCGGCGAGGCGGTCGGGCTGACGGGAGCGATCCTGCCGCTCGGCGAGACGATCATGGTGACGGGCAAGCGCGACAAGACCCGGATCGTGCCGCTGCTGGCGCCGGTGCGCGCGGCGATCGAGGAATATGCGCGGTTGACGCCGTGGCCGGTCGGGCGCGGCGAGGCGCTGTTTCGCGGCGCGAAGGGCGGGCCGCTGAGCCCGGCGATCATCCGCCGATCGGTGCAGGCGGCGCGGACCCGGCTCGGCCTGAGCGAGCGCACCACGCCGCACGCGCTGCGGCACTCCTTTGCGACGCATCTGCTCGGGCGCGGGGCGGACCTGCGCTCGCTCCAGGAGCTGCTCGGCCATGCCAGCCTCAGCTCGACGCAGATCTATACCCAGGTCGATGCGGCGCATCTGATGGACGTTTATCGGCATGCGCACCCGCGGGCTTGACTCCGTACCCGGCTACGGCGGCTATCGACACGGGCGAATCATCGTGGAGTCGTGCCATGCGCCTTGCCTGTACAGCCCTGCTACTTATGTTTTCGTCTTCGACAGCACTCGCTCAATCAGCACCAGCAAGCGAGGCGCTGCTCGGCGCCTATCGATCGGCGTTCGAATCCGGCGATGTCGATGCCATCGTTACGCTATTCACCTCCGACGCCGAACTCATCGACGGGGCCTCGGTCGCGTCGGGCACCGGGGAGATCAGGTCGCTCTATCATGCGGCTTTCGCAGCCGGTCTGAGCGGCAGCAACCTTGAGACACGGATCGATCGCGACAGCCAGCTAGCGCGAGGGATACGCTTTGTGCGCGGTGTTTCTCGTATTTCCCCGATGGCGCCGGGCGAGCCATTTTGTGCGCGGTTCGTTGCGACGATCGGCGCGCGCGAAGGACATTGGCGCATCATCACCTTCAGCGAAGCCGCACTGGCGTGCGCCAAGGCATTTCCCTAGGCTGGTGCCATGGCCGCTCGCCGAATGACAATTGGAGTGCTCGCCCGCGCCGCCAGCGTCAGCGTGGAGACCATCCGCTATTATGAGCGACTCCGGCTAATCGATCAGCCGGTCAAGGCGGGCGGCGCGCGAGTCTACAGCGATCTTCATGTGCGCCAGCTTCACTATATCAGAAATGCAAAGGCCTTGCGGCTGAGCCTCAAGGATATCGTTGAACTGCGCGGCAAACTGGCGACAGGCCCTGCATTCTGCGCGTCGACCCGCGCCATCGTCACGCAAAGGCTTCGTGAGATCGAAGCCGAGATCGCGCAATTGACCGAGACCCGTGCTGAACTCGCGGCCTTTATCGAACGATGCGCGACGCGTCCCGCCGATCGTCCGTGCCCGGTCTTGGCCGACCTTATCCCTGCAACCTGATCTTCGCCTCGATCGCGTTCCAGATCATCCCCGCGACATCGGTGCCGTCGAACTTCTCGATCGCCACGATCCCCGTCGGGCTGGTGACGTTGATCTCGGTCAGCCATTTGCCGCCGATCACGTCGATGCCGACGAAGAGCAGCCCGCGCTTCCTGAGCTCGGGGCCGAGCACCGCGCAGATTTCATACTCGTCCGCCGTCAGTTCGGTCTTCACCGCCGAGCCGCCGACCGCGAGGTTCGAGCGGATTTCGCCTTCGCCGGGCAGGCGGTTGATCGCGCCCGCAATCTCGCCGTCGACGAGGACGATGCGCTTGTCGCCCTTGGCGACGTCGGGAAGGAAAGCCTGGACCATGTGCGGCTCGCGCCACGCGGTGTTGAAGACCTCGATCAGCGCCGAGAGGTTGGCGCCGTCGCTGCCGATCTTGAAGATCGCCTTGCCGCCGTTGCCGTGGAGCGGCTTGATGACAATTTCGCCGTGCTGCGCGAGGAATTTGCGCGCCTCCTCGAGGCTGCGCGTGACGAGCGTCGGCGGCATGAAGCGCGCATAATCGAGCACGAACACCTTTTCGGGGGCGTTGCGGACATTCGCGGGATCGTTGACCACCAGCGTGCGGTCGGCGATCCGCTCGAGCAGATGGGTGGCGGTGATATAGCCGAGGTCGAACGGCGGGTCCTGCCGCATCAGCACGACATCGACCTGCTCGCCGAGATCGAGGTTGAGCGGCTCGCCGAAGCTGAAATGATTGCCGATCTCGCGCTGGACGGTGACCGGATGGGCGTGCGTCCAGACATGGCCGTCCGAATAATTGAGGTCTTCGGCGGTGTAATGGAACACCCGGTGGCCACGTGCCTGGCCCGACAGCATCAGCGCGAAGGTCGAATCGCCGGCGATGTTGATCGACTCGAGCGGGTCCATCTGGACAGCGACGGTGAGGGTCATGTCGTTATGTCTCGCAAAGGTCGTTGGCGCTGAGCCGAACAGGGGAGGGTTGCAGGCTATTTAGGGTGGCGCGCGTCGGAAGTCATCCGATCCACGCATGCTCGATATGGCGCGGCCGCGTGCCGGGGGCGATCAGGATCACGTCGATTCGCACATCCTCGCCGGCGGTGGCATAGACCGGCATCAATATTTCGGCGGCGGCGGCGACCCGGGCGAGGCGACGCGCGTCGATCGCGTGATCGAGTTCGGCCGCGCTCGCGCGGACCTTGACCTCGACAAAGGCGATCAGCGGGCCGCGCTTCGCCACCAGATCGACCTCGCCGGCCGGCGTGCGGACGCGCATGTCGAGGATGCGCCACCCTTTCAGCCGCAGATACCACGCCGCGAGCCGTTCGCCGCGCCGCCCGCGCGCCTCGGCGGCGCGGCGCGAGGCGGTCACCCCTTCAACTCCAGCGCCCGTGCGTAGAGCGCCTTGCGGTCGAGCCCGAGCGCCTTGGCGACTTCGCCCGCCGCCTGCGATACCGACAGACGCGTGAGCGCTTCCGCGAGCGCCGCGTCGGCATCGGCGGCGGTGGCGGCTTCGGGCGGGCCGGGGGGTGCGACGACGACGACGATCTCGCCCTTGGGCGGCGCATCGGCATAGCGCGCGGCGAGGGTGGCGAGGCTGCCCGTCACCGCTTCCTCGAAATGCTTGGTGATTTCGCGCGTCACCGCCGCCTCGCGGTCGCCAAGGCCGTCGGCGAGCGCGGCGAGCAGGGCGCCCAGCCTCGGCCCCGATTCGTAGATCACCAGCGTCGCCCGCACCCCTGCAATCTCGGCAATGGCCTCGGCGCGCGCCTGCGCCTTGGGTGGCAGAAAGCCCAAATAAAGAAAGCGATCGGTCGGCAGGCCGGCCAGTGTCAAGGCGGCGACCGCAGCGCATGGCCCCGGGATCGTCACCACCCGATGCCCCGCCGCGCGCGCATCGCGGACCAGCTTGTAGCCCGGATCGGAGATCAGCGGCGTGCCGGCATCGGACACCAAAGCCACCGCCTCGGTCGCCATTCGCGAAACCAATCCCGGCCTTACCTGTTCGGCATTATGATCGTGATAGGGTGTCATCGCGCGCTTGACGCCGATATGGTTGAGCAGCTTGCCCGTCACGCGGCTGTCTTCCACGGCGATGACGGCGGCGCGCGACAGGACATCGGCGGCACGCGGAGACAGATCACCGAGATTGCCGATCGGGGTGGCGACGATATAGAGGCCGGGTTCAAGGGATGCGGTCATTGGGGAGTGTCATGGCAGAGGGTGCAGGGAAACCGCAACGCTTCGTCGCGGGGATGTGGAAATGGGCCTTGGTCGCGATCGGCGCCGCCGCGCTCGCCGGCTGCGAAACGGTGGTGCCGCGCGGTCCGACCGGGCCGGTCGATCGTCCCGCGCCGGTGCGCCCGGTCGAGCCCGTCCGCCCGCGGGTCGAGCCCGGCATCCCGCAGGATCTGGCGCGGCAGCGAGTCGCGCTGCTCGTGCCGCTGACCGGCGCCAACGCCGGGGTTGGCCAGTCGATCGCCAACGCGACGCAGCTCGCGATTCTCGACACCCGCAGCGACAAGGTGCGGATCACCAGCTATGATACCAATCTCGGCGCGGCCAACGCCGTCCAGCGCGCGCTCGCGGACGGCAATCGGCTGATCCTCGGCCCGTTGCTTTCCGAGGATGCGCGGGTGGTGGGGCCGATCGCGCGCCGCGCCGGCGTGCCCGTCATCACCTTTTCCAACGATACCGGCGTGGCCGGCGACGGCACCTATGTGCTCGGTTATGCCCCGGCGCAGTCGATCGCGCGGGTCGTCGCCTATGCGCGCGGGCGCGGCGTCACGGCGTTCGCCGGGCTCGTGCCCAACGGGCTGTACGGTGACCGCGCCTCGACCGCGCTGCTGCGCGCCGTCGAGGATGCCGGCGGCCAGGTCGTCTCGCTCCAGGCCTATGATCGCGCGCCCGGAGCGTTGACGGCGGCGATCACGCGGATGGGGCGGACTTCGCCCTATCAGGCGGTGCTGATTGCCGACAGCGGCGCGACGGCGGCGGTCGCTGTGCCGATCATCCGCAAAAATGCCGGCGGCAACGCGCAGATCCTCGGCACCGATCTGTGGAACACCGAAAATTCGATCGCCCAGTCACCCGCGCTGAACGGCGCCTGGTTCGCGAGCGTTTCCGACGGGCTTTATCGCCAATATGCCGCCAAATACCGCTCGCGCTTCGGTGCGGCACCCTATCGCCTGTCGAGCCTTGGCTACGATGCGGTGCTGCTGACGGTGCGGATCATGCGCGACTGGCCGATCGGCGCTGCCTTTCCCGAAGCGCGGCTGAACGATCGCGGCGGGTTCGCCGGGCTCGACGGCGCCTTCCGCTTCGGCCCCGACGGCGTCGCCGAGCGCGCGCTCGAGGTGCAGGAGATCAGGGGTGGCACGACGGTGACGGTGAGCCCCGCGCCGACCGGGTTCGGGCGCTGACGCCTAACCGTCGGGCACCAGCGCGGCGATCACCGCGTTGAGGACGAGCATGCCGGAGTCAGTGGCGCGGAGCCGCTCGCCGTCGCGGGCGATCAGGCCTTCGGCTTCGAGCGTGGCGGCGGCGCGGGCGTCGATTACCGTATCGATCGGCGTGCCGGCCAGCGTGGCGATCCGGTCAAGGTCGACGCCCTCGGCCAGCCGCAGCCCCATCAACAGCGCTTCGGCGCGGCGCGCCTGCCGATCGAGCGGCTCCTCGCTTTCGATGCCGTGACCGTGGCGGGCGAGTCCGCTCAGCCAGTTTTCAGGCTTCTTGTGGCGCTGGGTCGCCATGCCGCCGCGACGGCCGTGCGCGCCCGGGCCGATCCCGGCATAATCGGTATAGCGCCAATAGATCAGATTGTGCCGGCTCTCGGCACCGGGGCGAGCATGGTTGGAAACCTCATAGGCGGGAAGCCCCGCCGCCGCGGTGATCGCGCGCGTCGCCTCGAACAGTGTCGCGGCGTCTTCCTCGTCGGGGATGTGCAGCCGCCCCGCCGCCGCCTCGGTCGCAAAGCGCGTGCCGGGCTCGATGGTGAGCTGATAGAGCGAGAGATGCTCGGTGCCGAAGCCGATCGCGCGGGCAAGCTCGGCCTCCCAGGCCGCGCGGGTCTGACCGGGGCGGGCGTAGATCAGGTCGACGCTCAGCCGCGCAAAGGCGGCTTGCGCGGTATCGAGCGCGGCGAGCCCTTCGCGAACGTCGTGGGCGCGGCCGAGGAACGCGAGCGCCTGATCGTCGAGCGCCTGCAGGCCGAGCGACACCCGGTTGACCCCTGCCGCCGCGAGATCGGCAAAGCGCGCCGCCTCCACCGACGAGGGATTGGCCTCGAGCGTGATCTCGAGGTCGGGCGCGAATCCCCAGGCGTCTTCGGCCGCGGCGATGATCGCCGCGACGGTGGCGGGCGGCATCAGAGAAGGGGTGCCGCCGCCGAAGAAGATCGATCCCAGCCGTCGCCCCGGCAGCAGCTTCGCCTCGTGCCCGAGATCGGCGAGGAGCGCGGCGCGCCACGCCGCCTGATCGACCTGCGCGCGAACGTGACTGTTGAAATCGCAATAAGGGCATTTCGACACGCAAAATGGCCAGTGGACGTAAAGGGCGAGCGGTTCGGTCACCGGCGCGCTGTGGCGTCGCGAGCGTCGCTGTGCAACTGTTGTGGAAACAAAGGGAGGAGCGGATGGGCGTTTCGGTAATTCTGACGGTGGTCGGCAGCGACCGGCCTGGGCTGACACAGGCGATCGCCGATGCCGTGCTGCGCGCGGGCGGGAACTGGCTGGAAAGCCAGTTGTCGCGGCTCGGCGGCAAATATGTCGGCGCGGTGCTCGTCGAGATAACGGAGACCGATCTGGCGCGGCTCGAAGACGCCGTGAAGGCGATCGACCCGGCGACGCTGTCGGTGACGCTGATCGAGGCCGCTGCCGACGGTCCCGCCGATGGCCATATGCTCACGCTCGAACTGGTCGGCGCCGATCGGCTGGGGATCGTGCGCGAGGTGACCGGCGTGCTCGCGGGTCTCAACGTCAACATCGAGGATTTCGATACCGCGATCGATCATGGCGCCTGGTCGGGCGAGCCGATTTTTCGCGCGCGTGCGACGCTCACGGTGCCTGCCGATGTCGATCCCGATCAGGTGGTTGCGGCGCTCGAGGCGATCTCCGGCGAGATCATGGTCGATCTGACCGTTTCGGGCGTGCCCGCGACGGCCTAGAAAACCGCCTTCACCATCGCCGCGAAGGCGCGGGCGCGGTGGTTGTTCGCCTGTTTTTCCTCGAAGGGCATTTCGGCGAAGGTCCGCGTATCGCCCAGGGGCACGAACATCGGATCATAGCCGAACCCCATTGCCCCGCGCGGCGGCCAGACGAGCATGCCGTCGATCCGCCCTTCGAACCACTCGACATGCCCGTCGGGCCAGGCGAGCGCGAGCGTCGAGACGAAGGTCGCGGCGTGGCTGACCTCGGGGCCAAGCGCGACGAGCTTGTCGTGGACGCGGGTCATTGCGAGCATCCAGTCGCGTGTGCCGTCAGCGGTCTCGGCCCAGTTGGCGGTATAGACGCCGGGCTCGCCGCCGAGCGCCTCGACGCACAGCCCGCTATCGTCGGCGAGCGCCACCAGCCCCGACAGATCGGCGGCAACCCGCGCCTTCAATTCGGCATTGGCGACGAAGGTGGTGCCGGTCTCCTCGGGCTCGGGCAGGTCGAGGTCGGCCGCCGACACCGTCTCGATGCCATGGCGCGACAGCAGATCGGCGATCTCGCGGACCTTGCCGGCGTTGTGCGTGGCGATCACCAGCTTGCCGGGGGCCAGCTTGCGGATCGCCTGGGGGGCCCGGTCGGTCATTTCGCGACGGCGCGGGCCTGCGCCGCGAAAATGTCGGTGCAGCCGATCCGCGCCAGCCGCAGCAGGCGGAGCAGCGCTTCCTCGTCATAGGTCGCGCCTTCGGCGGTCGCCTGTGCCTCGGCGATATTGCCGTTTTCGAGCAGCACGAAATTGGCGTCGGCGTCCGCATTCGAATCCTCGTCATAGTCGAGGTCCAGCACGGGCGTGCCCTGATAGATGCCGCAGCTGATCGCTGCGACCTTCTGGCTGAGCGGGTCGGCGGTCAGCTTGCCGTCCGCGATCAGTCCGTCGATCGCGAGCCGCAACGCGACCCACGCGCCCGAGATCGACGCGGTGCGGGTGCCGCCATCGGCCTGGATGACATCGCAATCGAGCGTGATCTGGCGTTCGCCGAGCAGCTTCAGGTCGGTGACCGCGCGCAGCGAACGGCCGATCAGGCGCTGGATTTCCTGGGTGCGTCCCGATTGCTTGCCCTTGGCCGCCTCACGATTGCCGCGGGTATGGGTGGCGCGCGGGAGCATGCCATATTCGGCGGTCACCCAGCCTTCGCCCTTGCCGCGCAGCCAGGGCGGCAGGCGTTCCTCGACCGACGCGGTGACCAGCACCTTGGTGTCGCCGAAGCCGATCAGCACCGATCCTTCGGCATGCTTGGTGAAGCGCGGCTCGATGCTGATCGTGCGCATCTGATCGGGGGCGCGGCCGGATGGGCGCATGTCTTGTGTCTCCTGGGAATGATTGGGTCGTGCCTTAAAGGATTGGGGGATGGGTGCAACCGGCGGCGGATTGGGGTCGTGCGGAGGCGCGGAGAACGCAAAGGATGGTGCGATCGGAACGGCCGGTCCGCATCGGCAAGACGATCGTGGATGTCGCTTTGCGGCTGCCTGCTCGAAGCGCAACCCCTCGGCGTCTTCTGCGCCTCTGCGCCAACAAGCTTCTTCCAGAATCCTCTCTTCTCCGCGCGTAGATGTGACCCCCGACTTGCCCCAACCCGGGCGACACCATAGCTATACCGCCATGAACCCACCGATCATCGAGCTCACCGACCGCGCGCGCGACGTGTTCCGAATGGTTGTCGAAAGTTACATCGACTCGGGCGCGCCGATCGGGTCGCGGACGATTTCCAAGCTGTCCGGGGTCAACCTGTCACCAGCGTCGATCCGCAACGTGATGCAGGATCTGGAGGAACTCGGCCTGCTTGCCGCGCCGCATACCAGCGCCGGGCGGGTGCCGACCGACAGCGGGCTCAGGCTGTTCGTCGATGGCATGATGCAGGCAATGGAGCCGAGCCAGGAGGAGCGCGCTGCGATCGCGTCGCGGCTGTCGCAGGTCGGGCCGGTCGAGGAAGCGATCGCCGCCACCACCGCTGCGCTGTCGGGCCTGTCGGCGTGCGCGGGGCTGGTGTTCGTGCCCAAGCGCGAACTGGTGTTGCGCCAGGTCGGCTTCGTCCCGCTCTCTGCGCAACAGGCGCTGGCGGTGCTGGTGGCGGAGGACGGATCGGTCGAGAACCGCGTCGTCGATCTGCCGTTCGGCGTTACGCCCTCCTCGCTGACCGAGGCGGGGAATTACATGAGCGCGATGCTCGCCGGCATGACGCTCAGCGAGGCGCGCGCGCGGATGGAGCGCGAAATCAGCGCCGAACGCGCCGAACTCGACAGCGCCGCGCGCGCGCTGATCGAACGCGGCCTTGCGGTGTGGAGCGAGGACAGCAATCGCCGCCCGGTGCTGATCGTGCGCGGGCAGGGGCGGCTGATCGATGCCGCCGCCGCCGCCGACCTCGAAAGAGTGCGCGATCTGCTCGACGACCTTGAAGGCAAGCAGGAGATTGCCCAATTGCTCGACAGCGCGCGCGAGGGCGATGCCACCCGCATCTTCATCGGCGCGGAAAACAAGTTGTTTGCACTGTCGGGCTCTTCCGTCATCGCGCGACCGTTTCATGGGCTCGACGGGCGCGTGGTGGGTGTCGTCGGCGTGATCGGGCCGACACGGTTGAACTATGCGCGGGTTGTGCCAATGGTGGATTTTACTGCCGCGACACTGGCCCGGCTGATGTCGTGACGCGTAACAGGACAAGAATGACCATCATGATCGAAGAAGAAAACACCAATTCGCTCTCCGCCGACGCCGGCGTCGAGGATGCCGAGGCGCCGCTCGAACTCGGCGATACCGAGCGACTCGCCGAGCGCGTCGCCGAACTGGAAGCCGAACTCGCCGAATCGAAGGCGGCGGTACTCTATGCCCATGCCGAGGCGCAGAATGTGCGCCGCCGCAGCGAGAAGGAAGCGATCGACGCGCGCGCCTATGCCGTCACCGGCTTTGCGCGCGACATCCTGTCGGTCGCCGACAATCTGTCGCGCGGGCTCGCCGCCATTCCCGACATGTTGCGCGCCGACGAGAAGATGAAGGGGCTCGTATCGGGTCTAGAAGCGACCGGCCGCGAGCTCGACGCGATCTTCGCGCGCAACGGCATCACCCGAATTGAGTCGCTGGGCGAGATGCTCGACCCGAATCGGCACCAGGCGATGCTCGAAATGCCGAGCGACCAGCCGCCGGGGACGATCGTCCAGGAAATGCAGGCGGGGTACATGATTCGTGACCGGCTGCTGCGCCCCGCGCTGGTGGCGGTGGCGAAGAAGCCGGAGTGATCCGACCCCCTCCCTTACGGGGGAGGGATCGGCGTTGCAGCATGGCCATCAACCCCAACCTCACCACCGATCGCGCGACCTTCGTGACCCATCTCGAATGTTCGATGACGGGTGAGCGCTACGAGGCCGATCAGCTCCACGGGCTGTCGCGGGTCGGCCGCCCGCTGCTCGTCCGCTATGAGCTCGACACGATCAAGGCGGCGATTACCCGCGCGCTGCTCGAGGCGCGGCCGACCGACATGTGGCGCTGGCGCGAATTGCTGCCGGTGCGGCACACCGACAATGTCGTCAGCCTCGGCGAGATCGAGACGCCTTTAGTGCCGATCCCCGCCGCGGGCGGCATCAATTGCTGGGTCAAGGACGAGGGGCGGCTGCCCACCGGCTCGTTCAAGGCGCGCGGGCTGGTGATGGCGGTCAGCATGGCCAAGGAGCTTGGCGTCAAGCGGATCGCGATGCCGACCAACGGCAATGCCGGCGCCGCGCTCGCCGCCTATGCCAGCCGATGCGGGATCGAGACGATCGTCTTCTGTCCCGACGATACCCCCGAGATCAACGTCCGCGAAATCGCGCTGCAGGGCGCGCGCGTCTACCGCGTCAACGGCCTGATCGACGATTGCGGGGCGATCGTGGGGAAGGGCGCGGCGGAGGGGCGCTGGTTCGATTTCTCGACGCTGAAGGAGCCCTATCGGATCGAGGGCAAGAAGACGATGGGGCTAGAGCTCGCCGCGCAGTTCGGTTGGAAACTGCCCGATGCGATCTTCTACCCGACCGGCGGCGGCACCGGGCTGATCGGCATGTGGAAGGCATTCGACGAACTCGAAAAACTCGGCTGGATCGGGCCCAGACGCCCCAAGATGTTCGCGGTGCAGGCAAGCGGCTGCGCGCCGATCGTCAAGGCCTTCAACGATGGCGTCGAGCATGCCGATCGCTGGGAGGGCGCGCATACCATCGCCAGCGGCATCCGCGTGCCGCGCGCGGTCGGCGATTTCCTGATCCTGCGCGCGGTGCGCGAGAGCGGTGGGATCGCGATGGCGGTTGACGATGCGCTGATCGAGCAGGCTGTTGTCGATTGCGCGCGGCAGGACGGGCTGTTGCTCTGCCCCGAAGGCGGTGCGACGCTCGCGGCCTATCGGGCGGCGCTGAAGGATGGGCTGGTGAGCAGCGACGACAAGGTGGTGCTGTTCAACTGCGCGACCGGGCTCAAATATCCGATGCCCGAGGCCAATGATGCGATCGACAAGGACGGGCCGATCGATTTCGACGCGCTCTAGGTGTTTGGAGGCCGCTTGATCTTTTGGTCAGCTAGCTCTTTTCGAAGCTTTTTGAGTTCGCTGATCAAATGGTTCATATCGGATAACCTCAACCAGAACCGGCCGGTGTCATCCGGCGGGCTTGGCGCACCAGGCATCTCGAAGGCGAAAATTGGGTCCGTTCCCGGACTGCCCGGCTGAACCAAGGCATGAGCGAGCTTGGAGCGGAGTTCGGCGAAAGGCTTGAGTCGTTCGAGTAATTCACGAACCCGCATCGGCTTAGAAAATAAGGTGTCGCCCGCCGCTAGTTGCCCGACCTTTTTTAGCTTCTGCCCGAACAAGTAAGGCAACTTCTGGCCATCATTTGCCTCATCGATCATTTCGAGCGCCCAGTTTTCGATCTGCGCGCATACATCGATATACTCACCGCGGAAGGCATGGGCATCACGGCACATGGGAATAGGCTAGCGTTCAGAGTTAAAAATTGCCCTAATCAAATCACCTGCGCCCTATTCTCATCCCGGTGCTTCTTCAGATATTTCATGAACGGCGTGCCGCCCGTGCCGACATCGGGGTCATTGCCCGCCGCGTTGCTGGCCTGTTTGTTGATATAGGCGGCGGCATATTCGAGGTGGCGCGAGCGGAAGCGCGCAACCTGCTCGACGCACGCGTTGAACGTGTCCTTTAGCGATTGGGATTGGGTGCGCGCAAAGGCGCGCAGCCCGCTCGCCGCCTGCAAATCCTCGATAAAGGCGCGGTGCATCACCGGGCGGTAGCCGTGCAGTTCGGCGAGGAATTCGCGCAATGCATCATTTTCGTGGGTGACCCCGAAAAGCGCGTCCATGCTCGGCACGATCGAGCTTTGCGAGCCGGTCTGGCCACGCAACGCGACCGGCTTGCCGCCAAAGGCCGAGACGCCTTCGTAGATCAGCCCGTCGGGCAGCGCCGGATTGTTCTTCCAGCCATGGATATAGGGGCGCACACGGTTGAAATAGACATAGGGGTCGCATCTCTCGACCATCCGGTCGAAGATCGCGTTGATCGCGTCCCACACCGCGTTCATCTCGATGAGCAGCGCCTCGACCCGGGCGGCGTCGCCGGCATCGCTCGCGGCGACCAGGGCGACGGCAAGATCGAGCGCGCGCCCCGCCTCGGCCTCGATCGCGACATGGACGAGCACGAACCAGCTCTCGTCGCTGCCGCCGCCGAAATGCTGGTCCATCGCCAGATTGTCGAGCGTCAGCCCCTCGGCCTTGTCGAGGCGATAATAATTGTCGAGGACGTAGCCGGCATAGTTCATCACCGGCGGCAGGCCCAGCCGATCCGAGATCGCCACGAACGGGATCGCGAGATTGGCGGGCAGCGCTGTCGGCGGCGACGTCTCGCCCCAGACATGGGCCTGGACCATGAACGAATAGCGGACCATCGCGACGCCGATTTCTGCCTCGCTCGCGGTCGCCAGAAACCCCGCCATATCGGGGATCGGCAGACCCTTGAGCCAATGCCGCACCCGCCCGGTGGCCACGAGCGCCGGCAGCATCGCGGCCGCCTCCTCGACCTCGGCAAAGTCGTCGGGCAGCGATACCTCGTCGATTTCGGCGGCGGAGAGGAAGCCGCGCGCGGCGGACAAGCCGTAATGGCCGAGGTCGCGCATCCGCACGGTCCGGGTGATGGTCTGGGTCATGATCGGAGAATCCGCAAAATGGTTTCTATTGATACCATCAATAGGCGCTTCGCGACGTCAGGACCAGCGACTCGGCGCTAGCGGAAGCGCAACAGGCCCTCGTAGCAAGCGAGCGGCGCGGCGCCTTCGATCGCCCAGCCGTTGCGCAGCAGAAAGGCGTGGCGGACGATTTCGGCCTGTTGCTCGATGCCATAGCGCTCGAGCGGCTGGCCCGGCTGCAAGGTGTAGCGGTATCGACAGAAAGGGTGGCGGCGCAGCGGCAGGAACAGGCCTTGCTGATGCTGCCAGACGTGCACCATCTCGTGGATGAACAGCCCCTGGTCGGCGATCGACGCAACCGCGAAATCGGGGTGGTACCGGGAGCCGAGCGGATGAAAATGGATATGGCCGCGCGGCGCCATCACGGTCTCGCGCGGCTGGAAAAAGGCCCATTTCCGGTTGATGATACCAACCGGGGCATAATCGATCGACTCGCCGAACACCGAGCGGGCGAGCGCCATTTCCCCGGGCGTCAGTCCGCGCCGCTGCCCGGCCACGACTATTGCTTGGGCGGTGCGTCGCCCGCCGCGATCACCGGCGCATCATATTCGATCCGCAGATTGTTCGCGAAGGTGAAGATCAGCGGCATCGTGTCGCCCGGCTTTACGGTCGGGTTGATCGTGAACAGCATCACGTGCTTGCCGCCCGGCGCGAACGCGATACTGGCCTTGGCGGGCACGGGAATTTCCTTGATCGGCACCATCGTGCTCATGCCGCCCTGGGTCATGCTCTCGTGCAATTCGGTCTTGATCGCGGTCGGCGAGGTCACGCTCAACAACTTGGTCGAATCCTTGCCGCCATGGAGCGTGAAATAGGCGACGCCGGGATTGGTCTTCACGGCGGGCAATCGGACGTAGCCCTTGTCGACATAGATTTGGGCGGGCTGGCCGCACGCCGACAGCGTCGCTGCGGCCACGAGGGTAATGATCAGGCGCATCTTCGGACTCCCACTCCGGGATAAACGTCGCACTTCTAGAAAGGCTGCAATCTTGCGGCAAGCAAAAGCCCCCCTATATCCCGGACATTGGAATGGCGGTGCGAGGGTGCCGTCCATTCGGGCTAATTCAACCTGACGGGGACCGACAAGGACCATGGCAAAAGTAATCGGAATTGATCTGGGCACCACCAACAGCTGCGTCGCTGTGATGGAGGGCGGCAAGCCCAAGGTGATCGAAAACGCCGAGGGCGCGCGCACGACGCCATCGATCGTCGCCTTCGCCAAGGATGGCGAGCGACTGGTCGGCCAGCCGGCCAAGCGCCAGGCCGTCACCAACCCGGAAAACACCGTGTTCGCGGTCAAGCGCCTCATCGGTCGCCGCTTCGACGACCCGATCACCAAGAAGGACACCGAACTGGTGCCCTATCATATCGTCAAGGGCTCCAACGGCGACGCCTGGGTCAAGGCCGGCGGCGAGGATTATTCGCCTGCACAGATTTCCGCTTTCACGCTGCAGAAGATGAAGGAAACCGCCGAGAGCTATCTGGGCGAGACCGTCACGCAGGCGGTGATCACCGTGCCCGCCTATTTCAACGACGCCCAGGGCGACGGCGTCTTCGAGGTGAAGGCCACCAACGGCGACACCTTCCTTGGCGGCGAGGATTTCGACAACAAGCTGCTCAACTTCCTGGCCGAAGATTTCAAAAAGGCCGAGGGCATCGACCTGACCAAGGACAAGCTTGCCCTGCAGCGCCTCAAGGAAGGCGCCGAAAAGGCCAAGATCGAGCTGTCGTCGGCAGCCTCGACCGAGGTCAACCTGCCCTTCATCACCGCCGATCAGAATGGCCCGAAGCATCTCGTCAAGACGATCACGCGGTCGGATCTCGAGCGCCTCGTCGAAGATTTGATCCAGCGTACGCTCGAGCCCTGCCGCAAGGCGATG